>NZ_CP123000.1:4175000-4735000 GCF_029854435.1 Neorhizobium petrolearium | reverse complement strand
CCTACAAGCAGTCGGAGGGCGCAAGCCTGACGGCGTACCTTTTGTATAATGGGTCAACGACTTAGTGTAACTAGCAAGCTTAAGCCGGTAGGTGTAGGCGCAGCGAAAGCGAGTCTGAATAGGGCGATTAAGTTAGTTGCATTAGACCCGAAACCGAGTGATCTAGCCATGAGCAGGCTGAAGGTTGGGTAACACCAACTGGAGGGCCGAACCCGCATCTGTTGCAATAGATTGGGATGACTTGTGGCTAGGGGTGAAAGGCCAATCAAACTCGGAGATAGCTGGTTCTCCGCGAAATCTATTTAGGTAGAGCGTCGAGCGAATACCTCAGGGGGTAGAGCACTGGATGGGCTATGGGGACTCACCGTCTTACTGATCCTAACCAAACTGCGAATACCTGAGAGTACTACTCGGCAGACACACGGCGGGTGCTAACGTCCGTCGTGAAGAGGGCAACAACCCTGACCTCCAGCTAAGGTCCCCAAGTCATGGCTAAGTGGGAAAGGATGTGAGGATCCCAAAACAACCAGGATGTTGGCTTAGAAGCAGCCATCATTTAAAGAAAGCGTAACAGCTCACTGGTCTAATCAAGGGTCTTTGCGCCGAAAATGTAACGGGGCTAAAGCCATGCACCGAAGCTGAGGCTTATGATCTTCTAACGAAGACATAGGGGTAGCGGAGCGTTCCGTAAGTCTGTGAAGGCGGACCCGTGAGGGCTGCTGGAGATATCGGAAGTGCGAATGTTGACATGAGTAACGATAAAGAGGGTGAGAGACCCTCTCGCCGAAAGACCAAGGGTTCCTGCTTAAAGTTAATCTGAGCAGGGTTAGCCGGCCCCTAAGACGAGGCAGACATGCGTAGTCGATGGGAACCACGTTAATATTCGTGGGCCTGGTGGTAGTGACGGATCGCGAAAGTTGTTCACTCTTATTGGATTGAGTGGGCAGCGGGGCGGTTCCAGGAAACAGCTCCACCTTATAGACCGTACCCGAAACCGACACAGGTGGTCAGGTAGAGCATACCAAGGCGCTTGAGAGAACGATGTTGAAGGAACTCGGCAAATTGCACGCGTAACTTCGGAAGAAGCGTGACCCCAGATTGGGCAACCATTTTGGGGTGGCACAGACCAGGGGGTAGCGACTGTTTATCAAAAACACAGGGCTCTGCGAAGTCGAAAGACGACGTATAGGGTCTGACGCCTGCCCGGTGCTGGAAGGTTAAGAGGAGGGGTGCAAGCTCTGAATCGAAGCCCCAGTAAACGGCGGCCGTAACTATAACGGTCCTAAGGTAGCGAAATTCCTTGTCGGGTAAGTTCCGACCTGCACGAATGGCGTAACGACTTCCCCGCTGTCTCCAACATCGACTCAGTGAAATTGAATTCCCCGTGAAGATGCGGGGTTCCTGCGGTTAGACGGAAAGACCCCGTGCACCTTTACTATAGCTTTACACTGGCATTCGTGTCGGCATGTGTAGGATAGGTGGTAGGCTTTGAAGCGGGGACGCCAGTCTTCGTGGAGCCATCCTTGAAATACCACCCTTATCGTCATGGATGTCTAACCGCGGCCCGTCATCCGGGTCCGGGACAGTGTATGGTGGGTAGTTTGACTGGGGCGGTCGCCTCCGAAAGAGTAACGGAGGCGCGCGATGGTGGGCTCAGAGCGGTCGGAAATCGCTCGTCGAGTGCAATGGCATAAGCCCGCCTGACTGCGAGACTGACAAGTCGAGCAGAGACGAAAGTCGGTCATAGTGATCCGGTGGTCCCGCGTGGAAGGGCCATCGCTCAACGGATAAAAGGTACGCCGGGGATAACAGGCTGATGACCCCCAAGAGTCCATATCGACGGGGTTGTTTGGCACCTCGATGTCGGCTCATCGCATCCTGGGGCTGGAGCAGGTCCCAAGGGTTTGGCTGTTCGCCAATTAAAGCGGTACGTGAGCTGGGTTCAGAACGTCGTGAGACAGTTCGGTCCCTATCTGCCGTGGGTGTAGGAATATTGACAGGATCTGTCCCTAGTACGAGAGGACCGGGATGGACATATCTCTGGTGGACCTGTTGTCCTGCCAAGGGCATAGCAGGGTAGCTATATATGGACGGGATAACCGCTGAAGGCATCTAAGCGGGAAACCCCCCTGAAAACGAGTATTCCCTATCAGGGCCGTGGAAGACGACCACGTTGATAGGAGGCGTGTGGACGTGCAGCAATGCATGAAGCTTAGCCTTACTAATCGCCCGATCGGCTTGATCGTTCTCATTGACCATGCTCATCAAGCGGAGCTTGATGATGCTTTTGTTCAGCGCTCACGCGCGTACGCCCTTCGGGCTGCGCTCCGCGGGGGCGCCGGACGACCGGCGACGGACTAGCGTCCTGTATGGGTGCCATACGCACCGCAGTACGAAATCCGTCCCAATCGACGTGTTCATAAAAACCAATCACTACCGACAGTTCACCAATCACTGTCGGAGTGAACCAGCTTCTCAACAATCTCCGGCCTCAACGGCCGGAGCATTGCCCTTAGCCGACCTGGTGGTCATGGCGGGGTGGCTGCACCCGTTCCCATTCCGAACACGGCCGTGAAACACCCCTGCGCCAATGGTACTTCGTCTCAAGACGCGGGAGAGTAGGTCGCTGCCAGGTCTGCTAAAGGCAATGCCGCTGAAAAAACAAAGCAAACAATCTTCTCATCACGAAAACAAACGGCCCATGCCGATCCCAAGGGCCGCCCGCAAAGCGGCCTTTCTGCTTTGCAGAACTGATGTGAATATGAGGAAAACGTCCCGTTATATCACCGGTGCGTCCCTCACATGAAACAACTTGGCAAAACCAAGTTGATCAGGCAGAAGATGCAAGCGCTTCGCGCTTACATCACCGCGATAAATCCCAAAGGGATTTACGCTTGGCGCGGGGTGGAGCAGCCCGGTAGCTCGTCAGGCTCATAACCTGAAGGCCGCAGGTTCAAATCCTGCCCCCGCAACCAGTTCCCCATCACAGATCTCGTTTCGATGGCGTCCGGCTCTGACATCCGTGACATGACGCCGGAGGCTGTTGAGAAACGCTTCGGCGCAACCCGAGCGCCGCATGCCATCGAGCATCTTTCTGATACCTGTTCGCCTTACACGGCGCGGGAAACCAGATTGTTCGCCCCGGCTCTTGATCTGACGCCATGCTTCACACCCGTCGCCAGTCCGCAATCGAACGGCATCTCCGAAGCCTTCGTCAAAACGATCAAACGTGACTATATCCGCATCTCAACACGTCCGGACGCTGAAGCCGCGCTCCGGCAGATCGATGGATGGATGTGAGCGCGACGAACACCCCACCTTTTCTTTTGTGAATGAGGCCGCGAGATAAGCTCCTTCATCTGCAGGAGTGGAATGGAATGGTTGGAGATCGCGCTGATGCCATGCTTGAAGTCATGGATGAAGGCATGGATGAAGCCAGGCATGAGGGAAGGTATCGTCGGATCGAGGTGATCACCGGTCGGCGCCAGCGGCGGAATTGGACTGACGAGGAGAAGGCGCGGATCCTTGCGGAGAGCGCAGAACCTGACGTGAACATCTCGGCCGTTGCCCGGCGCTGGGGCGTCAATCGCGGTTTGCTGAACGTCTGGCGTCGGGAAGCTGGACTGACGTCTCGTCGCTCTGCCAAGACCTTCGCGCAGCAGGCGATGTTCGTGCCGGTGACGGTGGTTGGCGATCGAGCGCCTCCCCAGAGCGCGTCGTCGGATATCGCTTCCGTTGCTTCCGGCCGAATTGAGATCGAGATTGCCGGAGCACGCATGACCGTGATTGGCTCGGTGGCGCCCGAGTTGGCGCAGGCGATCGTGGCAGCGTTGCGAGGACGCCGGTGATCGGAGTTTCGCCAAATGGCGTGAAGATCATGGTGGCGACGCAGCCTGTCGACTTCCGGCGCGGCATGAATGGCTTGGTGGCTTTGGTGGCGTCAGCGCTTGCGGCCGATCCCTATTGTGGCGATGTGTTCGTGTTCCGCGCCAAGCGTCTGGATCGGTTTCGCTGCATTTACTGGGACGGATCAGGCATGATCCTGGCAACGAAATGGTTGGAGGCGGGCAAGTTCGTTTGGCCGCCGATCCGCGATGGCGCGATGCAGATGAGTGCCCAGGAGTTATCGCTTCTACTAGCCGGCATTGACTGGACGCGCGTCAAGCGAAACGCGGTGAGGAAACCGTCAAAAGCAGGCTGATCCTATTGGTTTTGCTTGAAGATTCAGGCTCATATGGTAGGGTCTGTCATGCCGCTTCGACCCGATCCCTTGCCCCAGGATGCTGCGCAATTGACCCGGATCATTCTCTCGCTCGACGAAGAGAATGCCGATCTCAAGGCGCGCGTTGCCTTCCTTGAGCGCCAGCTCTTCGGGACGAAATCGGAGAAGATGACGGTGCTCCACCCGACGCAGGTGGCGCTCGATTTTGGCGATCTCAATGAGATTCCCGTTGCGGCCAATGACGATGTCGCGCCTGTCGCCGAGGACAAAACGAAGGCACGGCGATCGCCAGCCCGCAATATCGGCCGTTTGCCCAAACACCTTCCTCGTTATGACGAGATCATCGAACCCGAGAACAAGCTCTGCCCCTGCTGCTCATTCGAACTTCATTGCATCGGCACGGATGTCAGCGAGGCGCTCGACATCGTGCCGGCGGTTGTCCGGGTGAAGCGGACGATCCGGCCGCGCTATGCATGCCGGGCCTGCGAAAGCGTTGTTGTGCAGGCGCCCGCGCCGGCACGCGTGATGGACGGCGGAATGGTGACTACGGCGTTTGCCGCGCATGTCGCTGTTTCGAAGTTTGCCTGGCATTTGCCGCTCCATCGCCAGGCGCAGATGCTGGCCTCCTGCGGCGTGATCATCGATCGCGGCACGCTCGGTGCCTGGGTGACGCGGGTCGCCTGGTGGCTAGAACTTCTCTATGACGAGCTGCTTGCCTTCATCCGCTTGCAGCCGAGGGTGTTTTGTGACGAGACGCCGCTCCCGCGGCTTGATCCAGGGCGCAAACGCACCAAGGTCTGTCAGTTATGGGCGCAGGCGATCGACGATCGCCCATGGAATGGTCCGGCGCCGCCGGCGGTGGCCTATATCTTTGCCGAAAGCCGCAGTGCGCGCGAGATCGAGGGGCAATTGGCGTCCTTTGCTGGCCTGCTGCAGGTCGACGGATACCAAGCCTATAAGACCATAGCCAGGCGCCGAAGGAAGAGTAATGTCGCGCCCATGCGGCTGGCCTTCTGCCTTGCCCATGCCCGGCGCAAGTTTGTCGATGTCGTCAAGCTTACCGGCTCCTCGGAGGCTTTATCGATCCTTGCCAGGATTGCCGAGATCTATCGGATCGAAGCGAGACTACGCGGCGAAAGTGCCGATATCCGGCTCGTCGTGAGGCGTCGCGAGGCAGCTCCAGTCATGAGAGAACTGAACGCCCATCTCACCGAATTGAGCGACGAGGTGTCGGCGAAATCGGCGCTTGGCAAGGCCGTCACCTACACGCTCAACCACTGGAGCGGACTGGCAGCCTTCCTGGAGGATGGCCGGATCGAAGTGGACTCCAATGTGGTCGAGCGTTCGATGAAATCGGTGGCCCTGACGAGGAAGAATTCGTTGTTCGTGGGCAACGAGCGCGGTGGCAAGACCTTCGCGGTCCTCGCATCGCTCGTCAACACCTGTAAACTGAATGGTGTGGACCCCGAGGCCTGGCTTGCCGATGTGCTGGAACGCATCATCGCGGGCAAAGTGAAAGCCAGCGAGATGGAAGGTCTCCTGCCGTGGAGCTGGAAGGCTGAGCGCGAGACGATAACAGAGCAGGAGCGACGGGCGGCATGACGCACAACAGCCAAGAGACGACCGCACGACCGAAGCTTGATGATGAGGCGTTCGAGGCGTTTATCAGGGCACGTCGTCCAGCATCGCCAATCTGGTCAATGAGCGGTCTCGATGGTTATCTTACGGCTCTCATCATCGGCCCGAAGTTCATCGACCCACGCAAATGGATCCTGGAACTGACCGGCCCGGATGCCCTGAACCTGCCGATGGAGACAACGGAACATCGGGCCGTGCAGACGATCGTTGCGGAGTATAACCGCATCTCGGCGAGCCTTTCCGAAACACCGAAAGACCACCGGCCCAGGTTCACCAGGATCGATGATCAGACCTTTGATCCGTTCGATTGGGACCTCTGCTTTTTGTTGGGAACAGGATACGCGCCGAGGCTTTGGCAGCCGGTTCTTCGAGGTCATGCCGTCACTGGCGATATCATCGCGCCCATCCGCAACCTCGGCGAGACAAAACGGAAAGCGACCCGCCAGGATGCTACTGCCGTCGCCGAAGCACTCGTCAATATCCGAACCTACTTTATGCCGAAGCGGGCAAAGCAGACGTTCTAAAAGAAAGTGCTATTGCGATCCCGTCAACGCCGAAAGCAGTGGGCTGTTCGTCGCGCTCACGGATGGATCGAGGATCACATCGAAATCCATCCTCATTTCGCGCCAAGATGACTTCCCCTCGGCAGTTCATCCGGGCAAATCAACCCAGCCGGCTGTCTGGTGAAATGGGGAGCACTCCCGCCAGACTCTCGTCCATTCTGGAGGAAATTCGCAGTGGCGGGTCACCGGTCCGGACAAATGATCCGATTTCCAGAGATTCGCTTCCAGATTTCAGTTTGCGCCGTCGGCAGGCTACCCTCTGGTGATCCTCTTGAGGATGAGATTGAGCAAGGCGCGCAGGCGCGGCAATCTCTTGAGATCCCGATGATAGAGCGTCGGGCGGCTTTTGTGAATCTGTGGATTCCACTGGCTCCGATTTTATGATTCAACATGGCAGGAGGACTTGCCATGTCTCGGGCGTATTCATCTGATCTTCGTCAGCGGATTGTCGATGCGATATCTGAAGGCAAAACGCGGCGAGCGGCTGCGGCGGCCTTCAAGGTTTCGCCCGCCACGGCGGTACGGCTCAAGCAGCGTTCGGATCGAACGGGTTCGGTCGAGCCGTCCCGACGAGGACGGCCCAGCGGAGGCGGCAAACTGGGTCCTTACCGGGACGGCCTGATTGCCAAGGTGGAGGCACAACCGGATATAACCATGCCCGACCTAGCGGCGTGGCTGGAAGAGCGGCATGGCGTGAAGGCCGATCCCTCGAACCTGTCGAAACTGCTCTGCCGGGCAGGCTTCACTTATAAAAAAAACGATGATGGCATCGGAACGCGAACGCGCCGACGTGCGCCGAGAGCGTGATGAATGGCGCCGGCATCGCCAACCCGCGATGCAGAAGAACCCCGGACGTCTCGTCTTTGTGGATGAGACTTCGGTCAAGACCAACATGACGCCGCTGCGTGGCAGGAGCAAAAAGGGCCAGCGTTTGCAGGCGGATGCCCCTTTCGGCAAATGGAATACCCAGACCTTCATCGCCGGTCTGCGCTGCGATGCCATCACCGCTCCCTTTGTCGTCGATGGCGCCATGGATGGCGACAAGTTCGACACCTATGTGCGAACTCAGCTGGCACCGACGCTTCAGCCGGGCGACGTGGTGATCTGGGACAATCTCAACGTCCACAAGAGCCCCAGAGCGGCGGCGGCCATCGCCGAAAGAAAGGCATGGATATTGTTTCTGCCGCGATATTCGCCAGACAACAATCCGATTGAAATGGCCTTCTCAAAGCTCAAGACACTCCTGCGAAGGCAGAAAGCAAGAAACTACGACGATCTCTGGAAGGCCGTCGGGAAAGTCTGCGACCTGTTTACGCCACAGGAATGCTGGAACTATTTTCGGCAAGCCGGATGCGTTGCATATTAATCGCCCGACGCTCTAGCCGATCCAGGTGTCGCGGGATGGAGGTTGTTCACCCAAATCGATCAGTCGGAGGCCTGCGGTCGCATCCCCCAGCGGGCGGGGCAGCACCGCCAGCCCGGCGCCAAGGGCACAAAGTCGTGCCTGGATCTCCCGACTGTTGCTTCGGCACACGATCGTCGCGTTCGGAAGAGCCCGCGTCACCCATGCGACATCCGGCATACCGCCGAAAGCGGTGTCCATCAGGATCAACGGGCATCCCGCGCCGTCGCCTCTTCGCGCATTCGGGTGATCTGACCTGGCATAGAGACCGTAGGGAATTGTAACCAGCTTGCGCGCAATCACCTCCGGCTCGTCGAAGGGCGCGATGCGCATGACGATATCCGCTTCGCGGCGGGCGAGACTGTAGAGACGTGGATCGGTCAGTAGTTCAACGGTGACTTTCGGATGGAGTTGAGCGAACTCCGCAAGCACGGGGCTGAGCATGGTCGCGCCGAACCAGTCGGAGCATGACACGCGCAACAAGCCTTCGAGCCCGCCGACACTGCCAGCCAGCTTGCGCTGCATGGAAAGCGCCTCTTCTTCCATGCGGACTGCATGCGCAAACATCGCCTCACCTTCGTCGGTCAGGACGAAACCATCGCTGGTGCGCTGGAACAGCACCAACCCGACCGCTTCTTCGAGCGCGCGGAGCCGCCGGCCCATGGTCGGCTGCGTTTGTTTCAGGCGACGGGCGGCCGCTCCAAGCGTGCCCTCTCGAGCGATCGCGAGGAAGATGGGCAGATCGTTCCATTCAAGAGTGCGCATCGCGTTACCCATACATTTTCGCATGCTTTTCGTGCGATATTTATGATGGTCATGCAATTGAGTTGAGCACATATCTGGGCAATCAACAAGGAGACATGTCCCATGACCAATCCTGCGCAGAGAATGAAGGCCGCGTTCGTTGAGACAAACGACGGCCCCTTCCGCCTTGCCGAAGTTGCTCGCCCGACCGTCAATGCCGGCGAGATTCTCGTCCGTATTCATGCCAGCGGCGTCAATCCACTGGACGCCAAGATCAGAGCGGGTGCCGCAGCCCACGCCCGCCATCCGTTGCCGGCCGTGCTGGGCCTCGACCTGGCCGGCGTAGTGGAGGCGGTGGCTGCCGATGTCACGGCTTTCCGCCCCGGGGATGAGGTTTATGGCATGATCGGCGGTGTCGGCGGCATTCAGGGCACGCTGGCCGAGTATGCCTCCGTCGACGCCAGCCTGCTGGCGATCAAGCCGGCCAATCTGACCATGCGCGAGGCGGCCGCTTTGCCGCTCGTCACGATCACGGCCTGGGAAGGCCTCGTCGATCGCGCAAAGGTCCGGTCGGGACAGACGCTCCTCGTGCAGGGCGGCGCCGGTGGCGTCGGCCATGTCGCGGTCCAGATCGGCCTCGCGCTCGGCGCGACGGTATTCGCGACCGACCGCGCGGCCAAGGCCGATTTTATCCGCTCGATGGGTGCAACGCCTATCGACTATGCCAGCGAGTCGATTGAGGACTATGTCGGTCGCCATACCGGCGGCGCAGGTTTCGATCTGGTGTACGACACCGGCGGTGGCGCCATTCTGGATGCGTCGTTCCAGGCGGTCAAGCGTTTCGGCCATGTGGTGAGCAGCCTTGGCTGGGGCACGCATGCCCTGGCACCGCTTTCGTTCAAGGCCGGAACCTATTCGGGCGTCTTCACCCTTGCGCCGCTTCTCGATGGTGTTGGCCGCGCCCATCATGGCGAGATACTCAAGGCCGCTGCGGCACTGGTCGAGGCCGGCAAGCTCGTTCCGCGCCTTGATCCGCGGGTCTTCTCGTTCGACACTGTGACCGAGGCCCATGCCGCAATTAGCGATCGGACGGCTGCGGGCAAGATCGTCGTTTCCATCGTGGAGGCCTGATCCGCGCCAGGGCGTGCGTCATGGTTCGAAGGAGTAGCCACATGAGGAGCATTGAGGCGTGACCCATTTCATTTCGGATTGTGGCTGATTAAAATGATGCCGCTGGCGAAGTGAACCTTACCGCTGCAGCGCCATGACCGTTGTTCAATGAGGTTAAGCTCCGGAAAAAAATGCCGCTGGGTCGCGGGCTGTCCCGGTTACACGTGTGCGATCGTGCGCGATGCCGCGTTCGACGACTGCTCTTTCGCGTTTGTGGAGCCGGCTTTCATAGCGAGATGATTTTAGGTGGATGGCCTGTTTCCATATCGGTATATGCGGCCGCCGGCATCGACATAATCCGTACTGCCTGCCGAAGATTTGTTGCTCTAAGCAGGCCTCCCACCACGATCTCTTTCTCGCCGGAGTAATCAAAGATACGATTGATCAGGAGAGGTAGATATCTTCTACCTGTTCATTTGTTGGTGCTCATGCGCGCAACGAGCCGGCCCTGGATGGTCACCGTCTTGTCTGCCAGGTCAGCGTTGCCTGCCAGTTCGGCCAAGGCTCGCTCCCCCATTTCCGCAAAGGGCAGTGTCACGCTGGAGATTCCCAGGTCCCGCGAGAACTCGCGGTCGTCATAGCCGATAATAGCGAGGTCTTCCGGCACCTTCCGTCCCATATCGCGGGCCGCTGCCATGGCGCCGCGTGCGACGATGTCGTTGTGGCAAAAAATGCCGTCCGGCGGCTCTGAAAGCGCCAACAGGTCGCGTGCTGCGGCATAGCCGCTGGCATGGCCCCAATCGCTGGCACGCTCGAATTGGGTGCCGAGATTCAGGCCGGCCCGGTTGAGCGAACGATGATAACCGGCCAGGCGCTCAATGCTGGCGATCTGCCAGGGGTCGCCGGTGATCGTGGCGATGCGCCTGCAGCCGATCTCGATCAGGTGATCGGTCGCAAGCATGCCGCCATGGCGTTCAGCCGGCAGGATGGCAAAACCAATGCTGTCTTCACGGCGGCAATTGACCAGGACGTGGCGAAAATTGCCGAGCGAGGCCGGCGGCGAAACGATGGCCGTGAACGTGTTGGCATAGATGACGCCCTCGACCCCGAAACGGGCAAAGTTTTCAAGCGCCGCAATTTCACGGTCGGCGACGCTGTCGGTCACTTGAAGAACAATCTGCAGCCCTTGCGCATCGGCCCAGTTCTGCAGGCCATAGATCAAGTCGATTGGATAAGCTGCAGAGATTTCGTTGATCAACACGCCAAAGAGCCGCTTTCGCTCGGGATCAAGGTTTTCAATCAGCGGACCCGGCGAATAACCCAGTTCGCGTGCGATCTGCAGCACACGCTGACGCGTCGCCTCCGCGATCCGCACGCCCGGAATGCCGTTCAGGACGAGTGATACGGTCGTGCGCGAAACATTCGCAGCCCGCGCTACATCAACCATTTTGATTCGTTTTTTCATTCCAACCCCTGTTTTGCATAACCTCCTTGACAACAGGATTTTCGTCAAGCAGGTTGCTAAACAAATTTAGCAACCGCTCCTGAGGGCGGTTTCATATCTTCTCGCTGGGCGAACGGACGACGCAGACAAGTGTTTGCGCGGAGGGTTTCGTTTGTCCTTCGGGAACCGGAGGAGGATGTATCGTGACGATTCAGTGGCCTGTCATGGCCGAGTTCGCGCCCAACCCGCAATTCCATCGGGAGGGTTTGATCGATCTTTGCGGCCAGTGGGGCTTTGCTTTTGACGACGCCGATCTCGGCATGCTGGAAGGCTGGTGGAAACGAGCCGATGTCTTCGACAAGGCCATAACAGTCCCCTATCCGCCGGAATCGAAACTCTCCGGGATCGGTGCTCCCGGCTTTCATCCGGTGATCTGGTACCATCGCACTTTCCAGACCCGAAAGCTTGCACGCGATGAGCGCCTGTTTCTCCATTTCGGAGCTGTCGATTATGCTGCAAGCGTCTGGGTCAATGGCCAATGCGTTGCGACCCATCGCGGTGGCCACGTGCCGTTTTCCGCCGACATCACCGGTGTATTGATTGGAGAAGGCGAGCAGACGGTCGTCGTCCGGGCGGAAGATCAGCCGCGGGACGTCCGGGTCCCGCGCGGCAAGCAGGACTGGCTCGAAGACCCCCACGCCATCTGGTATCACCGCACCAGCGGGATTTGGCAGCCTGTCTGGCTGAGCGTAGTGCCGGCCCTGCATTTCACCGATATCCATTTCGTCCCCGACCTCATCAACGCCCGGGTCCGTTGCGAGGTCCGGCTCAATGCCGCGCCGATCGAGCCGACCTGGCTGACGTTGAAATTCGGCGTGAAGGGAAAGTCTCTCGCCGAACAGAGCGTCATGCTGGCCGATAGCGAACTGTGCTTCGATATCTCCATTCCGCAGATCGAGCACGGGACCTATCGCGATCATCTTCTCTGGACGCCGGAGAAGCCGAACCTCGTTGACGCAGAGATCACCCTCGAAGGAAAGATGCCGGACCGGGTGAAGAGTTATCTCGGCCTGCGCAGCGTGAGCGTCGGCAATCACCTCTTTCTGCTCAATGAGCATCCCTATTACCTGCGCCTCGTACTCGGGCAGAATTACTGGCCGGAATCGCATCTCGCTGCACCCGATGCCGCCGCCCTGCGCAAGGAGGTGGAACTCATCAAATCCATGGGCTTCAATGGCGTCCGCGTCCATCAGAAGATCGAAGATCCGCGTTTCCTCTATTGGTGCGACGTGCTGGGCCTGCTTGTCTGGGAGGAGATGCCGAGCGCTTATGCCTTTTCCAGTTCCATGATGGAGCGCTTGTCTCAGGAATGGATGGAGGCGATCCGCCGCGACAAGAGCCACCCGTGCATCGTCGCCTGGGTTCCGCTGAATGAAAGCTGGGGCGTCTCTCATATCGCCACGCGCGAGGATCAGGCACATTTTGCATCTGCGCTCTATCATATGACCAAGGCGCTCGATCCGAGCCGCCCCGCGATTTCCAATGACGGTTGGGAACTGGTCGAAAGCGACATCTGGTCGGTCCATGACTATGCCCCCGACGGCGAAGGGCTGAGCAGCCGTTTCCACAATCGGGAGGACATGGAGGCCATGCTGAAGGGGATGGGGCCAGCGCGCCGTCGTCTTGTTCTCGGGGGACGGGAACTCGGCGACAAGCCGGTCATGCTGACCGAGTTCGGCGGGCTGAGTTACACCCCGAAGCAAGGGGACAACTGGCATGGTTATTCCACCGTGAGCGATCCCCAGGAGTTCGAGGCTCGCCTGCGCGACCTGTTCCTGGCAATTGCCGCAAGCCCCAATCTGGCCGGCTACTGCTACACGCAGGTAACGGATACGGAGCAGGAGGCGAACGGACTGCTGACCGCCGCCCGCGTTCCGAAACTTCCCCTGGAAACCATTCGTGACATCACCACCATGCCTGCCGCCATCATGCCGCAAGAGAAGGTCGACAACGCCCGTCGCGTGGCGCGCAAGGCCGCCGGTCACGAATAGCCGAATAGATGTTGCGGGAGGCGACAGGATGGAGACGGTACAGACATCCCGATTGTTTTTCAGGCGCAAGCCGGTGCCGGTCGATGCACTCGCGCCGTCTCACCGTGGCGAGGCTCGCACCGCGTTCGTCTTTCTTCTGCCGTGGCTGTTGGGGCTGATCTTTCTGACCGCGCTTCCGATGGTTGGCTCCTTCGTCCTGAGCTTCAGCCATTACGACCTTCTTTCTCCGCCACAGTGGATCGGGCTGGAGAATTATGAGCGTCTCTTAGCACACGATCCCCGCTATCTGAAATCCCTCGAGGTGACGACGACTTATGTGCTCGTCTCGGTGCCACTCTCCATCGCAATGGCGCTGGTGATTGCGGTCACATTGTCGCAACAGACACCCACCGCCAATCTCTTTCGCGGCATCTTTTATCTGCCCTCGCTGCTCGGCGGCAGCGTCGCAGTCGGCGTGCTGTGGCGCCAGATCTTCGGCGGCAACGGGCTCGTCAACATGATGCTCGGCGGCCTTGGTTTCCAGACCACCAGCTGGATCGGTGATCCGCGCTACGCGCTCTCGACACTCATCATTCTCCATATCTGGCAGTTCGGTGCGCCCATGGTGATCTTTCTTGCGGGTGTGCGCCAGATCCCGAAGGAGATCGTCGATGCCTCCATCATGGACGGTGCAAGCCCCGTGCAGCGGTTTTTCCGTATCACGTTGCCGCTTCTGAGCCCGCTGATCCTTTTCAATCTCGTGATGCAGACGATCAACGCCTTCCAGGCCTTCGTACCGGCATTCGTGATCAGCGACGGCACCGGCGGACCGATCGACTCGACGCTTTTCTATACGCTCTACCTTTACGTCGAAGGCTTCCGGAACTTCCGTATGGGGTACGCGATGGCAATGGCCTGGGTGCTGCTCGCGATCATCGCCGTCTTCACCGCGATCTCCTTCTACGCCTCGCGCTTCTGGGTCCATTACGAGAGCTGACAGAGATGAGCACGATCACGGATATCAACACCGCTTTTCCGATCCGCCGTCTCATTCGCGTCGGCCTGCTTGCCGCTATCGCACTGTTGATGAGTTATCCGCTGCTCTGGCTGGTATCGAGCTCTTTCAAACCGGAAAGCATCATCTTCAGCGACGCGGGCTTCGATCTCAACCACTTCACCCTCCAGAATTATATCGAAGGCTGGACCAAGCTCGGAATGCCGTTCGGCGTCTTCATGCTGAATTCGGCGTTCATCTGCCTGCTTGCAATCCTCGGGAACCTCTTTTCCTGTTCGCTCGCTGCCTATGCCTTCGCCAGGCTGCAGTTTCCCTTTTCCAAGACGGCCTTCGCGATCATGCTGGTGACCCTGATGCTGCCGATGCATGTCACCATCCTGCCGCAATATATCGCGTTCCAGAGCATCGGCGCCGTCAACACGGTTCTGCCTCTGGTTCTGCCGAAGTTCTTCGCGGTCGACGCCTTCTTCATCTTTCTGCTGGTCCAGTTCATTCGCGGCATTCCACGCGATCTGGACCAGGCGGCTGAAATGGACGGCTGCAACAAGTACCAGATCTTCTGGTACATCATCTTTCCCGTCTGCCGGCCAGCTCTGGTCCTCGTTGCCATCTTCTCGTTCCTCTGGACTTGGAACGATTTCTTTTCGCAGCTCATCTACTTGAGCTCGGCCGAGAACTACACGGCGCCGCTGGCTCTCAATCTGTTCATCGATGCGACGAGCGGGGAATCCGCCTGGGGCATGCTCTTTGCGATGTCGGTGATAACCCTGCTGCCGCTGTTCGTGCTGTTCATGCTGTTCCAGCGGCAGCTCGCTGAGGGCATCGCGACGACTGGCCTCAAGGGCTAGGTCCGGCGGAACGCGTGATTATGAGGAGGAATGAAATAATGAGGAGGAGTGAAATGAGTTCAAGGAAATACGGCCTTTCCCTCGACCGGCGGCAATTGCTGAAAGTCAGCGTCGGCGGCACGGCCGCCCTTTGGCTGGGGCTCGGCGAGCAGGCTCTTGCCGCGAATGGCGGGGTGAAGGTGTCCTGGTATGGGGGGCAGGATACTCATGAGCGCATGCAGAAAGCGCTCAAGCTGTTTACCGAGAAAAATCCCGACATCCCGACTACGGTCGAATTCGCGCCTTTCAACGAGTTCTGGGACCGCTTGCCGGTGCAATATGCGGGCGGCGGGGCGCCGGACATGCACCGGCACTCGATGACCTATCTCTACAGCTATATCAAGCGCGGGCTGCTTGCCGATCTTGCTCCTTATATCGGCTCGACCATCGACATCTCCAAGCTCTATCCCGGTGTTGTCGATATCGGGACAATGAACGGCAAGACCAATGCAATCGGCAACAATCAGATCGCGTTCGCGCTTTTCTACAACAGGGAAAAGCTGGACAAGGCTGGTGTTACCGGCAAGCTCGACAATCTGACGTGGGATGGCTTCCGCGAAATTTCAATCGCCCTCGGGAAGGCCGGCGGCAATCGACACTATGGTACCAATGACAGCGGCGGTGTGCTGGCATTTCTCGAATTGTTCGTAACCCAGCGTGGCAAGTCGCTGTATGCCGAAAACGCACTTGGCTTCGAACAGCAGGATCTCGTCGACTGGTTTGCATTCTGGCAATCCATGCGCGATGAGCAGGGCGCTCCGCCGCCTGCCATTACCTCGGAAAGCACCGGCTTTCAGAACGCGCCCATGGTGCGCGACATGGCGGCTATGCAGACCGGCTGGTGCCAGCAACTCGTCTTCTTCCAGGCGCTGATGAAGCAGGAACTCGGCATTCACGCCTGCCCAAGCCCGGCGGAAGGCCCCGACAATGGCCATCTCATCCGCGCGCTCGACTTCTGGGCCGTGCCGGCGCGTTCGAAGAACGTCGACAAAGCAGCAAAGCTCATCGATTTCCTGCTGAACGACGAGGAAGCAATCGAAATCCTGGGGCTGACGCTCGGCGGTCCCGCCTCTGACAAGGCTTCCGATATTCTGTCGAAGTCCGTCGACAAGACGAGCGGCATGGTTCTCGACTATCTGAAGGGCCTGCGGGCTCATGCGTCGAAGAAGACACCGGGATGGATCGCCGGCCATGGGGAGCTGGAATCACTCCTGAAGCGCCTCAACGAGTCGATCGGTTTTGCCCAGACGACGCCCAAGGACGCTGCAGATGAGTTCTTCTCGCAGGCGGTTTCTATCCTCAGATGACGTGATGACGGCGGGCGACGCGTCCGCCGTCGCCTAATCAATGGAGCATGTCCGTGAATAGCAAACCCAATATCGTGCTGATCATGACAGATCAGCAACGGGCTGACTTCTTCGCCTCTGAAGGTTTTCCCGTCGATACCATGCCGCGTGTCGAGGCGCTCGGCCGGTCGGGCATGCGCTTCCGCCGCGCCTACACGCCGATGCCGACCTGCACGCCCGCCCGCACCAGCCTGATGACCGGGCGTTTTCCCAAGGCGACGCGTGTCAAGCAGAACTGGTCGCCGCAAGAGAATGTAACCTATGCCGTCGATCTGCCGCAGGTTCTCCGCGCGGCCGGCTATACGGTCAATCTGGCCGGCAAGAACCACAGTTATCTCGCTCCTGAGGATTTCGATTTCTATGGCGGTCCCTATAGCCACACGGACGGGCCCACGAACGGTGCAATGCCGCTTGCGAAGGAGTTCGACAAATGGCTCTTCGATCTCGACCATCATGTCTCGGCGGAGCCGACACCGTTCCCGCTGGCAACCCAGCTTTGCTCCCGCATTGTCGACGACGCCATACGTTGCGTCGACGACAATAGGGAAAAGCCCTTTTTCCTTTGGCTTTCCTTGCCGGAACCCCATAATCCCTATCAGGCGCCGGAACCCTACTTTTCCATGTTCCCGCCCGAGCAGATGCCCGGCCGTTACGGTTCGCGCGAAACCGCCATTACACGCGGAGGTCAGTGGCGATGGCTCGCCGATCTCTTCGAGGAAAAGCGCCCCGGTTATGATGCCGAATGGCGGCGTTATCGTGCGGTCTATGCCGGGATGATCCGTATGCTGGACGATCAGATAGCCCGTTTTCTCGATCATCTCGATGCGAAGGGTCTCGCCGACGATACGGTCCTGATCTTCGTCTCCGATCATGGCGACTATGCCGGCGACTACGGTCTGCAACGGAAGGGTGCGGGCCTGCCGGAATGCCTGATCCGCGTGCCGATGTTGTTCAGCGGACCCGGCATCGTCGCGCAGGAGAACGGAACCGACTTCGTCTCGCTTGTCGATATCTTCCCGACCATCTGCGAGATGATCGGTTCGCCGATTCCTGCCGGCGTCCAGGGCCGCAGCCTCTGGCCGATGCTGACGGGGGCCGAATATCCGAAGCGCGAATTCGACAGCATCTATTCCGAGCTGGGAATAGGCGACCTGCCTTACGAGCCGGGCGAACGGCCGGAACTCCATTTTCCCTATGAGGGCCGAAAGCTCGACGAACTGAATGCCGCGACACAGAGCGGGAACCTGAAGATGGTCCGCAGGGGCGACTTCAAGCTGACTTTCGATGTGATGGGCCGGGCCGAGCTATTCGATCTCAGCCGGGACCCTGGCGAGCTTCACGATCTTTACGGCGACCCGAGCCATGCCGCCACAAAGGCGGAGATGCTCGAGGCCCTCCTCGCCTGGGCGATACGCACGGAGGACAGCCTCCCGCGCGCCAAATACATCCCCAAGGTCGCCAGGCACGGCTGGTACTGGCTGGGCGAGAATGCAGGAGCAGGACAATGACCGCAATCAGCCTCAAGGATATCCGCAAGTCGTACGGCTCGCTGGAGGTGATCAGCAGCATCGACCTCGATATCGAACGGGGAGAGTTCGTCGTCTTCGTTGGACCGTCGGGTTGCGGAAAGTCGACGCTGCTGCGGATGATCGCGGGCCTCGAAGGTATCAACTCGGGCGACCTTATGATCGGAGACGTGCGCGCCAACGACGTACCTCCTTCCCAGCGCGGCATCGCCATGGTCTTCCAGTCGTATGCGCTCTATCCGCATATGGATGTCTACGACAATCTTGCGTTCAGTCTGAAGATCGCTCATGTCGACAAGGCGGAGATCGACCGCCGCGTCCGGCTCGCCGCGGAGATGTTGCAGCTTGAACCCTATCTCAAGCGCCGCCCGCGCCAGCTCTCCGGTGGCCAGCGCCAGCGCGTCGCGATCGGCCGCGCCATCGTGCGCGAGGCCGAGGTCTTTCTGTTCGACGAACCCCTGTCCAATCTCGATGCTGCGCTGAGGGTCGCCACCCGTATCGAGATCGCCAGGTTGAAAGAACGGCTCCCGGACACGACGATGATCTATGTCACCCACGACCAGGTCGAGGCGATGACGCTGGCCGACCGGATCGTCGTCCTGAACGGCGGCCGCATCGAACAGGTCGGCCGGCCCGTCGAGCTCTACGACAGCCCCCGGAACGTGTTCGTGGCCGGCTTCATCGGCTCGCCGGCCATGAACTTCCTGCCGGTCGATCTGGTGTTCGAGGGCGATGTCGCGCGCATTGCGCGCAGTGGCAAGCCTCTTCCGCTCGTTCGCTTCGCGGCCGGTGGCCGGACAGGCTGCGAGCGAGGCATCCTCGGCATCCGGCCCGAGCATATGCGGATCGGCACGGCCGAGCAGGCGCTGATTTCCGGACCGGTCGATCTGGTCGAACATCTGGGAGAGGTGACGATTGCCTATCTGCGGCTGTCCGACGATATTTCCGTAACCGTCAAGTTCGAGCGTACACGGGATTTGAAGAAAGGGGAGGTCCTGCACCTGACCGCCGATCCGGCCGATCTTCACGCCTTCGATCAATCGGGCTTGGCGCTGGCTCGTCCTGGCGGCGTTGAGGCAAGTGCTTAGACAGGAGCCGGAGAGACGCCGCACAGGCGGAAAGCAGGCATGGCAAAGTTTCGCTATTCCAACGGTCGTCAACCCGCCGTGAAATAGAGGATCGTTTCGCCATACCGGCATCCGGCCGCTTAACTGTTTTCCTTGCTGCGATAAATGTCCGGCAGGATGAAGATTTCGTCGGCGCGGCCGTATCCACCGTCCTTGACTTCCTCGATCAGGACCATCGTATGCGGTCGCGCTGCCTCGCTGAAATATTCGACGAGCATGTCCGTTGCGCGATGCACGATCTCTTCTTTCTGTGCGCGGCTAAGGGCGCCTTCCGGTGTCTTGATGTTCACGAATGGCATGGGGTTCTCCTGGTTCCTGAGGTATTAAATCATGCCGCCATTGGCGCGGATCACCTGACCGTTTATCCAGCCGCTTTGCGGGCTGGCGAGGAAGGCGACGACCGAGGCGATGTCATCCGGTTGGCCGAGACGGCCGAGCGGAATTGTCCGGGTGATGTTCTGCACCAATTCGTCGGACTTGCCCGTCATGAACATATCGGTTTCCACGGGGCCCGGTGCTACCGTGTTGACGGTGATCTTGCGCCGGCCGAGTTCCTTGGAGGCGACATGGGTCATGGCTTCGACGCCGGCCTTGCTGGCGGCATAGGCGCCGTAGGCCGGCCCATAAACGCCAACGACGCTGGAGGAAAAGTTGATGATGCGGCCGTCGTCGCGGAGCCGGCGGCCCGCTTCGCGAATGCCGCGGAACGTGCCGGTCAGGTTGACGGCAATATGCTGCTCGAAGGTTGCGTCATCCATGTCGGCAAGCGGCGCGAGCTTCATCATGCCAGCGTTGTTGACGAGGATGTCGACACCGCCGAAGCTTTTCTCCGCGGCGTCGAACAGATCGGCGGCAGCGGTCGGACTACCGATATCCGCCTGTACGGCAACCGCCTTGCCGCCGCTCCTTTCGATCTCGGTGACGACCGCGTCGGCAGCCTTGCGGCTTGTCGCGTAGTTCACCACGACGGCGATGCCGTCTCTTGCGAGCCGGAGCGCAATGGCTCGGCCGATGCCCTTCGATGCGCCGGTGACGATCGCGACGCGTTGTCCGTTGGTAGTCATGGCAAATTCTCCTTCGTTGATGAGCAAGAGATATTGCTGACACCAATCGAGAACAATTGTGAGCGAATTGACATGAGAATTCGTCTGTGGTGAACAAAGCCATGGATCGTCTCGACCGCATGCAGCTCTTCACCCGAATTGTGGAACGGCGTAGCTTTTCCGCTGCCGCTTCCGATCTCGGCCTTGCCCGCTCAACCGTGACCGAGTCGATCAAGCAACTGGAGGATGATATCGGCGTGCGGCTTCTCGAGCGGACGACCCGCCACGTTACGACGACGCTGGATGGCCGCGCCTTTTACGAGCGGTGTCTGGCGATCCTTGCCGAAGTCGACGAGGCGGAGAACATTTTTCGAGATGCCCAGCCGCGCGGCCTGCTCAGGGTCGATGCGCACGGATTTCTCACCCGTACGTTTCTGCTGCCGCGGCTCCACGAATTCCTCGACCGTTATCCGCTGCTCGAACTGCAGATCGGCCAGGGCGACCGATTGGTGGATCTTGTGCGCGAAGGAGTCGATTGCGTCATCCGCGCCGGCGAGGTGGCCGACAGCGGGTTGATCATGCGGCGGCTGGGCACGATCAGCGAAATCACCTGCGCCAGCCCGGCTTATATCGAAAGGCACGGCATGCCGCAGTCGCCCGATGCGCTGGCCGGGCATGCAGCGGTCGGTTTCATCTCGTCTCGCACCGGGCAGATCATGCCATTGGAATTCATGGTTGGGGGCGAAGTGCGTTATGTCACCCTGCCGGCCCGGTTGACGGTCAACAATTCCGACACGCTGATCGATCTCGCGCGACGGGGCTATGGCCTCATGCAGGCACCGCGCTACCGCCTGCAGCCGGATATCGACGAGGGCGCCTTGGTCGAGGTTCTCGCCAGCTTTCCGCCACCGCCGACACTGCTTTCGGCGCTCTACCCGCAGAACCGCCAGCTTTCGCCGCGGGTGCGCGTCTTCATCGACTGGATTGTCAAGGTGTTCGCCGAAGCAGGGCTTTAAGCTCAGCCAGGTTCATTTCCGCCACGCTACGATTCTCGGCGTGAAGACTTGTACGATCTCGCCCTTCTGGTTGATCGTCTCGCTGCGGAAGGTGACGAGCCCGCGCTCGGGCCGCGAGCGCGAAGGCGCGATACTCACCACCTCGCTTTCGACATGGATACGGTCGCCGGGCCATGTGGCGCGCGGCCAGGAGATTTCCCCGCCCGCGCCGATCAGCCCGCCGGCAAGCGGCAGGCTCTGCACCAAGAGCCGCATGGTGATCGCGGCCGTATGCCAGCCGCTGGCCGCAAGCTTGCCGAACAGGCTGTTGCGCGCCAGTTCCTCGTCGAGATGGAAGAACTGCGGATCGTAGCGTCCGGCGAATTCACGGATTTCGTCAAGTTCCATCACATGGGAAGGGCTGGTGAAACGCTGTCCGAGTTCGAGGTCGTTGAGATAGAGCTTCACCGTCTGCGCATCGTCGGTCATTTCGCTTTTCTCCTCAGCCGGCCAGCGTCCCGTCCGGGGAGCGCCTGGCGTATTCGTCGAGAACGATCTGGCGGATCGCGGTCTTGAGCAGCTTGCCGGTCGCCGTATGCGGCAGTTCCTCGACCACGATCACGTCGTCGGGAATGCTCCACTTGGCGATCTTGCCGGTATAGACGTCGAGCATGTCGTGGCGGGTGAAGGTCTGGCCGGGCTTCACCACCACCACGAGGACCGGACGCTCGCCCCAGCGGGCGTCGGGCGCGGCGACCACGGCCGCTTCCTTGATCGCCGGATGGGCCTGCGCGATGTTTTCGAGCTCGATCGAGCTGATCCACTCGCCCCCGGATTTCACCACGTCCTTGGTCCGGTCGACGATCTGCACGAAGCCGTCAGCGTCCATGGTGACGACGTCACCGGTGTCGAACCAGCCTTCGACGGCATGCGCCGGGCTCTCCGGCGTGTTGTAGTATCCGGCGGCGATCCAGGGGCCGCGCACCAGCATGGCGCCGAAGGCCTTGCCGTCGCGCGCCACCGGCTTGCCGTCGCTGCCGTCGACGCGGAACTCCATGCCGAACAGCGGACGGCCCTGCTTGGATTCGCGCATGAGCCTCTGCTCCGCCGAAAGCGACTGGTGCTTCGGAAGAAGCGTTGCCGCAAGCCCGATCGGGCTTGTTTCCGTCATGCCCCAGGCATGACGAACCGTGACCCCCATGTTGTGAAAGCGGCTGATCATGATCGGCGGCGAGGCGGAACCGCCAATGGCGACGCGCTTCAGCGTCGAGAAGCTCTGGCCGTGGGCGTCCATCCAGTCGAGCAGACCGAGCCAGACCGTCGGCACGCCGGCGGTAAAGGTGATGCCCTCGCTTTCGAACAGTGAGTGAAGGCTAGCACCGTCGAGGTTCGGGCCGGGCATGACCAGCTTTGCGCCGACCATCGGGGCGGCAAAGGGCAGGCCCCAGGCATTGACATGGAACATCGGCACGACAGGTACCACGGCATCCGTGGCGGAGAGATTCAAGACATCGGGAAAGCTGATCGCCATGGCATGCAGCACGCTGGAGCGGTGACTGTAAAGCACGCCCTTCGGGTCGCCGGTGGTGCCGGAGGTGTAGCACAGGCCCGACGCCGTATTCTCGTCGAACTCCGGCCAGTCGAATTCGTCGGATTCAGCCGCGATCAGCGTTTCGTAGCAGACGAGGTTCGGTAGAACCTCCGACTTCGGCATATGCGCCTCATCGGTCATGATGACCACGGCCGTCAGCGGCGCCAGTCGGTCGGCCAGCGCTTCGAGGATCGGCAGGAAGGTGAGGTCGGAGAAGAGCACGCTGTCGCCGGCATGTTCGATGATGTAGCCGATCTGCTCGCGGAAGAGGCGCGGATTGATCGTGTGGCACACGAAGCCCGATCCGGAAACGCCGTAATAGAGCTCCATATGCCGGTAGCCGTTCCAGGCAAGCGTGCCCACCCGGTCGCCATGCTGCAGGCCGAGCTTCTGCAGAGCGTTGGCAAGCTTCTGGCTGCGCTTCGAAAGATCGGCGTAGGTGTAGCGATGGATGGGGCCTTCAACGGTCTTCGAAACCACTTCCGTGCCGCCGTGATAGGTCGCTGCATGACGCAGGATCGATGACACGAGCAGCGGTGCATTCATCATCATGCCAAGCATGGTCTTCTCCTCCCAGGGAACGGTTCAATCAGAACAGGTCGGCGTCGAGCGCCATGATGTCAGATGCGCCGGCGCGGACGGCCGCGTCGAGCGCCACGGTCTGAGGCAGCAGGCGGGCGACAAAGAAGCGGGCAAGCGCAAGCTTGCGCTGCTTCAGCGGCGTCGTTGCATCGGCTGCGGCCTTTTCGGCCATGCGCACCCAGAGCCAGCCGAAGCTCACCAGCGCGAAGAAGCGCAGGTAGTCGGTGGCGCTCGCTCCGGCCTCCACCGGATCGACGCCCCTGGCCAGCAGGTCTTCCGTCAATTTCTCGAGCCGGGCAAGGGCCTCGATGACCGAGTCCTTCACGGCCTCGAGTTCGGCCGAACCCTTCGTTGCCGAAAGCCCGCTGCGCACCAGTGCGAAGAAGCCGCGCGCCACATTGCCGTTTTCCATCGGCAGCTTGCGGCCGACGAGATCCATGGCCTGCACGCCGTTGGTGCCCTCATAGATCTGGGCGATGCGGGCATCGCGCACATACTGCTCCATGCCCCATTCGCGGATATAGCCGTGGCCGCCGAACACCTGCTGCGACATGACCGCGATCTCGAAGCCGAAATCGGTGAAGGCGGCCTTCACCACCGGCGTCAGGAGCGCGACGAGACCATCGGCCTTGCGGCGTGTCTCCGCGTCCGGATGACGGGCGGCGATGTCCATCTGCAAGGCGGTCCAGACGGCAAGCGCACGGCCGGCTTCGGTCAGCGATCGGCCGGTCAAGAGCATCTTGCGCACGTCGGCATGTTCGATGATCGGCACGGGACCACGCGCGCCGTCTGCGGAGCGGCCCTGCAGGCGTTCGCGGGCGTAGGCGACGGCCTTCTGGTTGGCGGCCTCGCCGATGCCGAGACCCTGAATGCCGACGAACAGTCGCTCGGCATTCATCATCGTGAACATGGCGTTGAGGCCGCGTCCGGGCTCGCCGACCAGCCAGCCGATGGCGCCGTCATAGTTCATCACGCAGGTCGGCTGGGCGTGAATGCCCATCTTGTGCTCCAGCGAGCCGACCGACATGCGGTTGCGCTCACCGAGCGAGCCGTCTTGCCTGACGAGGAACTTGGGCGACAGGAACAGGCTGATGCCTTTCACGCCCTTCGGCGCGTCGGACAGCCGTGCCAGCACCAGATGCACGATGTTGCCGCCGAAATCCTGGTCACCGGAGGAGATGAAGATTTTCGTGCCCTTGATGGCGTAGGAGCCGTCCCCCACCGGCTCGGCGCGGGTGGTGAGCAGGCCGAGGTCGGTGCCGGCTGAGGATTCGGTGAGCGCCATGGCGCCCGTCCATTCGCCCGAGATCATCTTCGGCAGATATGTCTGCTTCAGCTCGTCGCTTGCATGGTGGGAAATCGCCTCCACCGCGCCGCGCGTCAGCCCCGGGAACAGGCCGAAGGAGAGGTTGGCCGACGACAGCATCTCGTCCAAGAGGATCTGCAGCACGCGCGGCAGACCTTGTCCGCCGAAGTCCGGGTCGCCGGAAAGCCCGCCCCAGCCGGCCTCGACGAAGGACTTGTAGGCCGCCGCGATGCCCTTCGGCGTCGTCACCAGCCCGTTTTCCAGCTTGCAGCCTTCCTCGTCGCCGGGGCGGTTGAGGGGTTCGAGGATCTCGGCGCAGAACTTGCCGCCTTCTTCCAGAACGCTTGTCGCCAGTTCGGTGTTGACCTCTTCGTAACCGGGCAATGCCGCCATCCGGGCGTCGAAGTCGAAGACCTCGCCGAGCAGGAACGTCACGTCGTCAACGGGGGGGATATAGCCAGCCATGGGAGTTTCCTTGCCTCTTCTTGTTCAGTTGCGCAGCGGCTTGCCGGTCGCCAGCATGTGCTTGACGCGGTCGACGCTTGCAGGCGTTGCGAGCAGGTCGATGAAGGCCTCGCGCTCCAGCGCGATCACATCGTCTTCCGTGAGCGGTTTCAGCGGATCGGCGGAAGGGCCGCCGGTCAGGACGTTGGCGAGCGCAAGCCCGACGACGCGGTCATGGGCGGTGGCGCGTCCGGCCATCGTCTCGCTGTCGAGAATGTTGCCGATGGCGGATGCTCCCGACGAGCCGGCCATGGCGATCACCGGCGGCTCCGGCGTCACATAGTTTTCAGCGAGCGCCAGCGCCTTCGCCTTGGCGTCGGCGATCAGCCGGCTGCGGTTCGTGGTAATGCCGTCGGACGCCCTGAGGAAGCCAAGATTGCGGGCGTCGAAGGCGCTTGTCGAAACCCTGGCCGGCGCGATCAGGTTGAACGCGGCAATCGCCGGAGCGACCGGCCCGCGCAGGGCGGCGGTGGAGGCCGAGAAGCGCAGCATCATCTCCTTGCAGCCGCCCCAGCCCGGCACCACGCCGATGCGGGTCTCGACGAGGCCGATGGAAAGCTCCGCATGGGCCTGGATGGCGTCGCAGTGGAGCAGGATCTCGCAGCCGCCGCCGAGCGCCAGCCCGGCCGCCGCGCCGACGACCGGGAAGGGGGCGTATTTCACCGCCTTGAAGGTGCGGTGGCCATGGTCGATGAAGGCGCTGAGCGCCTCGCGACCGCCCTTTTCCACCGTGTCGGGGAACACCCGCAGGTCGGCGCCTGCGCTGAACACCGGGGAATCGCTGCCGATCACCAGCGCCTTGAAATCCTTGGCCGTCCGTTCGACCGCCTTGTTGACGGCGTCGAGCAGGGCCGGATTGTAGGTGTTCATCTTGGTGCGGAATTCGAGGCAGGCGACGCCGTCGCCGAGATCCCAGAGGCTTGCCGCACCCCAGTCCTCCACCGGCTTGCCGGCGAGCTTGAGATCGGAGAGGAGCAGCACGCCGTCACCCTTGGCGACAGGCTCGACCTTGCCGTTCGGCAGTAGGTTCGCGCGCCGGCCGTCCACGACCGAATAGAACCCGCCCCTTTCGGCGGCGAGCGAGAGATAGGCGGGAACGGCAAGGCCGCGCGCTTCAAGCCGTGCCTTCAGCCAGCCGGCGCCTAGCCGGTCGATCAGCTCGAACGGACCCTGCTTCCAGCCGTAGCCGGTGCGCATGGCCTCATCCACGGCATCCGGCGTATCGGCGATCTCCGGCACCAGCAAGGCGGCATAGGCGAGCGATTTTTCCATGACGATCGCGGCATAGCGGCCGCCGAGGCCGGGATGCTCCATCAGCGCGCGCGGATCGCCGCCGCAGGCATCAAGGCTTTCGGAGGAAACCGCCTTCTGCGGCCGGTAGTCGCCGGTCTTGAGATCGGTCACATCGCGCGACTTGCGGTCGGGCGAAAGGCGCACGAAGCCCGCACCGCTTTTGCGGCCGAGGCGGTTTTCCGCGATCATGCGGGCGATCAGCGCCGGTTCGGCGTCGTAATCCTTCACTGCATCGCCTTCAGGCGTCGCGTTCTGCAGGCTGCGCAGGATGGTCGGCATCAGGTCGATGCCGACCAGATCCAGCAGGCCGAAGATGCCGGTCGATGGAATGCCGAAGGGCTTGCCGATGATCGCGTCGGCTTCCTCGACATCGAGGCCGAGTTCGATGGCCTCGTTCTGCGCCACCACCATCCAGTAATTGCCGATGCGGTTGCCGATGAAGCCGGGTGTGTCCTTGCAGTTGACGACGCTCTTGCCGAGGCCACGATCCGCGAAATCACGGATCGTCGCGGTCACCTCGGGCTTGGTTGCCTTGCCCGATACCAGTTCCAGCAGCCGCATGATGCGCGGCGGATTGAAGAAATGGGTGATGAGGAAGTCGCCGGCGAAACCCTCCGGCAGGCCTTCGAGCAGCGAATGCAGCGGAATGGTCGAGGTGTTGGAGGAGACGATCGAGCCCGCCTTGCGCACGCCGTCGACGGCGCGGTAGAGCGTCTGCTTGATCTCCAGCTTTTCCGCGACCGCCTCGACGATCCAGTCGGCATCGGCGAGAAGCGCCAGGTCGTCTTTGGTGGAACCGGTGCGGATTCGCTCCGCAAAGGCCGGGTCCATGAAGCCGCCCGCCTTGAGCTGGCGGGCGACGCCGCCGTCGGCGAACTTTTTCTCCATGTCGAGCAGGACGACATCGAGCCCCGCATTGGCGAGATGGGCGGCGATGCCCGAACCCATGACGCCCGCGCCGATGACGGCGGCTTTCCTGATCGTGGTCATGATCACGCAGCCTCCAGAACCATGGCGATACCCTGGCCGCCGCCGATGCATTGGGTGGCGAGGCCGTAGCGTCCGCCGTCGCGCTTCAGGAGCAGGGACGCCTTGCCGACGAGGCGGGCGCCGGTGGCGCCCAGCGGATGGCCGAGCGCGATCGCGCCGCCGTCGCGGTTGAGGCTCTTCGGATCGATGCCGAGGTCGCGGCAGCAGGCGAGAACCTGCACGGCAAAGGCCTCGTTCATTTCGATCACATCGAGGTCGGCAGCGGAAATGCCGGCGCGCTTGAGCGCTTTGCGGCTGGCTTCCACCGGGCCGATGCCCATGATTTCAGGCGCGCAGCCGGCGACGGCATAACCGGAGATGCGGGCGAGGGGCTCAAGGTTATGGCGCTTCACGAAGTTTTCCGAGCAGACGAGCGTCGCGGATGCGCCGTCGGTGAGCGGTGAGGAATTGCCGGCCGTCACCGAGCCGCCGGCCTTGAAGGCCGTCTTGAGGCCGGCGAGCTTTTCGGCATCCGTCTCGCGCGGGCAGCCATCGGCGGTGACATCGCCGACGGGCGTGATCTCGGCGGCCAGCCGGCCATCGGCGCGGGCGGCGAGCGCCTTTTTCTGGCTTTCCAGCGAATAGGCGTCCTGCTCCTCGCGCGAGATGGCGTAGCGGTCGGCGAGGTTCTCGGCGGTGAAGCCCATGTTGAGGAAGGCGGTGCGCTGGGTGTCGCTCCAGGCCGGGTTCGGCATCGGGTTGAAGCCCATCATCGGCACACGGCTCATGCTTTCCACGCCGCCGGCGACGAAGACCTCGCCTGCGCCCATCGCGATGGCACCGGCGGCCATCTGGATCGCCTGCATGGAGGAACCGCACCAGCGGTTGACGGTGGAGCCGCCGACCGATTGCGGCAGGCCGGCAGTCAGCGCCGCGCAGCGGGCGATGTTGAGGCCCTGTTCGCCTTCCGGAAAGGCGCAGCCGAGGTTCACGTCCTCGATTTCCGCCGGGTCGATGCCCGAGCGACCGACCAGCGCCTTGATGACGCCGGCTGCGAGATCATCAGGACGAACGCCGGCAAGCGCGCCGCGATAGGCGGGCGTAAACGGGCTGCGCAGGTAGTCGACGATATAGATTGCGGTCATGGTCTTTTTTCCTGTCCGGAACGGGCGTCACATGGTGGGATAGTTCGGGCCGCCGCCTTCGGGCGGGACCCAGGTGATATTCTGCGACGGATCCCCGTGATGTCGCAGGTGTTGAAGCACGCAGTTCTGCTCGTTGATCGCGAAATGGGGATTAGTCCCCGCCTGCTCGTCGACGTCGGCGGCATAGCCGGGCCGGCTCGGGTGTCGCTCAATCTCTCCTCCTCCAGCTGACGGTGGCATTTGTATCAAACGATTGTTACAGTTCGCAAGTGCGAAAATCGGCGTGACTGCGGCGGAGCCCTGTGGAGAGCTTTTCGAGCGGCATTTGGGAAAAGCGCGTGTCTGCGCTAAGAGCGTGACGAGAGCTATGCCTGCAGTAGGATAATGAGAGAGTAATGACCGACGAGAGCAGCCGGGAAGAAGCAGCGGCGCCGCGGAGCCGGTTGGCCGATGCTTTGGTGGAAAGCGGTCTGAGCCAGCGGCATCGCGACATCCTGGAAGCCGCTGCGGCCCTCTTTGCCGAGCGCGGCTATGCTGCGACCTCGGTTCGCGATATCGGCGAGCGGGTGGGGCTGCTCGGCGGCTCGCTCTATCACTACATCAAGTCAAAGGAAGCGTTGTTCGTCCGCATCCACGATATTGCGCTGCAAGTGGCCGGGGATCGCATTCTTGCCGCCGTTTCGAAGCTCTCCGATCCCTGGGAGCGGCTGGAAGCGGCTTGCGTTACGATGCTGGAGATCCAACTCGATCCGAATTCGCTCACCATGCCACTGATGAACGACTTCGCCTCCGCGCCGCCGGAGATCCGTGGGCGGTTGGTCGAAAAGCGCGATGCCTTCGAGTTGATTTTCCGCGATCTGATAGCGGACCTGCCGCTCGATCCGTCACTCGATCGCGGCGTCTATCGCCTCTTGCTGCTCACGCTACTCAACAATGTCAGCGGCTGGTACAGGCCAGGCCGGATGACACCGGAGCAGATCGGCCGCCAGATCGTCCGAATCTTCCACCATGACGGTGACTAAAGGAAAGCTGCGCGAAGCGAGGCTGGAGAATTCCGTCTGCACACCTCTTCCATTGCCGTGCCGGTGATCGTGTCCGGAACAACGGTCGCTTGCGTTTCGATGATCTGGATCCGGTCTGCCATGACTCTTAAAGAGACTGTGGTGCGGTATATCGGCCCGTTGTCCGAGATTGCGAAACGGATCGCCAAAAGCGCCGTTGCCGGTTAGGCGGATCGAGGAGACGGGTTGCGAGTTCAGCGGCGATGGCACTTGGCCAATTGTGATTTGATACGCCTCCGCACCGCCGCCTGCGTGTATGATCGGTCAATGTGTCACGATCGGTTTGGGCTTCTTCTCGGTCCATTGCGGCGGCGCGCCATATTTGGAGGCCACGGCTCCGATCAGGCCAGGTGCCCGGCCGAAGGCATCGCAGGCGGCATATTTAGGCTTGCCACCAAACCAGGATTGCATGCGCTGCCTGGACGGGAGCGAGATATCCAATCCCTTCGGTTCCTTGCCGGCGATCAGCACTCGCGAGAAGTCGCTCGCAAACTTCGTCGCCAGACCATAGGCGTCGCCGACTTCGGAAACGCGCGGGTTGTTCTGAATCGAGTTCGCCCCGCGCGCCCACAACATCGCGGCGCTCTGGACGCCATTGCTATCCACCGCTTCAGCTTCGACGGCCAATCCTCCAAGGCCGAAAGGCAGGCGTGGCACGCTGACGGGCAGGATGAAGCCTGTCCCGACACTGACGACAGTCGCAGCGCCCGCCATCGCCTTGTTGGTTGGAACAATGTCAGCGACGACCGAGCGGACCGTCAGATCGGCTGGTTCACCGGCTGAGACCATTTGATATTTATCGCTCAGCGATACACAAAGCGCCCGGTCGAGAGCGTTCGACACCAATGCGCGATCGGTCTCCGATTTGATCCGCACCGCGGCGCCGAAGGAGAAGGTTGTCGGCACGATCCGAACCGTCTTCACCCGGGCGAGCTGTTGCCCATCGACATAGAGCCGCTTCTTGGCAATCGTTCCCTTGGGAGGGCCGAGATTGCTGTAGGAGGTCAGCGTTCCGGTCTCCTTTATGGGCACCGAAGTGCATCCGCTGATCACCATGGCCATGAGCAGTGCCAGACACGCGAATAAAGACGGTCTCGGCGGGTTGTGGAAAAATCGGCGAAATGGATGGGGGTTGCTGTGCACGCTCTCTGGCCTCCGTCGGTGATACTGGGAGGACAGTGCGAGCGAAGAATTGCCGCAGCATTACGAACTCAAAGCTGCATTGCGACCTGCGTTCCCGCAGAGCTGCTTTTCATGCTGACCCGGCCCCCGTGATTGGCAACGACCTGCTTCACCAGGCTCAGACCAAGGCCCGCGCCTGTGCTCTTGGGGGTGACGCGATAGAACGGTTCGAAAACGAGTTCCTGATGTTCAGCCGGTATGCCAGGCCCTTCATCGGCCACATCGATCAGCCCGTCGGCCGAGACCGAAATCGTGATCATCCCGGCATTGCCCCCGTGGTCGATCGCATTGCGGACGAGGTTGCTGACCGCTCTTTGCAAGGCCGAGCAATTGCCCTTGCGTTTGACGCTCTCCACGTCGCTCTGAAAGGAAATCTGGTAGCCAGCAGCGATCGCTAGCGGAGCGAGGTCCGCTACTACCGTCCGGGCAATTTCGACGAGATCGATCGTTTCATCGAGATCCGTCGCTTGATCGTTACGCTCGAAATCGAGGAGCTGCTCAGCAGTCTCAGCTAGGCGCGCCACGTCTTGCAACAACCGCCTGCGTTCCTGGCCTTCGGACATTCCATCGATCCGCGTCTGCATGATGGCGATCGGCGTCCTGAGCTCATGTGCCGCATCGATCAGGAAGCGTTGGCGTTTCCTGAATTCACTCTCAAGCCGTTCAAGCGCATCGTTGAATGCGATCACCAGCGGAGTGACCTCCTTTGGGATGCCATCCACCGGAAGGCGTGTTCCCGGCCGACGCGGCTCGATCTGCGATGCCTTTCGAGCGACGTCGCTCACACGCGCAAGGGCGCGGCCCACAATTCGAGGAACGGCAAGAAAGATCGCAGGCAGGGCAAGCGCGAGCAACGAAATGTAGATCGGGTAGGCCCTGCTCAGAAGGGCGAGGACGGGCCAGCCCTTGTCCGCGACGCCGCCAAACAGAATTCTAACTTCACCCACTGCCGCTTCGGCGGTTTCGACAGTTGCGATCTCGTTTGTCATTGCGGACCCCCGTATGTCCGCGTCATCGAACAGATGAACCAGGCGGGCGAGTTCGGCATAGGCAGGGGGGATGGCGCCATAGGATACGAAAGCGCCATCCGTGGTGGCCGCGACATACCATAGCTGGCCGTTCTGCTCCTTCAGCGCCTTGAGCTCCAGCGTTTCCCGCAGCTCCAGATGTCCCTGTCCATCGCGTGCCGCAGCTCCGGCTATCACCGAGCCAATCGTTTCCTCCATGGCGATGTTCGGCGACATGATGGTGGTGGCCCAGATGCAAAGACCGATGATCACTGCGGCGATCACGGCGATGATGACGAGATTGAGCTGCCAACTCAGCTTCCACCATAAGGATGGGTTAGGCCTGTTTGCCGCGCGCATTATTCTTCCTTCAGCAGATAGCCGACGCCTCGGATGTTGTGGATCGTCACACCGGCACCGGCATCCAGCAATCGCTTCCGCAATCGGGAAATATGTGCATCGAGTGCATTGGATTGGATTTCTTCCTCATAATTGTAGACTGCGGCCTCAAGCGTCGGTCGAAGGACCGTTTTGTCCTTCCGCTTGGCGAGCGTCACCAGAACCAGGAGCTCGCGCCTTGGAAGATCGAGCGGCATCGAGTCTATCGTGACATTCAGATGCAGGGGATCAATCGTCATCCGACCGGCGGCGATGCCGGGCTCTGCGAGATTGGACGGCCTTCGAAGGACCGCACGCAAACGCGCCAAAAGCTCTTCGACAAGAAAAGGCTTGCCGAGGTAGTCGTCTGCGCCGGTCTCCAATCCCTCGACGCGTTCCAATGGTTCATTCCTTGCCGTCAGCACGATGATCGGTGTGTCGGTTCCCGATCGCCGCAATTTCGGAATGAGCGTCAGCCCTTCGCCGTCGGGCAGGCGCCGGTCCAGCAGGATTGCATCATAGGGGTGCTGCCGCGTCAGTTCGGCGGCGTCTGCGAGATGCATTGTATGGTCGGTGAGGATGCCGTGCTTGGTCAGTGCCACCGACAGCGCATTTGCCAGCTCCTTCTCGTCCTCTATCAGCAGAATTCTCATCGCCCCTTAGCCTCTCGTCCTGCCTCTTGTCGGCTGCAAAGGTTGCAGCGGCATTACGGAGCTTGAAAGGCAGTCAGGTAATGCAGCCGCAATTGTCGAAGCTTACCAAACAAGACATCCGCCCATCGAACGTCGGCGGCTCGCAATAGCGAATTATATGGTCTGGAAAAACAGTGAGCTATCTCGAACCTATTCTGTGCTTCGTGGCCAGGTATTTCCTGTCAGCCATTATATTGGGCGCGCTTTTGGGAGGGCCGCTCGCCATCCTGCTCATGAAATGGAGTTCGATCAAAGCGCTCATGTGATAGCGTTTCCATCCCTCCGCGATCTTGTCCGTGCCCGTTGCTATTTCGAAAGCCGGCCCGCGATGCATCCCAGTCTTTACGACGGGTCCGGCCACTTCGGCGATCAACGTCTCCCGGGATAGAATCGAGTGAAGACCGATCAAATTTTATAAGCTATAATCGTGACTTGACTTCATAATACCTGAACATACAGTTTCAACTGGTCATATCTCGAATGGAGGAGGCTACCCATGAATGTCGACCTCTCGCGGCGCAGCTTTCTGAAGCTGGCTGGAGCAGGTGTTGCGGCAACGTCTCTCGGTGCGATGGGTTTTGGCGAGGCTGAAGCCGCCGAAGTCGCGCATGTCCGGCCTTTCAAGCTGACGACGACCGCCGAAACGCGCAACACCTGTCCGTACTGTTCCGTCGCCTGCGGCGTCATCATTTATTCGAAGGGCGACCTTCGCAAGGGTGAGGCTGCCGACATTGTCCATATCGAAGGCGATGCCGATCATCCGACCAACCGCGGTACGCTCTGTCCCAAGGGGGCGGCGCTCAAGGATTTCGTGAAGTCCCCGACCCGCCTCAAATACCCGATGCACCGCAAGCCGGGTTCGGACAAGTTCGAGCGCATCTCCTGGGATGAGGCGTTCGATCGCATTGCGCGCCTGATGAAGGATGACCGCGACGCCAATTTCGTAGCGACGAATGCCGCGGGTGTTCCGGTCAATCGCTGGACGACCGTCGGCATGCTGGCTGCGTCGGCGACCACCAATGAAACGGCCTGGGCGACCTTCAAGTTCGCCAAGGGGCTGGGAATAGTCGGTTTCGATAATCAGGCACGCGTCTGACACGGCCCTACGGTGGCGAGTCTCGCCCCAACTTTTGGCCGTGGAGCAATGACCAACTCCTGGACCGACATCAAGAATACCGACCTCGTCGTCGTCATGGGCGGCAATGCGGCCGAAGCGCATCCCTGCGGCTTCAAATGGGTGACCGAGGCCAAGGCCAATCGCGGCGCCAAGCTGATCGTGGTCGATCCGCGCTATACCCGTACGGCGTCGGTTTCGGACTACTATGCCCCCATCCGACAGGGAACCGATATCGCCTTTCTGAACGGAGTGATGAAATACTGCATCGACAACGACAAGGTGCAGTGGGAATACATGAAGGCGTTCACCAACGCCTCCTACATCGTCAAGGACGGCTTCGGCTACAAGGATGGCCTCTTCACGGGCTATGATCCGGAAAAGCGCGACTATGACAAGTCGACCTGGGATTATGTGCTCGGCGATGACGGCTTCGTCACGACGGACCCGACGCTTCAGAACCCGCGTTGCGTCTGGAATCTGCTGAAGGAGCATCTGGCCCCCTACACGCCGGAAATGGTCGAACGGATCTGCGGCACGCCGAAGGACAAGTTCCTGAAGGTCGCCGAGATGATCTCGGAATGCTCATCTCCGACGAAGACAATGACGTCGATGTATGCACTCGGCTGGACGCAGCACTCCTATGGCTCGCAGAATATCCGAGCCATGGCCATGTTGCAGCTCATCCTCGGCAATATCGGGGTGCGTGGCGGCGGCATGAATGCGCTTCGTGGCCACTCCAACATCCAGGGTTTGACCGACCTCGGCCTGATGTCGCATCTGCTAACCGGCTATCTGACGATGCCGAGTGAAAAGGACGTGGATTTCACGACCTATATGTCGACCCGTCAGTTCAAGCCGTTGCGTCCCGGCCAGACGAGCTATTGGCAGAACTACAGGAAGTTCATGGTTTCCTTCCAGAAGGCCATGTGGGGCGATGCTGCGCGCGCCGACAACGACTGGGCCTTCAACTACATCCCCAAGCTCGACGTGCCGTCCTATGACGTGCTCCGCATGTTCGAGTTGATGTATCAAGGCAAGGTCAACGGCTACATCTGCCAAGGTTTCAACCCGCTTCTTGCCTTCCCCAACCGGGACAAGAACACCGAGGCGCTGTCAAAGCTCAAATGGCTCATCACCATGGACCCGCTTGAAACCGAGACGGCGCGGTTCTGGGAAAACCACGGCGACTTTAATCCCGTCGATACGGTCTCGATCCAGACCGAGGTCTTCCAGCTGCCCACGACCTGCTTTGCCGAAGAAGACGGTTCGCTCACCAATTCGGGCCGGTGGCTGCAATGGCACTGGGCGGGCGGAACTCCCCCCGGTGAAGCACAGCACGACACCTACATCATCGCCCAGATATTCCTGAGGATGCGGGAGTTGTATCGCAAGGAAGGGGGTGCCTTCCCCGATCCGATCCTGAACATGTCTTGGGATTATGCTGATCCGAACGAGCCGACGGCGGAGGAACTGGCGAAGGAAATCAACGGCCGTGCACTGACCGACCTCATGGACCCGACCGATCCGACGAAGGTCCAGGTTGCCGCCGGCAAGCAGGTGTTGAACTTCTCGCAATTGCGCGACGACGGATCGACGATGTGCGGCTGCTGGATCTATTCCGGTAACTTCAACGAGCAGGGCAACAACATGGCTCGGCGCGACAACCACGATCCGGACGATACAGGCGCCTATCTCGGCTGGTCCTTTGCCTGGCCTCTCAACCGCCGCACGCTCTACAATCGCGCTTCGGCCGATCTGCAGGGCAGGCCGTGGGATCCGAGCCGCAAGCTGCTCGAATGGGACGGTTCGAAATGGACGGGCTACGATATCCCCGACATCGCGCCGACGGCCAAGCCGGAGGACGTCGGTCCCTTCATCATGAACCAGGAGGGAACCGCGCGTCTGTTCACGCGCGGAATGATGCGCGATGGTCCGTTCCCGGCGCATATGGAGCCTTTCGAGTCTCCGGTCGCCAACGTCTTCAATCCGGAAATGCGGGGCAATCCCGTCAGCCGTGTGTTTGAGACGGACGTGGCGCAGATGGGGCTTTCGGACGAGTTTCCTTATGCGGCGACCTCCTACCGGCTCACGGAGCACTTCCATTACTGGACCAAGCACAACCGCGTGAACTCGGCACTGCAGCCGGAATTCTTCGTCGAAATCTCCGAGGAACTCGCCAAGGAGAAGAACATCGAGAATGGCGGTTGGGTCCGGGTCTGGTCGAAACGCGGTTCGGTCAAGGCAAAGGCGGTGGTGACGAAGCGCATCCGGCCGCTCATGTGCGACGGCAAGCCGGTTCATGTGGTGGGTATCCCGCTTCATTGGGGTTTCACCGGTTCAGCGAAGAAGGGCTTCGGTCCGAACTCGCTGGCGCCCTTCGTCGGTGACGCCAACATCGAGACGCCGGAATACAAGGCGTTTCTTGTCAATATCGAGCCATCGACGGCACCGCAGGAGGCTACAGTATGATGGACAGTCCTCGCACCGCTGTCAGCAATCCGCCGGTCCAGCCGATGGAAAGCAACCTCACCGAGCGGGATCTCATCCGCCGCTCGGCTACCAGCGAACTGCCGCCGCCTGAGCGGCAGCTCACACCAGTCGCCAAGCTGATCGATGTCTCCAAGTGCATCGGTTGCAAGGCCTGCCAGTCCGCCTGCGTGGAGTGGAACGATACGCATCCGGAAATCGGTGCAAACGTGGGGTACTATACGAACCCCCATGATCTCACCGAGGACATGTTCACGCTCATGCGCTTCACGGAATGGGTTAATCCCGAGACCGACAATCTCGAATGGCTCATCCGCAAAGACGGCTGCATGCATTGCGCGGATCCCGGTTGTCTCAAGGCCTGTCCGGCGCCGGGTGCGATCGTGCAGTATTCAAATGGCATCGTGGATTTCGTCCACGAGAACTGCATAGGCTGCGGCTATTGCATCAAGGGCTGTCCCTTCAACATTCCACGTATCTCCAAGGTGGATCACCGTGCCTATAAATGCACCCTCTGTTCCGACCGTGTCGCGGTAGGTCAGGGGCCGGCCTGTGCCAAGGCCTGTCCGACCCAGGCGATCGTGTTCGGCACAAAGGAGGATATGAAGAAGCACGCGGACGACCGCATCGCCGACCTCAAATCCCGTGGTTACGCGAATGCCGGGCTCTACGATCCGCCGGGGGTTGGCGGCACGCACGTGATGTATGTCCTGCATCACAATGACAAGCCGCATATCTATGCCGACCTGCCGGATGATCCCAAGATTTCCGGCGTGGTGCAGGCCTGGAAAGGCGTGACCAAATACACAGGTCTTGCCGCAATGGGGCTTGTGGCTGCCGGCGCGATTCTCCACGGCGTCTTCGGCCGGGCCAATCGCGTGCAGCCCGAAGACGAGGAGAATGCGGAAAAGCTCGTCGATAGCGCCGAGGGCCGCAGGGAGGAAGCCTGATGAGCGAACCGTGGGATGTTGAATCCGATGATGCCATCCATCGCGGACCGCCGGTCACCGTCGATCGTTATGGGCCGGGCAAGCGCGTCAACCACTGGATCACGGCCTGCAGCCTGATCCTGCTTCTGCTTTCGGGAATGGCCCTGTTCCACCCGTCGCTGTTCTTCCTCACCGGGCTTTTCGGCGGGGGGCAGAACACCCGTATGCTGCATCCCTGGATCGGCGTGGTGCTCTTCGTCAGCTTCTACATCTTCTTCTTCCAGCTCTGGAAGGCCAATCTCTTCACCAAGGCGGACATGGGGTGGTTCACGGGTATCCGTGACGTGATCGGCGGACACGAGGAGCGTCTTCCCGAGATGGGCAAATACAATGCCGGCCAGAAAGTGATCTTCTGGGCGATGGCCTTGCTCATCATCGCGTTGATCGCCACCGGCATCCTTATCTGGGATCAATACTTTTATGATTACACGTCGATCGAGACGAAGCGCTTCGCTGTCCTGATCCATGCTGTGTCGGCCGTGCTCATCATCTGCGTGTTTATTGTCCATGTCTATGCGGCGATTTGGACCCGCGGAACCATTCGTGCGATGACGCGCGGTTCGGTCACTGGCGGATGGGCCTGGCGCCACCACCGCAAGTGGCTCAGGGAACTGGCTGGACGCGGGCGAATTGATCCTGCAGAATAGTCATGGAAGCGCATTTCGAAAAGTGTGACGCGGTTTTCGGCAATATGCGTGACAGAACAAGAGCTGTGGCCGGTCGGCCCGCGAGGTGAAATGTCCGTATCCCCAGTACAGCCCGATCCCTCGATGATCGGTGGTGTTTCCAAGGCTCCGTTTGCCTTGATGCCCAACCCGGTGCGCCTCTTGAAGGAGCGCGCCAATCGTTTCGAGGTTCTCGCCGAAGGCAGTCGACTCGCTCCCTATCTCAAATTCCTGGCAGGAATCGCACAGATCCAGAGCGAGCTAGCATCCACCCTGTCTCCGCTTGAGCTGATCCCTGCCGATCAGGTCGAGCGAGCGCGTGCGAATGCCATGCCAGCGATCGATCGTTTGGCGATGGTCTCGTCACCGGATTGCCGGCAGGTGCTTCAGCAATTCCTGGAACGGATGGAAGGATTGGAGAAGCCTCCTGTCGCCGCAGAAGCGCTTGCGCAGGTTCGCGCTGCCGACGATGAGACATTCAGCTGGATGATCGGCAATGTCGTGGCGGACAACCTGCCGGTCGAAAGCCTGGCCCATCATCTTTACATTGCTGCGGCGATCCAGATCCACGCGGCGCGCCTCGCCGCCGGCCTTGATGGAAGCAGGCTCGTGCCGATCGGCATCGGCGTCTGTCCCGCCTGCGGCGGCAAACCTGTCGCTTCCATGGTCATCGGTTTCCATGGCGCGGAAGGTGCGCGCTATGCCTGCTGTTCCTTCTGCACCACGATGTGGAACGAGGTCCGCATCAAATGCCTTGCCTGCGGCTCCACCAAAGGCATTGGCTACCGGGCCGTCGAAACCGGCGATGAAGAGGCGACCATCAAGGCGGAGGTCTGCGACAGCTGCAACAGCTGGGTAAAGATTCTCTACCAGAACAGGAATCCTTCGCTCGAGGTCGTCGCTGACGATGTCGCAAGCCTCGGACTCGACCTGCTGATGAAGGACACCGAATACAAGCGAGCAGGTTTCGATCCATTCCTGATGGGCTACTGATCCGATGTCGGGACCTGCCGATCTGCGAGCCTTGCCCTCCGTCGATCAGATGCTGAAAGCGCCGGCCGCTTCGCCGCTTGTCGAGCGGCATGGTCGGACCGTGGTGACGGACGAGCTGCGCACGGTGCTCGGCGAAATCCGCATTGCCGTGCGCGGTGGCGGTTCATTGCCCGATGAAGACGGCATCCTCGCCTCTTTGGCGAGCCGCCTCGACTATCGAGACCGCTCCAACCTTCGCCCGCTCTTCAACCTGACCGGTACCGTGCTGCACACCAATCTCGGTCGGGCGCTACTTGCCGAGGAGGCGATTGCGGCTGCGATCGACGCCATGCGGGAAGCGGCAGCATTGGAATTCGACCTCGATACCGGCAGGCGCGGTGAACGCGACAGTCATCTGCGGGCACTGCTCTGCGAATTGACGGGTGCAGAAGACGCGACCATCGTCAACAACAACGCCGCAGCCGTTCTGATCGCCCTCAACTCTGTCGGCGCAGGACGTCAGGCGCTCGTCTCGCGTGGCGAACTGATCGAGATCGGCGGCGCTTTCCGCATGCCGGACATCATGGAGCGCGCCGGCGTCGACCTCGTCGAGGTCGGCACGACCAACCGCACCCATGCGAAGGATTATATCAAGGCGATCGGTCCCGAAACGGCCCTGATCCTCAAGGTGCATACGTCGAATTACCGGATCGAAGGGTTCACCAAGGAAGTCCCGGGCGCCGAGCTTGCGGCTATCGCCCATGAGGCGGGAGTGCCGCTCCTCAACGACCTGGGTTCGGGCACATTGGTCGACCTGTCCCGCTACGGTCTCGGCAAGGAGCCGACGGTGCGCGAGGCGGTCGCCGAGGGTGCCGATCTGGTCACGTTCTCGGGCGACAAGCTGCTCGGCGGTCCGCAGGCGGGTTTCATCGTCGGCCGTGGGGATCTGATCGCCGAGATCAACCGCAATCCGCTGAAGCGGGCGCTACGTGTCGACAAGATCCGTATCGCGGCCATGGCGGCGACCTTGAAGCTTTACCGAGATCCGGATCGACTGGCCTCTCGCCTGCCGACGCTTCGCATGCTGTCTCGGCGGGAGCCGGAGGTGCGGTCGCAGGCGGAGCTGCTGGCTCCACAAGTCGAAGCGCTTTTGGCGCGCAAGGGTTACGTGGTGGAGGTCTGCCGTTGTGCGAGCCAGATCGGTTCGGGCGCGCTTCCGGTGGATACAATCCCGAGCGCGGGACTCAGGATCACGGCGTCCAGCGGAAGTGCGCTTGAGGCGCTGGCGGCCTTGTTCCGGTCTCTCTCCCGCCCGATCCTGGGACGGCTGCAGGACGGCGCGCTGATCCTCGACCTGCGCTGCCTGTCCGATGACGCGGCGCTCCTGGAAAGCCTGTCCGAGGGCACCGGCCATGCGGTGGCTTGATCGTATTCGAGGCCGCAAGTCCGAGGCGGCGCCTGAGGCCGATCCGATGGCCGAGGCGCTGGCAGCAGCCAAATCAGGCGACTATGAAACGGCGTTGCGGATATGGGAGCCTTTGGCGCGTGCCGGCGTAGCGCGTGCGCAGAACAATATCGGCGCCTGTTTCGCCGAAGGGCTCGGTGTGCCCAGGGATCGTGAACTGGCGCTCAAATGGCTGGAATTGGCCGCCGATGCCGGCGATCCGCTGGGAGAGCGCAACTACGCCGCCTTCCACATGCAAGGGCTCACCGGCACCGATGCCGATTATGGCATCGCAGCCGAATACTACCGGCGCGCGGCGGAAAGAGGTGATGCGCCGGCCCAGGACATGCTGAGCTGGATGCTGCTGGAAGGCGAGGTCATGACCGCCGACCCGGCCGAAGCGCGGCGCTGGGCAGAAAGCGCCGCGGAAGCCGGCATCGCGTCTTCGATGACGCGGCTCGGCATGCTCTATCATAATGCGCTAGGCGTCGAGCGCGATCCCGAAAAGGCCGTCCATTGGTGGCGGAAGGGGGCGGAAAGGGGCGATGCCGATGCGCAGGCGATGCTGGGGGCCGCTTGCCACATGGGAGCCGGGACCACGCGCGACGGGGTCGAAGCCCTGGCCTGGCTGATCCGGGCGACGAACGCGGGCAGCGCGTTGGCAAAGCCCTTCATCGGGCCGGCTCGCGACAGGCTTTCGCCAACGGAAATCCAGGAAGCGGAACGTCGTGCCTCAGAGCCGCTTTCGAAGGAGGCGTCATGATCGTCGGCACGGCGGGGCATATCGACCATGGCAAGACAACGCTCGTCAAGGCATTGACCGGCGTCGACACCGATCGCCTCAAGGAAGAGAAGGCGCGGGGTATCACCATCGATCTCGGCTTCGCCTATGCCCGGTTCGCAGGGGAAGCCGTTACTGGCTTCGTCGATGTACCCGGCCATGAACGTTTCATCCATACCATGCTCGCCGGTGCCGGCGGTATCGACTATGCCTTGCTGGTCGTTGCGGCGGACGACGGCATCAAGCCGCAGACACTCGAACATCTGGCGATCCTCGATTTGCTCGGCATCTCTCGCGGGCTCGTCGCGATCACCAAGGCAGACCTTGCCAATCCTGCCCGCCTTGAGGGCCTGACGGCGGAAATACGGGGAATGCTCTCGTCGACGAGCCTCAGGGAGGCCGAGATACTTCCCGTTTCCGCAACGACCGGACAGGGGATTGAGCTGTTGAAGGAACGGCTGGCGGAGGCCGAAGGGGCGACAATCGCATCGAGCGCCGATGGTCGCTTCCGGCTCGCCGTTGATCGTTGTTTCACGCTTTCTGGGGCAGGCACCGTGGTCACCGGGACCGTGCGTTCGGGTTCCGTTGGTATTGGCGATCAGGTTGTGGTGTCACCATCGGGCCTTGCTGCGCGCATACGATCCCTTCATGCCCAGAACCAGCAGGCCGAGCGCGGTTTTGCCGGGCAGCGTTGCGCGCTGAACCTTGCGGGAGAGGGGATTTCCAAGGATGCCATCACTCGCGGCGACATGGTCGTCGATCGCTATCTGCATGCGCCGGCCGATCGCATCGATGCGGAGCTTTCGGTGCTTGAAAGCGAGCCGAAGCCGATCGGCGAATGGTTTTCCGCCCGTTTCCATCACGGCAGCGCCGAGGCCGGTGTCCGCATCGTGCCGCTCGAAAATCCGGTGCCGCCGGGCGGGAGTGGCAGGGTCCAACTCGTCCTTGACCGTCCGATCGCCGCGGCTGTCGGCGACCGCTTCATACTGCGGGATGTTTCGGCCCAGCGCACGATCGGCGGCGGGCGGCTTGTCGATCTCAGGGCTCCCTTGCGCAAGCGGCGGTCTTCCGAGCGACTGGGTTTCCTGAAGGCGGCCTCCCTGCCTCATGCAGGTGGTGCGCTTGTGGCTTTGCTCGACGTTCCGCCTTTTCTGGTCGAACTCGATGTCTTTGCCCGCGACAGGGCTTTGTCGGAAGAGGAATTGCAGGCTGCGATCAGTTTCGCGGCGGCTGAGGTCATCGAAAGCGCTTCGGCACGTTATGCGCTCTCGGCGAACAAACGTGCGGGCTTTTCCGATGATATTCAGCGGGTACTGACCGCTTTCCATGCGGAGAATCCCGATCTGCAGGGGATTGGCCGCGAGCGCCTGCGGCTGCAGGTGACGCCACGGCTTCCGGCGCCGGCCTTTCTGGTGACGCTCCGGGCCGAGCAGGTGCTGGGACGCCTGGTGCTGGAAGGCGCGTTCGTGCGGCTGCCCGGGCATGAAGTCCGACTGAGCGATAAGGAAGAGGCACTCTATGCGCAGATCCTTCCGCATCTTGAAGGGGAGGAAAGGTTCCGTCCGCCTCGCGTGCGCGATTTCTCCGAAATGCTTGGCGTCGACGAACGGGAGGTCCGTCGCGTCCTGAAGCTCTGCGTGCGGCTTGGCCGCGTCGACGAAATCCGGCATGACCACTTTTTCACCCGTCAGGCGACGGCAGAAATGGTCGAGATCATCAAGGATGTCGCGGCCAATGTAGAGCGGGGGGAATTTTCCGCAGGTCTCTTCCGCGACCGCGTCAACAACGGTAGAAAGGTCGCGATCGAAATCCTCGAGTTCTTCGATCGTCAAGGGGTGACGCTTCGGCGCGGTGATATTCGTCGCGTCAATCCGCACAGGCTCGACCTTTATGGCGGGCCTGCTCCTGAGGCAGTTGAAGGAAGAGATTCGTCCCCGGTGGGGCGTCCGGACTTCAAATTCTAGCGCCGGCATCGTAGCTTGTCCCCTCGTGTCATCTGGTATCCCGCAAAATATGCGCTCTCTCTGCGTCTGATCCTTTCCCGTCCCTGCGTGTTTTCATCCGTGCTACCGAGTTCGGTAGCAAAATGGTAGCGGCCTGTTCTGTAGATGTTCCAAGCTCTATGACCTTCAAAGCTCTCGTCAAAACTGCCGACCTCAAGCGCATGGCCTCAGTGGCCAAAAGCGAGAATGTCACCATCGAACTGGAGGTCGATGGGGTTATCGTCCGGGTGAAACCCAATGAGGTTGACGATGACCGAAAGCACTCCGCACTCCCCGATGACTTTGCCCTCTGAAGGATTGCCGAAGAGAAGCCGTCTTCACAAAGGATGAACCGGGCCATCAGACGTACTTGCCATAGCCAGGCGAGTCGCGCGTGTCATCGAGCGCCTTGGCGGCCTTGCGTCGGTCCTGGATCTTCTCCCGCAAGAGCTTTCGGCCAATGTGGTGGCCGTCGCCGTCAAAGGTGAGGCCTCGATCGCCAGGAATGAGCGCTGTGTCCGGCACGTCAGCCGGCAGCCATCCGTCCAAAGCCATTTGAGCGGCTTCCTCGGGCACGTGGACGCGAAGGCCCATCGGATTCGACCAGCCAAGGCTCGGCTCGTCGTTGCCTTCTTCACGGGCATCGTGCGGCTCGTCCTGTATATCGCCGCCGTGTTCGTTTTCCTCCTCGCGATCCTCGTCCGCGGGGTAGGTATCGGCCAAGTAGGGCTCGAGGTCGCAGTCACCGTCGAGGAGGTCGAGGAGCGCGATCAACTCCTCGATCTTCGCCTCCAGACGCCGGCGGGTGGTGATGACGACGCGCTGGTTCATGACCGCACCGCCTTTCCGGTTCCTCCGGTGGGAAGCTGGCCGCTGATCAGGACGAAATGATAGTCATGATCCACGTGGACCTTCCAGCCTTCTTGCTCGGGGTGCATGGCGGCCATGGCATCCATCAGGGCATTGGAATGGTACAGGACGAGTTCGGCGGGAGTTGCAATCTTGAGAAACGCATCAACGGTCATGGGCTCCTGCGGCATCACTGCCTTTGCGGCAGCAGCGACCGGAAGCGAGGCGGCGGCCGCACCACCCACGAAGAGGCGGCGGGTGATTTTCGGCAAGCCTTCAGCGGCTGCCTGAACGAGCTTGTTCGGCATTGTAGATCTCCAGATTGTTAGGTTTTGTCAGGTTGTCGGCATGTTTCGGATCTGCTGCTCGGCCTCACGGTAGGCAGCAATCACCGCATCGCGCGGCTCGTCGATGAACTCCGGCGGGCAGCGATCGTAGGAAAAGAGGATGTCGTCGAGGCTGACCTTGCGGGGATCGACATAGCTACCCCGCCCGGTCGGCGTCAGTATCGTGGGCTGAGCGGCGGCCATGTGACAGCCTCAGGCCAGTTCGAGAGCTTCGAGGTTCCGGCGCCACTGCAGCGAGGCACCAGCACCACCGATGAAGCGCGGCGGCTTGGGAACCGGAACGACCAGGGCCGCGCCGTTGTCGCGCTCGGCACGTTCGAAGGCTGCCTTGAGAGCCGGGTTGGTGAACAGGCTGGACAGGCGGATAGTTTCGATCTTGTTGCTCATGACACTTTTTCCTTTGCGGATAACCATTTTCTGTTTACTAATAAACCAGAATGATTAACCATCGTCAACAGGAAATGTTTACACGTAAGCAAAAAATGTTTATGTGTTGAGCATAGCAAGAGGAACTGATGTTGCAAGCCAATCAAATCCGGGCCGCTCGTGCCCTTCTCAACTGGTCCCAAAGTGAACTCGTCGACAAGACTGGACTGTCGCTTACGACCATCCGACGCATGGAAGACGATAAGATTGGTCCCGAACGCAGTTCTGCCGGCAATGTAGCCACGGTGACCAAGACCCTCGAGGAGGCTGGTATAGCTTTCCTTGACGGAGGTGAGGACAAGCCGGGCGGCCCGGGCGTGAGGATGAGCAATGACTGAGCCGCCGAACAAGCCCCAAGTTTTCACGCCGGCAATGCTGGCGGAGCGTTGGGGATGTTCGGAACGGCAAATCCGTAAAATGATCTCGACGGGCGCGTTGCCGGCTTTTCGGGTGGGCAAGCTCTTTAGGGTACGTAGAGACGTCGTCGAGGGACTGGACCCGACGCAGGAGCAAGATCGAGAGACAGAAATGTCCTCAAAGACTGCCGACGCTTTCTCCTATCCGCCGCGCGGCATGTCGCGAGAGGAAGCGGCCCGATACATCGGTGTCGGAACGATGAAATTCGATGAAATGGTGTCCGACAAACGAATGCCGAAGCCGAAGAGGATCGACGGCCGCGTGATTTGGGATCGCATTGCACTGGATGCCGCGTTCTCAGATCTGCCGACAGACGGCGGCAACATGGTCGACGAGCTGCGGTCTCGCCGGTCATCGCATACCTAACGAGAATATCACTTATCGCTACTGATCAACCTGGGGAATGATCATGTCCGCATTGTCACTGGTGAGCCCGCAGCCTGGCTTAGAGGCTGTTTCCGATCTCAGCGCCGATGCGCTCGACTATGGCCGCGCTGCGCTGTCTGAGAACACCATGCGGGCCTACAGAGGCGATTGGCAGGAGTTCGAGGCATGGTGCGCTGTTCGGCAGAGATCGCACCTGCCGGCCTCCCCTGCGACCGTGGCGAATTATGCATCGTCGCTTGCCTCTGCCGGCAAAAAGGTGCCGACGATCGCCAGGAAGCTGGCGGCCATTCGCTTCTTCCACCGCGGCGCCGGCGAGGAGAACCCGACGGACAATGCGGGCGTGGCAGCCATCCTGAAGGGTATCCGCCGCACGGTAGGCACAGCGCCCCGCCAGAAGGCACCGGCCACCGTGGACGTCATCCATGCCCTCTTGGCTCGGATCGATGCGGACACGCTCCAGGGCAAGCGTGACAGGGCTCTGTTGCTGCTCGGGTTCGCCGGCGCGTTTCGCCGGTCGGAGCTGGTGGCAATCACCGTCGAGGATCTGACGTTCTCGGATGAAGGCGTGGATGTCTTCCTGCCGAAGTCCAAGACCGACCAGGAGGCGAAAGGCCAATCGGTGGCCGTGCTAAACGGGAAGGCGCTCAAGCCCACTGACAGGCTCAAGGAGTGGCTTTCTGCAGCCGAGATAACATCTGGCCCGATCTTCCGCCGCATCAACCGTGGCGACCATCTGACGGACGAGCCATTATCAGCTCAGTCGGTGGCGCTGATCGTGAAAAAATATGCGGACGCAGCCGGTCTCGATGTCGAGAAGCTTTCCGGCCATTCCCTTCGCGCCGGGTTCGTCACGTCGGCCGCTGAGAACCGGGCCTCGATCAGCCGTATCATGGAAGTGACCCGGCATCGCGATCCGCGGACGGTGGAGACCTACGTCCGCCGCGCCGATCGGTTTAAGGATCATGCCGGAGATGGGTTTCTGTGATGCTCTGAGGGGAGGAATTGGGGGGGGTGGGAAAGACTTATTTTGAGTGACGGCCTTTGATGAAGGCAGCCACGACACCGGCTACGCCGACGCCTAGGATCATGCCGGCAAGAACGTTGTTTCCATACATGCCTACACCCGCAGCTGCGGCGATGTCGACTACCAAGGCAGCCATCCCATAGCGCATACCGCGCTTCTGGTCGGCAACTTGGGCGCTGACAATCCTGCTTTCCATATCGATGTTGTGCTGCTGCTGGCGCTCCGCCATTTGGATGATGCGCTCGGCGGAGCCAGGAAGAATTTCCTCATACTCGCGAAGATGGCGGGGATGCGCGATCGGGCCGGAGAACTGCTCCGACATCATCATCATGACCGTGCTGACGACTTGACCACGTGCGCCAGAAGGAACGAGCGGACCAATGCGCCGCTCAATCTCCTTGGCGAATTCTGCTTCTTCCGGTGGTTTAGGCGGCGCGGGGACGGTGCTTCTTGGTTCGGGTGGGCGCTTTGCCAATGCTCTCTCCATAGGAACGAGTAGCATCGGACAAATTGCGCCCTACCTCTCGCCATGCGCGTTCAACGCTACCGTCGAACTCCACAGGGCGCTTGATCTTGGAGCCAAGAAAGATATTTGCAGGCGACGTGAAGCCGCCGACAAATCCCTTGCAGAAGGATTTGCTGAACATGCTCATTCTTTTCACCTGGTTCTTTTCCATGGGGCTTATGTTAGCGCACAAAGCGATGCTTTCAACACAATTATGGTGAATATTAGTTAACGTTTTGGAATTGCGCGAAACTTGCCGCTCAATCCGGCGTCCCTCCGGGCGGGCCATGTACCCTGCCTTCAACATCTGATCGTGAACTCGAAAATCGGCTCCTGCAACAGATAGCCATTGGTGATCTTGCAGGAAGAAAGAGCCTTGTGCTTTGCGAGGTACTGCTCAGCGGCCTCCTGATAGGCACCTTCCGATGGCAGGACATTGCCTGCCCCGAATGTGAGACCCTTGGCAATCCCCTGCCCCATCGCGCCGGCGAGAGTGCTGGATACTGCCAACCGCTTGCCGGTCGGATGCTCATAGACACGGAATTCGCCGTACTGCGTCTTTACGATCTCGTGAGCAGACCCGTATTCGGCAGATTTCGCGATCAGTTCCTTGCTCGCACACCCGGCCAGGAAGATTACTGCGACCAGCAGAATATTCCTCATGCCCGGACTCGCTTCTTGCCGAACTGGATCTTGGCTGTGGTCCCGTCGGTGAACGTCGCAGTTCCCTCGCCGCCCATGAGGTCATTGTCGCGGACCAAATCAATCGTGCCGCGTTGGCCGCCGGTGCAAGTGAACGGGACGGATAACCGCTTGGCAGTCGAGAACTGGTCATAGGTGCCATTGCACCTATTGCCCGATGTCCCGGTCATCTCGAACGTGCCGGCGCTCATGGAGGCCGTTGCAGAGCCGGTGAAGCGCTCTCCGGTGCTGGTTACACCGGCCGCCGGAACCGTAATGGATCCGCAACCGGTCAACAAAGACATGGCCAGCAAAACTGCCGGCGTCCACCTCATGTGCATAATCTGTCCCCCCGAAGCTGAAACGCATCCCCATGCTCGGTTGATAACGCCTCATGATGCACGCTGGAGTCAAGCCGCTGATCGCGATAACCGTGATTATCGCTACCTGTTGAAGCAGGTCTGATCAACCGTTACGAACGTCCACATGAACGTCACCCGGGCAAGCGAGCTTCCCATGACCAGAGCCTCTTTTCGACAAGCCGACATTGAACGGATCATTCGAGCGGCGGAGAAGACCGGCGCCACCGTTCAGGTCGACCTCCGCTCACTGGTCGTTACGATTTTCCCGGGTACCGGCTTGCTTCCCAAGCCCGCTCCACCTCTCCATTTCACCCCGGATGGCAAAGAGAACTGGGGAAGTGAGGACTGGTCCGATACCGATACCCCGGATGCCATGGGTCGGGTCTACAGCAATGCGCCAGAACCAATACAGCCCCCGCTCGACTTTCGAGAGAAAGATATGATGGAGCGACTCGTGGCGCTCGGCGTGGGCAATAGGGTTCATTCCTCGGGGCATCGCAACTTCGGTCCATCGACCCAAAATAAGCTCCTAGATCGCGGCTATGTCGAGGTGACGCACCAACCTGGCAATAAATTCAACGATGACGAGATCTGCCTCACAAAAAAGGGGATGGCCGATTGGAAGGCTTTGAAAGACTTCCGCTCGAAATATTGGTCACTATGAGCGCGCTGATCTTGCGAGGCGCATGTAGTTGAGGGCGGTCGCATAGCTCACGCCTGCTTTTTCTCGGACCCATGGGAGCCATTCGCCCGCCGGCAGGCTCTCCTTTACCCGAATAAACTCCAGCCCGAGCGCTATCGCCTCCTGCCTCTGCATGTCGCGGGGCGACGGCATCTCCTCCGCCTTCTGAATACGCCGCATGAAGCTGTAATCAACCTCTTTGTCAGCCTTCTTGCCGCGGCTGTAGTGAACAAGCATGACATACATGGCGCCGGCCAATGCATGCCGCTGATGAGATATCCCCGACAGCTCGTTACAATGCCACATCAGGAAGCCCATCGGGATCTTGTCCCAAGCATCGAACCACGATGTCAGGTCGGTCTCAATCCACTCGCTACAGGCCAGGATAAGGTCACTGGCGGCCCAGAGCGAGGTTTGGGTGATCAGTCCATGGTTGCCCTTCGTTTCGCTCAGCGTCGAAAGGACGAGGCGCGCATGCCCTTCCCCGTGCTTCTGCATAATCCGGTCGATCGAGGCCGTCGCACGCGTCTGCCCCGGCTTCGGATATTCATTTCCCGGGATGATCTCAATGCCGAACTCAGCGCAGATCGCTCGCACTCGAGCTTCGCGAGCACCGCCGATGGCGACAGAATGGGGGATGTCATCAAGCGCAACTGTTGATGTCGGCTCAACCTTGTTAACGTGAAGCACGGCGGGAGCTCCTGGGCAAAAAGAAAGGCCGAACCTCGGAAAGGCCGGCCGATCCTTCGCGCCAGTTCATCCGTGGTCGCATCATGATGCATAAATCAGAATGATGATTTGCGCAATTCCATCAAACTGCGTGGTGATTTCTGGGCCGGGATAACCAGCGTGTCGGACACACTGCCATCGACATCGACGAACTCGATCTCGATATCCTCGCGCTGCTGATAATCAGGTGAACGGACCGCAGCAGCGGCCTCAAGTTTCACGAGCCTGCGTTCCGTGCCCTTCATGCGTTAACTCCTTCCGCCCGGTCCTTGAGGTAGGCCATGAGATCGGCGGAGGAGAGCCCGAGTAATCGCGCTGTCGCATTGGCATAGGATTCGCTCTCCCGCCGGCCACCGTTGTCGTCGACGAACGCCCGGATCATCGGAAACGGGCTTGTCCGATCATCGTTGGCGACGACAGGGGCATATTTCTCCAGCCGGGAAAGGCGAGTGTCAAAGCCGCTCGGCATCGCTCTTCTCCTCTTTCGCGAGAGGTACAAGGATGCGCTCGAAATCGAGCAGCTCATCATCGGTGAATTGCTGCAGGCCTCCGGAATTGAAGCGATCGACATAGCCTTGCAGTGCCTGACGGTCCTCTTCGGGCAGGGCCAAGTAGGCCGGCGAGGTTGTCCAGTCGACCTCGGGTGTTGCCTGCTGTATCGAGCTTTCGAGGCGAGCGAGCCGGTTGCGGAGATTATTCGACATCGATGATCAGGCCTCCATTTGCGCCAAAGCGGGCGATATAGAATTGTTCAAGCACATCAAGCTCATGATCGGTAAGCGCTTCCATGGCGGACGTCGGATCATGCGGGAGATATGGGCGTAGCTTTGCCATGATGGTTTCAACTATCGTCTGCCCCTGCTGGTCGAGGCTGAGATAGAAAGGATCATTTGCCCAATCCCAATGGATAATGCTGTCGCCGTCGGCAACCTTCTGCTCCAACCTGGCGAGCCTGCTCGATGCGTTCTTCATCGGCCGATCCTTTCCTCCAGCGCCTTCAACCGCGCTTCATGCTCCACGGCCTCTACAGCGGTCACGTAGCGGCCACAGAGCGCGGCAATGGCGTCTGCCTCGTCTGTGGTGAGATCGCCCTTGGCGACCGCTTGGAGGAGCGCTGAGAGGGCGCCGGGCACGTCGGCAGCACTGGTCACCTTGGGAAAGTTCTCGACGGTCACGATACGGCCTTTGCGGACAGGTGCGATCCGCTCCATGCAAAGCCGCAGTGCCGTGCTGTCGCCGTTGAGAGCCGCCTTGATGGCAGTGCGGGTCAGCCTCGTGGCATCCTTCCCGAGCAACTGCTCGATGGCGAGCGTGGTCTGAGACCGGGCGCCTTTCGGCTTGCCGGGATTGCCCTTGGTGAACCTGCCTTTACGGTCGCGGGGACCGTTATCCTTTTCCGTTGTCAATGCGGCCTCGTCCGTTCTTCGATCCGTAAATGATGCGGCTGAGCGACCACAGCAAGCGTACTGGCACCGCCCGAAATGCTATCATTTGCGCTCATTCCGATGGGCAGCCAAGGCCGTAAAAACCCCGTATTTCCGGACCTTTCCCACTGTCGAGAATTCCCGTTATCGCTAGTCATCCGTTCCGCCTGATCACGATGATCGGCAGAGAACCACGACGCAAGCCTATGGGGAATTGGAAGCGTGCGGTAATATTGTCCTTGGTTTGCGAACTGACTGAGCTATGGGGGGAAATTGCGATGGCCGATCAAGATGAGTCCGAGTCTAACCTTTTCTTATTTGGAGCCGGGGCAAGTAGATTCAGCCCCGGCATATTGCCGCATGCTCCGCCGTTGGGGCCGCAATTGTTCGAGCAGCTTCATGAAGCTGATCCATTCTTCGGCCGACTGCCGTCACCGGCAATGCAACTCTTTGGCTCGGGCAATTTTGAGGGCGCGGTAGGCCTCTTGGACATGAATTTCCCAGAGTACATGCCGACCTTTCAACGGCTTATGGCAAAGTATTTCACGCGGTACCGGCCAGACCATCAACGCGCAACTTATTACCACTTGCTGTTCCGTTCGCTGATTTCGAATGACATTGGTTTCGGTGTCGCTAGCCTCAATTATGAGGTGGTGGCTGAGATGGCGCTACAGGAGGAGTTAACCGCGGCAGGCTATTCCAATAGGGTCTTAGGAGGCATCTTTAAACCGCACGGATCATGCAATTTCATCTTGGACTTCGGCTCTAACCACCTTCACAATGTGACAGTCGTTAACTCCAATCCCCATGGAGGAGACTTTTTGGCGCCTGTTCGGGTCATGGAATTGGAGGCTGCCGCCGAGGCACTGCGGAATCCTGCAAACAAAATCGCACCCGCGATATCAAACTATGGTCAGGGCAAGCGCACAAGGAATAGCGCCCCATTTATAGATAGTCATCGGGCACAACTGGCGACGATGATCGAGCAGGTAAAGAACGTTATAATCGTGGGCGTATTCTGCGACCCCGAGAGCGATCCTCACCTTTGGAATCCGATCAAAAAGCGAGAGAGAGGCGTCTGGGTGATCAATCCAGATATGTCACTCTATTCGCGGCATATTCCTCCGGCAGTGCAGCTATTCTCTACTTTCGAAGCGATGGTAGCGCCATCGGGCTGGACGACCCTGGAGGCGGTTCTCAACTCCAAGAATACGCGGTAAATTTCCCTCATTTTAAAGGGATATAGCTTCTTCCAGCCGATTAAGTCTACGCCTCTGATAAGCCGCCTCAACGGCGAAGCACTCATTGTAACGGAGGCTGTAGCGGTTCCCTGCTGCCACGGCCTCAGCAAGAAGACGCTGGCCAATCTCATTGCCTTCGGGATCATGGATTGGCTCGTAGACAGCCGGCTGCTCATCCCATTCGTCATAGCAGAGCAGGCCAAGTTCGAAGGCATTCAAGCCGCGCGTCGCGAATGCCACCTGGACCTGTTGCGCAATAAGACCGAAATGCAAGCGGGCGGCATCGCCTTTGTCGGCGACGGCATCATTGAACTTGAAGCCGACCCACTGAACATCACCCCAGGCGTCGAGTATTGCATCTTCGATGGCTCCGATCTGTTGCTTCAGCCGCTTATCCGATGTCCCGATTGTCGCAGTGCCTGCAAAGAACTGCGCAAACCGCAGCGCGCTCGTGCCGAACGCTTGCGTGTTGTCTGCTCCTGGCGTGATGTTTCCGCTCGAGTTATAGGTCAGTCTGTTTGCGCCGCCAGCGGTCACCGCGACGTTGCCATTATCGTAGGCTCGCACGAATGACGATGCGGTCCAGTTTTCGATCGTGGTGTCGCGGCCGGAGCGAAGGGGTTTAAGGTGAAGGTGCCCGTTCAACTCGGTGACGGGACCGATCTGCAGGCTGTCGATGACGCCGCCACGTGGCCGGAAGAGACGGCGGTCCTGGTCAACCGTGCCATCATCGGCCTTCATGCGGAGATTGCGTGTCTCGCCCACCTGAGCAGCCGCCGGCACCCAGAAGTTGGAGGGATCGGCGGCTTCCGTGTTTTGAGGTGAAGCGATCATGTGGCCGCCGCCTTCGAACTGCGGATTATCGAACAGGGTATCCTGGCAATCGTGCATATGGACGAGGACCTTCTCGCCGGACTGCCATTTGCAGTTTGTAAATTTCACCCCACGAAGCGGATAACCGCTGATTTCCATTGCGCGGCTGTCGATTATCCCCAAATCCCCGGCAAGATCACCGGACACGTGATCAAGGCCGTAGAACATGCAGTCCTCGTATTCCGTGTTGGCAAAGCCCGCGGAAGGATGGCGGACTTGGAAGATGCCCGACGGATCTGGGTTGACGCCGGTGAAGGTGAGCGCGGTCCCCACTTTGGTCTTTCCCGTGTACGAATAGGTGACGTTATCGGAGCCACGGAACGAGCCTGTTGCGGGCCAATAGTTCTCTTCGGAGAAATAGATCTGGACGCTGTTCGATGTGGTGGCGTCCACATCCCAACGGTCGGGCGCGCGGATGAGCGTTCGAGCGCCCTGGAACTTGCACTTTCGAAAGTGGTTGCGCTCGGCGCGGCTGGCAATATCGGTGGTAACGACAAGGGCGTGGTCGGCTTCCCGCCATCCGCCGATTACTTGGACGTTGAAATCGTCGACATACTCGCCGTTTCGCACCACATAGCCCATGTCCCACTCGTCGCCGAGCGAGGTGATGGCTGGGTTGCTCCAGTCAGAAATACCGTCCGTTCCGATCCAATTGCAGATGCGGAGGTTTCGCAGACCGCCGTACTGCACGTTCTCCTTGACGAGCACGGCGGCAGAAAACTGCCGAATGGTTGCCGGCGTGGTCCCGGCCGCGTCATCATCGTAAGCCGACCACAGCTTGAAATATTGGCCTGCGTTCTCAGGGTCTTCCTTCCATCCGCCGCCATACTTCATCGACGTGATGCCAGGGAATGTGACCTGCCGGCTGCCGGTGTTCCTGTACAACAGGGTCGTGCCTTCCCAGGTCTTCGGGCGCTGAGGGTAGCGCGGCTCACACTCACCGACGCCAGCGCCTTCAAGATAGATACCGCTCGTCCGTTCGTATCGAACCGTTTTCACGTAGATGCCGCGTTCCGCGAAGACTTGACCGGCGCCATGGGCAGAACGGAAGGCGTCCGCGTCGGCGAACGCCACGTCGTTCGCAGCTTCCGCGTCATCGACGGCCGGTCCACCGTTGAGGGCCATCAACTCTTCGGCTGTGTAACCAATCGCGCCGAACATCTCGACGTGGATGTCTTGCCCGCCAGCAACGGCCCACCATGCGCCGTCAGCCGACTGCTTGTGCCACGGCTCGACCGGTGACGGGGTCGAGATGCGCTGCTTGAGATGCCCGCCACCATCACCAGGCGCATAATAGCCGGCGGTTCTGACGAAATTCAGACCAGCGGGGATCGATGCACTGGTGAAGTCGGTCTCGGTGTTGAAAACAAAACCGGCATTGGCGGCGGCAAGAGCCGCATTGGCAAAGCCCTCGGCTGCCGCAAGAACTCCGGCGCTGGTCTGATCGCTGAGAAGCCGAAAGGTTGAACCCGAGGCGATACCCAACACGGTCATGCCCGCCGTCAGGCCGCCGGCTGCCACGTCACCCCCGCTATTGGTCTTTATCGTGAGCGGGGACGCCCCGTTGAAGGAAATGGTGACTGGTGAGCCGGTATTGGTGTCAGCAACCTCCAGCCAGACAAGGGCTGAACTGGAAACCGGGATGGGTGTCGTCGCTTGAATCGCGTCCGGACTACCGGCGCCTGCGTCGTCGGCGATAATGAAGCCGAACGGAAGGTCGGAGATCCTCAGCCACGATCCTGTGCCAGAGGCGCCGAGCTTTTTGTACACCCCATTGTTCTCAGCGACGGGATCGCCAATTACCCACGCCATGGAGTTGACCGCCGGCGAAAGGTCGCTCTCCATCGTCGACTTGAAGACGTAGGCCAGGCCGCTATTCGACGTGATGGCGTTGATGATGCCCTCGACCCACGCGCCCCACTGACGGATCAAAAACTTGGGCGGCTCTTGGGGCATGCTGCTAGGACCATCTGCCCAGATAGTGGCGGCGAGTTCAACCATGAATGAGGCTCCATCTGAGGGATGGCCCACGTCATCCGACGTTGGCGGGCGCCTTGCCTAAGGGCGGATCGGCTGGCGGCCGAAGCCGCAATTCGTGTTGATCGCAGAAGACCACAGACAGCTAAGGCTTTGAATTGGAAGCGTCCGGTAGCGTTTTCCCGTTCTCCCATTTTATGGCTGCCCCACGGCTATCTGGCTTTGCCTAAAACGCGTAGTTTCTGAGGAAGAGTATGTTAATCCGGACCCTGTACACGGCATCTCGCTACAGAGGAGACTTCAGCGTGTTCCGGAATGCGGTTCTGATCTTAAGCCTGTCGGCCACGATTGCTGGCTGCCAATCCAAACCTACATCTGAGCCGGTGAATTTGCCGAATGCTGCAACCTATTGCGCAATCGAACTCAAGAAACTCGAACCACGGTCGAAGGTCGAGATTGCTGGCTGGACCCGGTCAAAAACCGATATCTACGGGCCGGCAGGACCGGCGGAGTTCACGCTAGACAATCAGGAAAAGTTGATAGAGATCCCCTACGCAGTTACACCCAAGGATGAGGTGCCGGGGCAGGCATGGAGGGCGTGCATGCTTAAGTCTGGCTATGACACGACAAAAATCAATCTGACGTTCTAAACCATCTGGGTTTCTCGGGTTAAGTCGATACGGTCCCGAGAAACCCGTTTATCGTTACCGATCACTCGCCCTTCCAGGCGTTGCCCATGTCGCGAACCATCTGCTCATGCGCTCTCTCGTGATCGGCGAGCTGAGACATCGGCCGCCCATCCCGAGCGAAAGGCTGTCCGGGCGTCTTGTTGTCGTTGACGGGGGCACGGTGAGCATTGGCCATCTGCTCGACCATGTGGTCACGAGCTGCTTCCACCCTCGCCTCGTCCGCGGTCATCTCCCGCGGCTCGACGATCGCGCCGTCACAGATCGCCTGAAGTTCGTTCGCCGGCATGCCGCCGTTCCAGAAGCCCTTGAATGCGTCGTAGATCGGCAGATCCTTCGCCTGTGAGAGCGGCATACCGCGCACGCTGTCGCGCATGGCCTGCTTTTCGGAATCGGTCATCATGGCAATCTCCTTTTGAGCCGTTGGCAAGCCATCCACGAGGAAAGTTGAAACTCGGACGGCAGCCCCGTCGACGAGGACGCCATCCTTGAACGCACCGCAGATGCACGTCTTGTGTCCCTTGTCTCGGCAATCGCAGATGATCATTGCACTTCCTTTCGAATGTTTGCGGCGGAGAGGCGAACCCTCACAGAACCCCTCCCCGCCACGGGCCCCGACGGTAACCAATCGACCAGGGCAATCACTGTTTCGGCCAGAGGTAGCCGCTGATCGTTCCGTCCCGCTTGAACTTGGGCAGGCGGGTCACGTCGAGGAGGCGCGGCAACGTCTCGTCGATGTTCACCCCCCAGGTTTTGCCAGCGTCGCGCGCGATGCCCTCGGCCGGCTCTACCCACTGGCCAACCGATGCGGCTTTCAGGCGCCGGTTGTTGCGGTCGAGGCGATCGAGAAGCGCGGCGATCTTCTCGGACAGGTCAGCGTAGGCCTGTAGGTCTTTCACCAAGACGTCACGCTCGGCAATGGCTGCTTTGAGTTCCTTCTCCGCGGCCTCGGCCCGCTCGCGCTCAATCGCTTCTGACTTGAGCTCTTGAAGCTTTTCCGTCGCCCGTTCGAAACGCCGCCGGCGGAAGTCCGCATCCTCCATCGCCTTGCGGGCCGCCGCGACAGCATCCGGCCGCGTGGAGGGATCGAGGGCGAGCTCACTGGCGCGCTCGCTGGCGGCCTTCGCTTCCTGATCTGCCTGGGCCACCTCAGCGAGGAGGTCGGAAAGCTCCTTTGAGGTGAGCTTGGCGCCGAAGGCATCGGCAATGCGTGTTTCGAGGTCCGGCTTTTTCACGGGCGATTTCCTGCCTGGTGGTTGTCGTTGTCGCTGATGTCGGGGAGATCGCCGGGCTCGAACACGCCAGAGAACTGGCTACCGGAGGCGCTGAGCTTCTCGGCCGCGGCCCGCAAGACCCATTCGTTGACGGACACGCCGGCGCGGCTGGCAGCGGCGAAGAGAGCGGCACGGAAGCCGGACGTTACCCGGCCGCCGGTCAACATGACGCTGACGATCGGATCTTTCTGCCTGCGCTGTCTGTTAGCGATAAGCGTCATTCTCGTGACCCTCTGATCTCCATTTCGAGATGCAGAAGAACACTGTTTTCAGGCTATGGGGATTGGAAGCATCCGGTAGCGTTTGACTCACAGTGGTGAGAGGTTTTCCGACAAGGCGGAGGCCCCAGAGCGAATATGCTTCAACGCACATGGACATCGAGGATGGCGTTGATATTGCGGCGGTCTATCGGCGGCAGGAGAGGTATTGAGGAGGCGAGCCCTCGTGAAACCCGCCTCCTCAGCAGTTGCTATTTTTGGACTGCGACCGCTACCAACTTCCACCGGATTGGAGCCGGCGGGTTATGCTGGTGGTGGTTTTGAGGAGGGAGAGGGTTCCCTTTGTTCGCTGCGATCTCATCACCGCAATGAACGCATCGATAAATGCCCGAGTCAGGAGATATCCATCCTGGCTGCCGTTCATGCTTTAAGTTGTCATGCTCGATTTGCTTGAAGTATTTCGAATCATTGTAAAGAACCATGCCGCATCCTTTCTTTGGTTGGCCAAAGTAGAGCAGCATGCCGAGCGAGATTCGAAAAGGACTTTTCGATAGATACTTTAGAAAACTGCCGATCTCCACAGTCTCTGCCGAATCATGTGGATAAAACAGGCGTGAAGCGACGATGGATCGTTGACAGCAATGCAAATCCTGAAAACGCCAGGCCTGGGCCCAGGCGATCGCCAGAGTTTACGGCGACAAATCGGACATCGTGTCCAATATCGACACTACCGCTCTCTACGCTCTCGCTGCCCCGAAAACCCCGCTCGAAGTCCGCGAGGAAGTCGAGAAGATGATCGAGGCTGGCGCTCCAGATCACTCCTGAACGCCTACGTCGTTAAAATAACGCAGCACCCTCGGATGGTTGCGCTTGCCGGCACGAAGCAGCTCCAGGGCCGCCGGATCGCCATGAAATACCATCCACAAGCCCGGCGCCGATATCCGTATCGGTGCCCCATGCATCGCACCACCAATGCCATACCACTTGCACCATTTCCGTATGGTCTTGTCAGTTTTGCCGGTAAGATGGCAAGCCTGCTTGATGTTGATCTCCTCGCCATTCTTGATCAGGATCGGCCACGGCCCCAGGCCATCGCCGGAGAGCATTTCGCTGCCGCTGAACAGGTCGTCATCGTCGCCGTCGTCGCTCATGCGGCAGTCCTCCGAAGTGGGACCACATCCCCGTTCTTCACCGGGAACGGATATGGCTGAGCGCAGATACGCTTGATGATCGCCGGCATCAGATCGATCACTTCTGCCTTCGGCCGGCTGTCTGCCCATTGAAAGAGATCCATCTGACTCACGCTGCGCTCCTTGCTTCCTCAAGAACACCTTCCAAGTCGAATTGACTGAAATCGCCTGCCATCATCCGGCGGACGCACTCATCCATCCGAGCCTGCGGGATGCCCTTGCCGGAGAGTATCCTGCGAGCTTCAGCGGCCGATGGAGGGACTGGAAAAGCAGAAAACATGCTCTCCCTATCCTCATCTTCCCTTCTTTCCAGAGCCCAGCCATCTGACTTTGGCGCTGACGGTGAATGTGTTTCTGATTCTAACGGTGATGGTGATGGTGATGGTGATGGTGTTTCGATCGGCTTTCCATCGGCTTTGCCGTTTGCTTTGCCATTTGGTTTAGCAATTGCTTTTTGTTGGCTTTCCATCGGCTTTTCTTCCGACTTGCGAGGGCGACCACCTTTCTTGCCGTTCTCAGCCATTTTCTCCCGCTTTTCCTCCGAGGCTTTCCGGAGTTCAGCGGTGCGCTGGTGGTGCCATTGCCAATCGAAGAGGGGGGCTAAAACGTCACGGATTGAGGGCCACTCTTCCCGATCAGCCAGGCAGATTCGGCGCAAACGTTCTTCGTCCGAGGGCAATTCGCCGTGCTGCCACTGGTGAAGCCGTAGCCGCATATGGCATCCGTATTCGGAAGGGCTGAGGGCGGATGTCTCCGCCAGCTCGTCGCCGATGAAAATCTGCATCCACGGAAGATGTGTCATCCGAACGCCTTTCTGCAGGTCCGGAAGCGCTGCGCCATGGCGATCGCCTCGCATGCCTCAACAGCCGATAGCGAGAACTGGGAGCGAAGCACTGGCACCGCGGGATTGGGTGGCGGATTTTGATCGGCGAGCCATTGAGCGGCTAGGACGACGCTCTCGCTGTGCTCGTGCTCGGGAGGGCTGAGGGTGCTCATGCTACCCTCCCGATCGTCGTCTTCAATCCAAGACTTTCAGCCAGCGGAACAACGGGAACCAGCACCCGGCCCCCTACATTGATCGTCTGAAAGTCGCCGCGCTTGGCGGCATCATAAGCTGCATTCCGGGCAAGTCCGAAGAACAGCCGGCCTGCGTCTGGGACAGATATAGTAGGTCGAGCGAGTGCTTCTTCTAACGTCATTTGTCTCTCCAAAAATCAGCGCCACTTGTGCCGATTTTTAGATTATCGGTTCGTTATAGATTTTTCAATACCCACTTGTGCCACTTGTGCCGTTTTTATATGCTCCGATAAAAAGAGAGGGTGCCCGAATGGTTAAGCCGCGCGAGAACCGCGTTCCGATTATGATGTCAGAAGAAGAACTTCAGGCGATCGATGACTGGCGCTTTGCCAACCGAATAGCTACTCGATCGGATGCCGTGAGGAGGCTCGTCCAGCTTGGAATTCTCTTCGATGAAGATGCAGATAACCTCACGAAAGCGATGGTCGGCGTCTACGATCTGTTCACTCAGAGAGCAGTCGCCGCAGCGGGCTTGCTTGTAGACGAGAGCACGGGGCTTGACGGACGTCAGGAAGAATACATTCGTCAGATGAACCGGCTCGCCGTCGACACCATTGAGGAGCTACACGCGCTAATGCATTCACTTAATTCAATTGTGGCGCCGCGTGACGCGATCAAAGCGAATGAACCGTTCGAACAAGCCCGCCTTGGTTTCCTTGCCGCCAAGGCTGAAGCGGCGGCTGCTTTGCTGCAGCAAAAAATTGACGTTTACGAGCTCAAGAAGAAGCGTGATGCCGGTAATGATATTGAGGATTCCGGGCTATGAAAGGACACATCCGCGAACGCTCTCCCGGCCGGTGGGCCATCGTCCTCGACGTGCCTGATCCTGCCACGGGCAAGCGCCGGCGCAAGTGGCATGCCTTCCACGGCACCAAGCGTCAGGCGCAGGTTGAATGCGCCCGCCTTATCTCCGAGCTGAAGGGTGGCGTCTACATCGAGCCCGACAAAACAACCGTGGCTGTTTTCCTCAACCGTTGGCTGGAGCATGTGAAGCCAACCGTCTCCCGCAAGACGCATGAGCGATACACCGAGCTCTGCGTGAAGGCCCTGGCACCGCTGCTGGGCGATGTCACGTTGTCGAAGCTCAAGACCGAGCGGATAGATGCTGCGCTGTCCAAGGCGCTTACCACCGGCCGCCATGACGGCAAGGGCGGGCTTTCCCCTACGACGGTGCGCCATATGCGCCGCGTGCTCGTGATGGCCCTCAATCAGGCTGTGACGTGGGAGCTGCTGGCGAAGAACCCTGCAGCCGTCAGCAAGGCGCCGAAGCAGGAGCGCAAGCCCATGCTGGCCTATGACGCGCCACAGACGGCGATGCTGTTGCAGGCGATCGATGGAAAGCGCCTGCATATTCCGGTTCTCCTGGCGGTCATGTGTGGCTTGAGGCGAGGGGAGATCGCAGCGCTGCGGTGGAAGCACATCGACTGGGCCGGCGCCCGAGTCTCGATCATCGAGAGTGCGGAGCAGACGAGTGAGGGCGTCCACTACAAGGAGCCGAAATCGGGCCGTAGCCGCGTTGTCGATCTGTCGCCCTCGGTGGTGGCTGCCCTGAAAGCACATAGGGCGAGGCAGGCCGAGGGATTGTTGGCGCTGGGCATCAGGAGCACCGACGATACGTTCATCGTAAGTGACCATGAGGGGACTCCTCTCAAACCGAGAATGCTCACCGACGGATGGCTGCGCCTGCTGGACCGGCTGGACCTGCCGAAGATCCGCTTTCATGACCTTCGCCATACCCACGCAACACAACTGCTGTCGGCCGGCGTGCATCCCAAGATCGCCAGTGAACGCCTGGGCCACTCGACGATCGGCATCACGCTCGACCTTTATTCACATGTGATGCCGGGTATGCAGGCAAACGCCGCAGCACAGATTGACGAGATGATCCGTCGTGCGGTAGGGGACACTGGCGAAGGCAAAGGGTAGCAAAGCGGTAGCAACAACCGGTTTTCGCTACTGTCGTTTCTGGTGAAATGGCAATGAAATCAATGCCTGGAAGAGAATCATGCCCGGTGGCATGTCCGGACTTCAAATCCGGGTGGGGCAGCGAGGCTGTCTTGGGTGGGTTCGACTCCCATTCTCTTCCGCCATCAGGAGGCCGTTCGTGATCCTCAAGTCCCAGGAAACCGACTTCGACGATTGGGTGGTCGCGACTTACGGAGAGGTAGGGTCTTTCACCATGCTCTTCGTACTGGTGCGGGTCGGAGAGACCAGCGTCGATCTGCTGCGTTCGGCCTATCTTCACGTCGTCGGAGACGAGCTGCGCTGGCCGGACATGGTGCAGCTTTTCAGCAGCGCCGGCGTCGAATGGTCGGGCGCCGTCTTCTATCGGGCCGGCCGAGAAGGTCTCGTGGAGGACCGGGAGGCCAAAGCGAGGCTTTCCTCGCTGGTCCGCAAGCTCAACGAGGACCGATCCCTGATCCGTGATGGAGAGTTCTTCAACACCGATGGGTTGAGGCTGACAATCGAGGAAATCCAGCCGCACTGAGCCGGCTGCTGGTGGTTCACCTCGCGCGCGATCGCCAATCCGATATTCAGGCTGTCACTTCTTTCGAGGTGATGGAATAGGCGAAGGTCTTCGGGCTGAGGCAATCCAGTTCGCCACGCGAGGTGATCGCAGCAGGGTACATCAGGAAGCCCTGCTGCAGATCTCCTCCGGGCAGAACGAAATCCCGGGCCGTGTTGTATCCCACCCAGTTCATTTCCCAGTTGCCATAGGCCTTTTCGCGGAAAGCCCGGACGGAGGCATTGTCAAGCGGCAGGTTTTCCTCGAGCACGACCTTGCGAACGTCTGCCGGATCGACCGCCACCCAGCCATGGGCGTCGAGATAGACTTCGGCGCGACAGTGCTGCGCTTTGGTAACGTCGCCGGAACGGCCGAGGCTCTTGAAATCTGTCGAATCGGCGACCCGGATGCCGAACACGTCACGGGCAGGCAGGCCGGCAGCACGTGCCAGCGCCACGAACAGGCTGGAAATGTCGGCGCACTTGCCGCCGAAATAGCCGCTTTCCAGCATGTCCTTGACATTGCCGACGCCGCAGCCATCGATATTGGCATCGCGGAAGGTATTGTCGATCACCCAGTCATAGATCGCCCGGGCGCGGTCTTCGGGGCGGTCGCGCCCCTCGACGATGCGCATCGCGGTCGTCTTAACGATGCCGTCCACCGGCATGCTGGGCGTGCCGCGCAGTTCGTGTTCGAGTTCCTCCGCCGTTGCGGAAACCCGGTCCCTCGTACCGCGATTGCGGGTGGCGACGCGCTGGATCACGTCGATCGTGCGCTGCGGTTCGCCGCTCCAAGTGACATGAAGGATGTCGGCATTGGAGGCAGGATCCTTCTCGATGCGGATGTCGCTGCTATTCGATTCCCAACGCGGCGTCTCCGCCTTCTGGTAATCACCGGCGGACTGGATGACCGGCAGCCAGAGTTGCGCCGGGCCTTCGGTCCGCTGGAGGTCGATCTTGGTGGAAACCTCGAAAGTGCGCCAACCGGCGTCGGTCCGGGTGGTTCCCTCGGCACGGGCCTCCGCCGCTCCTCGTGTGATCCAGGCGGTCGCCAAGGTGGCAGTCGCTGCGTTTGTCAGAAATCGGCGGCGGTTCAGCATGATCCAAACTCCCGTTTGATCGTGGCGCGATCACTCACTCCCTTAAAAGCATTACAGCCATGTTCGCTGCTTGCAACAGAATTGACAATCATCACGGCAATCGTGACCGGATTCAGCAATCCGCCGGTGCCGGGGTTTCGGGAGCCATGGCAAGATCGAGGCCGCGCGCGGTCGGCGGCTGCCAGGTCGTCGAACCGCTGGTCGCTCCTTGAGGATTCGTGCCGATATACGCGCCGCCCGTGCCGCCGGTCCAGCCAGTCGATCCGCTGTTGCCGGGCGCGGTGCCGTCGGCGCTCTCGCGGTCGGGTGCCGTTGCCGGCTCCGCCCTGCCGGCAGCCGTGGCGCAATTGGCCTTTTCATTTGCGGTCTGCGCCGATGCCGGCTCTGACATGGAACTCAGCAGGCAGAAAGCGACTATAGCAAGCGTGGGAAAGGGGACGATTGTCAGGTTTCGCATGGCGATCTCCTTTTCATCGTTCACCAACGACGTTCGGGTCCGCTTGTTCCCGGCAGCGATCGCGATCAGGGAACGACCCTGATCCCGGCCGCACCCGCTTCCGCGGTTCCGATAATGCTCGCAAGCGGATAACCGTCGAGGCGGATCTTGTCGACCAGTGCCTCAGCCTTTTCCGGCGCGCATGCGACCAGAAGACCGCCTGAGGTCTGCGGGTCGGCAAGCAGCAGGCGTTGCCAGTCGGGCAGGCCCTCGGGAAGTGCGACATCGACGCCGTAACTTGTCCAGTTGCGGCCGGAGGCACCTGTGATGAAACCCTGTTCTGCGAGCGCCTTCGCCTGCGACAGGAAAGGAATTGAGGAGAGCTTCAGGACCAAGGACAGGTTGGAAGCACGCGCCATTTCAAGCCCGTGGCCAAGGATGCCGAAACCGGTCACATCCGTGATTGCGTGGACGTCAGGGTCGGTGGCGAGGTCCGCGCCGATGCGGTTGAGGAGTGTTGTGGAACCGATCATTTCCTCATAGCTGCCGGGCGGCAGAGCGTTCTTCTTGATTGCCGCCGAGTAGATGCCGATGCCGATACCCTTGGTCAGGATCAAGGCGTCTCCAGGTCTTACTCCACCATTGCGGCGAACCTGATCCGGGCGGCAGATGCCAATGACTGCAAGCCCGTAAATCGGCTCAATGGAATCGATGGAATGACCACCCGCGATAGGGATACCCGCCTCGGCGCAGACCGAAGCACCCCCCTCCAGGACCTTCGCAATGATCTCCGGAGCAAGCTTGTTGATCGGCATCCCAAGGATCGCCAATGCCAGAATCGGTTTGCCACCCATTGCGTAAACGTCGGAAATGGCGTTGGTCGCTGCGATCCGACCGAAATCGCGCGGGTCATCGACCATCGGCATGAAGAAATCGGTCGTGGCAATCATACAGGTGTTGTCGTCAACCTGCCACACAGCCGCGTCATCAGCCATCTCGTTCCCTACGAGGAGCTGAGCAAAAGGTTGGACGGCCGGTTGGGCAGAAAGCAAGCTTTGCAGAACCGAAGGTGCGAGCTTGCAGCCGCAACCTCCACCGTGGGCGAGTTCTGTCAGACGGATCGCAGGCGTGTCCATGGAACCTCCGGTGGATTGCTTGAGGACCTCGGCAACATTCAGCATTTCGAAGACATGAATGCAAGTATGCGAAAAATGCGCCTGTGTTCTTTCGCGCCATAGGGGAGAAGACCGTAACATTCCTGGCACCGGTTATGCCAGTTCCGGGCCATCGGCTGTCGCCTCCTCCGGGCTTACCGTCAGCGCTGAACGGCTCAAACCGATGTCATGATTGCCGAAAGCGGCTGGATACCCACTGCCAGAGTCGTACAGCGCGCGATGTTTCGTCAGACTTCGGGATGGGTAAGGGGGCATGCGGCTTTTACGACTTCCAGGGGGAATTCTTGAACCACCGAACCAGATAGGCGGTTGCGATCAGAAGGCTGAAGCCAAACAGGTTCGCGGCGGCTTCTGTGAAGACCGTGCGACCTGTCTGATCAAGAGCAATCCCGATTATTTGTGCGATGACCATGCCGGTGACGAAAACGGCAAGTGACTGCTGGCCGACGACGACAAGAATACGCACGGCCGGACCGTGCAGCCGCGATCCTCGTTCACCAACGATGTGAACTGCGATGTAACAGAGCGCCAGGAAGTGTACGAACCGCAGAATGCCGAAGCGGGTCTTGTCGGTGAGAGGGGTGATGAGGTCCGCAACGCTGCGGAAAAAGGGATGCATCTCCAAAAAATGTACCCAGGCGAAAGGTATCGTGATGAGGACGATCGCTGCGGCCAAAACCATGAGGCGCCGATCATAACCGGGCGCGGGCAATGTGCCGCGCATCAGAAAAAAGCCGGTGAAGAAGATGAGTTGCCAGCCAAACGGATCGAAGAACCAGGGACGGTCGGACCACGGTTCGGCAGAAAGGCTGGCGTAGCCAAACTGCGATGCCAGCCAAAGCCCGATCATCAGCACGAATGGAAGGATCTTGTTGATACGACTTGCCAGCAGCATTACCGGCAGGAGCGCCAGAACGACCATATACATCGGCAGGATGTCGAAGTAGTTCGGCACGTAGCGCAGGGTCAGCAGCGCCGCCAGAAGGGAACCCGGATCCTGGATGAAGGGCAGCAAATTCAGGCTGCCCAGATAGGAAACGCCATCCGGGCGCGTTCCCGCTATTGCCATCAATGCGACAACGGTGACGAAAACCGAAATATGCGCCCAATAGATCTGCCACAGGCGTCGCGCGACCCTTGCCATGAGAGCCATGGTCCCGGCCCGATCAAAGGTGGTGCCGAAAGCGATCGCGGAGGCCATTCCAGACTGGAAGACGAACATCTCGGTTGCGTCGGAAAAGCCGAAGCGGGCAGGAATCCACAATGCCCAGCCATCGTAGGGGATATGGGCTATCAGGATGATCAGCATGCCGACGCCGCGGAAGAAATCCAGCCGCAGGTCGCGCTCACGCTTGACCGGAGGCGCTGCCGTACCGGCAGAAGCGATCTTAGAAGGCGTCCTCATATGCGCTTGCGGCGAAGCGGCAGCAAATGAGGGTGAAGCCTGCGCGGGTTCTTGCCGCCGTAAGCTCGTTACGGAAGTCATCGATAGTCTCCACATTGATACCGTATCCGCCGAAGCCTTTTGTTACTGCGGCAAAATCCGTAAGCCCCAGAGCTACGCCCGCGGGGGCCAAACCTGCTGCGGCCTGTTTCTGGGCGATGAGCGCAAGGCTCTGATCCTGGAAAAGCACGATGGTGATCGGCTGACCGAGGTCACGCAGGGTCGCGAGCTCTCCTATTCCCATCTCAAGCCCGCCGTCGCCCATGACGGCAAACACGCGACGATCCGGATCAGCAACCTTCGCTCCGATCGCGAGTGGCAGTGCCGCCGCCATGGTGCAGAAACCCGCCGATTGGAGCAGCGTCAGCGGCCGACGCGCCACCCATTGCTGGGAGAGCAGGATGCGATGGGCGCCGCTGTCGACGGTGACGACGGTGTCATCCCGGATTTCGGATTGCAGCGTTTCAATGATCGCATGAGGACCCCAGTCGTCCCTTGCTGCAAAGAGACTACGAAGCTTTGCTTTGGCGAAAGCCGGCTCGTCCCGTACCCATGTCCTCCGCCGCGTCGCAGAATGCGCCAGTATGCCAACGAACGGCGCGATATCCGCGACCACGCGTGTACCGGCATGGTGCATGGCATGATCGGGTGCCGTTCCGGTGATTTCCACGAGCGTCGTCGCATCCTTGACGAAATCCAGCCAGCCGAGACGCATCTCGATCGGATCGTAGCCGATGGCAAGCACGAGATCGGCGCTCGCCACAAGCGGTAACAGAATGGCATCGGCCCGTGGCGAGAGCCCTGCGCCACCAAGCGAAAGGTGGTGATTTTCCGGTATCAGTCCCTTTGCCTTGTAGGTCGTGATCACCGGCGCCCCGGTTGCCTCCGCCAAGGCAAGCACGGCGGTGCCCGCACCACTGCGGGCAGCTTCAAAGCCGGCGACGATCAAGGGGCGTTCGGCGCGTTTGAAGCGGTCTGAAAGCGCCATGATGGAAGGATCAGTTGTCGTCACCATCGGCCGCAGCACCTGAGGAGGTGCAACCAGAGGCGATTCCAATGCTTCCATTTCCGCGACGGCCGGAGAAAGATCCAGGTGGACCGGCCCCATGGGGTCGGCCATTGCGAGCGCAATGGCGCGGGCGACCGTCGAGGCGGCGCTTTCCGGCTCGACCTCGAAGGATGCCTTCACCAGAGGCTGCAGCAATTGGGCGTGATTGATGACCTGATGTGTGTAGCGAGCCCGCGTGGCACGATCGACGATGCCGGAGATCACGATCAACGGGACACGCTCCTGGTTGGAGTCGGCAATGCCGTTGACCGCATTGGCAAGACCCGGGCCGATCGTCGTCACCAGCATCTGCGGTTTGCCGGAAATCACGCTCGCCCCGGAGGCCATGATCGCAGCCGCCGTTTCGTGGCGAGCAAGATGGAACGCGATGCCGGCTTTCTGCAATCCGTCTATCAGCGTCACAACCTCTCCGCCCGGCATGCCGAAAGCGTGCCTGACGCCATGATTATGCAAGGTGCGGGCGATGGTGTCCGCCACCCTCGTGCTACCACCTTTCGCCTGATTATCGGACATCTCTATCTCACGCTTAATGGATTGGCCTCGCCCCGAAACGGTTTGCCTTTTCCGGAGCAGGTTGCTCATTTCGGGTAGCCGAGGGCGGTCAGCCCGGCATCCAGAAGATCGGGTCGGGCCTCATGCCCGCCGTCATGAATGCAAAGAATGCTCTCGCCGCGCAAACAACCGGGAACGTCGTCGCAGACGATACCGTCGATCGTGCTCTTGTGAGCGGCGGGCAGGTCGCATCGCGCCCTCTCACGGTAAATGGCGACACTCTTGAGTGCGTCGCCCTGATGAAAAGTCTTGCCGATTGCCCTGCCGGCTAACGGAAATGTTCTATCTGCCGTTCCGTGGAAGTGGATCATCGGCGGCAGATTGCCGGTACAGTCCGCTGCCTTGGGCAGAGGGTCCCAGAACACACCGGAAAACGTTACCATAGCGGCCACCCGGCCTCCCTGTTCACAGGCGGTGTACCATGCCATGGAAGCTCCGATGGAGAAGCCGCCGACGATCACTTTTTCCGACGCGAAGCCATATCGGTTCTGGAGGTCGTTCAAGACATTTCCGATGAAGCGCCTTTCGTCGCGGTCGCGCCGTGGTGCGCCTGGATACGACCAGCCGCCGGCAAGCCCATCGACGGCGACATAGGCAAGATGATGAGCAAGCGTCGTACCCACGAGAGCGCGCTGTCGCATCTGCAATTCCGCAGAACTCTTGAAGCCGTGGAAGTAAACGTAGGCGCCCCTTACGTCGCCATCTTGCGGCAGTTCGATGCGGTAGTTGCCGCCGTCCACCGTGCATGCGACATCTCCGCCGCAATAGGAGCCGGCAAGCCCCGGATCTGCGCCGAGACAGAGGGCTGCCGCGAGCAAGCGCTGGAACATCGGTCTCCCCGAGATCGATGCGCAAAGATCGAGCAAGCGTCCCGTCACCTTCCAAACGCCCGGATGGTATAGGCGACTGTGACGCCGAAGATGATATGCCCGGCGAGCGAAGCCCAGGTCAGCGGAATGAAACCAAGAAAAGGCGGCAGCCCGGCGACAAGATGGGCCATCACGAAGAGCGCAAACACCCATAGCCCGGCGCCGAAGCCGATGCCGGTCAGGAGCAAAGGCAACTGCGGGAAGACGATTCGTTGCAGAGGCCGGGCGATGAAAAGATAGCCGATCGGATAAAACACGATGCCGACCGTGGCATGGATCGCCTCGGCCAGAAGCAGATTGTTGAAGCCGAAGACCGTTTGCACAAGTGCCGCGGGCTCCAGGGGGCCGCCGACGAGCAAAGGCGTAATCAGGCGCGCCCATATTTCCCAAGCAATGTCCGCGGCGAGGCCGGACACGATGATAGTTTTTCCAAGGCCGGGCTCGATTGTCGGGAATATGCTCGGTTTCTGCATTTCCATCATGGTCATTTCATTCACCCTCATATGTTGCGTTGAGGTCAGGCCGACAGCTTCATGCCGGCAGATTGTTCGATCGAGCGGATCAGGCGGTCCTCCGCTTTCAGATGCCTGCGCATATGACGGATTCGGGAGATGCCTGCGTTGTCGCCACGGCTGCCGACCGCCTTTGCAAGCGCGAGGACGAAGAAATCGCGTTGTGCGTTGCTGCCGCCGATCTTTGGCAGATTGACAATCACCCGATCGAGCATCTGCCTGTCCGCCGGGGCGCCGAGTCCCGCAAGCATGCGTGCCATCGGCACGCCGATTTCGGCTGCGACCCGTGCCTGGTCGCCGATACCCATGGCTTTCTCCTCTATCTCTATGACGAGTTCGGCCGCGCCAACCCGATCTCCGATCGCGACCAGTGCCGCGAGATTGTGAAGAGCTGCGAAGATGAGGGTCGTGTCCCGCCGCCTTGCCCGGGCGATGCCGGCGAGGTCATGCCAGCGCGATCCCACATGAACACTCATCTGGTTCAACCGCCACAGGAGCGAGACAGCATTTGCCATATCCCTGAAATCATCCGTCTGCTGGGGACGCACTTCATCGTCGTAGAGCTGAAGGACACGCTCATGGTCGCCGCGTTCGAGGTGCAGCAAAGCGAGATGCCAGGCCATGTGAAAGGAGAAATTGTTGCAACGTGACCAGGCGCTTCGACTGTTCTCGAGCCAATCGACGCCCTCCCGGGTCTGTCCGCGCATCTCGAAGACATGCGAGACCGCATGCAGGCCCCAGGAATCATCCGGCTGCAAGACCACCGCTTTCTGTCCCGCTTTCATGGCCTCCTCATAGCGACCGGTTTCTTCCAGCGAAAAGGCATAACAGCCGAATACGAAACCGGCGGAAAGGCTTGCTGAATCAAGGCCATCTACCGCTCGTGAACTCGCCGTCAGCATTCCGGCGGCATCACCGAGCATGAAGCGAAGGGCGTGTGAGAGCTTGAAAGGAAGGAAAGTCGCCGGGCGGTCGGCAAAGCCGCAATCAAGCGTGTCGATGGCGCCGGAAAATGAGCCCCCGCTGGCTGCAGCCAAGGCCTTCACAAGTACCTGTTCGTCTGCCGTTCCACCGTTCTTCCTCGTCAGTGCTGCTCGGGCCTCGGCGAGCGCTACTTCGGCGCCGGCGGCCAGTTCCGAGCGAGCAAGGATGAGGTTTGCAAAACCGGTAAGCGCGTGTGCGGCAACATGATCTGGATCGGCGGCAAGCGTTGCCTGCAGCGATGCGCCCGTACTCGGACGGTGCGTTGCAAGACCATAGACAGCTTGCTCGAAAGCTCGCCGGGCTTCGGCGCTGTCGCTGCTGGTGATCAGATCATAGGCATCGCAGTTCATGTCAGACTCCTTGGGGAAGCCGGCGGACGGGAAGATTTCCGGAAGCAACGGCTGTCGGATTGGCACCGATAACGGCCTTTACGGGTTGGCCACCGAGTTCGTTACATCAGGCGATGATTTTTCTGCTGGGGCGATCGCGGCCGGGCCCTCCAGGGAAAATTTGAAGGCGGATGTAACGAAGCGGTTATCCTGGGCGAACTAGGCTCAACGGACTTCCCGGCCGCATGCATCAACAACAGGAGCCGATCGGATGGATGTCAGGAAGAATGATGAGCGCTTTCCGTTTCGCCGAGTTGACGACACGCAACATCGTTCCGGCGGGCACGACGTGGTATGGGATGAGATGATCACGCCGGAACTGTCCATCCTGCTGCCCGTCGGAACGACCTTGGAGGCGCGGCTGCGCGATCCTGCCGGCACCGGTGACGGTCATTCCGCGAGAAAACTTGTCCTTCTTGGAGCGGATGGCGGAAAGGCTTTACTCCTCAATCCTTCCCATGCCCTCGATCCCGTGGAGGATTTCCAAGGGGCTGCCGTTTTGCGGTGTCATCGCGGAAGCCGCATCATTCAGCTATGGGGGCGGTTTCGACCCAGTCCGGCCAGGGACCTGCGGTTCGAGCTGATCCTCTGGCAGGTTTGGCCGGCAGGCTCTGCCGAAGCGCGGCAGGCAACGCGTCGGCTCGAAGAGTATCAGCAGATGATCAGACGTCTCAGGCTTGAAATTGCACTTCAGCATTGCCAGCAATAGCCGGAGCATTGTTCTGCAGAGGGATATATCGAATGACGATATCCGCGCGCCCAATCGGGCCATGGCTCTTGTGGCGCTGATTGGCTACATTGTTGCTGATTGGCTGCGGCGTTGTGAGAAGAAGCTGGTGCGGATCTTGACCGCTGTGAGCGCATCAAGTCGTTCGTTGATAACGAGGCAGAGTGGAGTGAATGGATTGAATACCGATGATTTGATCAATCTCCTGGCGCAGGATGCTCCAGTCCGCGTTCGCCTTGGGCGAGCGTTGATGGCGGCGCTGGTGATCGGAGCTTCGGTGTCCGCGATTGTTCTCGTCTCGACCGTCGGGATTCGCGCGAATATGGTGGAGGCGCTTCAAACGAGCCGCGTCGATTTCAAGATCGCCTTGACGTTGATCCTTGCGATAGTCGGGTGCAACCTGGTCTTCAGGATCGGCAGACCTGGCGTTGACATCAAGGCGCACGTGCTTGCATTTTTCCTGCCACTTATCCTGCTTGTGGCCGGTATCCTTGTCGAACTGTTCGTTCTGCCCATGGATGCCTGGAAGGCGAGCATGATCGGACGTTATCCAAACGTCTGCCTGATCTTCATCCCGCTTCTGTCGCTGGCACCCTTCATGGCATTCTTTTGGGCGTTGAAGCATGGCGCCCCGGAAAACCCAGGTCTCGCCGGAGCAGTCGCGGGTTTGGCAGCGGGAGGGATCGGGGCTGCCATTTATGCCTGGCATTGTCCTGATGACAGCCCCCTGTTTGTGGGGAGTTGGTATATGATAGCAATCGCTATCATGACCTCCTTAGGTTATATTTCAGGGCGGCGCTGGCTTCGCTGGTAGGAGAGGGCCGTTGGTGCCGTTGGTTCTGCCGATCTCGGAACCATTTCGTACGTCGGTGTAGGCACTCCCATTGAGACTTCGTTCAGTTCTTCTGCATCATGAAGCCGTCGAAGAAGGCGGCAAGTTCGATATGCGCGCCGAGAGGGAGAACATGCGCGACGTATTGGTCCGGCCGCACGACTAGCAAACATCCCTGTTCCCGATCGATACCGCGCATGTCGAAAATATCATTGCCACTTTTCAGGTCGGGGCAGAACATCTTCTCGTAATCGCGAAGCCCCAGGCGTCCCTTTGCCGGAAGGAGGAGGGAATGCATGGCCTCGACGGCGAGTTCGCGATGGCCATGCTGAAAGACCGCGCGGACATCGATAACGGCATCGATGTCCGTGCCAGCCGGCGTATATTTCCCGACGGGGGATTCGTGCGCGTCGGCGAGGAACTCGCATAGGGACCGAATGCCGGAGCCGGCGGCAATGGGATCTCCGGTGCCGGCGAAAGCATAGAGGCGCCAGCGGCCGTCCGCCTTCGCGGCGTGGCCGAGCTGAACCGGCTTGGCATCCGCGAGGCGAATGACCGGCGCGGAATGAAAGCGTGTGCCGATCGTAAACCCCTTCGCCAGATATTGATGGGTCGATTCGCCTGTGAGGATGGACGGGCGGTAATGGGTCGCCGTTCCCGCCGTATAACGTCCGTGCCTGACGAAATATTCCCGGACCTCCGCCGGATCGACGCCTTCGCCATCCGGTGAGGATTTCAGGGGGGCACTCAACATCTTGGCCCATTCGCGGTCGAAATCGATCAGTTCTTTGGCGATAGCCTGTCGTTCCGCCGAGTAGCTGTGCAGAAGTTCGGGCGAGCAGCGACCCTGAAGGACGGCTGCAAGCTTCCAGCCCAGATTGAGCGCGTCCTGCATGGAGACGTTCATACCCTGGCCTGCCTTGGGACTGTGGGTATGGCAGGCGTCGCCGGCGATGAACACATGAGGCAGACGCGTCTCGATTTTCCCTTCGGGCACGTCATCGAACTTGTCGCAGAGCCGCTGGCCTATCTCATAGACGGACCACCACGCGACTTCCTGCACCTCGAGCGTATAGGGCTTTAGAATCCGCTGTGCTGCGGCAATCAGGTGGTCGACGGTGATGTTTCGATTGGCCACCCGTTCGTTTTCGTTGAGTTTGTCGAGCTCGACGTAGATGCGGACCAGATAGCCGCCTTCCCGCGGAATGAGCACGATGCTGCCTTCATTGGCGGATTGGATCAGCGCCTTGAGGCGAATATCGGGAAAGTCTGTGACGGCCAGCACATCCATGACCCCCCAGGCCTGATTGGCCGAATCGCCCTTGAGTTCCCGCCCGAGTGACTTCCTGACGACGCTGCGCGCGCCGTCACAGCCGACCACGTAGCGGGCCCTGATGGTCTCCACCCGCCCTTCGTGCGAAGGATCGAGTCGCTCGAGCCTGGCCGTCACGGGATGGCCGGGAGGCTGATCGCGGGAGGCTGACGGCGGATCAATCTGAAGGTCGAGGAGGCGCCGCGCGTAGTGCGGCTCCAGCCGGCTCGGCGATCTGCGCATGACATCCAGATAGAAATCATGCACACGCGCCTGATTCAGGATCACATGGGGAAACTCGGAGAGACCGTCCTCGACGTCCTGAATCCTGCCGTGGCGAACGATCTTTTCCCGTTCGGCATCGTCCGGTTTCCAGAATGACGTCTCGTTGACCCAATAGGCTTCCTTCAGCACGCGCTCGGCAAAGCCGAAGGCCTCGAACATTTCCAGAGTGCGGCAGGCAATGCCGTCGGCTTGCCCGAGTTGCAGGGGACCGGATTTCTGATCGACGATGCAGGTCTTGATGTCGGGAAAGGCTGCCAGTTGGGCGGCGAGCGTCAATCCGGCCGGCCCACAGCCGATAACCAGAACATCGACTTCTTCGGGAAGCGGATCCGAACCGGATGACGTCGTGTGCTGGCCGGATGGCTCCGAAATTGCCGGATCTCCGGTCCGGAACCCGTTGAGGTGAAATTGCATGGATGTATCTCCTCCGCGTGTCTTGCTGGGTATCCGTCTCATCCTGGCTGCAACCGTACCCCGCGGCTGCCATAGGCTTCGGTTTGCTGGCTGCCAGTATCGACGGTTGAACCGCCTCGTGGTTTAAGTTGTTGCGACGATGTGAGAACGACGAGCCTGGGTCGTCGCGATAATTAATCAGTATGCTGATTATATGTATGCTGTCAAGGCGAGGATCGGTCATGGAGAGATCGGTGAAAGACAACAATGACATGCCGGGGCACTTGGCCCGCCGGTTCCAGCAGATTGCCGTTGCCGTCTTCCATGCGGAAGCAGAGGCCGCCGGCTATGACCTGACACCCGTTCAATACGCGGCGCTGGCTGCGATCAGCGCGAATCCGGGCATTGATCAGGTGACGCTCGCCGGGTTGATAGCCTACGACCGGACGACCATTACCGGCGTCGTGGATCGACTGGTGCAGAAGGGCTTCATCGAGCGCCGTGCGAGCAAAAGGGACAGGCGTGCGCGCGAACTGGAGATCACGGAGGCGGGGCGGGAAACGCTTTCCGGTATCATGCCGGCGGTTGAGGCGGCGCAGCGCATGATGCTGCGAGGCCTGAATGCAGACGAGTCGGAGGAACTCCTGCGGCTTTTACGCAAGGCGATCGCCGCCGGTAACGAACTCAGCCGGGCGCCGTTCCGGGAGGCTTCGGCGGATGTTGCGAAGACCGCTGGCAGGATCGAAAGCGATCGGGATGGGTAGTGCGCCTGGCCCTTGATGTTTGGCGTGCACTCGAACCTGCGACCAAATCCCTTGCCTGCCTTGCTCGCCGTTCATATTGTTGCAGAACGTCATGGATGGGGCGGTAAGAATGTCCGGTGAAGAGCGCGCGCGTATCGATTGCCTGGATGAAAGGGGAAACTCTGTGTCAGTATTCAAGGCCATCCGGAGCCGCGGCGATGGGCATCGGGAGAGCAGAGAAACTGGCACCGTCACCCGCTTCGTTTACTACACCTCCGATGGCTATCTGGTGGAACCGCTTTCGGATGGAAACTTTCAGGTCGTCCTTTCGGGCGAAATCCTGACACGCCTATGATGTCGGATGTGCCGGTACGGCGCTTCGAGCGTTGATTTCCCTCAAAGCAATTTAGATGCCGTGCAAGTAAGGTCCCGTAAGAAAAGGACCAAAAGAATGTCTCGTGCACCTGATGCTCAATTCACTCACGAACAGATCATGATTTATAAGTCGCTGATCCACGACCTGGAGCGGGGCTTTCCCGAACTTGCCGATGTTGAGTATACTGCTGACCACCCGTCAGCGGCAACGTTGCATCGACTGATGACTTATCGCGAGTCCGTCAAGATCCTAAAAGGATTCGTCAGGCAGGGCGACGAATGATGTTTGGGCACATGGCGAGCCATATTGTCATTGGCCGACCGCTTATCTGACGCTTCAGGACGCCTAAAGACATGTCAAAACCTAGGATGTTTCGGGATTGGTTCAGCCTATGTTAAAGTCAGCAAGCTTAAGAGAGGCCCCGATATTCATTCCTCGCGGCTCTTTCGATGCGCATCGTCCTCGCCAAGTCATTGCTGACCGGTCTGCTGTCGCTGCTTGCCTCCCTCATTCTCTCATTCAGCATCGTTCCGATGCTCGGTGGAGAGGTGGCCGGAGCCGGTCTCATAATGACCATCGTTTGCCCGCTGGTTATCTCCATTCCAGCTTCGGCCGTGCATTTCCGACAGGCTGAAAAACTTCGGCGCGCAGAAGTGGCAGCCTCGGAGGCACTCCAGAAGCTGGCGATCGCATATGAAGAGCTTCGCCTACAATCACGCCGGGATGGGTTAACCGGGCTTCTCAACAGAAATGCATTCCTTGAAGAATTGGAAACCTTCAGCCGCAAAGGCGTGGCGGGTGGCCTACTATTCCTGGATCTCGATTATTTCAAGTCGATCAATGATGGGCATGGACATGCAACGGGCGACGAAGCTCTCCGTCGGACAGGACAAATACTTGCGGCCTATCAAGGAGAATTCGACATTGCAGGCCGCCTTGGAGGAGAGGAGTTTGCGCTTTTTCAGAGTGATTTGACGGCTGAAGCGATGTTGCGAAGATGTGAGGAAATTCGCGGATTGATCGACTGCATGGATTTTCGTTCAGCCTCCGGATCAATTATCTCCGTATCGGCGAGCATCGGAGCATTTTATTGCGTTCCTGGCTTTGATCCTCAGGAATGCCTCAAGGCTGCGGACGCAAATCTCTACAAGGCGAAAACGAGCGGCCGAAACCGGGTCGTTTTGTCAATCTAACCGGCCTGCCGGTCAGCGGCTGTTTCACCGATATCCCAATAAAGACCGGCCATCATGGCAAGTCCCTCGCGAACGATGCTGACCGGCAGGTGCTCGTTTGGAGCATGTTGCAGGCAGCCGGGATAGGAATGCGGAATCCAGATGGTCGGCAGGCCGAGCAAATCGGAGAAGATGTTGTTCGGCAGTGAACCGCCGAGATTGGGCAGGATGGCCGGCGGAGCGCCCAACGTCTTCTCGGTCGAGGCGACGATACGTCTGACCCAGGGATGGTCGGGATCGAGGCGGCTGGCGAGGAAGATCGCGTCGGTGGGATCCTTGACGACGACGCGGTCGTAACCGGCATCGATCAAAGCCTTGCGAACGGCCGGAACGACCTCATCCGGATCGACGCCGACCGGAAAGCGGAGCTGCACGCGGGCGCGGGCTTTGGGCGGGATGGCGTAAAGCGGCTGGGCGAGGTTGCCGCATTCCATCTCCATGACCTCGAAGGAGCTCCAGGCGAAGACTTTTTCCTCGGGCGTGAGGCCCGGCTCGCCCCACCACGGCTCGATCGGCGGATCGTCGGCGGCCGGGGTGATCTCGCAATCCTTCAGCGCCGCGCGGACGTTTTCCGGGATGTTCCCAGGTGTCATCTCGCGGACCTTGATCCTACCTGTCCGATCCACCAGCGCCGTAATCGCATGGCAGAGCTCTATGCCGGGATTGGAGAGGATGCCGCCCCAATTGCCGGAATGCTGAAAACTTTCGCGCGCATTGATCTCCAGATGAAAGGACATGCCGCCGCGGGCGCCGAGAAAGATCGTCGGCCGTTCCAGTGCCAGGCGAGGACCATCGGAAGCGATGAAGACGTCGGCCTTGAGCTCGTCCTTGTGGGCAGCGCACATCTCTTCCAGGCCGAGCGAACCGGACTCTTCTCCCATCTCAATCAGATATTTGAGATTGAAGCCAAGCGAGCCTTTGACTGCCAGCAGAGCCTCGATCGCGGCAAGGTTAATCGTGTGCTGACCCTTGTTATCGGCCGTGCCGCGGCCATACCAGGCGCCGTTTTTTTCCGCCATCTCGAAGGGGGATAGACCTTCCTCCCACTGACCATCCAAACCGGCGACAACGTCGCCATGGCCGTATTGCAGGATGGTGGTGTAGTTGGGGTTCTCAACCCGCTCGGCGATCAGGAAGGGGCCTGGAGCCAGGTCGTTCTGGTAGATCTTCGTCGCGAAGCCGAGGCGTTCGAAGAAGGGCTGCATGTCCCCAGTTACATAGCGCCAAAGGTCCAGCCTGTTGGCCGCGACACGACTTGCCGACGGGATCGCGACGCGCTTGCGGAGCGCCGCTTCGAAGGAGCCGTCGTTGAGATAACCCACAGCCTTTTCGATCGTCGCCTGGCGGGAAGGGGCAGTCGTCATTGGGGCATCCTCGGGATTTCAGGCGGTTCTGGCTTTGGCGATCGGCAGGATCGCCTGCCCGTTCGACAGATCGAGATCGAAATGGCAGCGGAACATGCTGTCGGCTCCGGTCGTTTTCTTCGGCGGCACCGTGCTGCGACAGATATCCTTCGTGAAGGGACAACGCGTGTGAAAACGGCATCCGGAGGGCGGAAAGGCCGGGTTGGGCAGTTCGCCAGCAATCGGATGTAGCGTGCGGTCGCCAGTATCCATATCCGGGGCGGCATCGATCAAGAGGCGCGTATAGGGATGGCGAGGCCTGAGGAACAGCTCTTCCGACGGTGCTGCCTCCACCAGTTCACCGAGATACATGACGCCGATCCTATCGGCCATGATCCGCACGACCGAGAGGTTGTGGGTGATGAACAGGCTGGTGAGTGCCAAGTTCTTCTGCAGGTCGCGCAAAAGGTTGAGAATCTGTGCCTGGACTGACACGTCTAGCGCCGAAGTCGGCTCGTCGAGGATCAGGAATTCCGGTTCGCCGGCAAGCGCGCGGGCGATGCAGATGCGCTGCCGCTGGCCGCCGGAAAATTCCTGAGGGTATTTTTCGGCATCCGCCGGCGACAGGCCGACCTGAACGAGCAGTTCGTCGACGCGGGCGCGGATCGCCGCCCGGCCCCGGCGCAGCTTATGGACGCGGATCGGTTCGGCGATGATATCCTCGATCGTCCAGCGGCCGTTCAGTGACGAATAGGGGTCCTGAAAGATCATCTGGAGGCGTGGCGTCTTGCCGGCTGCATCCCTGCGGAAGGCGATCGCGCCGGAGGTCGGCTCCATGAGGCCGGAGACGAGGCGGGCCAGCGTCGACTTGCCGCAGCCACTCTCCCCGACGAGGCCCAGAGTTTCTCCATGCCGGACAGCGAGGCTGACGTCGCTGACCGCTTTGGTGCCGCTAGTGTCGTTCTTCTTCAGCCGTTCCAGAAGGCTCTGATTGCGGCGATAGACCTTGCTGACGTGGTTGAGAGTAAGGAAATCCCGGGCGCTCATGCAATCTCCTTTTCCAGCGGGTGGAAACAGGAAAACGCAACGCTTTCCTTCATGGTCAGCGGTGGTGCTGCCGAGCAACAATCGCCTTCGGCCTTAAAACAACGCGGATTGAAGGCGCAGCCGGGCGGAACCGCGCCGAGCCCCGGCATGGCGCCGGGAATCTGGTCGAGCCGCATCTCGCCATTGGCCGATGGCATCGGCGTCGCGCGGATCAGTCCATGGGTATAGGGGTGTTTCGGCGCGTTGAAGAGTTCGCCGACAGGGCTGATCTCGGCAACGCGGCCGGCGTAAAGCACAGCGACGCGGTCGGCCATCTTGGCGATGACACCGAGGTCATGGGTGATCAGCATCATGCTCGCCTTGCTTTCGCGATGCAGGTCGCGCATCAGTTGCAAGATGTGGGCCTGGACCGATACATCAAGCGCGGTCGTCGGTTCGTCGGCGATCACGAGCGCCGGATTGGCGCAGAGTGCCAGCGCAATGACGATACGTTGCCGCATGCCGCCGGAAAGCTGGTGCGGATAACGCTTGAATTGCGTGTCAGGGTTCGGCAGGCCGACCCGTTCGATCCATTCGAGCGCCTTTTTCTTCGCCCGATCGCCACTGATCTTCAGATGCGCCTCGATCGTATCGCAGAGCTGCCGGCCGATAGTGATGACCGGGTTGAGGCTGGTCATAGGGTCCTGGAAGATGAAGCCTATCCTGCCGCCGCGCACGCGACGCATCGCCTTCGGTGACAACTGGTCGAGACGCTCCCCGGCAAGCGAAATGGTGCCGCCGGTGCGTTTCAGGGGCGGCACGAGAAGGTCGATGATCGCAGCCCCCGTTATCGATTTGCCGGCACCGGATTCGCCGACGATGCCGAGCACCTCTCCCGGATCCACGGAGAAGGAGACCTTGTCGAGCGCTGTGATCAGACGGCCGTCGCGGTTGATGGTGACCGTCAGGTCGCGGACGTCGAGAAGCGGTGTCGTCACGAGCGTCCCCTTAGTCGCGGATTATAAACGTCACGCAGGTGGTCGCCGAGGATGTTGACCGACACGACGAAGGCGACGAGCACGAGGCAGGGCCAGACGGAGATCCACCATTCGCCGGATTGCAGAAAATTGTTGCCATTGCGGATCAGCGTGCCGAGAGACGGCGAGGTGACCGGGATTCCGATGCCGAGGAAGGAGAGCGTTGCCTCGGTGATGATGGCGATGCCAAGATTGATGGTTGCGATGACCAGAACCGGTGCCATGACGTTCGGCAGGATGTGCAGGATGATGATCGACAGGCTGCTGCGGCCGGTGATGCGGGCGGCCGAGACATAATCCTGGTCTCGTTCGATCATCACGGATGAACGGATCGTGCGCGCATACTGGACCCAGAAGGCGATGCCGATCGAGAGCACGACGATGGCGATCGCCGTCATGACGCTCCGCTCCTGTCCAAGCGCGGCGCGAGCTGCCCCGTCGATGATCATCGCGAGCAGCAAGGCTGGATAGGCGAGCTGAACGTCGGCGAAGCGCATGATGAAAGCATCCACCTTGCCACCGACGAAGCCGGCTATCAGGCCGAGACTGCCGCCAAGCACGAGACCGATGATGACGGACAGGAAGCCGACGATGATCGAAGTCCGCATGCCATAGGCCATGGCGGTCAGGAGGTTGCGACCCTGGTCGTCAGTGCCGAGTGGGAAATCCGGCATACCGTCTACCATCCACATGGGCGGAATGAAGCTGTCCATCACCGACATGCCGGCGAATTCGAAGGGATTCTGCGATACCAGCGGCGTCATGAAGGCATAGACGAGCAGCGCGAAGATGACGAGGGCGCAGGTGGTCGGCCCGGGTGCCTTGCGCATGGCGCGCAGAAGTTTCGACAGGCGGCTGCGGCGGACTGTCGGAACCGAAGGGGTGTTGACGACAGGGGTCATGATTGCCTCCTCAACACGCGGGCATCGATCAGCGGGTAGAGCAGTTCTACGACCAGATTAATGACCATGAAGACCAGGCCGACGAAGATCAGATAGATGGCGATAACCGGAATATCTGCCGCCTGGATCGATTGCAGGAAGAGCGAACCGAGGCCCGGCCAGGCGAAGACGTTTTCCGTCACCACCGAAAAGGCGATGATGTTGCCAAGCTGCAGGCCAAGCATGGTGATGACCGGCAGAAGCGTGTTCTTGATGGCGTAGACATACCAGATGCGCGCTTCCGACAGACCGCGGGCGCGGGCGAAGCGGATATGCTCGCTTTGGCCGACTTCCATGAGCTGGGTGCGCAGCATTCGGATGATAAACGCGACTTGGAAGGTGGAAAGCGTCGCTGCCGGCAGGATGATCGCTCGCCAGCCGGAAACGGAGAGCAGGCCCGTTGTCCAGAAGCCGAGATCGACGACCGTGCCGCGCCCAAATGACGGCAACAGACCCATTTGCACGGAAAAGACGGCGATCAGCAGCAGGCCGACGACGAAGTTCGGAAGCGTGATGCCGGCCGTCGAGATCAGCATGATGAAGCGGCCGAACAGTGAGTTCGGATGCACGCCGCAATAGATGCCGGCTGGCACGCCAACGAGGATGGTGATGAGCAGGCTGACGAAAGCGAGTTCGATCGTCGCGGGCATGCGCTCGATGATAAGTTTCGCCACCGGGTCCTGAGTGCGGTAGGAGAGGCCGAAATCGCCCTGCAGCAGGTTGCCAAGAAAATGCACGAAGCGCGTGCCGATCGGCTGGTCGAGGCCGAGCCTGGCGATGAGTTCCATCCGCTCCGTCACGGTCGCATCGGCCGAGAGGAGTGCCGCCAGCGGGTCGCCGATATTGGCGACCAGCAGGAAGGCGATGAAGCTGATCACGAGCAGAACGATGACCGTCTGCACGATCCGGGATGCGGCATAGTTCAGCACTTCAAATCCTCAGCAGCAGGTGTCACCAAGCTGGTCAAGAAAGGCGATGCATTTCTCCAGCTCGGAAATCGCAATCGACTCGTCCGGCTGATGTGCATCGGCGATATCGCCCGGGCCGATGACGACCGACGGAACACCGGCGATCTGGAAAATGCCCGCTTCCGTGCCGTAGGAAACATAGCGCGGCTCCGAGCGTCCGAGAAGCTTCAGGAGCTCTGCGTCGAGTATCGGATCGTCGTTCGGCTTCAGGCCGGGAATGCGTGCCTGCACATCGAAGAAGACACCGGAGGCTGGGTCGATAGCCTGCATGGCAGGATTCAGCTTTTCCACCGCGAAACGCTGCATGCGCTCGAACACCGCCACTTCGCTCTCGCCGGGGATGATGCGCATCTCCCAGAAGAAATCGCAGTTCTCGGCGACGATATTGCCGTGCAGGCCCCCCTTGATGACGTTGACGGAAATCGTCGAATAGGGTGGATCGAGGCCCTCGAACTGCGGGCCATTGCGCATGTCCTCGCGGATGCGGTTGATCTCGGCGATCATGTCGCCGGCTGCCATGACGGCGTTGACGTAGCGGTCTGGCTGGGAGGAGTGACCGGGCTTGCCCTTGACGCGGCACCAGCCAATCAGGCCGCCCTTGTGCGCGGCGATCATGTCCATGCTGGTCGCTTCGCCGATGACGGCGAGCCGCGGCTTCAAGTCGCTTTGCCCCACCCATTCGGCCATCGAGCCAACACCGGTGCAGCCGACTTCCTCGTCATAGGAGAAGGCGAGATGGATAGGCTTCTTGAGTTTCTTTTGGGCCATGCCAGGTGCTGCAGCGAGACAGCAGGCGAGGAAGCCCTTCATATCGGTCGCGCCGCGGCCGATCAGCCGGCCGTTCGCTTCCCTCAGCGTCCAGGGATCGCCGGACCATGCCTGACCTTCCGTCGGCACGACGTCCGTATGGCCGCTGAAGATGATGCCGCCAGGCGCTTCGGGGCCAATCGAAATAAGGACGTTCGCCTTGTTGCCTTCGGCATTCGGAAAGCGCCGGACGCGTCCTCCGAAGGGGGCGGCCTGGTCTTCCACGTATTTGATCAGGTCGAGGTTGGAGACGGCGCTGACCGTCGGAAAGGACACGAGACTTGCAAGCTGTTTCGTGATGTCCTGTGTCGTGATGCCGGGGGCAATCGTCATTATTTCACCGCGAAATAGCGCAGCGGATAGGCGAGGTCGGCTGGCTGCACAACGGTGACATTGTCCTTCACGCCCCAGAGAATGTTGAGCTGGTGAAGCGGAATGAAGCCGACATCCGCCTTGATGAGCTTGAAAGCCTGCTGGATGAGATCGGTGCGCTTCCCCTGGTCGGTTTCCTTACCAATGGCGGCGATCAGCTTGTCGACCTCGGGATTGGAATAACCGCCGATATTGAAGGCGCCGAGGCCGCTCTTCGGATCACGGGTGGCGGCAATCGAGGTCAGGAAGATATGGGCGTCATAGGTCGCCGGCGAATAGCCCAGCATTGCAAGGCTGGTATTGTATTCCGGCGGGTTCACCTGGGTCGCCCAGCGGCTGGTAGCCTGGGCGCGAGGTTCCACCTTGATGTTGATGCGGGCAAGCGAGGCAGCGACCGCGAGGCAGGTGGCTTCGTCGTTCATAAAGCGGTCGTTGGTGCAGTCGAGCGTGACGGAAAAGCCGTTCTCGTAGCCGGCTTCCTTCATCAGTTCCTTGGCCTTGTCGACATCCGGCTTGACCGGTGCACCGAGTTCCGGATCGAAGCCGTTGATCTCCTTACCGATCGGCAGGCCGACGGGAACCGAATAGTTGCGCATGATGCGCTTCTGGATCGCCCCGGTATCTATCGCCAGTTCCATGGCCTGGCGGACCTTGAGTTCCTTGAAAGGGTTCTTGGCCTTCTCGCTGCCGAAGATCAGGCTGTCTCGTGCAACATCCGGCTGGACATAGATGGTGCGCAGGTCCGGCCCGGCCTTGACATGTAGGCCATCGGCCTTGTCGATACGTTCGGCATCCTGCGGCGGTACGCCGTCGATCAGGTCCACTTCGCCGGAGATCAGGGCCGAGACGCGAGTGGAAGGATTTGGGATCACGAAGAAGGTGGCATTATCGATATTGCCGGCCTTCTTGTCCCACCAGCCAGAATTTGTGGCGAAAACGGTCTTCACGCCCGGATCGCGCTCCTTGATGACGTAGGGGCCGGTGCCCATGGCGTTGCGGTTGGCGAAGGTCTCGGTGGCGTTGTTGGCGGCACCCGGCTGTACGGCGCCGTTCGCCTCGGCCCACTCCTTATCCATGATGTACCAGTTGGTGATCTGGTTCGGCAGGATGGGGTTGACGGCGCGTGTCCTGATACGGATCTTATAGTCGTCAACCTTTTCGATCGAGGCGATGGAGTTCAGGTTTGCCTTGATGCCACCCGCCTGGCCGCGGGTCAGCGAGAAGACCACGTCATCGGCAGTAAACGGATTTCCGTTCGAGAACTTGACGCCCTGGCGCAGAGTGAATTCCCAGGTCGTGTCGTCCGTCTGTTTCCATTCGGTCGCAAGTGCCGGCTCGATCTTCTGTTCGGCGTTGCGGCGGACCAGTGGTTCATAAACATTGGCGAGAACGGCGAAAATCAGGGTATTCGAGACAGCATGCGGATCGAGCGTATAGGCATCCAGCGGGCCGGCAAATTTGAAATCCGCGGCTTGGACGCTGGTGGCCAGCGGTGCCGTCAGGGCGGCCGCGGCGATCGTGCCCAGCAGCATCTTACGTTTGAATGCGGGAAACGAGAAAGGCATCATGATCTCCTATGCGCCACGAGAGAGTCGGAATGCGGCAACGACGCGGCAGATATTTTAAATTTAAAATATCTCAGCAAAGGAAGCTCATCAGATGAGGACATGCAGCGTTCCCTGTCGTTGCTTGGAGTTGCCTACTTGCGAGGCTTGGGCAAACAATAGGCGTTTTGAGGAAACATGCAAGCAATTTTGATCAAATGAGCGAAACTCTTTTGGCGAGGAAGTGTGCGGCAGCAGGCGACCATCCCGCCTGCATTAGCAGGAGGCAGGACGCAAGAGATTTCAATGTGTTATTTCAAAGACAGAGATTTGCAGATCAGGTCCTGGCGAACATCGGGCCGCCCTTATGGGCTGGAAAGCCGTAGCCGTTGATCATCACCAGGTCGATGTCGCTCGGCCGTGCGGCGATGCCTTCGGCCAGCAATGCTTCGCCTTCGGCGGCCATGGCCTTCAGCATCCGCTCTTGAATCTCACTTTTCGGGAATGCGCGCGGTGTAATGCCCTTTTGGGTACGGGCGGCTTCGATGATCGCGGTCACATCCGGATCGATGGTGCGCTTGCCATCCGGATAGGCATACCAGCCGCGGCCGGCCTTCTGGCCGAACCGCCCCATTTCACAGAGCGTATCGGCGATCCCGACGTAGCGTGTAGCGGGATCGCGGGCGGCGGCCTGGCGCTTGCGGCGCGCCCAGGCGATCTCAAGCCCTGCCATGTCGTAGACGGCGAAAAGGCCCATAGGGAAACCGTAATCTTCCAGCGCCGCATCGATCTCGTGTGGCAGAGCCCCATCTTCCAGCAGGAACTCGGCCTCGCGGCGATAGGCGGAGAAGATGCGGTTGCCGATGAAGCCTTCAGTAACGCCGGCGACGACCGGCAGCTTTCTGAGCTTCTTGGCGACGGCGAGCCCGGTCGCCAGAACATCCGGCGCGGTTCTGGCGCAACGGACAATTTCCAGCAGCCGCATGACATGCGCCGGAGAGAAGAAATGCATGCCGAGCACCCGCTCCGGATAAGCGGTCGCGGCGGCAATTTCGTCCGGGTTCAGATAACTCGTGTTGGTCGCCAGCACTGCACCCGGACGAATGACTTTGTCGAGACGGCGGAAGAGGTCGATCTTGACGGCGAGATCGTCAAAAACGGCTTCAATGACGAGATCGCAGGGGGCGAGGTCGGCGTCCGATGCCGTCACCGAAAGCCGGGCCTTTTGCGCCTCGAAACCGTTCTGATCTAGACGGCCGGAAGCGAGATTGCGTTCCAACAGGCCGACGATGCGCTCGCGGCCTTTTTCGGCAGCCTCCGCCGTCTGGTCGAGGCCGATGACCGTGTAACCTGCTGCGAGGGCGACGATCGCAATGCCGCTGCCCATCAGGCCGAGGCCGCAGATGCCGATCGTCTTGACTGGGCGAGGCTCAATGCCTTCGAGCCCTTCGACCCTGGAAGATTCCCGTTCGGCGAAGAAGACGTAGCGGAGTGCCGCAGCTTCGCGGCTATCGCGCAGGGTCAGGAAGGTGGCTCGCTCGTCAGCCAGACCTTCGGTGAGAGGGCGGTTAGACGACGTGATCAGACGCACGGCTTCGGCCGGTGCCTTCTGACCGCGCGCTCTGCCGAGAATTCTAGCGGCGGCTCTTTCGATTTCGGCCGCCTCATTGGTGGCTATGCTCAACTCGCCCGTGCGACGGAGCTGTTTGCCTGACAGTTTTTGCGCTGCCGAAATGGCGGTTTCGACGAGATCGGCCTTGGCGATTTCATCGATGATCCCGAGCGAGAGAGCTTCGTCGGTCTTTGCAGAACGGCCCGAGGTGATGAGGTCCAATGCGGCCGGGATGCCGATCAGGCGCGGCAGACGCTGGGTGCCGCCGGCGCCGGGAACAATGCCGAGCTTGACTTCGGGCAGACCGACTTGAGCAGTGGAAGAAGCAACTCGATAATGGCAGGCGAGCGCAACTTCCAGGCCACCACCGAGGGCTGCCCCATTGAGCGCCGCGACGACCGGCTTCGACAGCTTCTCGATCTTTTCAATAACAGCCGGCAAGGTCGGCCCTATAGCCGGCTTGCCGAATTCCCTGATGTCGGCACCGCCGATGAAGGTCTTACCGGCGCCTGTGATGACGACGCCTGCCACATTGGCAGTCGCTTCCGCATGGACAAGCGCCTTTTCAAGCCCGCTGCGGACGTCGGCAGACGTCGCGTTGACCGGCGCATTGTCGATGGTAACGACCAGAATCCCGCCTCGGGTCATAGCCGAGACCGTGGACGAAAATTTGATCGCGTCGTTCATGGCTGCCTACTCCGGAATGACTGCTGTTGCCTGGATCTCGATCTTGGCGCGGTCTTCCACCAGAGCAACGACCTGCATGGCGGCCATGGCCGGAAAATGCTTGCCCATGATCTCGCGATAGGCCTGGCCGATACCCTTCAGATTGCCGAGATATTCCGCCTTGTCGGTGAAGTACCAGGTCATGGTCGTGACATGTTCAGGCCGCGCACCGGCCTCTGCCAGTATGGCAACGACGTTCATGAGCGTTTGACGCACCTGGCCCACAAAGTCGTCCGTCTCGAATTGGCATTGGGCATTCCAGCCGACCTGCCCGCCGACGAAGACCTGGCGGCCGGTGGCGGCCACGCCATTGGCGTAGCCGATCGGTTTTGCCCAGCCTTCAGGCTGCAGAATCATGTGCATCGTTCTTCTCCAAATGCTGTGTAAGCGCAGTGCGCATATCGTCCGGCCATGGGCAGGCCTTGTGTGTTTCGAGAGAGGTCGCGACCAGCCGCTGCTTGGCGGTCCAGAGCAATCGATCGCCAGCGCGCACCTCATGTTCGAGATCGACCGAACTGGTACCGATCCGCATCACCTTGATAGTGAAATCCATCATGTCGCCGTGGAAGCCGGGGCTCTTGAAGGTGAGATCCAAAGTGACCGTCGGAAGACCGATCTTCCGCTCGTTGATCAACTCCGGCCAGGGAAAGCCGATCGCCCGAAAGAACTCTTCGTAAGCTCCGACCAGGATGTCGAGGTAGGAGGGGAAATAAGCGATACCGGAAGGATCGCAATCACCGAAGTTCAACCGGCGGGAAATGGTATAAGCCATGGTTGCCCTCACGCCTTCAACAGTTCGCGGGCGATGATGAGCTTCTGCACCTCGGTCGCGCCCTCGTAGATGCGCAGCGCCCGGATCTCACGATAAAGACTCTCCGTGATTTCGCCGCTCCTGACGCCGCGGCCGCCGAAAATCTGCACGGCGCGGTCGATGACCTTTTGTGCATTTTCGGTGGCTACCATCTTCGCCATTGCCGCTTCCTTGGTGGTCGGCAGGCCCTGCACGTCGCGGCGCCAGGCGGCGCGGTAGGTCAGAAGAGCGCCCGCATCGATCTCGGCTGCCATGTCGCCGAAAGCGGCCTGGGTAAGCTGCAAGTCGGAAAGGTGGTTGCCGAACATCGGCCGCGCCTTGGCATAGGCGACCGCCTCATCGAGCGCCCGCTTGGCGAAACCCAAGGCGGCAGCTGCCACGGATGCGCGAAAAATGTCGAGCGTCCGCATGGCGATTTTAAAACCTTCGCCAGGAGAACCAAGCATCCGCGAGGCCGGAATGCGGCAGTTTTCGAAGCGGATCGTCGCCAGCGGGTGCGGGGCGACCACCTCGATGCGCTCGGCGATCGAGAAGCCCGGATCGTCGGCGAAGACCACAAAGGCTGAAATGCCGCGCGTGCCGGGCGCCTCACCGGTACGGACGAAGACCGTGTAGACATCGGCGATGCCGCCGTTGGAAATCCAGGTCTTTTCGCCATCAAGTACATAGTGGTCGCCTTGCCTGCGGGCCGAGCAGGCCATCGCGGCGACATCCGAACCGGCGTCCTTTTCGGAGAGCGCGAAGGCGGAAATCCACTCGCCGGACTGCGCTTTGGGCAGTATGGTGCGGCGCAGGTCGTCCGTGCCCGAAAGGCCGATTGCACCGGTGCCGAGGCCCTGCATCGCGAAAGCGAAATCGACAAGCCCATCATGCCAAGCAAGCGTTTCGCGGGTGAGGCAGGCAGCGCGGCTATCGATCGGCTGGCTGCCGCCGGCGCCGGTTGCGGCATCCAGCAGGCCGGCTTCCCCCAGCGCCTTGACGATCGCGCGGCAGGCGCCGTCCGTGTCCGAATGGTCGATATGGCTCAGTGCGCCGGAGGCCGCGAAGGCATCGAGCTTTTCGGCTAGCGCCTTGTGGCTGTCATCGAAGAACGGCCAGCCGAGGAAATCGCGAGTCGGCCCTTTGAGAGTGGTGGGAGCCGCCATCAGTTACCCTCGAAGACTGGTTTGCGTTTCTCGGCGAAAGCCTCGAAGGCGCGGCGGAAGTCCTTGGTCACCATGCAGATCGCCTGGGCCTGAGCTTCGGATTCGATCATTTCGTCGATACCCATCGCCCATTCCTGGTTCAGCATGGTTTTCGTCATCGTATGGGCAAACCACGGTCCGGCCGCCAGCGAATGGGCAAGCTTGACGGCTTCCACCTCGACCTGATCGGCGGCGTGCAGGGCATTGTAAAAACCCCAGGCCTGGCCTTCGGCGGCGTTCATCGTGCGGCCAGTGAAGAGCAGTTCGGCGGCGCGGCCCTGGCCGATGATACGCGGCAGGATCCCGCATGCGCCCATATCCGCGCCGGCAAGACCGACGCGAGTAAAGAGGAAAGCCGTCTTCGCTTCCGGTGTGGCAAGCCGCATATCGGAAGCCATGGTGAGGATCGCGCCGGCGCCGGCACAGATACCATCGACGGCTGCAATGATCGGTTGCGGGCACTTCTTCATCGCCTTCACGAGGTCGCCGGTCATGCGGGTGAAGGCCAGAAGATCCGGCATGGCCATGTGAGTGAGCGGCTCGATGATCTCGAAGACATCGCCGCCGGAGGAGAAATTGCCGCCGGCGCCCGTCAGCACGATCGCGCGGATGTCCGATGCGTAGACAAGATCGCGGAAGAGATCGCGAAGCTCGGCATAGCTTTCGAAAGTCAGCGGATTCTTGCGCTCCGGCCGGTTCAAGCGGATCGTCGCGACGCGGCCGCCTTCGCTCACTTCCCAGAGGAAATGCTTGGGCTGGTAATCGCGAAAGCCGCGCTTCATTTCGTTCATCGCGTCGCTCATGCTTCTTCCTCTCCCGTAATCGACTGATCGCCTTTTCAGGTGGCCGGAATTGTCTTCTGTGTCTCAGTCGTTGGCCGAAGGCGGCAGGAAATCCACCTCGTGTGCGGCGGAAACTTTCACGATTTCGTCCACATCGGTCATTTCGTGCAACGCCTCGAAAAGCTGGTGGAGCTTGCGGGCCGGCGAGACCCAGAAGAGCGCCCGGCACGGTTTGTCGGACTTGTTGAAGTAACCGTGCGGGATACCGCGCGGCATACGGACAAGATCTCCGGCCTTTGCCTTGACCCATTGGCCGTCGAGCTTCAGATCGAGCTCACCTTCCTGCACGAGGATGAATTCATCCTGGGTCGGATGAATGTGCACCGGTACGAACTGCCCCGGCAGACTGTTGGTTTCAAAGGCGAAGGTGTCGTCGCAGACGGCTTTTGGAAAATAGACCTGGCCCAGGATGTTCCAGGTGATACCCCTATATCCGCTGCCGTTCTCGGTAATGCCCTTTTCCAGTTCCATCGTGATCTCCCAGGTTTCGTTTCCTTGGTTCATGTCGGGCCGACTAGCCTGCCAGGATTTCTCCCCCGGCAACCGCAATTGCCTGCCCGGTGATCGCTGCAGCGCCGGGCGATGCCAGCCACAGAACCGTGTCCGCGACCTCTTCCGGCCTCACCAACCGCCCCTGCGGATTGCTCTTGGTGAATTCCTTCAGCGCCTGTTCTGCGGTCCGGCCGGTCTTGGCGACGATCGTCTCGATCGAACGGGCGATCAGCGGCGTATCGGTAAAGCCGGGGCAGACGGCGTTAACGGTGATGCCGGTCTTCGCCAATTCCAGCGCGAGCGAGCGGGTGAGGCCGATGACGCCGTGCTTGGCGGCGACATAGGCGGAGACATAGGCGTAGCCGGTCAGGCCGGCCGTCGAGGCGATATTGATGATTCGGCCCCCGGTCCCGTGGGCCTTCAGGTCCGGCAGCACGGCCTGAGTGACCAGGAATACGCCGGTGAGATCCACCGACATGACCCGGTTCCACATATCGAGCGATGTCTTCTCGAACGGCGCGCTCGGGCCTTCGCCTGCATTGTTGACGAGGATGTCGACGGGGCCGAAAGCGGCCCGCGCCGTCTTCAGACCATTGTCGATCGCCATTTCGTCGGTGACGTCGAAGCCGTCTGCGACGCAGGTCCTCTCTGTGCCAAGCGTTGCGGCCAGCGCTTCCAGCGGTTCCGCCCGGCGGCCCGCCAGCGTCACGTGCGCGCCGGCCTCCACCAATGCCGTAGCGATCGCCGCACCGATGCCGCTCCCCGCGCCGGTGACGAGGGCATGGCGGTTGGCAAGCCTGTCCGAAATCGCTTCGCTCATGACGCGATCCTTATTTCGCCACCACAGCCGGGCCGACCGCCGGAGGGGCTGCCGCCGCCGCAGCGCGGGCGAGGTTGGTTTCGTACTGCGCCTTGCCGGAATAATACTGCTTCGGCCAGGGAATGTTCGTCAGGCCGATCTTCGCCGCCTCGTGCAACACCCAGGCCGGATCGGCGAGATGCGGACGGGCCACCGCGCAGAGATCGGCGCGGCCGGCAGCAATGATCGAGTTTGCGTGATCCGCCTCGGAGATTGCGCCGACGGCAATCGTCGGGATACCGATCTCGTTGCGGATCTTGTCGGAGAACGGCGTTTGGAAAAGGCGGCCGTAGACCGGCTTTTCCTCTTTCCATACCTGGCCGGACGAGCAGTCGATCAGATCAGCGCCGGCTTCCTTGAACATTTTCGCAAAGATTGCCGCATCTTCCGGCGTGTTGCCGCCCTCGAACCAGTCATGGCAGGACAGACGTACGGAAATCGGCTTGTCTTGCGGCCAAACCTCACGGATCGCCTTGAAGACTTCCAGCGGATAACGCGCCCGGTCCTCGTGGCTGCCACCATATTCGTCATCCCGCAGGTTTGTCAGCGGCGAAAGGAAGCTCGACAGAAGGTAGCCGTGGGCGCAGTGCAGTTCCAGCCAGTCGGCGCCTGCCTGTGCCGCATATTTCGCGGCGCGGACGTGATCGGCCTTCACCCGGTCCATATCGGCGCGATCCATCGCCTTCGGCACCTGGCTGTGCTTGAGATAGGGGATGGCGGATGCCGAAATCAATGGCCAGCCGCCGTCCTCCAGGGGTTGGTCGATACCTTCCCAGGCGAGCTTGGTCGATCCCTTGCGACCGGCATGGCCGAGCTGGATGCCGACCTTTGCGGTGGAATTGTCATGCACGAAGTCGATGAAGCGTTTCCAACGCACCGCCTGCTCGTCGTTCCAGAGGCCAAGGCAGCCGGGTGTGATGCGTGCATCCGGCGAAACGCAGGTCATTTCTGCAAAGACGAGGCCGGCGCCGCCGAGCGCACGGGAGCCGAGGTGGACCAGATGGAAATCGTCCATCAACCCGTCCTTCGCCGAATACATGGCCATGGGCGACATGACGATGCGGTTCGGCAGGTGGGTTTCCCGCAGCGAATAGGGCGTGAACATCGGCGGCAGGGTGCGGCCGTTGCCGCTCACATCGAGGCCGTTCTTCCTGGCGAACCACCGTTCGTAGCCTTCCAGCCATTTCGGATCGCGCAGGCGCAGGTTCTCGTGGCTGATACGCTGGGAGCGGGTCAGCATGGAATACATGAACTGTTCCGGTTCCAGCGTGTCGGCATAACGCTGGCCGACCACTTCGAACCATTCCATGGCGTTACGGGCCGCATTCTGGATGCGGGCGACGTCGACGCGGCGAATTTCCTCGTAGGTTTCGAGAACCTGCGGGATATTGTTCCTGGTGTGGCCCAGCTTGTTGAACTGGTTGGTCAACTCGATCGCGTCGTCGATCGCGAGCTTGGTGCCCGAGCCGATCGCGAAATGGGCGGTGTGGGCGGCGTCACCCATCAGCACGACATGTGAATTGCCGTTGAAATGGCTCCACTTGCCGCAGATCAGGCGGTTGAAGTTGAGCCATGCCGAGCCGCGCAGATGGCGCGCATTGGTCATGAGCTCGGAGCCTTCGAGTACCTCCGAGAACAGCTTCTCGCAGAAGTCGATGGACTGCTGCTGGTCCATCTGGCCGAGGCCGTGCTTTTCGTAAGTCTCCTCGGCCGTCTCGACGATGAAGGTCGAGGTCTTGTCGTCGAATTTGTAGATATGCGCCTGGAACCAGCCATGTTCCGTCTTGCGGAAGTCGAAGGTGAAGGCGTCATAGAGCTTGTGGGTGCCGAGCCAGATATATCGGTTCGGGCGCACAACGAGGTCAGGCTGAAAGACTTCCGGATAACGGTTGCGGATCTTTGAATTGAAGCCGTCGGAGGCGATGATCAGGTCGGCATCCGGATAGTCAAGATCGCCATTGGCCTCCGTCTCGAAGACCAGTTCCACGCCGAGCGCCTCGCAGCGGCGCTGCAGGATGTTCAGAAGCTTCTTTCGGCCGATGCCGACGAAGCCGTGGCCGGAGGTGCGCTGGCGCGTGCCCTTGAAGAGCAGCTCGATATCGTCCCAATGGTTGAAGGCATCCTCGATCTCGGCCGCACTTTCCGGATCCCATGCGCGCATGGAAACCATGGTTGCGTCGGAGAAGACGACGCCCCAGCCGAACGTGTCATAGGGTCGGTTTCGCTCGATCACCGAGATGGAATGCTCGGGATGAAACTTCTTCATCAGGAGCGCGAAATAGAGACCTGCGGGACCACCACCGACGCAGACGATGCGCATATCCAAATCCTCCTGATGTTCCGTCTCATTATTTTAAGTTTAAACTATATGGCGTTCGAGCAGGGCGTCAAGCTGATAATTTCCCCCCGAGTCCGGTTTTGTCGGGCGCCTGTTCAGGTTTCGGTTCTTCGCTCCAGCCAGCCCGGATCGTATTCCGGAAGCGGGATCGCATCGAGAAGCGCGCGGGTGTAGGCAGCGGAAGGGCTTGCAAAAACCTGCTCGCAGGGCCCTTCCTCGACAACCTTTCCGAGCCGCATCACATAGACATAGTCGCAGACGGCTCGAATGACAGAGAGGTCATGGCTGATGAAGGCCATGGCAAGTCCGAGTTCGCGGGAAAGGCCCTTCAACAGTTTCAGCGCCTGTGCTTGGGTGGAGACGTCGAGGCCGGAGACAATTTCATCGGCCAGTACGAAATCGGGCTGCATCAGGACGGCACGCGCAATGCCGATGCGCTGGCGCTGGCCGCCGGAAAGCTCGTGCGGGTATCGCTCGACGCAAGCGGCGGGCAGGGATACGCGGTCAAGCACGGATTTTACCTGTTCCAGCGCCGTTGCCGCGTCGCCGGCCAGGCCATGCAGCAGGAGCGGACCCGTCAGAATGCGGCGGATCGTGTGGCGCGGGTTCAGCGACGCCATGGGGTCCTGGAAGATCATCTGCATGCGCCGGCGCAGCGGCCGCATCTCGGTTTCCGGGATATGGGTAATGTTACGACCGTCGAAGGCGATCTTGCCGGCGGAGACATCGACGAGGCGGAGTAGGGCACGGCCGAGCGTCGTTTTGCCGGAGCCGGATTCGCCGACGATGCCGACCGTCTGGCCCTTGCCGATGCGGATATCGACGCCGTGCAGGACGGGCGTCGAGGGTTTGCTGCCGAACAGGCCGGCGTGCTTGGCGTAGGTGACTTTGATGCCGGTGGCGACGAGCAGGTTCTGATCCATCAACTGATCCCGATCTCCTGGCGAAGTTCGCGGAAGACGGCTTCCGGCACGGGCTCCAGTCCCGCATCCGGCCGGTCGTAACGGGGGCCTGCAGCAATCAGCGCCTTTGTATAGGCGTGTTTCGGGTTTTCCAGCACGTTGCGCACCGGTCCTTCCTCGATGACCTTGCCAGCGTAAAGCAGCGTGACGCTGTCACAGATCTGCGCCACGATGCCGAGGTCATGGGTAACGAAGAGCACGCCGGTGCCGCGCGCCTCCTGCATGTGGCGGATAAGGCGGAGGATTTCTTTCTGTACCGTCACGTCGAGCGCGGTCGTCGGTTCGTCAGCGATGACCAGTTCCGGCTCGACTGCGAAGGCAGCGGCAATCAACACACGTTGGCGCATGCCGCCGGAGAGCTGATGCGGAAAGCTTTTCATCACCCGGTCGGGATCGCGGATCTGCACGTCGGCCAGCAATTGCAGCGCATAGGCCTCTGCTGTTCTGGCGGACATGCCGCGCTTCAGTTTCAGACCGTCCGCGAGCTGTGCGCCGATGCGGCGGGCAGGATTAAGGGCCGTCTGTGGATCCTGTGGAATCAGTGCGATTTCCGAGCCCATAATGCTGCGCAGCTCCGGCGGCTTCATGCTCAAAAGGTCGCGGCCTTTGAAATTGATCCAGCCGCCTGTGACACGCACCGTTCGTGGCAGGATGCCGAGTATGGCCTTGGCGATCGTCGATTTGCCGGCGCCGCTTTCGCCAACGAGGCCGCGGACGCCACCGTTCTTCAGCGTCAGGCCGACATCGCGCAGGACCGGCATGCCGCCTTCGCGGTCGGAAACGGCGGAAAGACCGGTTATGGTGAGCAGGTTTTCCGTCATCGTCTGAGCACCGGATCGAGCGCCCGGCGCAGGCCGCTGCCGAGCTGATTGAACGCGAGAACCGTGGTGAACAGCACCGCGAGCGGCGCCACAAGCAGCCACCAGGCATGGTGGATGAGCTGGCGCCCCTGCGCGATCATGCCGCCCCAGGTGGGTGTGTCGGACGAGACCGACAGGCCGACGAAGGAGAGGATAGCTTCGACAACGACGACAATGCCCATTTCGAGACTCACCAGCGCGATCAGTATCGGCACGATATTGGGGAAGATTTCCCGCGTTAGGATTTTCATGCGCGGGAAGCCTGCGGTGCGGGCGGCCGTCACGTAATCGAGTTGTGACTGGGCGAGCGTTTCGGCGCGCACGACGCGGCAGAAGCGGGTCCAGTCAATAATGACGATCGCAGCGATCACCGAATGCACGCCGGAGCCGAAGACTGCGACGAGCAGGATGGAGAGCAGGACCGGCGGGAAGGCCATCCAGATGTCGACGATCCTTGAGATGATGCGGTCCGCCCATCCACCATACCAGCCGGCCAGCAGGCCGAACACAGTGCCGATCAGCGCCGCGAGGCTCGCCGAGACGAAAGCGACGAGCAAGGCGATCCGGCTGCCGTAGATCAGGCGGGATAGGACGTCGCGGCCGAGGTCATCGGTGCCAAGGTAGTAACCGGGTTCAGCACCGTCGAGCCAGGCGGGCGGCAGCGAGCCCAGCATCAGATCCTGTTCCAGCGGATCCTTTGGCGCGATGAAAGGCGCGAAGATCGCGATGACGACCAGGAGCAGGATGAAGCCGCCGCCGAACAGCACTTGTCGTTCGGCGAACAGGTTCCGCAATCGTGACGGGGTGCGACGAGGCTTGGCCGCCGGGCCAGTGATGGCGATGGGCTCAGCCATGGCGGAGCCTCGGATTAAGCGCAGCGGCAAGCAGGTCTACGGCGAGGTTGATGACGATGAAGATCGCACCAAAGACCAGAACGAGGCCCTGGATGAGCGGCAGGTCACGATTGATGACGGCGTCAATCGCCATGTTACCGATGCCGGGATAGGCGAAGATGCGCTCGACGATGACCGTGCCACCGACGAGGAAGGTGAATTGTACGCCAGTGAGCGAGAGGGCGGGGCCGACGGCATTGCGCAGCGCCTCCTGCAGCACGAGCCGCAATTCCGACATGCCTTTCAGCCGTGCCAGCAGCACGTAATCCTGTACCATCGCTTCCAGCAGCGCTTCCTTGAGAATGCGGGTGATAACGGTCGCAAGCGGCAGGGCGAGTGCCAGGACCGGCATCACCATATGGGCGGCAACATCGAAGAAGACGTCCAAGCGGAACCTGATGAGGCCTTCGAGGAGATAGAAGGGGGTGAAGAAATCGATCGATAGCGTCGGGTCGATGCGGCCGGAGAGGGGGAAGATAGGGATGAAGACGCCAACAACCAGAACCAGCGCAAGCGCCCATACGAAATCCGGCACGGCGAGCAATACGCCATTGGTCGCGTCGATTGCCGGTTCCAGCGGCGTGCGCCGGAAGAGCGTGCCGACCACAGCGACCGCGCCGCCGACAGCCAAGGCGACGATCAAGGCCGCGAAAGCGAGCTCAAGGGTGGCGGGCAAGCGCCCAAGCAGCAGTTCCAGCACGTCGCGGCGGAGCGAGATTGAGGTGCCGAAATCGCCCATCAACACGGACTGAAGCCAGACGCCGAACTGCGCCGGCAAGCTGAGGTCAAGGCCGTATCTGGCGCGCAGTGCGGCGATGTCGGCGGGACTGGCTCCCGGCGCGATCATCATCGCGATCGGATCGCCCGGCACGATCCGCAGGAGCACGAAGACGATCGCGGCGACGCCGAGCAACGTCACGGTCGCCACGATCAGTCTGTTGAGGATGGATATTGCGATCATCGGTTCATGCGGGTCCTTTGCCCCTCACCCTTCCCGCAAGCGGGGCGAGGGAACGTGCCTCACGCGACGCTGGGACTTTGGCAGGCGGTGCGGCTATCCCTTCTCCCCGCGTACGGGGAGAAGGTGGCGGCAGGCGGATGAGGGGCCACGAGACCCCTGTGGCAAAATGCCGTTTAGACCTTTGACACCAGCGTCGGCTGCAGCGCGCCGGAAACGTTCGGCACGATCTTCAGCTTCTCCTTGTAGACGATCGGTTGGACGTATTGCAGCAACGGGATGACGTAGCCCTGTTCGGCGATGTATTTGCTGACGGCCTTCCAGCCGTCGATACGCTTCTTCTCGTCCTTTTCGCCCCAGAGCAGCATGATCATGTTGTCGAGGTCTTCCGTGTTCCAGACCGAGTGCGGCGAGGGTCCGAACATGGCGAAGCCGGTGGAGGTCGTCGGGTCGCCGATCGCGTTGCCCCAGTTGTAGAAGGCGGCGGGCGCCAGTTGGTCGGCGGCCCGCAGTTCGTAATGCTTGGCGATCTCGTAGACCTCGATCTCCGCCTCGATGCCAACGCGGCGCCACATGCCGACGATCGCCTGGATCATTTCGTAATCCTTCGGCTTGAAGCCGCGCGTCGTCTGGATCTTGAATTTGACAGGCTTGTCGGTGGAATAGCCGGAAGCTTTGAGCAGGTCCTTGGCTTTTGCCTGGTCATAGCCGACCTTGATGGACGCGTCATAGGCATCGTATTCCGGTGCCTCGAGCGTATCGATCGGCACGCCATAGCCGCGCAGCAGCCGATCGACGATCGCTTTCTTGTCGATCGCATGATGGGCGGCGAGGCGCACGTTCTTGTCGAGCATGGCGTCGATGTTGTTCAGGAAGATCATGCCGATGTCGGAGATCGGCGTGACGGCCCCTTTCAATCCGGCCTTCCCCTTCAGGCGGTCGTATTCTTCATAGGGAATTTCGAGCGTGATGTCGGACGAGCCGGACTCGATTTCTGCCACACGGGTAGTCGCATCCGGCACGAACTTGAAAACGACCGTGTCGAAGACCGGCTTGCCGCCGTAATAGTTCGGGTTGGCTTTGAGGCGCAGGAAGGCATTGCCTTCATAGGCGTCAACCATGTAGGGGCCGGTGCCGACCGGCTTCTTCTCGAACCCTTCCGCGCCGACCTTCTCGTAATAGGCCTTCGGCATGACATAGCCGGTCAGGAAGGCCATCCATTTGAAGAAAGTCGGATCGAACTGTTTCACGTCGCCGGTTATGCGCTTTCCATCGATCTTGTAATTGCCGGCAGTCGACCAGACGAACTGGATCGGATTGCCGGTTTCCTGTTTGGCTGCGCGCTCCAGCGACCAGACGACATCCTCCGGCGTGAGGTCGGAGCCGTCGTGCCATTTGACACCTTCGCGGACGTCCATCCAGATCTGCGTTTTGTCGTCGTTCCACCCCCAGGCGGTCAGAAGGCCGGGCTGGAAAGAAAGATCCGGGCCTTGGCCGATGAACTGGTCGAAGATCGAGCGGTAGATCGCCTGGATTGTCGGGTTGACAGCTGACGGGCCGACCGTCGGATCGAAGGAGGGCAGGTTGACGTTATAGGCAATGGTCAGCGTCGAACTGTCCTGCGCAAAAACTGCGTTACGTCCGCAAAATACACCTGTCAGAAAAGTAGCCGTGCCCAGGCCCAATGCCTGGCGCCGGGAGAGCGTCATCATGATCTAACTCCATTGTTCCCACTCGGCCAAACTTGCGGACAGGCCGTCCGTGTCGGGCTCGTTCGTTTGAATGGTTTAACGTTAAAATAAGTGTCGAATGGCGGCAAGGGTTATTTGCGGCCAAAACAAGTGTTTTTTATTCCTGCACGATCCAATAATATGCAATTGCATATATAAATGTTCTGACAAGTGACGCTTGTGACTCATCAGAATCCCAAAATTCAGCTGGACGCCTTAGTGGAAATTGTGAATTGACAAATGCATGACGTCAAAAATATGGTTTTGCAAATGTTTATAGCTTGAGGCCGACGAGGCGAAGGGGAACTGCCATGGCTGAGCGATCATTTGCCCGCGAAGTCGAGGATCTGAAGCTTAGAGAAGGTGAAATCTTTCGGGGCGAGGGCATCCTGGCGATCACCAAGGCGCTGCTGCAATCGGGCGTCTCCTATGTCGGCGGTTACCAGGGCTCGCCGATCTCGCATCTGATGGACGTGCTGGCCGACGCCAAGGATGTTATGGAAGATCTCGGCGTGCATTTCGAGACGTCCGCGTCCGAGGCCGCCGCTGCCGCCATGCTGTCGGCGTCGGTCATGTATCCGGTGCGCGGCGCCGTGACCTGGAAATCGACGGCCGGCACCAACGTCGCCTCGGATGCGCTCTCGAACCTTTCCTCCGGCGGGGTCAACGGCGGCGCGCTGATCATTCTCGGCGAGGATTTTGGCGAGGGCTCTTCGATCATGCAGGAGCGTTCCCACGCTTTCGCCATGAAATCGCAGATGTGGTTGCTTGATCCGCGGCCGAATCTGCCTTCAATCGTTCAGGCGGTCGAGGATGGTTTCCAGCTTTCTGAAGCATCGAACACGCCGGTCATGCTGGAAGTGCGTATCCGCGCCTGCCATGTGCATGGCCAGTTCGTTGCCAAGGACAACAAGCGGCCGACTTATACGCTGAAGCAGGCGCTCGAAAATCCAGTGCGCGACGTGAACCGTATTGTGCTGCCGCCGGCAAACTTCATTCACGAGAAGGACAAGCTGGAGCGCCGCTGGCCGGCAGCCGTCAACTTCATCAAGGAGAAGAAGCTCAACGAGTTCTTCGGTCCGGAAGAGGGTGAAATCGGCATTATCATGCTGGGTGGCATGTATAACGGCGTCATGCGCGCCCTGCAGCAACTCGGACTGGCTGACGTCTACGGCAATTCATCGATCCCGCTCTACGTGATGAACGTCGCCTATCCGATGATCGACGAGGAGGTCGTCGATTTCTGTGTCGGCAAGAAGGCCGTGATCATGGTGGAGGAAGGCGCTCCGGAATATATCGAGCAGACGATGCATACGCTCCTGCGTCGCCGGGACATTCAGACGAAGCTCCACGGCAAGGATATCCTGCCGCTTGGTGGAGAATATACCGCACCGGTGATGATGAAGGGTTTGAAAACCTTTATCGAAATGTATGACCGAATCCTGCTTGGCAACCAGCCGCCAGTTCCGGACCCGACACCGATCCTGAATGATCCGAAAGTCAAGGCGCTGGCGGAAGTCGTGCCCGCCCGTCCGGCCGGCTTTTGTACTGGCTGCCCGGAGCGTCCGATTTTCGCGGCCATGAAGCTGGTCGAAAAGGAACTCGGCGAGCATCACGTCTCGGCGGATATCGGCTGCCATCTCTTCTCGATCCTGCCGCCCTTCAATATAGGGGGCACGACGATGGGCTATGGTCTCGGCCCGGCTTCCGCCTCGGCTTTCAATGTCGAGGCGGACAAGCGTTCGATCGCCGTCATGGGTGACGGCGGTTTCTGGCACAATGGTCTTGCCACCTCGGTCGGCAACGCGGTTTTCAACAAACAGGACGGCGTCATTCTCGTCGTCGACAATTATTATTCGGCGGCGACCGGCGGGCAGGACATCCTTTCATCGCGCGCTATCAATCCAAACCGCAAGACGAACAATTCCATTGTCAATGCCGTGAAAGGCATCGGCGCCACCTGGGTGCGCCAGATCGACCGCACTTATGACGTCGCCAAGATGCGCGACACGTTGAAGGAAGCGCTGACGACCAAGGAGAAGGGGCCGAAGATCATCGTGGCCTCCTCCGAATGCATGCTGAACAAGCAGCGCCGCGTGAAGCCGCAATTCGCCAAGGCGGTGAAGGATGGCAAGCGCATGGTGAAGGAACGGTTCGGGGTGGACGAAGACGTCTGCACGGGTGATCACGCCTGCATCCGGCTTTCCGGCTGTCCGTCGCTTTCGGTCAAGCATACCGATGATCCCCTGAAGGATGATCCGGTTGCGGCGATCGACAATAGCTGTGTCGGCTGCGGCAATTGCGGCGAGGTTTCGGAGGCTGCGGTCCTCTGTCCGTCCTTCTATCGCGCCGATGTCATCCACAACCCGACCGGCTGGGACAGGTTCGTCTCCCATATGCGTAACAAGGTCATCGGGTGGCTCCAGGCCCGCCGCGCTGCCGGTCGCATCGTGTTCGCGGATTAAGGACAAGGTTATGAACGAAACCGTGAACCTGAAGACGCTGATCGCTTCCGACAAGCCGCTGACGCTCGCCATTCTCGCCATGGGCGGCCAGGGCGGTGGCGTGCTCGCCGACTGGATCGTTGCGCTTGCTGAAGAGCAGGGCTGGATGGCGCAATCCACCTCAGTGCCGGGCGTCGCCCAGCGCACCGGCGCCACGATCTATTACATCGAGATGCTGCCGGCCAGGGATGGTGTCTCGCCGATCTTCTCCCTGATGCCGACACCGGGCGATGTGGATGTCGTGCTCGCCGCCGAGCTGATGGAGGCTGGCCGTTCGGTTCTTCGTGGCCTCGTGACGCCGGACAAGACGGTGTTGATCGCTTCGACGCACCGCTCGTTTGCAGTCGGCGAGAAGGAAAAGCCGGGGGACGGCATCGGCGATCCGACGGTTGTGGTCGGCGCCACGGATTTCGCCGCCAAACGGACGATTGCTTTCGACATGGATACGCTGGCGCTCAAGAACGGCAGCGTGATTTCCGCCTCGATGTTCGGCGCACTGGCTGCAGCCGACGTCCTGCCCTTTTCCAAGGATGCGTTCGAAGCGACGATCCGTGGTGGAGGCAAAGGCATCGAGGCGAGCCTGAAGGCCTTCAATGCCGCGTTCGACCGGGCCAGGGCGAGGCCACGGGACGAGATAAGCGCCTCGCCGCCGAAGCGTTTCGACGCCATGCCGGAAACGGCCGGTCATCCGGAGCTCGACCGGTTGGTGCATCGCCTGCGTGCCGAATTTCCGGAAGTCGCCTTGCCGTTGCTGTTTGCCGGCGTCAAGAAGCTCGCGGATTTCCAGGATCCGGCGTATGCCGGCGAGTATCTTGATCGTGTGGGTCAGCTCCATGCTCTCGACCGTGCCAATGGCGGCGAGGAGAAGGATTATGCCTTCACAGTTCAGTCGGCGAAATATGTCGCCGTTGCGATGGCTTATGACGACGTGATCCGTGTTGCCGACCTGAAGACCCGCGGCAGCCGCTTCGACCGGGTACGCAAGGAGGTCGGCGTCAAGCAGGACCAGATCCTCTACATGACCGAATACATGCATCCGCGCATGGAAGAGGTCTGTGGCGCGCTGCCGAAGGGGCTTGGTCTCTGGGTCGAGAAGCGTCCAAAGCTGTTCTCCTGGCTCGACCGACGCATCAACAAGGGCCGCCGGGTGCAAACCGGCACCCTCTTCTGGTTCCTGACGCTCTATACGCTCGCGGCGCTGCGCCGTATCCGTCGCGGCACGTTGCGACACCTGCGCGAGACCGAGCACCTCGAGGCTTGGCTCAATGCGGCGACTCCGCTGCTCTCGCGGAACTATGATCTTGCAGTCGAAGTGATCAACAATCGTCGGCTGGTGAAGGGCTATTCCGATACCCATGCGCGGGGACTTTCGAAGTTCGACCGGGTGATGTCGGCGCTGATGACACTTAGCGACCGCGAGGACGGTGCGATCTGGATGAAACGTTTGCGTCAGGCTGCACTGCTCGACGAGAACGGGATCGCGCTTGACGGCGCCTTGAAGACAGTCGCCACGCTTTAAGCATATCAGACACATTAAAGCCGCGATCCCGTTGCTTTTGCCGCGCATCTGACCAAAGTCTGGATGCGCAGTTCCTCGGCACCGGTAAATCACCATGACAACCACGGATCGTCAGCCTGGCCGCTTTCGAGATATCATCGAGGCGTACCGCTCTTACATCATCGCGCTCGCGGTGGTGGTGGTGTTCGCCTTCACAACGTTCGCCATTTACAATCTCACCACCGAGGTGAGCTATGACGATGTGATCGAAGCGCTCGGCAATACGCGGTGGCCTGCAATCGGGCTTGCTGTCTTCTTCACCATGCTGAGTTTTGCGGCGCTCGTCGGCTACGACATGAACGCGCTAGCGTACATCGGCCGCACCTTGCCGTTTATGCCGGTCGCGATGACCGCTTTCAGTGCCTATGCGGTCGGCAACACGGCCGGATTCGGAGCCCTGAGCGGCGGTGCTATCCGCTTTCGCGCTTATTCCCGCCTTGGCCTTTCACCAGATGATATCGGTCGTGTCATCGCCTTCGTGACACTGGCCTTCGGGATCGGATTGCTCGCCGTCACGGCACTGGCCTCGCTCGTCACGGCACCAAGGATCGGAGCGATTCTGGGTGCCGATGGTGGCTGGATCCGTGCCGGAGCAATCCTGATCATCATCATGCTATCCGTCCTGGTGATATCGGGGCGTGATGGGCGGACGATTTCGATCGGCAGTCTGAGCATCCGTCTGCCGGATACCCGCACGTCCTCGCAGCAGTTCCTCATCACAGCGCTTGATATTGCCGCCTCGGCCTCCGTCCTCTATGTCCTCCTTCCGCAGACGAATATTGGCTGGCCTTCGTTCCTCGCTATCTATGCCACCGCCGTCGGCCTCGGAGTCCTGAGCCATGTGCCTGCCGGCCTTGGTGTCTTCGAAACCGTGATCATCGCAGCACTCGGCAATACGGTCAGCATCGATCAAGTGCTCGGCAGCCTGGTTCTTTACCGTGTCGTCTATCACGTTCTGCCGCTGCTCATCGCGACGCTCGTGGTCATCGGCGTCGAGATACGTCAGCTTGCCCATCATCCGGTGGCTTCCACATTACGCAAGCTGGAATTCCGGCTGGTGCCGCCGCTGCTTGCAGCCTTTGCGATAATCGCCGGCGCAATGTTGATCTTTTCAAGCGTGACGCCGACGCCGGATTCCGACCTGAATTTCCTTTCCAATTATTTACCGCTGCCGTTCGTGGAGGGCGCACATTTCCTTTCCAGCATCCTTGGCCTCATCCTCTTTGTGGCAGCGCGCGGCATAGGCCAGCGGTTGGATGGAGCCTGGTGGACGGGCATGGTCTGTGCTGTTCTTGCGCTCGTCTTCGCTTTCGTGCGCGCGATCGCTCCTTTTGAAGCCATCTTCCTCGTCATTCTGCTGGTCGGTCTTTTTCTCAGCGCGAAACAGTTCAATCGCCGGGCATCGCTGTTTGGGCAGGTGCTATCGCCGAGCTGGATTGCCGCCATGCTCATTATCGTGGCTACGGCCGCCACAGTGCTGCTTTTCGTCTACCGCGAGGTGGAATACAGCCACGAGCTCTGGTGGCAGTTTGAGTTTTCCGAAGAGGCGCCACGCGGCCTGCGTGCTGTTCTCGGCCTGGCGATCTTCGCGGCGTCCATCTCTTTTTACAGTCTGTTGCGGCCGGCCACCCGGCGCTCGCCGCCATCAACCGCGGACGATCTCGGACGGGCAATCCAGATCGTGATGGCGCAGGACAACGCCGATGCCAATCTGGTCCGGATGGGAGACAAGCGCCTGATGTTTTCCGAGAGTGGCCGTGCCTTTCTCATGTACGGCATTCAGGGACGGTCCTGGATCGCCCTCTTTGATCCCGTCGGACCGCAAGAGGAGACGGCAGATCTCGTCTGGCGTTTTGTCGAAGAGGCGCGCAGTCGGGGGGGCCGTGCAGTGTTTTATCAAATATCGCCCGGCCTGCTTTCCCATTGCGCCGATGCCGGGCTGAGGGCCTTCAGGCTTGGCGAACTTGCGATTATCGATCTTTCGCATTTCGATCTTAAAGGCGGTCGTCTCGCCGGACTGCGGCAGGCTGTCAACAAAGGCATGCGCGAGGGGCTGGAGTTCTCGGTCATCGACGCGCCGGAGGTGATGGCTTCAATCGAGGAACTCAGGCAGGTCTCCGATAGCTGGCTTGCGGAACACAACACGCGCGAAAAGACGTTCTCGCTGGGCGCTTTTCGAGATGATTATGTCGCTTCGCAATCGGTGGCGGTTTTGCGTAAGGAAGGTCGAATTGTCGCTTTCGCGACGCTTTTGATCACCGATACGAAACAGGAAGGAACGGTTGATCTGATGCGCTTTTCGCCGGAAGCACCGAAAGGATCCATGGATTTTTTGTTCGTGAAAGTCATGGAATATCTGCGCGATGCCGGCTATGCACATTTTAATCTCGGCATGGCGCCACTTTCGGGAATGTCCACGCGCGAAGTTGCGCTCGCATGGGACCGGATTGGCAGCGTCGTATTCGAGCACGGCGAACGGTTCTACAACTTCAAAGGATTGAAAGCTTTCAAGTCGAAGTTCCATCCCACCTGGGAGCCGCGCTACCTCGCCGTGGCGGGCGGGGTTAGCCCTGCCATAGTGATGATGGACGCGACGCTTCTGATCGGCGGCGGCTTGAGAGGAGTGGTTGGTAAATGATGTTCCTGCGGTTTTTTTGCATCATCGCGCTTGTTGGCTGGCTCTCCTGCGTCACGACCGCCGTCGCTCAGCAGCAGGATTATCATACCGGCCTGATCCCGTCGCCGCGTATCATGGTGCCGAAGAGCGGAGATGATCTCCAGGGCATCGTTTTCCTGATCTCGGACGGGCAGGGCTGGGGCGTGCGGGAGGAGGCGCAGGCCCAAGCTCTGCTGAATGCCGGCGTGGCAGTCGTCGGCATCGATTTTCCGGCATATATCAAATCGCTTGCTGCCGATGATGGCGAATGCGTCTATATGGTATCCGACATCGAGGATGTTTCCCAGCAGGTGCAGCGACGGATCGGCAATCCGGATTATCGTCATCCAATCGTGGCCGGGATCGGAGAAGGCGGGGCACTTGCGCTTGCCATGATCTCCCAGAGCCCGAATGCAACTATAGGCGAGGCGATCGCTGTCGATCCGGCAGCCGGCATCCCACTCGCCAAGGAACTCTGCACCCCCGCCTCGAAACAGAAAATTGGCGATCGCACGGTCTATGGGTTTGACGACGGTGCCCTGCCGGCCGCGGTAACAATCATCTCCACTACATCCGCCGATCCTGCCGGCAAGGCGCATGCCCAGCGGCTGAAGCAGGAGCATCCGGAGGTGGAACTAGCCGATTCCGGCTCGACTGCGGAAGAGGCTTTGTCAGAGGTTCTGCTGGCTCATATTGCGGTGGCAGGACAAAGCGGCCAGCCGCTCGACTTGCCGCTGACGGTACTCGATGCAAAGCCAGCTATGAACACGATGGCGGTAATTTATTCCGGTGATGGCGGCTGGCGTGACCTTGATAGTGAGGTGGGTGGTTACCTGCAGTCTCAAGGCATCCCGACAGTTGGGGTAGATTCGCTGCGTTATTTCTGGTCCGAACGCACGCCACAAGGAACGTCGGATGATCTGGCAAAAATCATCGAGCACTATCGCCGGCAGTGGGGCATCCAGAACGTGCTGCTGATCGGTTACTCTTTTGGAGCCGATGTGCTGCCCGCCACCTACAATCTCCTGCCGGTGGCCGATCGGGAAAGGGTGAGGCAGATCACACTGCTCGGGCTGTCTCACCAAGTGGACTACGAGATTTCCGTCACAGGTTGGCTCGGTGTCGCCGCCGCGGGCAAAGGCGGCGATCCGATGAACGACATCGCAAAGATCAATCCGAAAATTATCCAGTGTGTCTATGGCACGGACGAGGACGATGACCCGTGCCCAACGCTGAAGGACCGCGGCGTCGAGGTCGTGCCGATCGAAGGCGGGCACCATTTCGATGAGAATTATCAGGCGCTCGGCAAACGCATCCGTGACAGCCTGCAAGCACGGCTTGCAAACAGGTAGGTCATATCTCGTGCTTGCGGATGTTCAGGAGGATTTTATGCAACGTGCCTGTGAAGGCACGATACTCCTCCTCGTCTATGCCGTCGAACATTTGTAGCAGCGAATCGTACATGGTCGGCCAGAAGCGAGCGAAGGCATCCCGTCCGTCTTCGGTGATCGTCACGTCGCGGATGCGCATGTCCTCTGGCCGCGGCGTGCGGCGGATATAACCCTGATCCTCGAGAGAATCGAGCGTGCGGCTCATTGTCGACTGCTCGATGACAGCGAAAACGGAAAGTTCGTTGATGGTGAGTGAGGCGGAGACACTCAGGACAGCCAGCGTGCGCATCTTGGCAGTCGAGAGTTCGTATTCGCGCAACTCCTCCGCCATATTAGAATTCCAGCGGGCGATGATGCGGTTCATCAGATAGGGGGCGAAGTGATTGAGGCCGATTTCCCCCATCGTCGGCCGATCCACCTGATCACCTTCCTGACGCCGGCGTAACACCACACCTGAAAACCGTTCTGCCATGAGCCCTCTTGATATTTTCGGCCGCTGCGTTTCAGCGCAACGACGATGCAAGCAGAAAACCGGAGCCGCCGGCAAGCCCAGGACCTGGATGGGTCGAGGCGCCGATATGATAAAGACCCGGCACGTGGGTGCGGTGGTTAACAGACGACTTAAAGGGCCGCCAGAGGAAAAACTGATCCAGGCCGCAAAAGCCGCCATAGGGGTCGCCACCGACAAGGTTCATGTTCATCCCCTCAAGATCGGCGGGACAATAAGCGCGGCGGGCAAGCTTGATGTCGGCAAAGTTCTCAATGTGACGGAAAAGGATTGCCTCGATGCGGTCTGCATAATGTTCACGCACTGCCTCTGTCCAACTGCCATCTGCAGGTACGGCGATCTCACCGGCTGCATCGCCCTTGATAACGCGCGGAGCCTCCGGAAGCTGAAGCCAGAGGATCGATTTGCCTTCCGGTGCGCGTGAGGGGTCGAAACTCACGGGTTGGCCGACGCAGACAGTTGGCTCGGCGGGCAGAAGGCCGCGCTCGCATTCGTTGGTGGCGCGTGAAACGCCATCGAGTCCAGGCGTCAGGTGCAGCAGCGCGACTTTGCCGAGATCGGGATCGCCCTTCCAACGAGGTGGCGCAGAAAGCGCATAGTGAATTTGCATGTCGCCTTTGCCGTAGCGGTAGCGGGCGACGCCATCGGCGACTTCGGCAGGTATCGGCTGTGGCCAGTCCTTCAGTAGCCGGTCGTAGATCTGGTTTGGAGTTGTGGAGCAGATGACGCCGGACGTCGCCTGGATCGCCTCACCACTTGCCAACCGGATACCGGCGGCCTTGTTGCCCTGGCCGGCAAGGATACGCTCGACATCTGCGCCGGTGCGGATCGTGCCTCCCTGATTCGCGATCAAGCGTTCGAAAGCGGTTACGAGATTGGCTGCTCCGCCCTTGACGATCGGGCAGCCGGCAAGCTCGATTGCAAAACCGATGACTTTCAGCATCTCGGCCGAATAGGCGCTTTCCGGCGCCAGCCCGCAATGCAACACCCAGGGCGCCCAGAGCGCATGCGCAGCCTCGGACCTGTAGGTGGTTTCAAGGTAACCACGGGCAGGTTTTAGTGCGTCTCCGAACCAGGCGGCAAGCTGGCGGAGGCCTTTGCCCCAGCCCTGCTTTGCGACGGTCTTCAGCGTCGTGCCGGACCAGAGCGCGCCGCCAAGCAGTGAGAAGAGGAAGGTTGCGTCCGCACCGAGCGCATTCATCTCGCGGTCGAAAGCCTTGCCGTCGCCTTCAGCCAGCGCCTCGAAGTTGGCAATGTTGCGCTGCCGGTCCTTTGAGAAGATCACCGAAGAACCATCCGGTCGCAGCACGCCGGTCGGCAGGTCGGCGTGAGCAAATTCCAGGCCGTGATCTTCCAGGTCCTTGCCCAGCACGCCATAGGCGGGCGAGGTCAGGAAAAGCACCATTGTGGTTGCCATCACATCGTGAATAAAGCCTGGCTCGGTGATTTCCTCGGTTCGCAGGCAGCCGCCGATGCGGTCGTTTCGTTCGAGAACGAGGACTCGTTTGCCCTTCTTCCCAAGCATGGCGGCAGCGACCAAAGCGTTGATGCCGCTGCCGACGACGATGTAATCGAAATCCGCCATAGCGCCCTCTTTGCCGGATATGGAAAAGGCCGGACCGCGAACGATCCGACCCTCAGAGATTTAGCCGGCGATGAGAGCCAGTGCGCGGACCGGCGAGCCGGTGCCCTTGACGAACTTGAGCGGCGCTGCGATCAGCACCGCCCCCTTGGGCGGAAGCTGGTCGAGGTTGGACAGCGAAGCCAAGCCGTATTTGTTGTTCTTGTGCATGAGGTTGTGCGCCGGGAAAGGTGGGTTCATGCCGCCGGCCGAACCGGCATCGGTGCCGACCGTTTCCTGACCCCAGCCGATGATACCTTTGGAAAGCAGGTATTCGATCGCTTCGGCGGTCGGGCCCGGCGAATGCGGGCCGTTCTCGTCGGCGTTCAGGAAGGTTTCGGTAGAGCCGTTGCGCTTGTACCAATCGGAGCGCATCAGCACCCAACTGCCTGCTTCGATCTCGCCGTGCTCGGCTTCCCATTCCTTGATGCTGTCAACGGTCAGCAGGTAATCCGGGTTTTCGGCGGCTTCCGTGGAGCGGTCGATGACGTTGACCGGCGCCACGAAATTCTGCGGCGGAATGGTGTCTGTTGTGTTGTTCGGGTTGTCCTTGCCGGTGATCCAATGACAGGGCGCATCGAAATGTGTGCCGGTGTGTTCACCGAGCTCCAGCCAATTCCAGGCCCAGAACGGACCGTCCTGATCGTAGGCGGAGATCGTGTGGACCGCGACTTTCGGCGTGTTCTTGCCGAACTGTGGCGGCAAATAGAGCACCGGCGTATCCGGGCCAAGCGGCGCTGTCAGGTCGACCACCTTGACCGAGCCGGAAAGAAGAGCGGAAGCGAGATTGGAAAGCGTGTTGGAAGACATGATGCCGAGTTCCCCTTGAATGACCGGTTTCGTGAGCCGGGCGGCAGGCCGGTTTCCCCCGCCGGATGCCGCTAACCGATGGGCGAGCCTATTTCAGAAAATATGAGGATGCAAGCAATCGAGCGCCGCTACCGCGCGCAAAAATTTGCGTGCTCCGTTCGAGCACGGAGTTCATGGATTCCTCCGGAATAAGCGGCTCCATCTTGCATTGAGAAGAGGTTCTCCTGCGTGTCGTCGTGCTGTTCTCAGGCTGCGACCCCTTGATGCCGATTACGGAAAATGTATGCATATGGATAAATAATGTGATCCAGGGTAACGGCGATGACGGCATATGATGCGGTGGTGATTGGGGCAGGTCATAATGGGCTTGCGAGCGCCATTCATCTCGCCGCACGAGGCTGGTCGGTAGCCGTCATAGAAGGCAAGCAGGAGCCGGGAGGCGCGGTGAAGACAGGTGATTTCACGCTGCCGGGATTCAGGCACGATCTCGCGGCCATGAATCTGTCGATGTTCGCCGGCTCGCCGTTCTTTGCGACATATAAAGACGAACTGATCGCCCACGGGCTCGGCTTGGTACCCGCCAAACGCTGTTTCTCGAGCGTTTTCAGAGACGGCACCCATCTCGGCGTCTCGACCGATCTCGAAGAGACGGTCGGAGCAATCGAGTCGATCTCGTCGCAGGATGCGGCGGCATGGCGAGAACTCTTCGCCGAATTCGGCTCGGACGCCCCGCATATCTTCGGGTTGCTTGGTTCGCCCATGCCGTCGCTTGCTGCGGCGAAAGTGCTCTGGAAGGCTTGGCGTGAAAAGGGCACTGGCTGGCTTTATGACACGGCACGCAAGCTGCTCGCTTCACCTCGCGATTTCCTCGATGCCCGCTTCCAAAATGACAAGGTCAAAGCGATGATGAGCGCCTGGGGCTTGCACCTCGATTTTGCGCCGGAGGTCGCCGGTGGAGCGCTGTTCCCATATCTCGAAAGCATGGCGAATCAGGCTTTTGGCATGGTGATCGGCCAAGGCGGCGCCGATACGATCATCAAAGCCATGACTGGATTGCTGCAGGCAAAAGGCGGCGAACTGATGCTCGGCAGGCCGGTTGAGCGGGTCGAGATGTCGAACGGCACGGCAACAGGCGTCAAGCTGGCAGACGGCCGGGTGATTTCCGCCCGCAAGGCGGTCATTTCCAACGCCCATCCGAGACTGCTGTTCGGCAAGCTGGTCGATGCCGATCCGGCCCGTGAGTCATTCGATCGCAAGGTCGAAAGATTCCGCGCCGGGCCGGGCACGATGATGATCCATCTGGCAATGGATGGTCTGCCGGACTGGAAAGCCGGCGAGGCATTGAAGGGCTTTGCCTATGTGCATGTGGCGCCGGACCTGGCGATGATGTCGCGGGTCTATTCGGAGGCTATGGCAGGCTTGTTGCCGACTGAACCGGCGCTGGTCGTCGGCCAGCCCACGGCGCTCGATCCCTCGCGCGCGCCGGAGGGCAAGCATGTTCTCTGGGTGCAGGTTCGCGTACTGCCGGCGGGGATCCGCGGCGATGCTTCCGGCACGATTGCGGGAACCGACTGGGATCAGGTGAAGGAAGCCTATGCCGATCGGGTGCTGGACATTCTGGAGGACTATGCCCCTGGTACGAAGGCGAAAATCCTCGACCGCGCAGTGTTTTCCCCGCTTGATCTCGAAAGGGAGAACCCGAACCTGATCGGCGGCGACAATCTTTCCGGCAGTCATCATCTCGACCAGAATTTCCTGTTCCGGCCGGTCGCCGGTTATTCTCGTTACAAAACGCCGGTGAAGTCGCTCTATCTCTGCGGCGCCGCCACCTGGCCGGGCGCTGGAACTGGGGCCGGATCGGGATTCATGCTGGCAAAGATGCTGGCCGGCAAGAGCTGAACACGATTCCTTTGACATTTCAAATATCAGCTTCTAGAGCTTGGTCGAGTGAAAGGGCTGTATTGGGATGGCAGAAGCGGACGTAATCAATGTCGACCTGGAGATTATCGTCCATGGCGTGCAGGGGCGTTCCAAGCCGGAATTGCGTCTCTGGCTGCGCATGTTGTCTACGACCAAACTGATTTCGCAGGAAATCCGCCGGCGGCTTCGGGCCGAGTTCGGCGCCACGCTGCCGCAATTCGATCTCATGGCACAGCTCTATCGTGAGAAGGACGGGCTCCGCCTCGGTGAACTTTCCAAGCGCACGATGGTCACGAATGGCAATGTCACTGGTCTGGTCGAACGGCTGGAGGCGGATGGCTACATCCAGCGGTTGACGCCGGATGCCGACCGGCGCGTTACCGTCGCGAAGCTCACCGACAATGGTACGATATTCTTTGCTACGATGGCCGCCGCGCATGAGCGCTGGCTACAGGAGATGATGGCGGACGTCGATTCTCGTATGATCTCGGGGCTTTGGTCGGAAATTGGGGCAGTCAAAGTCTCGGCCAGCAACCATCTCTCGGGCGCGGCCTTCGAATAGGGCTTTACCGCTTCTTTTCCTTGCTGAATTTCTTTTCAAGCAGACTCACCAACCGCACCATCGGCCAAAGAAAGGCGATGTAGATCAGGGCTGCGCCGATCAGCGGCGTCGGGTTGGCATATAGCGCCTGCGCATCCAGGCCCTCCTTCATCAACTCCGCCAGAGCCACCGTGGAGGCAAGCGATGTGTCTTTGAACATCGAGACGCAATTGTTGGTAGTCGGCGGGATGACGATGCGAACCGCCTGCGGCAATACGACTTTGCGCAACGTTACGATGAAGGAGAGACCGAGAGCCGCGGCGGCTTCGAACTGACCCTTCGGAATACTCTCGATGCCGGAACGGAAGACCTCGGCCATGTAGGCGGCCATGACAATCGTGAAGGCCAATATCGCGCAGGTCCATGATGACAGGCGGATGCCGATGAAAGGCAATGCGAAATAGATCAGCATCAGCACGACCAACATGGGCGTCGCACGGAAGATGTCGATATAGAAGACCGTGGCATAGCGTAGCGGTTTCGGCCCGTAGAGGCGCAGCAAGCCGATCACGAGGCCGCAGGGAATGCCGAAGCCGATACCGGCAATTCCGAGCAGGAAGGTGTTCACCAGCCCGCGCAGCAACGCCGGAAACGCATCGCCGAGAACCCCGAGATTGAAGAACGTATCGAGGAGGGTCATGTCCGTCTCTCATGAAAATGCCGGCCGTTTCCGGCCGGCATGGATGGAATTTGTTCGATGGAAGCCGGCTTAAGGCTTCGGCAGCGGCTGTTCGGTGGCAGTGGCGGAGTCTGCGGCGGGATCGGTGCCGAACCATTTCTTATGAATGGCGATGAGGGTGCCATCCTTCTTCATTGCGGTAAGCGCATCGTTCGCCTTGCCGAGCAGCGGATGATCCTTGGTCATCATCAGGCCGTATTGCTCCCCGGTTTTGATGCGGACCTTGACCACGAGGTCTTTCATCTTAAGGAAAGCATATTCCATACCCGGCACGTCGCTCACGGCGGCATCAGCACGACCGGCGGAAAGGTCCATCAGCAAGTCCTGCTGGGCGTTATAGCTCTTGATGTCGCTGATGCCGTATTTTTCCTTGTTTTCCTTGGCCCATTTGTCGCCGGTGGAGCCGGCGAGAACGCCGACGACCTTATCCTTGAGATCCTCGACCGCGGCGAGCTTGGCCTCTTTGCGGGTGGCGATCCCCATGTCGGAATCATAGTAGGGCTGGGTGAAGGATTGGCTGCCGAGGCGTTCCTTGGTGATCGTGATCGAGGAGATTGCCACGTCGATGCGCTTGGAGGCCGTCGCGGCGAAGAGTGCCTGGAAGCCGAGGTCGGAAATCTCGACCGTCATGCCGAGGCGTTTTGCCACTTCATTGACGATGTCGACTTCGAAGCCTTCGAACTTGCCGTCGGCGGTCTTGTATTCGAAGGGCGGGTTGCTCGGATAGGAGCCAACGACGAGCGCTTCGGCCGAAGCAAAGCCAGCGCTGGCGATGAACAGGGTTGTTGCGCCTGCAATGCCTATAAAGGCGCGGCGAAAAAAGGGCATGATCATAGATTTCCTTCCCTCTGGTTTTGACCGGGAGTATTCTCCGCCGGACCGGATACGGTTTTTTCTTGTCGTCGATAAATGGAATAAACGAAACGGGCTCTCCCCAAGAGCAATCCGGCAGCGTTCCATATCCTCGTTTACGGCGCGAATGAGCGGATCGTGCTCGAAAACCCGGCGACTTTCAAGCGAAAAGATTGAAGCTTAAATCATATAAGATCCAACCAATTCCGGGAAAAATCGAGCCGCGAAATAGTTTAGGTTTAAAGCTTGTTTTTTCCTTCCGCCGGTTCGATAGTCGAGCATTGACAGAGAAGCGGAGGCCGCCCCGCATGTGTTGCGACCTCACAATGTAGCAGGGAAAGTCCAGCCATGCGTTTTGCATATTTCGCGTTTTTCGAGAATGTGGACGGAAGCCAACTCGTAGTGAGCAAGGCGGATGTCGAGACCGTCGCCGAGATCATCAAGCTGACGCCTGGCCTCACCTCGGCCAATCTCTATACACCCGAGGTCACGAGGGACATGTACAACAAGGATGAGCAGTCCCCTGTCTTCGGCATGCAGCTTTATTTCAACGAGCTCACCGAGCTCGAAGAGGCAATGGCGCCGACAGGCCACCTGCAGCAGCTTGCAGCATCCGGCGTGCTTGCGAGTATCCGCGGGGCGAAGGCGACACAGCAGGCAATGTATGTCCGGCATTTTCCGGTCGATGACGGCAAGCTCGATATTGAGAAGAACGGAAATCCCTGTTCCTACGTGGTGCATTATACCGGGCCGGCCGAGGACCTGAACGTCTGGATGCATCACTATGTCAGCCATCATCCGCAGGTCATGCGCACTTTCCCGGGCATCAGGCAGATCGAGGTCCTGTCGCGCATCGACTGGTGCGGCTTTCTGCCGTGGGAGCGGGTCAACCATATGCAGCGCAACCGGGTGATGTTTGACAGCCAAGTGGCATTGCAGGCGGCGCTGCAATCACCGGCGCGTGTTGCCATGCGCGAAGATTTCAAGACCTTCCCGCCCTTCGAAGGCGGCAATTCCCATTACCCGATGGAGACCAGGATCATTGTTCCGTGAAGCGCGGTTCCGCCGGGCCTGAAGAATAAATTACTCGACCTGATATCCTGCTTCTGCCAAAACCGGCGACCATTCCAGATTGACGTCATCCGGAGGTACTGCGGCAAGCAGGCTGCGGGTATAGGCATGCTGCGGATCGGCGAAGACGGTTTCCGTTCTGCCGCTTTCGACGACTTCTCCACGATACATGACCATGACCCGGTCGCAGAGGTAACGGACGACGGAAAGGTCATGGCTGATGAACAGCATCGAAAAGCCGTGCTCATCGCGCAGCTTCAGGAGAAGGTCGAGAAGCTGGGCCTGGACTGAGACGTCGAGGCCGGAGACGATCTCGTCCGCAACGAGGATGCGCGGCAAAGTACAAAGGGCGCGGGCGATGTTGACACGCTGCTTCTGGCCTCCGGAAAGCTGGGAGGGGAAACGCATGGCTGCGTCAGGCGGCAGGCCGATCTCCTTCAGAAGTTCGGCGGCGCGGCTCATGCGTTCGCGCGAGCTGTTGTGCAGGCCATTGGCCTCGTTCGCCTGAGTGACGATGCTGCCGATGCGCCTGCGCGGATTGAGCGCCGATTGCGGATCCTGGAACACCATCTGGATATATTCCCGGCGATAGGCTTTTTCCGCATTGCCGTTGGCCGTCACATCGCGGCCGGCAAGCGTGATCCTGCCCTCGGTCGGGGTGTCGAGGCCGACGACGAGGCGGGCGAGCGAGCTCTTGCCGCTGCCGCTCTCGCCGACAATTCCCACGAATTCGCCTTCGCCGAGGGTAAAGTCGACGCCGTTCACGGCCTTGAAGCTGCTGCGCCTGGCAAACGGGCTCCAGGCGGTCGTATAGGCCTTGGTGAGTTTTTCTCCGTTGAGGTGGATTTTCGTCGAGACGATCTCGCGGCCGGGGGCTAGAAGCGGTGGCATGATCTCCGGCGTCTTTTCGGTGCGGATGCAGGCGGCGATATGGTTCGGGCCGATATCGGCGAGCGGCGGTTCGCTTTCGGTGCAGGCTTCGACGGCGTTTGGACAGCGTGACGCGAAACGGCAACCCTTAAGCTCCTTCAGCACGCGCAAGCCCGGCATGCGCTCGGGCAGAATGAACAGACCGCGGCGCGGGCCACTGATCGTGGGATTGGCAAGCTGCAGACAGCGCGTGTAAGGGTGCGCCGGTGCCGAAAAGAGCTGTTTGGCGGGACCGCGTTCGGCCGGGCGGCCTGCATATAGCACCATGATCTCGTCGCTGATCTGGGAGGCGAGACGGAGGTCATGGGTGATGAAGATTACCGCGGTGCCGTCGCGCTTTTGCATCTCTGCGATCAGCTTGACGATACGCGCCTGGATCGTCACGTCGAGTGCGGTCGTCGGTTCGTCGGCAATGAGCAGGCGGGGCCGGCTGGCAAAGGCCATGGCGATCAGAATGCGCTGACACATGCCGCCGGAAAGCTGATGCGGGTATTTTTCCAGCAGTGCCGAGCCATGCGGCAGGTGTACCGACTCGAATTCCTTCAGTGCTCGCTCGCGCCAGTTCTCGCCGGGGGCGAGGCCGATGCGCAGAAGGTGCTCCTTCATCTGCTGGCCGACGCTCAAGACCGGGTTGAGGCCGGAGAGCGGCTCCTGCGGTATGAAGGCGATGTCACGTCCGAGAAGGTTCCGGCGGCGTTCCGGCACCATGCTCACCAGATCCTCGCCATCGAACTCCAGCGTGCCCCTGGTGACCGCAAAACCTTTCGGCAGGTATTGCGAGATGGTGCGGCCGATCATTGATTTGCCGGCGCCGGATTCACCCACGAGGCCGAGGATCTTGCCTGGTCCCAGCGAGAAGTTGAGGTCTGTCAGGACCGGAAAGCTTTCCTTGCCGCCGAGCGATTCAACGCAGAGACCTTGTGCGGAGAGAATGGCCATATCAGGTACGCTCCGTCTGCGTCAGGCGCGTGTCGAGCGTGCGGCGCAGCCCATCGCCCAGGATGTTGAAACCGAAGACTGCGAAGAAGATCGCAAAAATCGGCGCGATCAGGTTGAACGGTGCTTCGTAGATATTCTGGCGGGCATCGGCGATCATCTGACCCCAGGCGGGGGTTTCCGAACCGACGCTCATGCCGACGAAGGAAAGGATCGCCTCGACGATGACGGCGACACCCATTTCGAGGCTCATGAGGGTAATCAAAAGTGGCAATGTGCCCGGCAGTATCTCACGGGTAATGGTGCGCCAATGTGAGAAGCCGACAAGCTGGGCGGCGGCGACATAGTCGCGGCGTCGCAGCACGATCACCTCGCTTCTGAGCACCCGACAGAAGCGGGTCCAGTCGACGAGGATGATTGCCAGCACAACGTTGCGCAGGCCGGTGCCGAGGCCGACCATGAGGATCAGCGACAGGATGACCGGCGGAAAGGAGAGCCAGATTTCAACGACGCGGCCGATCAGCCAATCCACCCAGCCGCCGAAGTAGCCGGCGACATGGGCGAAGATCGCGCCGAGGATCATGGCGCCGACCGATGCGGTGAAGGCGACGGTGAGGGCAACGCGGGCGCCAAAGATCAGGCGAGAGAGAATACATCGGCCAAGGCTGTCGGTGCCGAGCGGAAACATCGGGTCCCCGCCATTGGCCCAGGCGGGCGGCGTGAGGATGGCGAGAAGGTTCTGCTCGTTCGGATCGTTCGGCGCGAGATAGGGTGCGAAGACAGCGCAGATGCCGAGGATGGAGATGATGACAAGGCCGGTCTGAACGCGGCCGGATTTCAGCCAGAGGGGAAGTGGTTGCATGTCAGCGCATCCTCAGTTTCGGGTTGAGGATTAGGTAGAGACTATCGACCACGATGCTGATCACCAGAACCGCGATGCAATAGGTGAGCCCCGCCCCCTGGATGATCGGCAGGTCGGCGTTGCGAATAGCATCGACCATCAGATTGCCCATGCCCGGATAGGAATAGATGATCTCGACGAGCAACGTGCCTCCAAAGAGGAAACCGAACTGGACACCCATGAGGCTCAGTGTCGGCAGGATGGCGTTCTTCAATCCGTGGCGGATCAGGATCCGTTTCTCCGAAAGTCCGCGCAGCCGCGCCTGCTGGATATAGTCGTCCTGATAGGCGTCGAGCAGGCTGGAGCGCAGCACGCGCATCAGGGAGGGGGAAAGCGCTATGCCGAGCGCGAGACAGGGTAGGATCATATGCTCCAGCGCATTGAAGAAGGTCGAGATATTGCCGGTGACCAGACTGTCGATCAGCAGGAAGCCTGTGACAACCGGTCGTTCAAAACCGGGGCTCAGCCGCCCTGTGAATGGCAGAATCTCGAAGAAGACCCCGAAAATCAGGAGCAGGAAAAGGCTCCAGAGGAACTCCGGTAGAGAGAGCAGCAGTATGGAGATGAAATCCATCACGGCTTCGGCGCGGGTGCCGCGCACGTAAAAAAGGAACAAGCCGCCGGCAAGGCCGAAGACGGTAGCGACCATCATGGCGATGACGGCAAGCTCGATCGTGGCTGGCAGCGTGCCGCCGATCAGCGATGTCACATCCTGGCGGAAATGGATGGAACGGCCGATATCGCCATGCAGGAGTTGATTGAGCCAGATGCCGTATTGTTCGTAGAGAGGCCGGTCGAGCCCCATTTCCGTACGCATCGCCTCGATCTCCTGGACCGTGGCATTCGGCGGCAGCGACATGGCGGCCGGATCGACCGGCAGGATGCGCAGGATGCAGAAGTGAAGCGCGGAAACAACGAGAAGGATCGGTATCGCGGTCAGCACGCGCTTTACCAGCAAATTGGCAATGGTCGCAAACATGCGCATGCCCCGTATTACGATATCAGGAAAAGGGGGCCGGACAGGCCCGGACCCCGAACAGTTTCATCAGGCCGGCATCAGGACCAGGACATGGTGCTGCCCAGAACCCAGGCATTGCCGTACTTGACGTAGTTGAGGTTCTTCTTGCGCACCAGTGTCTGGACGCTCTGCAGGATCGGAATATTGGCGCCGGTTTCGACGGCTTCCTTGGCCACTTCCTTGTAGCCGGCAATGCGTTTTTCATAAACCGGCTCGACGAAGAGCTTGAGGATCTTGTCGCCGATCTCCTGACCCTTCCAGGCACCGAACGGCATCTTCGGGTTCATGAGATAGCCAGAGAAGATTTCGGGGTCGCCGGTAGCATTGTCGAAGCTGTAGAGGGTCGCTTCCGGCAGCTGGCCGCCGCGGTTCAGCTCGAAATATTTCGAATATTCGATCTGCTGCAGCTCGACCTTGAGGCCGACTTTCTGCCACATCTGGACGAGGGCGCGGGCAATATCGAAATCGCTCGGGAACTGGCCGTTGGTGGCAGCCAGCGTGAAGGTCGCCGGCTTGTCGGCCGTGTAACCGGCATCCTTCAGCAGTTTCTTCGACAGTTCCGGATCGTAAGCGAACTTGTAGTCAGGCAGGTAACCTGGCGTGCCGGGTGTCGCCGGAATGGAGAGCGGTACGGCGGCACCACCGTAGAAGGCCTTGGAGAGCGCTGACTTGTCGATCGCATGATGGGCAGCAAGGCGCACGGCCATGTCGCTGAAGCCCTTGTCGTTGCGCATCTGCAGCAGGATCAGGCGGGTGAAGGGATTGATCTCGGCGGTCAGGCCCTCGGTCTTGCCGAGGCGTTCGGCTTCGCGGACCGGGATGTTGACAGTCAAGTCCACCTGGCCGGATTGGATGGCTGCGGTGCGCGCCGACGGATCCTTGATGATATCGATCGTGACGCGCTTGACCTTCGGTTTGGCACCGAAATAGTCATCGTTGCGCTCCAGCACAATGCGCGAGTTCATCTGATAGTCCACGAGCTTGTAGGGACCAGTGCCGATCGGCTTCTTGGCGAATTCTTCGGGACCAACAGATTCGACATATTTCTTCGGCACAAGATAGCTGCCGAGGAAGGCAAGCCATTGCGGTGCGGTCGGGGTCGGGGCGGAGAATTTCATCACGCCACTCGTCGGCGAAGTAATTTCGATATCCGTCAGCGTGCGCCAGGAATTGGCAATATCCAGTTTCAGGCCGGATTTCACGCGCTCGACGAAGGTGTATTTGAAGTCCTCCATCGTCATCGGATCGCCATTGTGGAATTTCACGTCGCTACGGATCTCGAACGGCATCGAGAGACCGTCCGGCTTCAGTTCCCATTTGCTGATGAGATTGGGAATGAGCTTCAGGTCGGGCGCCTGGTCGAGTGGCTGGTCGAAGACAAGTTTGAAGATCGGCTGCGCATCCGGCACGAAGCGCAGGTTCGGATCCCAGGACGGCACGTCGCTCGGCCAGCCGATGGTGACGTTGTCGGTATCTGCAGCGAAAGCGAAGGTGGCCTGCGAGAGCACGGAGCCGCCCACGGCGGCGAGGCCGAGCATCTGCAGGAGATTTCTGCGGTCAATTTCAAAAGTCATGACGATCCCTCTGGTTCTGCCCATCGGCACGGGCCGATGGACCTGCGGCGGTTTGTGAAACGCAAGCCTGCAATCCTGTCAGGGGCTTCTGATGGTTCTGTTTGGTGCCGTTCTTTGCGGCCGTCCCCTCGACAATTGAGGGGATCGTAGAACGACGTATAAATTACTTCAAGCCTAAAATTTAAGATCGCGGGGAAGCGAGAATCGAATCGACCAGAACGTGCAAAATGCCGGAAATCATGGCTTTCAAGATGCCGCCTGGTTGAAATTCAGAGCAGCTGTCAATTGCAGACGACTGAACTCGAAGCCTTCGTCATAAAAATCATTGACGTTCTTTCCAATTATTTTATGCTTAAAATGTCTTTTAGAGAGACAGCTCCACAGGTTTAGAAAGGGACGCCATGATCGATCCGCATTGCCATTCCAGCAGCGTCATGGTGAACCGCCCGGCGGTGGCCGCCTTCGAGCTTATGTCCGACGGTCTGAAACAGGGTCAGTGGGCATGGGGCAGCTTGAATCGCACCGAGGTGGAGCCTGGACTCTTCCGCGGTACATCGACGTTCACCGGCAAGCCGACTTATGTGCGTCTCCATGTTGATCACACCCGGCTGCAGGTGGACTACGAAGTCGGCGCGACGAAGGAGGCTATGCAGTTCCGCAACATGTCGCGGGTCATTCCGGGTGAGCTTCTCCGTATGGGGCCGGATAGATGCGTGGTGACGCTGCTCACCTGGCGGCTCGAAACGCAGACGGATGCGGAATGGATCCAGTTCGGGACGATCCATGAGGCCGAGATGTTCCTGATCAAGGGCCTGCTGGAAAGAGGTTGAGGACAAGACGATGTATTCTCCCTACCTGCTGTTCGAACACCAGGCGCTGAAAAATCCCGATGCGCCGATGCTTATTGCGCCGGCAAGCGCCAAGCTTCCCTATGCGCCGGAGGGTTTTCGCTACAGCTATGGTGAGGTTTTCGCGCGGATTAGCCTTCTGAAGCGGAAGTTCGCAGAAGCGGGATATGGGATTGGCTCGCGCATCGCGCTGCTCCTCGAAAACCGGCCGGAATTCTTTGACTACTGGTTGGCGCTGAATGCAATCGGCGTGTCGATCGTGCCGATCAATCCGGATTTGCGCCGCGACGAGCTTCTCTTTCAGCTCGACATGGCCGAAGCATCGCTGATGGTCGTGATTGCCGAGCGGCTGGGCGAATTGCGCGACATCAAGCCCAGGAAGGTGTCGGTACTTGCCCCCGGCGACGATATCCCGTCGTCTCCGGAACCCCACGAAGCGCGACCGGGCGGGCCGGACCAGGAATGTGCGCTGCTCTTCACATCCGGAAGCACCGGCAAGCCGAAAGGCTGCATCCTTTCAAACAGGTACTTTATCACTGTCGCCGAATGGTACACGACCCAGGGCGGCATTGCCGAAATGGGCGAGGGAGCGGAAGTGGCGCTGACGCCGCTGCCGATGTTCCATATGAATGCGCTCGGCTGCACGGCGGTCGGCATGATCATGAAGGGTGGTGCGATCGTACCGCTCGACCGGTTCCATGCAAGTTCCTGGTGGGCTTCGATAACCGATTCCGGCGCGACCATCATTCATTGTCTGGGCGTCATCCCGGCGATCCTGCTCCAGCTCCCAATCGTTAAAGCGGAGCGTGCGCACAAGGTGAAATTTGCGTTGGGGCCTGGTGTGGATGCGCGCCATAAAATCGAGTTCGAGGAGCGCTATCGCATTCCGATCGTCGAGGCCTGGGCAATGACCGAGACGGGCGGACGGGCCGTAACAACAACAGCAGCGGACGACTATACGCCGGGGCTTCGCTGCATCGGTCGGCCGCGCGCCGGTATGGATTTCCGTATCGTCGATGATGCGGGGAATGATGTAGAGCTTGGCGAGCCGGGTGAACTTCTCGTACGTGCAAAGGGCGCAAACCCGCGGGATGGTTTCTTTAGCGGCTACCTGAAGGATGAAAAAGCGACCGAGGAGGCCTGGGAGGCCGGCTGGTTCCATACCGGTGATGTCGTCCATGCCGACGAAAAGGGGCTCCTCTATTTTTTCGATCGCAAGAAGAGCATCGTGCGGCGCAGCGGCGAGAACATCGCCGTGCTGGAAGTCGAGGCGGCGCTTGCCAAGGATGCGAGCGTGAAGGCTTCCGCCGTAACGCCGGTGCCGGACGACCTGCGCGGCGAGGAAGTGTTCGCTTTCATCGTCGAAAGCGAGAAGACCGAAGTGGGCGAACCGGCCGAAAAGGCGAGGCAGATCGTCGAGAGGGCGGGCGCCCATATCGCCTATCATAAACTGCCAGGTTACGTGGTCTTCATCGACAAATTGCCGGTGAGCTCTACCCAGAAACTGCAGCGTGGTGAGATCAAGACGATGGCGGCGAAAGCGGTCGAAGAAGGTTCGGCAATCGATCTGCGCAAATTGAAGGCGTCGATCCGCAAGGCTGGCTGACGCCGCTTCCGCGTTGGGTCGTTTTCTTCTATGCTATGAATCAAAGCTTAAATTTCTATATGGAGGCTCGCGTGATCCCAGACAAGATCCTTTACGAAACCGCCGTTATCGCCCATGGCGGGCGCGAAGGCAAAGCCCGGAGTGTCGACGGCAGCTTTTCGGTCAATCTTTCCGTGCCGAAGGGTCTGGGAGGGCCAGGTGGCGAAGGCACCAATCCGGAACAGCTTTTCGCTGCCGGTTATGCAGCCTGCTTCCTCGGCGCGGTGAAGCTGGTTGCCCGCAACAGGAAGGTTGCGTTGCCGGATGATACCTCGATCACGGCCAAGGTGGGCATCGGGCCGGTGCCGGTCGGTTATGCGCTAGCAGTCGAACTGGTCGCCTCCCTGCCGGGCATCGATCGGGCGGTGGCCGAAGAGATCGTCGCCGGCGCACACGAGCGCTGCCCCTATTCGAACGCCACACGCGGCAATGTCGATGTCAAGCTGACGGTCGCCTGATGGCCTTTTCCCGCGCGCGAAAACCCTATGATGGCGTGGTGCTGACGGTGCCGGTGACAGTGCCCTATCAGCGCTATTCCATTGAAAGCGCGCATTGGTGGATGGGCAGGGCGTTACGGGCGCTGTCAGAGGGTGCAGGCATCAGTCATCGGGATTTCGACGGCTTTTCAGTTTCGAGCTTCACGATGGGGCCGGACAGCGCGATCGCACTGACCCAGCATTTCGGGCTTTCGCCGCGATGGATCGATCATGTGCCGATGGGTGGCGCGGCCGGCATCGTTTCGATCCGACGGGCGGCGAGGGCAGTGCAGGCGGGTGATGCAGATATCGTCGCCTGTGTCGCCGCAGATACGAACCAGGTTGATACCTTCCGCAAGACGCTTGCCAACTTCTCCCGTTTTGCGCAGGACGCTTCCTATCCCTATGGCGCCGGCGGCCCGAACGCCAGTTTCGCTCTGATCGCCCGTCACTACATGGATTGCTACGGCGCGACGCGCGAGGATTTCGGCAAGCTCTGCGTCGCCCAGCGCGATAATGCACTCAAAAACCCGCATGCGCTGATGAAGAAGCCTCTGACATTGGAGCAATATATGGCGGCACGACCGATCGCCGAACCGTTCCACCTGTTCGATTGCGTTATGCCCTGCGCGGGGGCCGAGGCGTTTCTGGTGATGCGGGAAGACACGGCGAAATCGCTCGGGCTGCCGTTCGTACGACTGCTTTCCGCCATCGAGCGGCACAATGCGTTTCCGGATGATCCGGTACAGGTACGAGGCGGCTGGGTGGTTGATCGGGACGAGCTCTTTGGCATGGCCGGGGTGGCCTCGGACGACATGGATTTTGTCCAGACCTATGACGACTACGCGGTCATTTCGATGGTGCAGTTCGAGGATCTGGGTTTTTGCGGCAAGGGTGAGGGGCCGGATTTTGTGCGCCAGCACACATTCACGATCGATGGCACCTTCCCGCATAACACATCTGGCGGACAGCTTTCCGTTGGGCAGGCAGGTGCGGCCGGCGGACATCTCGGGATCACCGAGGCGATGCGTCAACTGCTTGATGCGGCAGGTGGCACGCAGGTGAAGGATGCGAAGCTCGGTCTCGTTTCCGGCTTCGGCATGATCAACTACGATCGTGGGCTTGCCTCTGCGGCGGCCATACTGGCGAGGGCGTCATGACCGAACCGCTCGCAAAACCGAAACGCAAAAATCCGCTCGCCCGCACGCGCCAGCCGTTGTCGCCGCCGTCGACGCGCAGCCGCAAGGCGCATGGATTGACGCTTGCGGCTGCGTCCGGCCGATTCACGCTGCAATGTTGCAGTGAATGCGGACGATATACCTATCCTCCCCGTGAAGCCTGCCCGAACTGCCTGTCATCCGACCTACGGTTTCAGGATACACCGACCGGCGGGGTTCTGCTCTCGGAAACCAGGATCGACGTGACCAGCGATCCCTACTACCGTGAGCACACGCCCTGGCGGGCCGGCCTGGTAAAGCTCGATTGCGGACCGAGCATCGTGACGCATCTACATGGCGATTGTGGTGGGCCAGGCAATCGAGTGGTCCTGTCGCTGCAACTCGACAGGAGTGGCCAAGCAGTGTTCTTCGCCAAGCCTATTCCGGAGACGCCAAACATGGAAGACGACCTTCAGTGGCGGGAGTTGACCGCCGATCCCAAGCATCGGCGGGTGCTGATCACCGATGGCCGCAGTCCGGCGGCTGTAGCGCTGGCGCAGGCCTTGAAGAAGGCGGGTGCGACTAAGATTTTTATAGGCGTTTCGGATCGCTGGAAGCCGTTCAACGAACAGAAGTCACTTGAGGCGATCGACGGCATCGAACTCGTCGACCTGGACCTTACAAATGCGCGTTCAGTCCATGAGCTTGCCATGGATATCGGCGCCAAGGTGGAAATCCTGATCAATACGGCCGATCACGTCCGCCCTGTGCACCTCTTCGATGTTGGTGCAGCCAATACAGCTCGGGATTCCATCGACCATACGGTGATGGGCCTGATGCGGCTGGCGCAGGCCTTCGGGCCGGTGATGCGCTCGCGGGGCGCTGATGGTCCGACCGGAGCCGTTGCCTGGGTCAACGTGCTCTCAGTCCACGGGCTCAGCAATGCGCCGCAATTCGGAGTCCATTCCGCCGTGCATGCCGCTTGCCTGTCGCTGTCGCAATGGCTGCGCAGAGAGCTGCGGCCTGGAGGCATCCGGGTGATCAATGCCTTTTCCGGCCCACTTGATACCGAATGGTTCCAGACCGTGCCGCCGCCCAAAGTCGCACCGAAGGCGTTGGCGGACGCAATCGTCGACGGGCTGAAATGCGGGATCGAGGATATTTATGTCGGGGACGTGGCCAAGGATATCGAGGCGCGGCTCTTCGACAATCCAAAAGCCGTCGAACGGGAGGCTGGTCAATGAGCGGGGATATTCTGGACGCATTTGCCCGAGCACTGGCGAGCGGTGCGGTGCGTGTCATCGATCTCACTCATACGCTATCGCCGGATTTTCCGGTCATCGTCATGCCGCCGGAGCTTGGTCAATCGGCCCCGTTCCGCATGGAGCGGATTTCGCGTTATGATGCCTCAGGGCCTGCCTGGTACTGGAACAACCTTTCGTTCGGCGAGCATACCGGCACGCATTTCGACGCGCCGGTCCATTGGTATACCGGTCGCGATCTTCCACTCAATACCGTCGATACCCTGCCGCCGGCCGACATGATTGCGCCGGCCTGCGTGATCGACTGCTCAGCCGAAGTAGCAAAGGATGCGGATTTTCTGCTGACGGTTGCCGAGGTGACGACATGGGAGGAGAAGCACGGCCGCATTCCCGCTCGGTCCTGGGTGCTTTTGCGGACAGACTGGTCGAAGAAGAGGGGCGCCGCCTATGCCAACCTCGGAGCGGATGGCGCTCATACACCGGGACCGGATGCCGCGGTCATGCGCTTTCTGGTCGAAGAGCGTGGCATTATCGGGTTCGGTACCGAGACGATCGGTACGGATGCGGGACAGGCCGGGCATTTCTCGCCGCCCTATCCCGCCCATCATTACCTGCACGGCACGGGACGTTATGGGCTGCAGTGCTTAACCAATCTCGACAAGTTGCCGCCGACTGGCGCCATGATCGTCGCGGCCCCACTCAAAATCCAAAACGGCTCGGGAAGTCCGCTGCGCGTGCTGGCTTTGGTTCAGGAGCGCTCCACCGGATGAGATCCGCTTGCCACGCGCCGGGCGGCGGTGTCGTAGAAACTCGTGAGCAGTTCCAGCATTTCTGTCGCATTTCCAAGCCCCTTTTCCGCGTGATCCATCTTCTGGATCAGCGAAACCAGCAAATGCCGGCGCAGCAAACGGTAGTCCTGTGTCAGTTTAGTGCCCTTTCGGGTCGGTACATAGAGCGTATCCTTGCGCGACCGGCCCTTGACGCGTTCGATCAGTTGCAGGGTCTGCAGCTTCTTGATGGCGTATTGAATGTTGGCGGTGTCGTCGCGGCCGAGCAGGCGGGAGATTTCCCCAAGCCCTTTCGGTTTGTTGCGATAACGGATCGTGTGCAGGATCGCGGTATCGAGGCCGCTCAATCCGGCTCCTGCAAGCTCACTCGAACATTCCGACTGCCAGCGCAGGAAGGCGGCCGAAATCCGCCAAAGCGACCATTCGAATTCCGTCAGCGCGGCCTCCGACATTTCGACGGTCGCGTCGCTCAGGGGGCTTTCGGGCGAGGTCGGCGAAATCATGAGGCTCTCCAGGCTGATTCTGTGCGTGGAGTAAAGCCTTAAATCGATGTTTTGACGAGGCAGAATCGTAGAGAAACGCGAAGGAAAGGGGATAACATGCGCATCTTCTGGCAGAGCTTTATCGATGCCACCGCGAGCGCCGGCTACATGACGCGGCTCTCGGATTATCTGAACGGGATTGCCGAACCGGGCACAACGGTCGATGTCTTCGGCATCAGCCCGCCGGACAGACATTTCGGGCGGCTAGCGGAATTCCGCTGTGCGGCGATTGCGATCGATAACGGGCTGGAAGCGGCGAGCCGCGGTTACGATGCGGTAGTCATCGGCCATTTTCAGGATCCGGGTCTCTATGAACTCAAGTCGGCGCTCACCATCCCGGTGATCGGCGCGGGCGAGGTCTGCATGCATTACGCTGCCCGGCTCGGCCGACGCATGGCGCTCATCACGCTCGATGACGTTTTCCAGGTCTGGCACTACGAACAGGCCGATCTCTATGGCCTTGGCAATCGTGTGAAGCACGTGGCCGGGCTGAACTGCGAGCCATCCGATTTCAGTGCCGCCTTTGCTGGCGACGATAAGGCGCGACGCCGGATGTTGGCAAATTTTACCGCTTGTGCGGAGCCATTGGTTCGGGATGGTGCGGATGTGGTGGTGCCGGCGGGAGTGCTGCCTGGCCTGCTCGTCGGTGGTGAATACGGTTTCAAGGTGCTGCATGCGCCGGTGGTCAACACGGCCGCAGTGACGTTGAAAAGCGCCGAAATGGATGTGCGACTGCGGAACATCAATGGCATTGAGGTGAGTCGCGGACCGTTCTGCGCGCTTGCCAATGAGCACGCGGTCGAAGATTTCCGGACTTTCGTCGCCAAAGGCCGGGGAGCGCCGCTTTTTCCCAGCGGCACCTGAGGATCACATCGTCAGCATCAGACGTCCTCGGGAAATGGCGCCTTCCTCCATTAGCCGATGGGCTTCGGCAGCCTCAGAAAGCGGCATTGTATGGGCGACTTGGGGCTTCAGCACGCCGGCGCCGGCGAGATCCATCACCGACTGCAGCACGGACTTGTCATCGCTCACCATAGCGCGGGTGACAGTGACGCCGAATTCGGCGCTGCGATCCTTGATCGGATCGGCGACCAGCCAGACGAGGTGACCACCCTTCTTCAGGACCTTGTAGGACTTGTCATGGACTTCACCGCCCATAAGGTCGAAGACGAGATCCTGATCTTTCAGAGCCTCGGAAAAATCTTCCAGGTCATAGGCAACGATGCGGTTTGCACCGAGGCCCAGTACGTAGTCTCGATTGGTTGATCGGCAAGTCGCGGTGACGTCCGCACCAAGATGGCGGCAGAGCTGGACAAGCAGGCCACCCACCGCACCGGCGCCGGCGTGAACGAGCACCTTGTCGGCGGATTTGACCTCCGCGGTACGCAGCGCGATCCAGGCACTGAGGCCAGCATTGGTCAGCGCCACGGCTTCGACGGTCGAGAGCTTGTCCGGGATTGCGACGGCATGTTTTTCATCGGCGGCGATCATTTCCGCATAACCACCCTGGGTGAAGACGCCGGCCATGACGGCAACTCGATCGCCAACCTTGAATTCGGTGACGCCATCACCGGCGGCGATCACAGTTCCGCCGGCATCACGGCCAGGCACGCTCGGCATGGGCAGGGTGAAATGATTCTGCAGATACCCGGTACGAAGCTTCCAATCGAAGGGTGTGACGCTGGCGGCTTCGATCTTCACGAGGATCTGACCAGGCGCGGCGACCGGATCCGGAAGGTCGATGTAGTGCATCACATCGGCTGGGCCGTGCTCGCTGTATTGGATGGCCTTCATGTCTTATTCCTTGAAATTGACCGGGTATCTCGGCTTTTCGCCCCTCAACACGGCTGCGACATCCGCAAATACCTTGCTGCGGACTTCGGTGTAGCTCTGCGTCGAGTAATGGGCCGCGTGGGGTGAGACGATTACCTGATCCAGTGCGAGCAGTGGGTTGTCCGGTGCGGGGGGCTCCTTTTCGAACGTGTCTATGCCAGCGCCGGCAATGTGGCCGCTCTGAATTGCCTCCGCAAGAGCCGCTTCGTCTACGAGCCCGCCACGCGAGACATTGATCACATATGCGCCCTTCTTCATCTTATTAAGTGCTTCGGCCGAGATGATCTTGCGGGTCTCGGGCGTTGCCGGAATGTGCAACGAGATGAAATCGGCTTGAGCGAATAGTTCATCCAGGGAAACCGGTCGGGCGCCGGTGGCCGAAATTCGTTCGGCCGAGATATATGGATCGTAGGCGATGATTTCATAGCCAAAAGCCCTTGCCTTTGCTGCTGTCAGGCGACCGATCTGTCCGAAGCCGATGAGACCAAGTATCTGCTCGCTCGGTCTCGTAATGCCGGCGCCGTCGTCCATCGCGAGCCAGCGGCCCTGGCGCACGGCGCTGTCATAGACTTTGAGCTTCCGGGCTAGTGACAGGATCAGCGCCAGCGCATGGGTGCTAACCTCATCGATATTGGAATCCGGCACGTAGGTGACCTGGACGCCAGCTTGTGTGGCTGCCTCGACATCGATCGAATCCAGGCCGACGCCGAAACGACCGATAACCTTGAGGTTCTTGAGCTCCGATAAAACGCGGGCGGTGATCGGCTCACGCAGCACCATCAGCGCCTCGGCGTCCTTCGCCTCGGCGATCAATGCCTCCTCGGTCAGCAGGGTCTTTTCGATGAACTCGGCGCCGAGACCTTCGAGATAGGCGAGTTGTTCCGGTTCGACGGCGAGCATGCCATCTGTCTTGATGATCTTCATGGCCAGACCTCATGCGTTGCGGGCGGCAGCGACACCGGCAGCAAGGCTTGCACCGAGAAACATCGTGTCGCTGGCGAGCATGAAGAAGGAAATGCCGGCTTCCGCCCATTTGCCGACATCATCGGCTGAAGGGCGAAAGATACCGACCGCCTTGCCGGCCTCGCGGGCGGCGTTGGTGATGGTGGTGATCGCTGCGTTAAGCTTTTCCGCGCCTGCCGGACCCATCGCGTCGATCGAGACGGAGAGGTCCCCAGGGCCGATGAAGATTATATCGACGCCTTCGACTGCAGCGATTTCCTCGACATTCGCAAGGCCTTCCGCCGTCTCGATCTGTATCGCCAGCACGAGGCTCTCGTTGGCGGCCTTCAGGTAATCGGGAATGCGGTAGCCATAGGCGGAAGCGCGGCCAGGGCCGACCCCACGTTCGCCAACTGGCGGATAGCGGGTCGCCATCACGGCGGCTTTGGCCTGAGCGGAGGTCGAAACGCGTGGAACCAGCACGCCCGCAGCACCGGCATCGAGCGCCGAGGCGATCCATTCCGATGCGTGGCTCGGAACCCGGACCAGCGCCGGTATGTGATGAGCATCAGAAGCCCGCACGAGATTTTCGATCAGTTCGCGGTCGATCTGCGAGTGTTCGGCATCGATGCACAGGAAGTCGAGCCCGGTCGCGGCGGTTACTTCGATCGCGACGGGATGGGGAATGGCGGCAAAGGTTCCGATCACCCGTTCATAGCTGATGCACTTCTTGCGGAAATCGCTCATGACAATCCTCTGGAAATTTATTCTCTTTATGGGCTGGCGGTGCAGGGCCTCTTGGTGGGCAAAGGAAAGTTTAAGCCTAAAATTATTGAAGCTGCAAGCCGAATAACGGAAATGGTGAAGACTAAATTCACCCTGCTGCGGTGGGTAGATCAGTATACGGAATATGGCGAAATCAATTGATGGATGAGCCATTGTAACAATAATCCTTTGAAACTTGAAATAAACCGTATACGAATAAACACGGAGATTTCGATGGTGAAACCGAGCGACAATCTGGTGGATACGGTTTATTGCGACCTGCGGTCGAAGCTGCAGAGGAGCGCGATTTCCCCATCCGTTAGATTGGTTGACACGGAGATCGCCGCGACAAATGGGATTTCCCGCATGCCGGCCCGCGAGGCGCTGCTACGCCTGGTGGCGGAGGGCTATTTGATCGGCACCACGCGTGGCTTCGCCGTCAGGGAATTGTCGCTCGAAGATATTTCCGGGCTATTCGAGGTGCGGCGCCAGCTCGAGCCTCGGGCAGCCGCGAGTGCGGCCCGCGACATGACATCGGATATCGAGGAAGAACTCACCGCAGCGATGAACCGAGTAGAACAGATGCTCAACAGCGACGATATCTCGGGATTGCTGGCGGCGAATGTGGAATTTCGCAATGCCTGGCTGAAGGCAGTGTCGAACCCGCATATGGCGGCAACCATCTCCCGTTTCATGGATTATTTCCAGTCGGTGCGGCTCGGTACATTCACCGATCCCGCGACGGCTGAGCGATATATCGACGGCCTTTCCCGGATCTATTCGGCTTTTCTCGCCCGTGACCCCCTGATGGTCCAGGACCGCATGACGCTTTTCATGTTCGCGGCGGAGGAGGCCTATCTCTCCGTTCGCCGGCGCCAGTTGCAGGAAGCCGCGGAAACACGCCCCGGCCGAAGAAGAAACACCAGGAGAGGAACAGCATGATCAAGCAGCATCCGCTGAAAGGTCCCAGCAAACTGAAACTCGGCGTGTTTTCCGCCAATGCGGATGGTGGCCTGGCAATCACTGACGTGCCGGAGCGATGGCAGGCCCGCTGGGAGGACAATCTCAATGCAATTCAGATTGCCGATCGCGGCGGGCTCGACTTCTTCTTGCCGATCGCCCGCTGGAAGGGTTTCGGTGGCAAGAACAGGGTGCGGGAATGGTCCTTCGAAACGTTCACCTGGGCGGCAGGACTTGCCTCCGTTACGGAGCGGATCGGCCTCTTCATGACTGTGCATGTGCCGCTCGTGCATCCGCTTTATGCAGCAAAGGCGCTCGCGACCGTCGACCATATCAGCAGCGGTCGCGCCGGGCTCAACATCGTCTGCGGCTGGAATCCGAAGGAATTCGGTATGTTCGGTGTGCCGCTGGTGGAAAAGGGCTATGACCAGGCAGACGAATGGCTGCAGATCATGGAGCGTGCTTATGTCTCCGATGCACCCTTCGATTATGATGGCACTTATTATCAGCTGAAGGATGTCGTCAGTCGTCCTGCTAGTCTTCAGGCGCCTCGGCCGGTCACCATGAATGCGGCCTTCGGCGGGCCGGGCCGGGATTTCGCGGCCAAGAATTGTGACTATCTCTTTACAACCTTCACGGAGATTTCCGAGGCCGGAAAACATGTGGAGGACATCAGAAGGCGAGCGGACAAGCTCGGACGGGACGTTGGCGCCTACACGGTCTGCCACGTCGTCTGCCGTGAGAGCCAACAGGAGGCGGAAGACTATTACGAACGCTACGCTGTGACACTTGCCGACCACGAGGCGGTCGATGCGCATATGGCCGGCAAGAAGGAATTCTCTCAGTCGCATGACAAGGATGCCTACGACCGCTACCGCAAGCGGTTTGCCGGCGGTGCCGGCGGTTATCCGTTGATAGGCACGCCGGAGAAGATCGCCGAGGACATGATTGCAATTTCCGAGCAGGGTTATTCAGGCATCGCCCTGTCATTCGTGAACTATACCTATGAACTACCCTTTTTCTGTGATCGAGTGATGCCATTGCTCAGGCAAGCGGGGCTGCGAGTCGAATGACGATCAATTCCATTCATGATGAGGTCGAGGCAACGCGGCTTGCCTTCCGCGATGGGATGTCGCGGTTGGCCGCAGCAGTCAATATAGTGACAACCGATGGGCCGGGTGGCCTCGCAGGTTTCACAGCGTCTGCCGTCTGCAGCGTAACAGATAGGCCGCCGACGCTCCTCGTCTGCCTTAATCGGTCGAGTTCGGTGGCCGGCATGTTCGAGAGGAATCGGGTGCTTTGCGTCAATACGCTGGCGTCCGGTCACGAAGCAATGTCGAAACTGTTCGGTGGATCGACGCCGCAGGAAGACCGATTTGCTGTCGGCGATTGGATAATGAGCACCACCGGTTCACCGCGGCTGACGGATGCAATCGTATCTTTCGACTGCGAGGTGGAGAGCGCCATCGAAAGCGGGACGCATCACGTTCTGTTCTGCCGAGTCGTTGGTATCGCGCATGGCGCGGATGAGGAAGAAGCGCTCATTTATTTCCGCCGGCGCTACCATCACATCAAATGAAAGAGGTCCGGCGGAAGCGCTTCGGCCGGACCTCACGATTTCAGTTCGTCTTGGCGATAATCTCGCCAAGCACCTTGTCGAAGCGGTCGATCTCTTCCACCTTGTTGTAGTGGACCATGGAAACGCGCATGCAACCTGTTTCCATGGTCAAGCCAAGCCGTTTCATCAGGCGTGGCGCAAACATGTGACCATCGCGGCTGCCGATATTGTTTTTACCCAGTTCTGCGGCGATGTATTGCGGCGTTAGCCCCGGAATGTTGAAGCAGATGGTTGGGACGCGCTTCTCGATCTGACTTTCATCGGAAATCCCATAAATCGCAGCACCATGCTTCTTGAGAACCGCGAGCATCTTTTTTGACAATGTCTGTTCGTAAGCTCGGATTGCGCCCATGGCGGCTGCGATTGCATCACGGCGGGAATGTTGACCTGCGCCCAAGAATTCGTGGCCGATCTCTTCGAGATAACGAACGGCGGCGTCCATGCCGGCGACGTTTTCATAGGTGAAAGTGCCGACCTCGATCTTGTAAGGGGGCACGTTCGGGATGAAATCCTCCTTGAACGTCGGCAGTTTGACGAGCGCGTCGTAGCGGCCCCAGAGGAACCCCATATGAGGGGAGAAGTTCTTGTAGCCGGAGCAGACAAGATAGTCGCAATCCCAGGCCTGCACGTCGATCAATCCATGTGGGCCGTAATGCACACAGTCGAGGAAGACCTCAGCCCCGGCCGCATGGGCAAGCTTGCCGACGGTTGCGACATCGACGATGGTGCCGATCGAATGGGCTGTGACCGTGCAGGCAACGAGGCGTGTCCTGTCGTTCAAAAGCGGGTTCAGATCATCGGTGTGCAGCATGCCGTCATCGCGCATTTTCCACCAGACGATCTTGGCGCCCTCGGCTTCGAGCGCCAGCCAGGTGGCGATGTCGGCGTCATGGTCCATGTCGGTGACGATGATCTCGTTACGCTCCTGCAGCATCTTGGCGATGCCGAGGCTGACGAGCCGGATGAAGGATGTGGCATTGAGGCCGAATGAAATCTCCTCCGGTCGGTAGGCGTTCACAAGAATGCCGACGCTGATACGGGCGTTTGCAACCGTTTGATCGACGCCCTGACTGTGCAGATAGGGCGCCATGCGCTGCACGTTACAATCCACGAGATGATTCGCGACCGCATCGACTACCGCCTGGGGTACCTGGGCGCCGCCGGCATTTTCGAAGAAGATGAAGTCCCGGTATTTCTGTAGTGCCGGAAACTTGGCTCGAATCTTGTCGACTGGAAAAGCCTTGGCGATGTTGTCGCCGGCTGAAACGCGCGTATCCATGGAATTCTCCCGGGTATCGGATTGGAGGAAGGCGGAAGGTGACAAAAACCTCTCCTCGAGTTATCTTCGTCGCCGACACATGAGCATTTGATCAAATCCTAGGTGTTTTATTGTGCCGACAGCATTTGATCAAGGAGAGAATCGCTTCGAGAAGAAGCTTGCGCACACGGGCAATTAGGCTTGAAGAGCAAGGCCTCTTATGCGAGGCCTGGTTGTGATTCGACGGATAGCAGAGGGTAAAAATGGCGGATACCGGGCTTTCGAAGGTGACGTCGCGGGTGACGGTTCAGGACACGGTCTACGAACAGTTGCGCCGTGCGCTGATGTGGGGTTCGTTTGCTCCTTCCCAGGCCATTACCATCTCTTCGCTGGCAACCGAGTTCGGCACCAGCCACATGCCTGTGCGCGAGGCGCTTCGGCGGCTTGCCGCGGAGAACGGGCTGGAGATCGGTCACAATGGCTCGGCGCGAGTGCCGGCCGTTTCACGTCAACGACTTGACGATCTGTGCCAAGCGCGAATCGCGCTTGAGGGATTGGCGACTGAACTCGCGGCGGCGCGTGTGACCAACGAGGACATGGATCGGTTGGAAGCGCTTGCCCGGGAACATGAGGAGACCGGCAAGGCCGGTGACGTCTACGGTATGTTGCGCAAAAACCAAGCCTTCCATTTCAGCATTTACGAAATGTCGGGCTCGGAGGTGCTGCCGCAACATATTGAAATGTTGTGGCTGCGTTTTGGCCCCTATATGCGGATGCTGACCAACTATGTGGAAAGGGAATTCGACAAGGGTGTCGTTCATCCCTTCTCCTCCTATCATTTCCAAATCGTCGCGGCATTGCGCGAGCGAAACGGCGTGCTCGCCCGGGAAATGATGGTGGGCGATATTCTCGCGACGCAAGTGCTGCTGCGAGATATGTGTTCGGAATAATCCCGGCGGTATCGCCGGGATCATGCTCATTCAGTCAGCAGATCACTGACCGAGACCCAGCAAGGCGAGATACTCCACCGAAGCAGGTATCTTCGACTTGTCCTTGATCTCAACGATCAGGCGCGGATTGTTGGTGAGATCGGCAAGCGCGGCGAAGACAGAACGCCAGAGGATATTGCCTTCGCCGAGCGCCCAATGGCGGTCGGCATAACCATCAGCATCCTGCAGGTGGACGTGGTGCAAGCGATCGCCGGCGGCCTTCACGTAATAATCAACCGGTGGCGCGCCTGTGGAGCCGTGGGCATAATGGGCATGGCCGGTATCGATCGAAACGGCGACGGCCGGGGAGTTGAAACTATCAGCGAGCGCAACGCGGGCGTGCTGGTCAATATCCTCGATGTTTTCGAGAACGATCACAACACCTATGTCTTCCGCCTGCTTGACGGCATCGCGCATAGTGAGATGCACGTATTCGAGCACCCGGTCGCGCTCGCCCTTGTTGTTGTCAAGATTGTTGTAGGACCAAGTGGAATAGGGGCTATGGGAAACCATCTGGGTCGCGCCGATGGCAGCGCAGACATCGAGGCCCTGCCTCATGCGTTTGGCGACGACAGCACGGATATCCGGATCCTGTGAAGCGATGGTGAAGCCCCAGAACGGACCGTGGATGCCAAGGCGGCCCTGGTAGCCGTTGAGCAGCTTCCTGGCGCGCTCGGCGAGTGCCGCCCAATCGCCGTTCAGGACGTCCGCGGTAGTGAAGTCCTGGAGCTCGAGATCGCGCTGCTTGTCAAAGAGCCAGTTGCGATGGATTTCGAGTTCGTCGAGCGTCATGGCGGCGCCGATCACGGGAGGGGGAGACATGAAAACTCCATCAAACAGAAGAGATGTCGGGAAGTGGAACTGGAAGAACGCCCGGGGTATCGGGTCCATGACAGGGTTTTGTGTCGCCAATATTACATGTGTAACACGAAACTGCGAAACTCGTATCCGATGTCAATTTCTCATCTCAAGCCGCGGTCGATAAATCGGCCGCGGCTGTTCTTTTGTCCGCTGAAGATGTGACAATGGGCCATCGACCGATTTTCGGGGAGCGGAACTTGGCTCGCAAACTCACCACTTGAGTTTTTGCAGTTGTCCCGCTAAATCTCACGCCACCAGGACCGGGCCCCTCTGGCAGTTCATATCTGAGCTGTGATGTCGGACTGGAATTGTCCAACTTAGGTGCCTGGTGTTCGTGGAGGTCATCCGACAGAAGCGGTGGCGAATTCTACGGCAGGCAGGAATGCCAGCCGTATGCACCCCGTCGAATTGTCTTCACGACATAGGCACGCCCGCGCTTTTAAGAGATTGGGTGCCAAATGATGGAATTTTTCACGCCGGAGGCGTTGTCCGCCCTCCTGCAAGTTATCATGATCGACCTCGTGCTTGCCGGCGACAACGCGATCGTCATCGGCCTTGCCGCCGCCGGCCTTCCGAAAGAACAGAGAACGAAGGCGATCCTAGTCGGCATCATCGCAGCGACCGTTCTGCGCATAGGCTTCGCGCTCGCAACCACGCAACTCCTGCAGATCGTTGGACTATTGCTGGCCGGCGGTATCCTTCTTCTCTGGGTTTGCTGGAAGATGTGGCGCGAACTGCGCACGCCTCACCACCAAGAGGAAGAAGCGAGCGAGGCGCTTGAAGAGACCGATTTCAACAAGGACGGAACGATTGCCGGAGGCGCTCCGCGCAAGACTTTCGCCCAAGCCGCATGGCAGATCGTTATTGCCGACGTTTCCATGTCGCTCGATAACGTGCTTGCGGTTGCTGGTGCCGCTCACGAACATCCCGAGGTTCTCATCTTTGGTCTGATTCTGTCCATCGCGCTGATGGGGGTTGCCGCGAGTTTCATCGCGCGCCTGCTCAACAAGTATCGCTGGATCGCGTATGTCGGTCTTGCCGTCATTCTCTACGTTGCACTTGAGATGATCTGGCGCGGCGGGATCGAGGTCTGGGGTGAGGCGCAGGCCTTCGTGCCGGGTCTCGGTACCTGATCTTTCTGGCGCGGCGGTCCTTTCGCCGCGCCTTTCCCCTGGCGCGTGTTCGTTCCCATCTTCTCCGGCGCCAACCGCTTTTCCCATCTCAACCAAAACTTATGCCGCGGCAGTAGAACCTATTCGTCAGGTCGCCGATCTGCTTCTATGTCTTCACAAAGCCGTGGCGCCTCGGGTGCCGGGCCGCGTCGAGGTGGAGGACGCGGCTGCGATTTTGGAGGAGAATACGCCTCTCCACCGGGCGCTGGTGAACGACCACCTAGGAAAAGCCATGACCGAACCCTGTTATGATGTCGCCCATCTGGGCCATGTAGAACTTTATTCAGACCGGTTTGACGAAACGCTCGATTTCTTCGTCCGGGTCTACGGACTTACCGAAAGCGGCCGTGAGGGAAACAGTGTCTATCTTCGCGCTTATGACGACTATGAATTCCACACGCTGAAGCTCACCAAGCATCATACGACCGGCGTCGGCCATATCGCCTATCGTACTTCTTCTGCGGAAGCGCTGGAGCGACGCGTCAAGGTAATCGACGAAATGGGTTGCGGCGTCGGCTGGATCGATGGCGACCTCGGCCATGGTCGGGCCTATCAGTTCAAGAGTCCGGACGGCCATCTCTTCGAGCTTTATTACGACACCAAGGAATATGTCGCGCCGCCGGAAGAAAAGCCGGCGCTCAAGAACATTGCCCAGCGCTACCACGGCCGCGGCGCATGCCCGCGCCGCCTTGACCACGTCAACTTGCTCGCCGCCGATGTAAGCCTGGTCCGCGAGTTCATGACCAAGGCTCTCGGCAGCCGCGTCACTGAAATGATCCAGCTCGACAACGGCCGTATCGGCGGCTGCTGGTTCACCATCAACAACAAGACCTATGACCTCGCCTGCTCCGAGGACCACACTGGTGCTCATGGCCGTTTCCACCATGTCACATATGCCTGCGACCAGCGCGAGGACATCCTGCGCGCCGCAGATATCTTCCTGGAAAACGGCGTGCATATCGAATCCGGCCCGCACAAGCATGCGATTCAGGGCACATTTTTCCTTTATGTCTGGGAGCCGGCTGGCAACCGAGTCGAACTCGCCAATGCCGGTGCGCGGCTTATCCTGCGTCCGGACTGGAAGCCCGTCGTCTGGACCGAGGCTGACCGCAAGAAGGGACAGGCGTGGGGCATGAAGACGATCGAGACCTTCCATACGCACGGCACCCCGCCAGTCTCCCAAAAGTAAGAGCAAGAGGCATTTCCATGGCAAAGACAGCATTGGTCATCAGCGCCCATTCGGCCGATTTCGTCTGGCGGTGCGGCGGTGCGATCGCCCTTCACGAGGAGAAGGGTTATGAAGTCACCGTCGTTTGCCTTTCCTATGGCGAACGCGGTGAAAGCGCCAAACTCTGGAAGAACCCGGGCATGACGCTGGAAAAGGTGAAGACCGAGCGCCGCAAGGAAGCGGAAAACGCCGCGAAGGCGCTCGAGGTTACCGATATCCAGTTTTTCGATCTTGGTGATTATCCGCTCGTCGTGGATCAGGAAGCCAAGTTCAAGCTAGTCGAAGTGATCCGCAAGGTTCAGCCGGAATTCATGCTCTCCCATTCCAGATGGGATCCCTACAACACCGACCACATGTATGCGACGCAGGTGGCGCTCGACGCGCGCATGATCGCCCAGGCCTGGGGCCATAATCCGGGCGAGAAAATTCTTGGCGCGCCGCAACTCTATCTTTTCGAGCCGCACCAGACCGAACAGATGGAGTGGAAGCCGGACGTCTTCCTCGACATTTCGCCCGTCTGGGAGAAAAAGTGGGCGGCTATCCAGTGCATGGAAGGCCAGGAGCACCTGTGGCATTATTACAAGAATGTCGCCGAGAACCGGGGCAACCATTTCATGCGCAATTCAGGCGGCCAGTCCGGCGGGCGCAAGCCGACCCATGCCGAAGGCTTTCAGTCGGTCTTCCCGCGTACTGTGGATGAACTCTGATGTCGGTCGTCGTCCAGAACATCGAGCGTGCGGATCAGTCGGTCATCGACCGGCTGGCCGGTTGCGGCGTCGCTACAGTGCATGAAGCGCAGGGCCGAAAGGGCCTGCTCGCCAGCTATATGCGGCCGATCTATCCGGGCGCGCGTCTTGCGGCGAGTGCCATCACGATCTCTGCGCCTCCCGGCGACAACTGGATGCTGCATGTGGCGATTGAGCAGATCAAGCCGGGCGATATCCTGCTGCTCGCCCCGACGAGCCCCTGCGAGGATGGTTATTTCGGTGATCTCCTCGCAACGTCCGCCCAGGCGCGCGGCTGCAAGGGCCTGATCATCGATGCGGGCGTCCGTGACGTGGTCGATCTCACCGCCATGAAGTTCCCAGTCTGGTCGAAGGCGGTCTATGCCCAGGGTACCGTCAAGGAGACGCTCGGTTCGGTCAACATCCCGGTTGTCTGCGCCGGCGCCTATGTGCGGCCGGGCGACGTGATCGTTGCCGATGACGACGGCGTCTGCGTGGTTGCCCGCGAGGAAGCCGAAGCGGTTGCCAAGAAGGCGGAAACCCGGGTCGCCGCCGAAGAAGACAAGCGCAAGCGGCTCGCGGCTGGCGAACTCGGCCTCGATATCTATAACATGCGCGGCAAGCTCGCCGAAAAGGGCTTGAAGTACATTTAAGCGTGCGTTTTTGCGTCATCCTCGGGCTTGTCCCGAGGATCTACTGACATCGGCCGTCGCAGATCCTCGGGTCAAGCCCGAGGATGACGGCGGAGAAGGTTGAAACCTTTTCCGCCATACGCGGCAGCGAAAGTTGCTTCTCCTTTTCCGACAGGGGAGAAGAGGAGGTTGGAGAATGACTGACACTGAAACCGGCGTCCGCTGCATGTGGATGCGTGGCGGCACCTCCAAGGGCGGATATTTCCTCGCCTCGGACCTGCCGGCCGATCGCGACGACTTCCTGCTGCGGGTCATGGGTTCGCCCGATCCCCGCCAGATCGATGGCATGGGCGGCGCCCATCCGCTGACGTCGAAGGTGGCGGTGGTCCGGAAATCCGAGCGGGAAGGGGTCGATGTCGACTATCTCTTCCTGCAGGTCTTCGTCGATCAGCCGATCGTCACCGACGCGCAGAACTGCGGCAATATTCTCGCCGGCGTCGGGCCTTTCGCCATCGAACGCGAGCTGGTGCCGGTCAAGGGCGACAAGACCGAAGTCTCGATCTTCATGGAAAACACCGGGCAGATCGCCATCGCGACGATCGAAACGCCCGGTGGCCAGGTGACCTACAAGGGCGACGCCCGGATCGACGGCGTGCCGGGCACGTCCGCGCCGGTGCCGATCGTGTTTGCGGATACGGCCGGCTCCTCCTGCGGCGCGCTGCTGCCGACCGGAAATGCGGTCGATGTAATCGATGGCGTTGCCTGCACGCTGATCGACAACGGCATGCCCTGCGTCGTCATGCGCGGCGATGTGCTCGGCATTACGGGCACGGAAAGCCCCAAGGATCTCGAAGCAAACCAGGAATTGCGGGCGAAGCTGGAAGCGATCCGCCTGAAGGCTGGGCCGATGATGAACCTCGGGGACGTCACTAAGAAATCCGTTCCGAAGATGACGATGGTCTCGGCGCCGACAGCGGGCGGGGCGATCTCGACGCGCACCTTCATTCCGCACACCTGCCACGATGCGATCGGCGTGCTCGGCGCGGTCAGCGTTGCGACGGCCTGTCTTCTGCCGGAGGGCCCGGCTTCGGAACTGGCCGTTATTCCTCAAGGTGACGAAAAGCTGCTGTCGATCGAGCATCCGACCGGCGAGATGAGCGTCATCGCCACCATGAAGGACGGCGAAGTCTATCGTGCAGCGGTGCTGCGCACCGCGCGCAAGCTTTTCGACGGTACGGTTTTCGGCGACTGAAGATAGGACACAGATATGAGGATCGCATTTCTGGGTTTTGGCGAAGCGGCACGCGCTTTTCACGACAGCCTGGCGCCGAAGCTCGGAGACGGTGAGTTCCGTGCCTATGACCTCCTGCTCGACAATGCCGACAAAGCGAGCGAAATGCAGGCGGCAATGACGACCCGTGGTGTCCGGCCGGAAGCGTCGCCTGCCGGTCTTGCCGATACCGAATGGATCTTCAGTGCGGTCACCGCCGACCAGAGCCTCAAGGCTGCCCAGTCCATCGCGCCGCATCTCGGCCAGGGCGCCCTCTTGATCGACATCAACTCGGTCTCCCCCGGCCGCAAGCGCGAGACTGCCGCGCTGATCAACGAAACGGGCGCCGACTATCTCGACATGGCCGTGATGGCGCCAGTCCATCCGAAGGGCCATGCGACCCCCGTTCTGATTGCCGGCAAGAGTGCTGCCGGGCTTCTGGAGCGCTTGCGTGATTTGGGCTTCAGCGCCGATGTCGCCGGAGAAGCCGTGGGCTCTGCGACGGCCATCAAGATGGTGCGCTCGGTATTCGTAAAGGGCCTGGAAGCGATTACCGTCGAGGCGCTGCTGGCGGCAGAGGCGTCGGGCTGTTTCGAGGAAATCCTGGCTTCGCTTTCCGGCAGCTTTCCGGGGCTCGACTGGTCTAAATTCCCGGATTACCAGTTTGAGCGCACCACCCGCCACGGTCGCCGCCGGGCTGCGGAGATGCGCGAAAGCGGCGTAACGCTCGACGCGCTGGGGCTGAACGGCGGTCTTGCCCGCGAGATCGCCGCCGTTCAGGACGAGATGGCGGCAAGCGGCGTGAAGCCGGCGGCCGATCTCAGGGACACCGTTGCGCGGGTTCTTTCAGCTCGGCGGCAAGGCAAATAAGCTCGTCTCTTCAGTGCGTTCCTTGTATACGCGCTGATCTTTTCCGCTTGAAATACCGTCCGTCATCCACAGCCTGAACCCCTGTATACATGAGGCTTGGCCAATCCATCAGATGTGGCTAAGATTTGTGATCGGCAGGCGGAAGTTGCGCGCCCTGTCCGGACAAAGGTGCGGATTTGGAAGAGACCTCGAGAACGACCCACACGATGCGCGCGCTGATGGAGCTGCGCAAGAAGATCCTGAGCGGCGATTATCCCGGCGGCACCCGACTTTTCGAGGTGTCGCTGGCCGAAACGCTGCAGATTTCCCGTACACCGGTACGCGAGGTGATGTCGCGCCTTGCTGAAGAGGGACTGCTTGACCGTCTGGCGAATGGCGGTTTCGTGGTGCGAAGCTTCACTTATGCAGACGCGGTCGACGCGATCGAACTGCGTGGCGTATTGGAAGGAACCGCGGCGCGGCTCGCTGCCGAGCGCGGTGTTTCTCAAGCCGGATTGGACCAGCTTCGGGACCTTCTGGCGCGGCTTGAGGAATGTTTCGGCCAAGCATTGGATGAGGTGGATCTGGAAGCTTATTCCGAGGCGAATGCCAAATTTCATGCAGGCCTCGTTGAACTTTCCGGAAGCACGGTGATCCAGCGCGAAGTCGACCGTGCCACGCGGCTTCCCTTCGCTTCGCCTTCGGCGTTTCTCTCCGGCCGGGCACATGTAGTCGCCTTCCGTCAATCCCTTCACATCGCGCAGGACCAGCATCGTTCGCTGGTGTCGGCGATTGCTGGCCGGGAAGGTGCGCGGGCGGAATTCATCGCTCGCGAACATGCGCGCATTGCCCGCAAGAACCTCGAATATGCCGTCTTCGAGGATCCGGAATTGATGCTGACGGTTCCGGGCCTCGTCCTCCTCAATTCCTGACCGGTTCGTCACGAGTTTTCCACTGAACGGAAGCCTTCGGTTTACCAATCCGAGGGCGACTGTCAGCCTGCCGAATATTCCCACTTGCATTTGTGCGTTGATGTCGTCATGTATACATCAGACTTCAAACCACAGGGAGGAATTCCGTGACCCAAGCCAATCTTACTCAAGTTTTGAAGGATGCCGGCAACACTGTAGAGCACCTGCGCAACTCCAAGACCGGCATCTATGTATACCCGGTTGTCGCTCCGGAGTTTTCCAACTGGCGTTCCGAACAGGCTGCATGGCGTGAAGGCGCCGTTCTCTTTGACCAGTCGCATCACATGGATGAATTGGTCGTCGAAGGTCCGGATGCCGCCAAATTCCTCGAAAGCCTGTCGATCAACAGCTTCGCCAATTTTGGCACCAATCGCGCCAAGCACTATGTTCCGGTCACGCCGGCCGGTCATGTCATCGGCGACATGATCATCTTCCGCGAAACCGAGGAGAAGTTCGTCCTCGTCGGCCGTGCTCCGACCGCGAACTGGCTGCTCTACAACGCTTCGCTCGGCAAGTATAACGTCAAGCTCACCCACGACCCGCGCTCCCCGTCGCGTCCGGATGGCAAGCTGGTTACCCGCATCCATTACCGTTTCCAGATCCAGGGTCCGGATGCGCCGAAGGTCTTCGAGAAGATGAACGGCGGCCCGATCCCGGATATCAAGTTCTTCCACGTCGACTGGATCAATGTCGGCGGCCGCAAGGTTCAGGCTCTGCGTCACGGCATGGCCGGCGCTCCAGGTCTCGAAATCTGGGGTCCTTATGCGGAGAAGGACGAAGTCCGCGCCGCCATCATCAAGGCAGCTGAAGACGCCGGCGTCGACCTGCGTCCCGTCGGTAGCCGCGCCTATGCCACCAACACGCTGGAATCCGGCTGGATCCCGTCGCCGCTTCCGGCGATCTATACCGGCGCCGAACTGCAGGCTTATCGCGATTGGCTGTCGGCGCAGAGCTACGAAGCCAGCGGTTCGATCGGCGGCAGCTACGTCTCCGACAATATCGAAGACTACTACCTGAACCCCTACGAGCTGGGTTACGGCGTCTACGTCAAGTTCGATCACGACTTCGTCGGCCGTGCAGCCGTCGAGAAGCAGAAGGAAACGCCGCAGCGCCGCAAGGTCACTTTCGAGTGGAATTCCGACGACGTCGTCAAGGTCATCGCTTCGGCTTTCCAGCCCGGCGAACAGGCCGCCAAGTGGATCGACTTCCCGCTCTCCAACTACGCCTCGTCGAGCTTCGACAAGGTTCTGAAGGACGGCAAGGTCGTCGGTCTCTCCATGTTCAACGGCTATAGCTATAACGAGCGCTCCATGCTGTCGCTCGGCGTCGTCGATGCGGACATCAAAGAGAACGACATCCTGACGTTGATCTGGGGCGAGCCGGATGGCGGTACCTCCAAGACATCGGTTGAGCAGGGCCATAAGCAGGCCGAGATCCGCGTTCGCGTCGCGGCTGTGCCCTATGCCCAGGAAGCACGTGAAAATTACGCCGAAAGCTGGCGCACAAAGAAAGCCCTCTAACTGCATGGCGTGCGAGAACGGGTTTCTCGCACGCCGCTCCGTCCATTTCGGCCGGGCGTTCATCTTGGAGCAGACGGGGGAGGATCAAGGATGGCACTTTTAAATCTATTCAAAGGAAAGCAGGAAGAGAGGTTCGTGGAGCCGGCCAGCTTCAGGGAGCTCATCGAGGGGTATTCGATCGAGGTCATGCCGCGCACGGCGGCGAAGATCGAAGACTTCAAAGCCCTGCTGCCAAAGGGTACACGGGTGTATATCGCCCATATCGACGGCACGCCGATCGAGGAGATGGTCCAGACGGCAAAACGCCTGAGCATGGACGGCTTTCCCGTGATGCCGCATTTCCCGTCGCGCATTATTCCAAGCGCTGCTATCCTTGAAGATTGGATCAAACGCTACCACAACGAAGCGGGGATCGAACAGGCACTGCTGCTCGGAGGTGGCGTCTCGACCCCGGCAGGCGACTTCGACAGCTCGATCCAGCTTATCGAGACTGGCCTTTTTGACCGATATGGCTTCAAGCGCCTGCATGTTGCCGGCCACCCGGAAGGCAACAAGGACATCGACAGGGACGGCGGCACGAAGATCGTCGACGAGGCATTGAAGTTCAAGCAGGCCTATTCAGAACGCACCGATGCTGAAATGGCAATCACCACGCAGTTCGCTTTCGATGCCAAGCCGGTCATTGCCTGGGCCGAACGCATTGCTGCTGCTGGCATCACGTTGCCGATCCATCTCGGCATCGCCGGACCAACCAAGCTGCAGACGCTCATCAAATTTGCGATCGCCTGCGGTGTCGGTCCGTCCCTCAGCGTCCTGCAGAAGCGCGCGCTCGATCTGAGCAAGCTGCTTACACCCTATGAACCGGACGAGTTGCTGAAGAATATCGCCGACTACAAAGCTGTTCATCCGGAAAGCCTGCTTCAATCCATCCATGTCTTCCCGCTCGGCGGTATCCGGGCCAGCGCCGAATGGATGAACGAACAACTGGCCGGCGAGCGCAACGTCGCTATGTGATTTTCCTGGGGCGAGGCGTGTGTTGAACTCGCCTCGCATCCGCTGCCGGGAGGAGTAAGGCAGGGGAGGATATCGAGGGATGAACTATCCCAATCTGCGGCATATTCGACTGTTCTGCGCCTGCCTGCGTGCCGGCTCGCTGACGCAGGCTGCCGATATCGTCGGAGTCACTCAACCCGCTGCATCGCAAGCGATTTCCCGCCTTGAAGATCTCTTTGGCGCCCGTCTTCTGGAGCGTGGCCCTGGCCATGCCATGGCAACGCCGGAAGGTCGCGTCGTACAGGCCCGTTCCCAGCGGGCGCTGGAGCTTATTCATGCCGGCTGCAAGGAACTCCAAATCGATTCCGGATCGCGCAGTCTGAGTACCGATACACGGTTGACGATCTCTCATCTCAGGGCACTGCAGGCTTTTTCCCAGGCGGGTGGATTTCCTGGGGCGGCACGCATCCTCGAGCAGTCGGGAGCCGCGGTTCAGCGTACGGCGCGCAACGCGGAAGCGATTTTGGGAATAGGCCTTTTTGAGGCAGACGGAAGGATCACGCGGCTTACCAGCGCCGGTCATGCGGTCGCCCGATGGGCCGGCCTTTCTCTGAAAGAGCTCGGCAATGCCATGGAGCAGGTGCAGGAACTGCGCGGCAACTTCGACGGCTTGATATCGATCGGCGCGCTACCTATGGCGCGTACGACGATCGTACCCGACGCGATCGCGTTACTGGCTTCCACCTATCCGTTGGCGCGTTTCGAGATCCTGGAGGGCAGCTATGAGCAGCTTCTCAGCGACCTCGAAATGGGACATATCGATTTCCTCATCGGCGCTCTCCGCAGCCATGTAGCGCCCGTACTGGTTCAAGAACCGCTTTTCGATTTCCGGCTCGCGGTTGTCGCCGGTGCCGGCCATCCGCTTTCGGACAAGGCGGACGTGTCAATCAACGATCTTGCCGCGTACCCCTGGGTGGTGGCGCGCAAAGGTACGCCGAACCGCAGCACGTTCGACGCACTGGCGGCGACGTTCCCGGAAGGACGGCCGAAACAAGGAACTGTAGAGACAGGTTCGCTGACGGCGCTACGCGGCATTCTCATGCAATCGGATCGATTGGCATTGCTCTCCCGGCATCAGCTCAGGCATGAACTGAAGGCCGGGTTCCTGACGCTCCTGAATTACGAAGTGCCGGCGATGCCGCTTTCCATCGGGATCACCACGCGCTGTAACTGGCATCCGACCGCCCTCCAAGCGGAATATTTGTCGGCGATCCGCCGGGTCGTTGCGGGGGAGGCGACGGCAAATGCCGCAGAAGGAGCACGTCTATCCGCGCTGAGAGCAGCCGAATAGCGCCACTTGCCATTGCGCATTTCGCGTTTATCGTTATTTCCGCTTATGTTCGGCCGTCCGATGTCGCGCCGTTGAAAGAGAGCGGGAGCATCTTGATTAAAAAAGCCGTCAACAGTCTCGAACGCCTGCAGGCTGTGCTTGACGTTTTCACTGAAGACCGTCTGGAATGGACGCCGGAAGAACTGATGGAAGAGCTCGGCTACAGCCGACCGACGCTCTATCGCTATCTGAAAATTCTGAAGGACCGTGGATTCCTCACGTCGATGCCCAATACCGGATTCACGCTCGGGCCGAGAGTGGTGGAGATGGATTATCTCCTCAGGAAATCCGATAATCTTATCCTGTCGGGGGCACCGTATTTGCGGAAGCTCACCGAACGGTATGAGTGCACCGCGCTTCTGGTCCGCTGGTACGGGGAGAAGATTCTCTGTGTCGATTCCTTGAGTTCCAGCCGTGAGGCGATCAGCAGCTATCCCCGCGGCCGGCCGATGCCGCTCAGTCGCGGTGCGATCGGTCGTTCCATCATCGCATTTCTGCCGCGACGCAATCTGGTGCCGCTGATCAAGCGCACGCTTCACGAATGGCAGGCGGCAGGCGTCGGCGACAGCGTAGAGGCCGTCCTGAACGGGCTCAAGTCGGTCCGCAAGAAGGGGTATGCCGTGGCCTATGGCGAAGTGACACCGGGCGTTACCGGTTTTGCCGCGCCAATTTTCGATGCCGGCCAAAGCCCTATCGCGAGTTTTTCCGTGACGATAGCTCAGGATCAAGCCAGTGGTCCCGCCGTAGAGGAGATCGGTCTGGAAGTTCGCCTTGCAGCCGGTGAAATCAGCGCGGCACTCGCTTCTCACAGACATAAAATTCCGAGTCAATAATCTCATATTACAAGAAAATTTATTGACTTTTGGTGAGCGTCTTCGCATCTTGGCGCGACGGAGCGTGGCCGTGACGTTGGCATATCTCCGCTCGCAGATTTTTTGGAAGCGTCGGCGCACTGTACTTTTCGAACTCGCGGTGCCGCACGGAGCAAATCAGGAGGAACCATTCCATGAAGAAGATCGATATTTTCAATCACATCTGGCCGAAGCCGTTCTTCGATCGCCTGATTGGCTATATCGGCACCATGACGGACGTCACCATGCGTAGCGGAGCGGTGCCGATGATGACCGACCTCGACCGTCGTTTTCAGGTCATGGACATGTTTGGCGAAGATTATCAGCAAGTCCTGTCGCTCGCGTCGCCGCCGCTCGAAAAGCTTGCCGGCGCCGAGCGTGCGCTTGACCTCGGTCAGATCGGCAACGACTCCATGGCCGAACTTTGCCAGAAATATCCGGAACGCTTCCCAGCCTTCATCGCCACGGCGCCGATGGAAAATGAAGAATGGATGATGAAGGAAACCAGGCGTTGTATTGAGGATCTCGGTGCCTCCGCCATACAGATCTTCACCAACTACAGCGGCAAGCCGCTCGATCTGCCGCAGTTTGAGCCCTTCTTCGAATATATGGCGAAATCCGGCAAACCGGTCTTCCTGCATCCGTCGCGTGGCGCAAACTTCCCGGATTATCTCACTGAAGACCGTTCGGAATACGAGATCTTCTGGACCTTCGGCTGGCCATACGAGACCTCGGCGGCCATGGCTCGCCTCGTCTTCTCGCGTGTCTTCGACAAGTACAAAGGCTTGAAGGTCGTCACCCACCATGCCGGGGGAATGGTGCCCTTCTTCGAAGGCCGCGTCGGCGCAGGCTGGGACCAGATGGGCAAGCGCACTTCCGATCGTGACCTTTCGGTCGTGCTGAAGGCGCTGGAGCGGCCGCATTTGGAATATTTCAAGGAATTCTACGCCGATACGGCGAGCTTTGGCTCGACCAAGGCCATTGAACACGCGATCGAATTCTTCGGAGAGGACCGTGTCGTGTTCGCATCCGATGCGCCGTTCGACCCGGAAGGCGGCCCGATGTATATCCGCGAGACCATCAAGGTTCTCGACAACATGAACATCTCCGATGCCACCCGGCAGAAGATCTATGAGGGCAATGCCAAGAAGCTGCTTGGCCTGAAGTAAGCGATTACTATTTGTACCTTCCCAAACGCGCGGATCCCAGGGTCTGCGCGTTTTTCATTGTCCCGGCCCTGCAAGCCGGGCGATATAGCGTTCTGCCGACCGGGTGACGATCTCCTGGCCGTTTCTTCGAACATTCTGGTGCGAAAAGGCGCCATAGATGCGTTCGAACGGCCAGGGTGCCAGCCGCTCGGCAACATCGGCGACTTCCACGGCGCTGAGCGGCAGCATGTTGGGATAGCTCCACATGAAGGAAACATAGTCGGCTCCAGGTGTCACCTGCACGATGTCGCCGGCGAACAGCACGCCCTGGCCATCATCGCTTGCCCAATGCAGCATCGTACCGCCGGCGAAATGCCCACCACCGCGGACAAGCGTTATGGCGGAGGATAGGACAAGTGCATCGTCCTCCCACAACCGGATGTAATCCGAAGGGCGGCAGACCCACTCCTTGTCGGCGGCATGCAGATAGATTGGCGCATCGAAGGCCGCAGCCCAATCCTGCATAGTCGTGTAATAATGCGGATGCGAAATGGCGATGGCGCTCAAGCCGCCCAGAGCTTGAACGATCGCCTTTGTGGCGTCATCGAGTAACGCGATGCAATCCCAAAGCACGTTTCCCTCCGGGGTCTGGAGCAGCAATGCACGTTGGTTGATTGCAAAAGCCGGAACCGTCTGGATCGCCATCAGGCCAGACTCAAGCTGGAGCCAGGCGTTGCGATGTGTTCGTGCGAGTTTCTCCGTGGTCGTCCACGCCTGACCGGAAGCTGGAACGTACTGACGTTCATCATTGCAGATCGGGCAGGCTGCTGGCACTTCATTCGTCTCGCCAAAGGACGTGCCGCAAGCGGAGCAGAGAAAAACAGTCATCGAATCCTCCCTCGTTATTGGATCGTGCTGTCATGAAACAGATAAGAAATGATATTCGCGGCAGAAAGGAAAGTGTTGCTTGTCATATGGACAATCGGGAGGTTCACATTCGCACTGATGGATTCATCTTTTCCAAAGGCAGCCGCGGTAAGGTCCGCGCTAATTTTCTTCGCGCACTGAGGATCGGATGACGAGCCCGAAGACGTCACGGCTGCTGAACCTGGATATCCTGCGCCTCATTTCGGCGTTGATGGTGCTGACGTTCCACTACGGTTTCCGGATGGGGATTTTGGGCGAAGGCGGCGGCCTAGGCTTTCCGGAACTGGCACCTGTCGGCATGTGGTTCGATACGGGTCTGCTGATCTTCTTCGCGATTTCCGGCTATGTCATCACCATGTCGGCGGAGGGGCGTTCTGCCTATGATTTTGCCGCGGGGCGTTTCGCCCGGCTGTGGCCGACTTTCATCGTCTGTGCAAGCCTAACGGCCGTCGTGCTTACCATTTGGCCGGTGCCGACGATCGATCCCCCGACCGTCGGACAGTGGCTGGCGCATGCTGTGATCATCTCGCGCGGGTTTGGCCAGCCATTCCTCGACGGCGCCTATTGGACGATCGCCTACGAGATGATCTTTTACGGCTGGATCTTCCTGATGATCGCGACGGGTGTTTTCAACCGCGGCTGGCGCGTTGTCGTGCTGGCTTGGCTGGCAATTTCCGTCATCAACGAGATGATAATCGGCAGCGGTGCGATCCAGAAACTGCTGATCACCGAATATTCCGGATACTTTGCCTTCGGATTGGCGCTTTATAAGACGCAAAAGCAACTCTCGATGGCGAGCCTCCTCGTGTTGACTGCGGCTGCCTGCTGGGCGATCGTGACGCCGTTCCTCACCGAGCCGGATTTCGTCGAAATGTACGGACTGAACCGGAGCACTTTAGGCCTTGCTTCGATCGGGCCACTGGCGCTCGGCGTGATGACCTTGTGCGCGACAGCGCCGTCGCTGCGTATCTCGCCAGCACTGGCGATCGGCCTCGGTGGGCTAACCTACCCGCTCTATCTGCTCCACCAGAACATCGGTTACGCCGTCTTTGCGCATTTCGGCACGGAGCAGAACCGCTGGACTGTGGCCCTCATGCTGATTGCGGTCCTGCTTCTCGTCTCTTGGGGGATCGCCGGAACCGTCGAGCCAAGGGCGCGGCGGGCGATCATCCGTCTCTCCCTCCGCCTCAAGGAAGTATTCCTGCGGTTCAAGTCGCGGGATGCCTTTGAAGCCCAGCAGTCGGTCAAGAAGTAGGCCCGGTTATTGCGGCAAGTGCCCGAGAGGCAACGGGACTATTTCCTTCAGAGTACGGATTGCGAAATTGCTGCGAATATCGCTGACGCCCGGCAGGTTGAGCAGCGTGCCAATCAAAAGCTGCTCATAGGCGGCCAGATCCGGCACCACGACTTGCAACAGGAAATCCGCCTCGCCCGACACGAGATGACAAGCGATCACTTGAGACACATTCTGGATCGCGTCGCGAAATGCATCGGGTGCCGCCCCATGATGGCGCTCGACCTTGATGCCGACGAAGACCGTCAGTCCGAGCCCCAGTTCACCGCGGCTCAGGTTTGCGTGATAGCCGGCAATCACGCCCGCCTCCTCGAGAATCTTCACCCGCCGCAGACAGGGAGACGGTGACAGGCCGACCTCATCGGCAAGTTCCACATTGGTCAGCCTTGCATTGCGCTGCAGGGCGGCAAGGATTTTCCTGTCGATGGCGTCAAGCTTCAAGTTTGGCATGTGTTTGATACATTGAGCTCTGAATTAGCTTCTTATGCCAATTTTCTCTCATTTTCTGGTCATCTTCGCAAGGACATGCCTCGGCTCCCGGCACTAAAATCACAGTGGACTAAAGGAGATCGACATGACCGACCTCTGGATTTTTCTAGGTACGTTGACCGTGGCCTATTTGGTCCCCGGGGCGGATATGGTGCTGGTTCTGCAGACCGGGACGGTGCGGGGGCGATGGCATGCCCTGGCGGCTGCTATCGGGCTCGGTATCTCGCGTGGTGCTCATGTGGTGTTGGCAGCGCTTGGCCTCGCGGCATTGCTGAAGACCTCTCCGATTGCCTACGAGATCGTCAAGATCTTCGGCAGCCTCTACCTTGTGTGGCTCGGGATCAATATCCTGAGGGCGGCCTCTCTCCTGCCCGAGCCGGGAATGATGGCGGGGAAGCAGCCTGCCTCCTATCGCGGCGATATCGGCCGCGGCATGCTCACCAATTTCCTCAATCCCAAGCCGCTGCTGTTCTGCTCTGTGCTGTTGCCGCAGTTCATCCGCCCGGCGGGAGGGGACGTCGCGGCGCAGTTTCTGTTCCTGGGCATCGTTCTGGTTTTCGTGGGGTTTGCCTTCGATACGATGCTGGCCTCCGCAGGCTCGGCGCTAGGTCGCTTCCTGAGGTGCCATCCTCTGGTTCAGGCTATCCAGAAGTGGATGTTTGCATCGCTGCTGATCGGCTTTGGTATACGCTTGGCGCTGTCCGGCCGACCGCAATAGTCAGGCGAAGGCTTTGTGGTTGGTCCTGAGATAATCCATCAAGTCTGCCGCCGGCTTGGAGAGCGGCCGGCGAAGCGAGGCGATCTGGCGCACGTCGAAGGTCAGATCGTCGCCGGCGAAATCAAGTTTTGCGAGTAGGCCGCGTTCGATATCGGCCGCCACGCTTCTTTCCAGCGAGCAGGCGATGCCGACGCCGGCCGCCACGAATTCGCGCAGGAACATGTATTCCGTCGCCTGGGCCGCGACCTTCACATGTGCGATGCCGGCATTGGCAAGCAGTTTCGAGACGCCGCGTCCGAACTGTGAGGATGGCGGTGGGCCGACGAAGTCGTACCGTGCTATATCCTGCGGCCTGATTCGACTGCGGCGGGCGAGCGCGTGGTTCGGGGAGGCGATCAGCACTAGCTTCTCCCGCCCGATGATCTCGGCGTGCATGCCGCGGATATCCTCGTTGCCGAGAAAACAACCGACGTCCGCCAACCCGTCACGTACTTCGGAAAAGACATCCTCCTGCTTGCCGATGCGCAGGACGAGCTGGATATCCGGCCGAGCCAAGGCGAAATCGGTGATTTCCTTCTTCAGCACGTAATTCGCGAGGCTGCGCTGGCAGGACAAAACCACCTGCTGACCTGTCTCTCCGCGAATTTTTATCACCTCGGCCCGCAGGTCGTCGGCTTCCGCTAGCAGTTCGCGCGCATGTTGCAATACGCTTCGACCGATCTCGGTCAACAACGGCTTGCGGCCGCGCCGGCGCACGAAGACCTGGCCGCCGATTTCCTTCTCGATCGCCATGATATGCGCGCTGACGGAAGGTTGAGCGATGCCGAAACGATCCGCGGCGGCCGCGAAGCTTCCCTCCTCGACCACTGCAACCAGGACTTCCATGCGCCGAAGCGTGACATTGAACATGGTGATAACCTATAGCCTATAGGCTATCAAACCTAAAGCCCTCAAACCCGTTGCTAGTTGTCGTTCGAATGGATCAAATGCTGTTCGAGGATGAGGAATGACTTGGAACATTCTGATTTGGGAGCCTGATGGGACCACCGTCAGCCGGAGCGTTCCTGTCGCCTGAGGCCGAGGTTTCGGCCAATCCCTGAAGAGACAGCATTCCGCGCGCCGTGGCGTGCGGACAGGAGGACGCATGAATATTGTCGGAATTGATATTGGCGGTACGTTCACCGATCTTGTCGGTTATGTCGACGGAAAGATCGTGACGTCGAAGACCTCGACGGTGCCGGCCGATCCGACCCAGGGCATCGCCCGCAGCTTGGAACTCGCCGATTGCGACCCGAATGAGCTCAACGAAATCCTGCATGGCTCGACCATCGCCATCAACACCGTGCTGGAGCGCAAGGGCGCCCGCACGGCGCTGATCACGACGAGCGGTTTTCGCGATGTCTACGCGATCGGCCGCTCGAACCGCATCCAGGCCTTCAACCTGTTCTTCAAGCGCCCGCAGCCGCTCGTGCCGCGCAGCCTGACCTTCGAAATTCCGGAACGCGTCCTGGCTTCCGGCGAAGTTCTGCAGGCCCTCGACGAGAGGACGGTCGCGGGCATCATCGCGGAGATCGAGGCCGCCGGCGTCGAATCCGTCGCGGTCTGCCTGCTGCATTCCTGGGCCAATCCTGCTCATGAACGTCGCGTCGGCGATATGCTCCGCGAGGCGCTGCCGAATGTCTTCGTCACGCTGTCGCATAAAATTCTCCGCGAATACCGTGAATACGAACGTTCCTCGACCACCGCGCTCAACGCCTTCGTCGGCCCGCGCGTCGAAGGTTACCTGAAGCGGTTGGAAACCTACCTCCGGTCCGGCGCCTTCGGCGGCAAGATCCATATCATGCGCTCTAACGGCGGCGTCATGTCGATCGGCCAAGCGCAGGAACAGCCAGTATCAATGATGGAATCCGGCCCGGTTGCCGGCATGATCGGCGCGGGGCGTCTTGCGAAATTGCTCGGTCTGAAGCGCTGTATTGGTTTCGACATGGGCGGCACCACCGCCAAGTCGAGCCTGATCACCGATGGAGCGCCTGCTATCGAAACCGGTTATGTCATTGGCGAAGAGGCCGATGGCCAGCCGATGCAGCTGCCGGTCGTCAATATTGTCGAAGTCGGCGCCGGTGGCGGTTCGATCGCCTGGGTCGACAATGCCGGCGGCCTGCATGTCGGTCCGCAGAGCGTCGGCGCCGATCCGGGCCCGGCTTGCTATGGCAAGGGAGCGGATCTGCCCGTTGTGACCGATGCGGATCTGATCCTCGGCCGCATCAACCCGCAGCGCTTCCTGAACGGCGGCATGCCGCTCGACAAGTCCGCGTCCGAAAAGGCGATGATGAGCAAGGTCGGCACGTCGCTGGGGCTCAATGCGGTGGAAGCAGCACTCGGTGTCGCAAAGATTGCTGACACGTCCATGTCGCTTTCGGTGCGCGCCGTCTCGATCCACAAGGGCATTGATCCGCGCGATACGGCGATGATCGCCTTCGGCGGCGCAGGTCCGCTGCATGCGATCGCGATCGCCCGCGAAATCTACATCCCGCAGGTCATCATCCCGAAGCTGCCCGGCACCTTCTCCGCGCTCGGCATGCTGATGGCCTCCTGGCGCCAGGATTTCGTGCAGACCTTTATCGGCCGGGTCGGCGAACTGTCGGAAGACGCGGTCAACAAGGTTTATGCGGAACTTGTCGCCAGCGCCCGCGAGCAGATGAAGCGCGACGGCATTTCCGAGACGGAAGCAGATTACCGCTTCTTCGCCGACCTGCGTTATGTCGGCCAGGAACATGCGATCTCCATCCCGATCGAGAGCACAGCCCAGCTTTCCGGCGATACGAGCGAGGTCCGCAAACGCTTCGACGCCGAGCATGACCGCCGCTACAGCCAGTCGGCGCCGACCGAAGCGCTTGAAATCGTCAGCCTGCGCCTCGTGCTTACCGCCGCCCGCACCGACAACGTGGCCGAGGAATGGCTGTCGCGTCCGTGGGAGCCGGAAGCGGAGGTCGAAGTCGGCAGCCGCGACGTCGTCTTCGACGAGGCGTCGAAGCCGCTCAAGACCGCGATCTACTGGCGCCCGGCTCTGCCGGCCGGCTTCAAGCTCACCGGCCCTGCCGTCATCGAAGAACCGAATTCCACCATCCTGATCCATCCCGGCGACGAGGTTGTCGTCCATGAAGCCGGCCATCTCCTGGTGACGCTCGCCAAGCAGAGCGAGGAATAAGATTATGACTCTCAAGAAGAACGATCCGATCACCGTCGAAGTCGTCCGCAATGCCATCGTTGCCTATGCCGATGAAATGGCCGAGGCGCTCTGCAAGTCCGCGTACAACATGATGATCTATGAGGTCCGCGACTATTGCTGCGGCCTGATCGACACGACCGGCCGGATGATCTCGCAGAACCGCGGCGGCCTGCCGATCTTCCTCGCCGACCTCGGTATCGCGGTCGAGGACGGCATCAAGAAATACGGGCTCCAGGGTTTTGACCAGGGCGACGTCCTTGTCATGAACCACGGCCATATCTGCGGCCAGCACCTCAACAACGTCGTCGTCTACGCGCCCTGCTTCCATGACGGCGAACTGATCGGCTTTGCCGCCAACCGCGCGCATTGGGTGGATATCGGCGGCGGCCGCCAGGGTTTCGGCTCAAATGCGACGACCGATATTTTCTCCGAGGGCCTGCAGATGCGCTCGCTGAAGATCTATAAGGCCGGCGAGCTGAACGACACGCTCTATCAGATCATCCAAGACAATATCCGCTATCCGGATGCGAGCCTCGGCGACCTGCGTGCCCAGATCGCGTCCTGCCAGATCGGCGCGAAGCGTTTTTCCGAACTCGTCGCCCGCTATGGCCGCGATGTGGTGGAAAGTTGCGTCGAGACCATCTGGGACCACGCCGATAAGGCGGTGCGGCAAGTGATCGAGCGTATTCCGGACGGCACGTATTCGGCCGAAAGCTATCTCGACAATGACGGCCGCGATCTGGCGACCCCGCTGAAGATCGCCGTCAGGGTGATCGTGTCCGGCTCGACCATCAGCGTCGATTTCCATGGCATGCATCCGCAGGTCAACGGTCCGCTGAATTCCGGCCGCTCGGGCGGTATCGCGGCGGCCCGCGTTGCCTTCAAGGCGCTCACCTCGCCGGAACTCGACGTCAACGAAGGCTGCTTCCGGGCGCTCAATGTCGACCTGCCGGACGGCACGATCCTGTCAGCCCGTCCGCCGGCGGCGCTCGGCCAATGGAGTATCGCGCTGCCGACCGTCATTGACACCATCCTCAAGGCGCTTGCGCCGGCCGTTCCGGAGCTCATCCCGGCCGCCCACAAGGGCGACATGGGCGGCTGCTCGTTCTTCGGCTTCTACGATGACGGTTCGCGCTTCCTGCTGATGAACATCTTCGGCGGCGGCTGGGGCGGTCGCCCTCATGAGGACGGCGAGTCCGCGGCGGTTTCCGTCTGCCAAGGCGACGTGCGCAACACGCCGGTCGAATTGCAGGAGATCAAGTATCCCTTCATCATCGAAAAGCATGCGCTGAGACCGGATTCCGGCGGCGCCGGCGAACATCGCGGCGGTCTCGGCATCGAGCTGACCTACCGCTGCCTGCGCGCCTGCCGCGGCAATATCAACTTCGACCGCACCGTCACCCCGCCCTGGGGCCTGCATGGCGGCCATACCGGCGAGGTCAGCGTGGCGATCATCGATCGCGCCGACGGCACGCAGCAGCGGGTCAACAAGGCGACCGACGTGCAGTTCAAGCCGGGCGACCGCATCACCTTCCTCACCGCCGGCGGCGGCGGGTATGGCGATCCGCGCAATCGTTCCCGCAGTGATCTGGAAGAGGATATCGCCAACGGCCTCGTTTCGACTGAGGCGGCGGTTCGCGACTATGGTTACGGCGAACCGGCCATGCCGCACCGCATCGCGGTAAACGGCTGAGGAGCGTGGCGATGATCGGCGAAATCCGCAAGAAACGGTTGATCGAGGCGATGGTGGATGCGGGGCTGGATGGCCTCGTGCTCTACGGCAATGCCTGGCAGAACGACTATCTGCGTTATGCCGCCGATTTCGGCATTCTGGAGGGCGAGGGGCTGGCGGTCGTCACCCGCGACGGTGAGGTGACGCTCTATCTCGACGATGAACTTGAAGGCGAGCGTGCTGCGGTCGAATGCCCGGAGGTGAAGACCTCGATTGCCAACGATCTGATCGGCACGGTGTCGGACGTCATCGCCCGGCTGGGCAACAGCCGCATCGCCGCCGGTCCGAAGCGTCATCTGCCTTACGGACTTGCCGCCCGGCGCGGCGACCTGCGCTTCGAGGATGCGACGGCACTGCTCGACCGGCTGCTGATGGTGAAGTCCATCGACGAGCTAAATGCGGTGCGCAGCGCGGCCCGTCTGGCTGACGAGGGTTACGCGGTGTTCCGCAGTGCCGCTGCCGTCGGCAAGAAGGATTACGAGCTGATCGCGGAGATCGAATCCTTCTTTCGCAATGAAGGTGTCGACGACAATTTCATGATCATCGGCGTCGGTGGTCCGGAAGTGCGCGGCATGGCGCCGCCGCTCGGCAAGGTGCTGAAGCCCGGCGACCTGGTGACGACCGAGCTCACTCCTTGCGTCAACGGTTATTACGTGCAGATCTGCCGCACGCTGGTTGTGGGCGAGCCGAACGAAGCGCAGCGCAAGGTCTTCGGTATTTATAACGACGCGCTCGAAGCCGGGCTTGCAGCGGTAAGGCCGGGCGTCACCGCTGCCGATATCGCTCGCGCTGAAAACGACATTTTTCGCGCCCACGGTTTGGGCGAATATGTGACCAGCGAATATACCCGCGTGCGCGGTCACGGTCTCGGCCTCTTCCCGGATACCAAACCGCATATCCTCGAAGACGTGAATACAGTGATCGAAGAAGGCATGTCGTTGATCGTACACCCGAACACTTACAATCCCGAGATCGGCTATTTCGTGCATGGCGACTCGCTGATCGTCCGCGCCGATGGGCCGGAAATCCTGACGACAACGCCGCGCCAGCTGTTCTCCGTCGATGCGAAGAGGGTTGCGGCATGAGACATGGTCTGATCCTCTGGCGCGAAGACGAACTCTCGCTTTCCGACGTGAAGGCGCGGCAGGTCCGCCTGCAGCAGGCGATCATCGCAGCCGGCCTGGATGGCGTCCTGATCTACACCAACCATGTACGTTCGGCTGGCGTCACCTGGGTTTCCGGCTTCACGCCCTACTGGTCGGACGGGCTGGTTCTGGTGCTGCGCGAAGGTCTGCCGATCTTCCTGACGGCGCTTTCGAAGCGCGTCGGCGAATGGGTGAAATCCGTCGCTCCGACTTTCGAAGTGGCGCACTCGCCATTCCCGGGCAAGCTCGCCGGCGAGCGGCTGGCCAGGGTGGGCGCCAAACGCCTCGGCGTCGTCGAACTGGACCGCATGCCGGGTGGTGTTGTGGAAGAGATTGCCTCGGTCCTGCCGGTCGAGCTTTCCGATGCGACTGACCTCTTCACCAAAGTGCGTGGTCAGGTCGATGGGGCGGAACTCAATCTCGTGCGCCTGACGGATGGGATCGCCCGCGAGGCCTTCAAGGCCGGTGATGCAGCTTCGAAATTTGCCGGCGATTTCACCGGTCCCGTCGAACGGGCGGTGCGTCTAGCCGGCGCCGAGGAATGTTATGTGGCTGTTGCGCCCGATCTTTCGAAGGATCGCTGCTTCATCCGCACTGGCAAGGCGGAACTCGGCCGCACCTTCGCGGTGCGCCTTTCGGTCGCCTATAACGGCATCTGGGTCCGCCGCATAGAAACCTTCTCAGCCGTTTCCGAAATCGCGGCGCGCCTTGCCTCTGTGAGCGTGGAGATGGACCGGGCTTCTTCCGCCCATCCGGCCGACGGTTCGATATCGGCTTTCTATGTGCCTGATGGGGCCAAGCTCATCGACTGGCATCTCGAAGCGCCCTACGGCACGCGGCCGCTCAAGATCATCGCAGATGCCGAGAAGCCGCTCGCCGCACCGGTGCCGTACGGCATCCTGACGACGGCCTTTACCCTGGACGGCGAGACGATCGTTGCCGCGCGGCCGGTCGGGATTGGTGATACATGGCGACGAGAGGCGGCCGAATGAACGCACGTGATCTCGTTTCCATTCTTTCGGTGATCGATGGCGGGGGCCAGAAGCTCCGCGATCTCGTGAGCCTGCATACCGTCGACGCGCTCGCATGTCTGGCGGCCGGCGCCGGTTCGAGGGAAGGTTCCTCACTTCTCGCCTTCTATCGCGAAACCGGTGCGGGCGACGCAGTCTCCTCTGCTGCGGGCGCGTCGGCGGTTATCCGTTTCACGGAATGGGATGCGATCCATGTGCCCTCCTGTGCGACGCCCGATCCCATGGCGGTACCGGCAGCGCTGATTTTTGCGGGGGACTATGAGACCTATGTGAAGGCCGTTGCCGCCGGCCACGCGGTCGGCCTAGCCCTTTCGGAAGCCGTCGGCGGCGTGTCGGCGCTGCCGGAAACCTGGCCCGGCCTGTTCGCGGCGCCGGCTGTAGCGGCGGTCAGCGCGGCCATCGCGCTCGGCTTGCCAGATGAACAGGTCGCGCAGGCGCTGGTGCTCTCCATGGCCGGCAGTTCGGGTCGCAACGGCCGCCCGTCCGGCAATCCTTCGGCCCGCTGGCTGGTGATCGGTGAAGCGACGCTGAAGGGCATTCGTTCGGCGCTTGCCGCGAAGGCAGGCATCAAGGGGGATCTCGATCTCCTCTCATCCGGCTGGATGAAGGGACAGGCGGCTTCGGCCGGTGCGCTCGAATCCCGGCATGTCGATCCGGCCGCGATTGCGCGGGTAGCCGCCAAACCCTTCGTTTCGGCCCGTCAGGGCATCAATGCCATCCAGGCGTTTGCGAGCCTTCTGCAAAAAGGCGTCGATCCGGCTGCCATCGAGGGCGTGCATGTCTTTCTGCCGCCCGTGGCCGTGCCGGTGGTCAGCCGGCCCCTCCTTGCGGAGGATCGCCTTTCGACCATCGCTCATCTCGGCCTGCAGCTTGGCATTGCGGCATTCGAGCCGGCCCGCCAGATGGATGTGGATCGCAGCCGACCGTTCGGTGCGGAAGCACTCTCATTTGCAAAGCGTGTGACGGTTTTCGCCGATGACGGCCTGACGGGCGAAGGTTGGCCGGCGCGGGTTGTCGTCTCGGAGAGGGGACAGGCGCGCGAAGCCATCTGGCCGCAGAGTTCCAATGAAAACCCAAAGAAGGTGCTCGACCGCAAGATCGAAAGCCTGTCGCCGGCTACGGCGCGGTCGTTGAAGCGGGTCGAAACGGCTTTCGTGGACGGTGATCCTTCGGTGGTCGCCGAAGCGCGCAAACTGATGCTGGGCCTGACCGATTTCCCGGCCTCGAAAAGCGAGGCCGCCTAAGGGCAAGAGATCAAACATAACAGATGCCGCAGAGGAGTGCCGGCATTGAACAAGGAGGAGAAAATGCTGAAATTTCTGAAAATTATAGCGACGGCGGCGGCTCTGACCGCGCTGTCTTGGAGCGGGGCAAGCGCGCAGGCGATCGAGAAAAAGGACATCACGATCGGCTTGCCGCTCAACACTTCGACATTGCTGCCGATCTACGTCGGCGATGCCAAGGGCTTCTTCACGGAAGAGGGTGTCAACGTAAAGGTCGTCGCCTTCAAGGGTGGAACGGAACTGGTGCGCGGCATGGTGGCCGGTGCGGTGGATATCGGCGTCGGCGCCTTTTCCGAAGCGCTGGTCGGCGTCGAGACTGGCCAGGGCGTGAAGGTCTTTTATGGCGGCTTCAACATGGCGGTCTTCGATTGGTATGCCGTGCCGTCGATCAAGACGCTCGAGGAAGCCAAGGGCAAGCGTTTCGGCATCTCGACCTTCGGTTCCTCAACCGACTTCCTGACCCGATATGCGCTTTCGACCAAGGGCATCAATCCGAAGACGGACGTGCAGATCGTGCAGGGGGGCGGCTCGGTTCCGCGCCTTGCCGCGATGGAAGCCGGTCAGCTCGAAGTCAATATCTTTGCGACGCCGGAAAAGTTCATGGCGGCGGATCGTGGTTTCAACCTGGTTCTGCAGCAGAAGTCGATCGCGCCGGACTTCCCTTTCCACGTCTTCTACGCGCGCGAGGACTTCATCAAGAACGATCCGAACGCCATCAAGGCCGTGCTGCGCGGCTTTGCCAAGGCGGTCCGCTGGGCCAAAGCGAATAAGGACGAGTCGGTCAAGCTTCTGGCTTCCAAGCTCGGCCTTGAAGAGAAGTATCTGAACCGCGGCTATGACGATTTCATCGATGAGATCTTCGAAGACGGCCGTATGCCGAGCGAGGTCGGCATGAAAACCTTCTGGGACATCGGCATCATGAACGGCACCTACAAGGAGCCCATGCCGGTCGAGAAATACTGGGTCGGGACATTCCACGACACCTACAACGAATGGAAGCCGTAAATCTTTTGTATGATAGTATGGCAAGAGCAGGCGAAAGCCTGCTCCGGGAGGAGGCAGGAAGTGGCGCAGATTGAAATCCGCGATCTCGGGATCGATTACCGGAAACCAAAAAGCAACGAGGTGTTTTCCGCGGTCGATGATGTAGCGCTGTCGATCGAGAAGGGCGAATTTGTCACCATCGTCGGCTCCAGTGGTTGCGGCAAGAGCACGCTCCTGATGGCGGCGGCCGGGCTTGTGAATCTGTCGCGCGGTTCGATCCGGATCGATGGCAAGGAGGTTACCGGGCCTGGTCCCGATCGTGCCGTTGTGTTTCAGGAAGCGTCACTTCTGCCCTGGCGTTCGGTCCGCGGCAATGTCAAGTTCGGGCTCGAGATGCAGCGCTGGAATGGCGGAGACCTGAACGAACGGGCCATGCAGATGATCCGCCTCGTGGGTCTCGGTCGTTTCTCCGACTATCATCCGCACCAGCTTTCGGGCGGCATGCGCCAACGCGTCAACATTGCCCGCGCGCTTGCCGTCGATCCCGAAGTTCTTCTTATGGACGAGCCGTTTGGGGCGCTCGACGCCCAGACCCGCGAGATCATGGGCACCGAACTCCTGCGCATCTGGGAGCGGGACAAGAAGACGGCGCTGTTCGTCACCCACGATATCGACGAGGCGATCTTCCTTGCCGACAAGATCGTGGTGATGGGCCGCAACCCCGGACATATCAAGGAAGTCATCAAGGTGGATCTGCCACGTCCGCGCGATGAGGCCGTGCTCGACAGCGAGGACTTCAACAATCTCCGCAGGCGGCTGCGTGCCCATCTTGCGGAGGACATGTCCAGCATGCAGCTGGTGCAGGAGGTCGCATGAGATCGGCAGAGATGACCGCCGCACCGGCGGAAACCCGGCAGATTTCCCTTTCCGTCTTGCGGCCGTCACGCTCGACGGTGGTTGGCCTCGTTGCGGTTCTCCTGTTCCTCATCCTGTGGCAGATCGCGCCCCCGATGGGGTGGGTGAACGGTCGCTTCACCAGCAGGCCAACGGAAGTTTTCCTCGCGGCTCTCGATATCTTCCGGAACGATAGTTTTCTTTATCATGCCCGCATCAGCCTGACTGAGTTCGTTGCCGGTTTCGCCTTGGCGATCGTCGTCTCCATCCCGCTCGGCGTGCTTCTCGGCACGTCGAAGACCGCCCGTTATCTGATCGATCCGCCGCTGATGGCACTTTATATCGCGCCGACGCTGGTGCTGCTGCCGATCCTTGTCATCTGGCTCGGCATCGACATGGCGCCGAAGATCGCCGTGGTTTTCCTGGGCGCAGTCTTTCCGATCGTGCTGAACACCATGGCGGGCATGAGCGAAGCCGATTCGCGGCTCCTTCGTATGGCGCGTTCGTTCGGGGCGTCCAGGTTCGACATTTTCACCCGCGTTCTGGTGCCTGGTTCGTTGCCGGCGCTGCTGACGGGCATCCGGCTGGCAGTCGGTCGCGCCGTACTTGGCGTTGTCGTCGGCGAGCTTTTCGTGTCGCAGGCCGGCATCGGCTATCAGCTCAATCTCTACGGCCAGGCTATGCGCATCGACCGCTTGCTGGTCTATGCGCTGATCGTCAGCGCCTTCGGCTACACGCTGACCATCATGGTCCGTTCGGTGGAAAACAAGATTCGCGACTGGAGGTCGAAATGATCGAGCTCTTTTATCGCCGCCAGGCGTTGTTCCTCGGAACTCTGTCCATGATCGGCATCGTTGTCCTGTGGCAGATCGCTGTTGACGGAGGGTTCATCAATCCGTTCTTCATCTCGACGCCGAGCCAGGTTTGGGCGGAGTTCATCGTTCAGTTCGAGGACGGTCAGGTCGCCGCTAATGTCGGCGCAACGCTCTATTGCTTCGCGTGGTCGATGGGGCTTGCGACTGTGGCAGGCATCGTGCTCGGCATGCTGGCCGGCTGGTTCCCGGATGTAGAGGCAGCACTCGAACCTTTCATCTGGTTCAAATATTCAGCTCCCACCGTCGCCTTCTATCCGCTCTTCGTGGCTTGGCTTGGCTACGGCACGCCGACGATCATTGCGATCGCCCTTCTCTTCGCGCTGACGCCGATCTATGCCAATACCCTGTCAGGTATCAAGAATACCGACCGTGATCTTGCCAAGGCCGCCCGTTCCTTCGGGGCGAAACCATTGGACATCTTCCTGCAGGTCGCGTTGCCGGGTTCCGTGCCGGTGATGATGGCCGGCCTTCGCCTCGGCGTCGGCCGCGCGCTGACGGGCGTTGTGGTGGCCGAGCTCTTCGGTGCCAATGCCGGGCTCGGCTACGCGATCACCTATTACGGCCAGCTCATGCAGACGACCAAGATGATGGTGTCGATCGTCATCGTCATCCTGCTCGGCGTCATCCTGACCCAGATCCTGTCGTTCCTGGAATCCAAGACCGACTCCTGGCGTATCGATACCGCCCGCTGAACATCCGAGGATAAGCCCATGAAGATCATCGATTCCCATTTCCACTGGTGGCCGCGGTCGATTTTCGAGCCGCTTCTTAAGCGCGAAGGCTATCCGAAGGCCGTCGTGAATGCGCGTGGTGGTTATACCTACCACGGTGCCAACGGCCGGCGCGGGACGGTGGCGAGCTGGAAAGAGTGGTTCGACCTCGATGAAGAGCTCGCCTATATGGACAGCCTCGGCCACGACATTTCCGTCGTTTGCTCGATCGGCCCGCTATCGGTCTATTTTTCCGAGCTGCCGGTTGAGGAGGGGCGTGATGCTGCGCTCGCCTGGAACGAGGAAATGGCCTGGGCGCAACGGCGCTATCCGGGTCGTGTCTGGGCATCCGCTGCCGTGCCACTGGTCGATACCAGAGTAGCGATCGACGTGCTGGACGATGCCGTCAACCGGCTCGGACTGATGGGCGTCAACCTGCCGGGAAGCGTCGGCAAGGAAGGCATGATCGATGACGAGCGGCTGGAGCCGTTCTACAGCAGGGTCGAGGAACTCGGCCTGCCGATGTTCCTGCATCCGACCGATGCGGTCTTCGCCGATCTCCTGCAGGGGTATAACGATGCGCTGCATCTGAGCCTCGGCCGCGTCATGGAGGTGAGCGCTGCGGCCTCGCGTCTCATCCTCTCCGGCATGATGGAACGGCATCCGGGCCTCAAGATCGTCATGTCGCACACGGGCGGTGCGTTGCCCTATCAGTCAGGCCGCATGGACAAGAATTCCGGGACCGCCGGCCTGCCCAAGCCTGTCAGCCATTATCTGCACCGCATGTTCACCGATACCGTCTCGCCGCACTCGGCGGGCATGAAGTTTGCGATCGAATATTTCGGCGCGGATAACGTCATGTACGGCACCGATTATCCCTGCTGGGATCCGGCCGTCTGCCTGAAGCTGCTCGAGGAGATAGAAATGACGCCGGCGGTGAAGCAAAAAATTTTTCACGACAACGCCGTGCGTATCCTCGGACTGAAGATGCCGGCTGCGGCTGCCGCCTGATTGCATTTCTGCACATGATCTGTTCGTCATTGAACATGGACCGGATGGCGAGCTCATCGTAAGTTGCCGCAGACCGCCGGGAGGGCGGTCTGGAGGAGCATTTATGGATCGCATGAAGAATAAGGTCGTTCTCGTGTTCGGCGCCGGCTCGGCCGGTCCAGGTTTCGGGAACGGCAAGGCTGCGGCCGTCGCCTATGCCCGCGAGGGCGGCAGCGTCGTCTGCGTCGACGTCAATCTCGATGCTGCGAAGAATACGCTCGATGTCATCGAATCCGAAGGTGGAACGGGTCTGGCACTGGCCGCCGATGTCACCAAATCCGCCGACATCGCGGCTGTCGTCGAGAAGACCATGGAACGCTTCGGGCGTATCGACGTGCTGCACAACAATGTCGGCATCAATGCGCCGGGCGGTGCTGCGGAGGCCACCGAAGAGAGCTGGCGGCGGGTGATGGACGTCAATCTCACCAGCGCATTTCTCACCTGCAAGGCAGTTCTGCCGATCATGGAGCGCCAGGGAAACGGCGCGATCATCAATATTTCGTCGCTCGCTTCCATCCGGTGGACCGGTTATCCATACGTTTCATATTATGCATCGAAAGCTGCGCTCAATCATTTCACCCGCGCGGTCGCGGTCGAATATGCCGCCAAGGGCATCCGAGCCAATGCCGTCCTGCCGGGGGTTATGGATACGCCGCATATCCAGAAGCAGATCAGCGGCTACTATGGTTCGGCTGAGGAAATGAAAGCGAAACGGGATGCGCTTTCACCGATGAAGCGGCAGGGAGACGGCTGGGACATCGCTTGGGCATCGGTTTTCCTGGCTTCCGATGAAGCGAAATATATTACCGGCATCGAGCTGCCGGTTGATGGCGGGTTGCATATCACGGTTTCCGGGAGTGTAAATTCCTGAGAGCCATTGGCCATTCCACAGTGTGGATCGATTCGGCAATTTTTTCATTGTCCGGGCGTTTTTGGACTTGCCTAAACTCGATGGGTTACGCACACTCCCACAATCCGAAGAGGATTGTGATCCATAGTATGGATCAGGGCGGATGGCTGGAGGAGCCTGCCGTCGGGAGGAAAAGGGGCGAATCATCGGGGAGGATGCATTCGTCTTTTGCGGTAGAGACTGCGATCATTCCGGAGCTAAGTCCTTCAGCCTGCGCGATCCGCGCGCAGCAGAGGAGGATGACGCGTGACAGCAGCCCATAACATGATCGAGCCCATGGACGAGGCGTCGTTGCTCGCGGGCCTCGAAGGCGTGGCGCCTCAGCAGACCGGTTCCGCCTGGATGCGGCCCGTCGAGGCGATTGCTGCGGTTTTGCTCGTCGTGATCATCGCGCTGCTTCTGGCCGGCGTTATTTCCCGTTACATTTTCTCCTTTCCCATTATCTGGATCGATGAGGTTGCGTCGATCTCCTTCCTCTGGCTTGCGATGCTGGGTGCGGCGATGGCCGTCGATCGCAGCGAACATCTGAGGCTGACGCTTTTTGTCGGCATGCTGCCGGAGAAGGTGCAGGCTTTGGCAGGGACTTTCACCATGCTGCTGGTGGCTGTTTTTCTGGGTGCCATGCTGCGACCGGCCTATGAATATGCTATCGAGGAATCCTTCATCACCTCGGCAGCGCTCAACATCCCGATGAGCTATCGCGCCGCCGCGCTGCCGGTTGGCGTGGCGCTTATGCTGGTTCTGGCGCTCGCCAATGCGTTCAAAGGCTCCAGCATCAGGCAGATCGCCATCTCCCTCGTGGTCATTGCCGCCGTGACCGGTCTGCTCTGGCTGATCGGTCCTGGTCTCAGAGAGATCGGCAACTGGAACATCCCGATCTTCCTTGTCGGGTTGGTGGCGCTGTTCCTGGTGCTCGGCGTACCGATCGCCTTCTGCTTTGGGCTCGGGACGTTGGCCTTCCTCGCATTCACCACCTCCGTGCCGGTTTTCGTGATGATCGGTCGTATGGACGAGGGTATGTCGAGCATCATCCTGTTGTCGGTGCCGATCTTCGTGCTGCTCGGCTGCATTCTCGATGCGACGGGCATGGGCAAAGCGATCGTCGAATTCCTGGCCTCATTGCTCGGCCATGTGCGAGCCGGCATGTCCTATGTGCTGCTCGGTTCGCTCTTTCTGGTTTCCGGTATTTCCGGCTCGAAGGTATCCGACATGGCGACCGTCGCACCGGCACTCTTTCCGGAAATGAAACGCCGTGGCCACAAGCCGCCGGAAATGATAGCGCTTCTGGCGACGGGCGCTGCAATGGCGGAAACCGTGCCGCCTTCGATCGTGCTGATCGTGCTGGGGTCTGCAGCCGGCGTCTCGATTGCCGGGCTCTTCACCTCCGGTTTCGCGATCGCCATGGTGCTGTTGCTGGTGCTTGCGGTGCTGGCACGTTGGAAATCCAGACATGAAGCCATGGAAGGCGTGCGCCGGGCGCCGCTTACCGTCATCAAGAAGACGCTGATGGTTGCTGCGCCGGCACTTGTCCTGCCCTTCCTGATCCGCACCGCCGTCGGCGAGGGTATTGCGACCGCGACCGAAGTTTCGACGATAGCGGTGCTCTATGCGATGATCATCGGCATGGTGCTTTACGGCGGTATCAGCCGGAAGCGGCTCTACGGAATGCTGGTGGAAACGGCGGCACTTTCCGGTGCGATCCTGATGATCCTGGGCGCTGCTTCCGCCATGGCCTGGGCTCTGACCCAGACGGGTTTTGCCGCGCAGCTGGTGGAAGCCGTTCAGGGACTTCCGGGCGGCTGGATGACATTCATGGGTGTTTCCATCCTGATCTTCATGGTGCTCGGCTGTGTGCTGGAAGGACTTCCGGCGATTGTGCTGATGGCGCCCATCATGTTCCCGGTCGCCCGCTCGCTCGGGATCAACGATATCCATTATTCCATGGTGGTCGTGACGGCGATGAATATCGGCCTTATGACCCCGCCGATCGGCATTGGTTTCTATATCGCCTGCAAGATCGGCAATGTTTCGCCGGATGAGGCCATGAAGGCCATCTGGCCCTATATCGGCGCACTGATGATCGGCCTCCTGGTGATCGCAGCCGTGCCCACCTTCTCGACGGTTTTCCTCTGAAGGCCGTGAGATCATAAACCCGGGAACTGAAATCGGAGGAGGATTTCATGAACGTCAACCGCAGAACGCTTCTTCTAGGCGCCGCCACGACCGGCCTCGCCACGACATTTTCGATCCGCACGCGTCCGGCCAATGCAGCCGAATTCACTTATAAATTCGCCAACAACCAGGCGCTGACCCATCCGATGAATATCCGCGCCAAGGAGGCGGTCGCGAAGATCCAGGAGGAGAGCGGCGGCCGTATGGCGATCAATATCTTCCCGTCGAGCCAGCTCGGTGCGGATACGGACATGTTGAACCAGGTTCGGTCCGGCGGCGTCGAAATGTTCAGCCTTTCGCCGATCATCCTCTCTACACTCGTTCCGAATGCATCGCTCAACGGCGTCGGCTTCGCTTTCCCCAGCTACGATCAGGTCTGGCCGGCCATGGACGGAGAGCTCGGCAAGTATGTACGTGGCGAGATCGAAAAGAAGGGCCTGCTGACGCTCGAAAGAATCTGGGACAACGGCTTCCGCCAGATCACCTCATCCAAAGGGCCGATCGAAACGCCGAAGGATCTCGAAGGCTTCAAGATTCGCGTGCCGGTGAGCCCTCTCTGGACTTCGATGTTCACGGCCTTCGGCTCGGCGCCCGCGTCCATCAACTTCGCCGAAACCTATACCGCACTGCAGACCGGCATCGTCGACGGCCAGGAAAACCCGCTCGCGATTCTGACGACGGCAAAGCTCTACGAAGTGCAGAAATACGTCTCGATGACGAACCATATGTGGGACGGTTTCTGGATCCTGCTGAATCGTCGCGCATGGCAATCCTTGCCTGAAGACCTGCAAGATATTGTTGCCAAACATTTCAACGCCGCCGCCGAGTTGCAGCGCAAGGATGTCATGGGCCTCAACGCCACAGTCCAGGCGGAATTGGAAGGCAAGGGCATGAAGTTCAACAAGCCGGACGGCGCTCTCTTCCAGGAAAAACTGCGCAGCGCCAACTTCTACAAGGACTGGAAGGCTAAATACGGCGATGAAGCCTGGGCGATCCTCGAAAAGGCTATCGGCAAGTCGCTGAGCTGAACGGCACCCCCGTAAACATGAGTGAAAGCGGCAAATGGAACAGGTGATCGAAAACCTGACGGGTCTTCGGCAAGGTGCCGCTTCCGGATCGGGCGCACAGGCGGTGGAGCGGGCATTGCAGCTTCTCTCCATCGTCGGTCGCGGGGCGGAGAAAGGAGTTGCTTTGAGCGATGTCGTTGCCGACAGCGGTCTAAACAAACCAACCGCCCGGCGCCTTCTCATGGCGCTGATGCGGTCTCGCCTCCTTGAGCAGGATGAGCTCAGCCGCCGTTATTATCTCGGCGGGGAACTCTATGTGCTCGGCATGCTGGCCTCACGCCGGCATGGTCTGCTGGAAATGGCAGGCGAAAGCCTGAAACGGCTTTCCGGACTGTCTGCGGATACGAGCTTTGTCTCGATGCGCCGGGACGACTATGCCGTCTGCCTGCATCGCGAAGAGGGCACGCATCCGGTACGTACCCACGCGTTGCTGACCGGCGACCAGAACCCGCTTGGGATCGGTGCCGGCTCGCTCGCCATGCTGGCGGCTCTACCGGATTCGGAAGTGGAGGCGATCGTCGGCAGGATCGAAAGCGTTATCGCGGTCCAGTATCCGGGATACTCGCCGGAGACCATACGCGAAGACGTCGCCCGCACGCGGGAAGCTGGCTATGCATTGAACCCGGGTCGGGTGATCGCCAATTCCTGGGGTATCGGCATGGCGATCCTGCTGCCGGACGGGCGGCTTGCCGGCGCGTTGTCGATTGCGGCGATCGACAGCCGCATGGGTGAGGAGCGCCAGAAGGAACTTGCCGGGTTGCTGCGGCAGGAGGTGGAACGGGTGCAGAGCAAGCTGCGGACGCTCTTCAGTTCCCAGAAGCCCGTGACGCAAACCATACGGCAGCCGGCGCGGCCCCGAACGCCCGAACGTGTTTGAAACGAAGGAGAAGGTCATGTCAGGAGCACAGATTGTCGGTTGGGCGCATTCGAAATTCGGCAAGTCAGAGGCCGGCTCGACCCGGGAACTGATGGCCGAGGTGATCAATCCGGCTTTGGAGCATGCCGGCATCACGGCAAGCGATATCGACGGGATTTTTGTCGGCGTTTTCAACAACGGCTTTTCGAAGCAGGATTTCCAGGGAGCGCTGGTGGCGATGGCAGCCGACGGCCTCGATCACGTTCCAGCCGTACGCATGGAAAACGCCTGCGCGACGGGCTCGGCCGCGCTTTATTCGGCGCTTGATTTCATCGCTTCCGGGCGCGGCAGGATCGCGCTCGTCGTCGGTGCTGAAAAGATGACGGCGCTACCGACAAAAGAGACAGGCGATATCCTGCTTTCAGCATCCTACCGCGAGGAGGAGGCAGATGTCGAAGGCGGTTTCGCAGGGCTCTTTGGCCGCATCGCGAGCCACTATTTCCAGCGATATGGCGACCGCTCGGAAGAACTTGCGATGATCGCGGCGAAGAACCATGCCAATGGCATGAAGAATCCCTATGCTCATATGCAGAAGGACTTTGGCTTCGATTTCTGCAACACGGTTTCCGACAAAAACCCCTATGTCGCGGCTCCACTCCGCCGGACCGACTGCTCGCTTGTGTCCGACGGAGCAGCAGCATTGGTGATCGCAGCACCGGAGGTTGCCGCCGGCATGAAGCGTGCGGTGGCCTTCAAGGCACGCAACCATGTGAACGACATCCTCGCCATGTCGCGGCGCGATCCGATCGCCTTCGAGGGCGCTCGCATGGCCTGGCAAAAATCGCTCGCCGAAGCAGGCCTCTCTCTCGATGATCTCAGTTTTGTCGAGACACATGACTGCTTTACCATTGCCGAGCTCATTGAGTACGAGGCGATGGGGCTTGCCAAACCCGGAGAGGGTTACCGCGTCATTCGCGAAGGCATCACCCGCAAGGACGGCCGCCTGCCCGTCAATCCGTCCGGTGGGCTCAAATCGAAGGGGCATCCGATTGGAGCGACGGGTGTTTCCATGCACGTCATGGCGGCGATGCAGCTTTGCGGCGAGGCGGGCGAGATGCAGATACCGGGTGCGGCGCTCGCCGGCGTTTTCAACATGGGCGGCGCGGCGGTCGCCAACTATGTTTCCATCCTGGAGCGGACGAAATGAAGGCGATCGCCTCGGTTGCCGCCGACGGTCAGGCCGATCCGAGAGGTGGGCTTAGTCCACGCTCGACGCGGGTGATGAACCTTGCCCGCTTCGTGACACAGGCCATGCGCCGCGAACCGGGAGGCGTCGCACTCGTCTGGGCGGACAAGACCTGGACCTGGGCGGAGTTCGAGTCGCGTATCGATGCAATGGCAACGGCGCTGCAGGAGCGTTTCGGGGTCGTCAAGGGCGACCGCATTCTGGTCCAGTCGCAGAACTGCAACCAGATGTTCGAATCCATGTTCGCCTGCTTCCGGATCGGAGCAGTCTGGGTGCCGACCAATTTCCGACAGACACCGGAGGAAGTGGCGTACCTCGCCAAGGCAAGCGGCGCGACCGGAATGATCTGCAACGCGTCCTTTCCCGATCATGCCCGGGTGACACGCGAAACGAATGCTGAGATCGGCTTTGTCCTCAGCATCGGCGAGACCGATCTCGGCCCCTCCTACGATGCGATCGTAGAGGAGTTTTATGGGAAAAAGTCAGTCGAGGCGCGCGTCGAGCGGGATGATCCCTGCTGGTTCTTCTTCACCTCCGGCACGACTGGAAGACCGAAGGCTGCGGTGCTGACTCACGGCCAGATGGCGTTCGTTATCAACAATCATCTCTGCGATCTGATGCCGGGTGTGACCTCCGCCGATGCGGCGCTGGTCGTCGCGCCGCTTTCCCATGGTGCGGGCGTGCACCAACTCACGCAGTTGGCGCATGGGGTGAAGACCATCCTATTGCCGACGGAGAAATTCGATATCGACGCTGCCTGGGCGCTGATCGAGACGTGGCGCGTCTCGACGATGTTCACCGTGCCGACAATCCTGAAGCTCCTGGTCGAGCATCCGGCGGCTGAGAAATACGACCATTCCTCGCTGCGCTACGTCATCTATGCCGGCGCGCCCATGTATCGCGAGGACCAGAAATGGGCTTTGAGAAGCCTCGGCCCGGTCATCGTGCAATATTTCGGGCTCGGCGAGGTGACCGGCGCGATCACGGTGTTGCCTCCGGCGCTGCATTCGGCGGAAGACGGCGCGGGCGTGAAGATCGGTACATGCGGCATCGAACGCACCGGCATGCAGGTCTCGATCCAGAACGACACGGGCGAGGAGGTCGCTCCCTTCGAGACAGGCGAAATCTGTGTCATCGGCCCGGCGGTCTTTGCCGGCTACTATGACAATCCGGAAGCCAATGAAAAGGCGTTCCGCAACGGCTGGTTCCGCACCGGCGACCTCGGCCATATGGACGACCAGGGCTTTCTCTACATCACCGGGCGCGCGTCCGACATGTATATTTCCGGCGGTTCGAATGTCTATCCGCGAGAGATCGAGGAGAAGCTTCTTACGCATCCCGCGATCAGCGAAGTGGCAGTCCTCGGCGTACCGGACCCGCTCTGGGGCGAGGTCGGTTATGCGATTTGTGTTGCCAAGCCGGGCGTTTCGGTCAGCGAAGAGGAGATGTTCGCTTTCATCGACGGCAAGATGTCCCGTTACAAGATGCCGAAACGCTTCATCTTCTGGGACGCGTTGCCGAAATCCGCTTATGGCAAGATCACCAAGAAGATGATCCGCGAGGAATTGCAGGCGCGGGGTGAGTTAGATCTGAAGCCGGCTAATGAGAGGCCGGCGCTGCGGCAGCTTAAGCATCCGGGACCGATCGCGCCGGTGCGGCGAGAGGCAGTGCGGACTGTGCTGCAGCCTATCGAAGGCATGTTACGGCCCGGCGAGACCTTTATGGCTGGTGTGGCGCGCGTTTTTGCCGAAGTCGGCTGCAAAGGCGGTTTCGTCAACATCGAAGGCGGTGCCTGCGATCCGTTCCGCTATGTGCTGCCGGCTTTCTCTCCCGATAAAGAGCATGCCGCCTGGTACAGCGCGACCTTCGCGCCGGAAGCGGGTGGCAAATTCGAGGCTGCGACGGCGATCTTCGGTGAACGTGAAGGCTCGCCTTTCCTGCATTGTCACGGCATCTGGGACACGGGTGAGGGCATGTTGCGCATGGGGCATGTTCTGCCGTTCGATAGTGTGGTGAGCCGGCCGATCCCCGTCAGAGGTTATGGAAGTGCGACCGCGACCTTCGATTCCGTTTCCGACCCGGAGACGAATTTCACGCTCTTTTCAGCCAAGGGGGAAAGCGGCGCGGGGAACGGTATCCTGCTTCGGGTGCGGCCCAACGAGGACGTGGGTATGGCGATCGAGGAGGTTTGCCGGGAACACGGCATCGAGAGCGCCCATATTTACGGTATCGGCAGCATCAATGAACCGGTCTTCGAGGATGGACACCGGGTCGCTTGCATTGCCACCGAGATCGCTATCGAAAACGGCTCGCTTGAAAATACGGCGGATGGGCTTCGGGCCTCTATCGATGCGGCGGTCGTCGATACGGACGGCACGATCTATCACGGCCGGCTTGCGCGCGGCGACAATCCCGTCGGCGTCACATTCGAACTGGTCATCATCGAAAAACGAGGAAGCTGAACATGCGGAGCGTCGTCGTCACGGGTGCGGGATCGGGGATCGGCCTTTCGACGACGGAGCTTCTGGTCGATGCCGGCTGGCATGTGGTTGCCGCCGATCGCGACGCTGACGCATTGGCGCGTCTCGATGAGAAGATGGGGAACCGCACTGCAATGCTCACGCCCGTCGCACTCGACGTGACCGACGAGGCGGCTGTGGCGCGGCTTGCGGATCAATGCCATTCGCTCGCCGCTCCGCTTGCCGCGCTCGTCAACAGCGCGGGAATCGCAGCCAATGTTCGTTTTGCCGACACGACCACGGACATGCTGAGGCGAATCTACGAGGTGAACGTTGTCGGAGCCTTTGCCCTCTCGCAGGCGCTGGCACCGGTCCTGCATGAAAACGGCGGCGGTTCGATCGTCCATATCGCATCGGTTTCCGGCATCAAGGGCAATCTCGGTCGTTCGGCTTATGGCGCCTCCAAAGGTGCACTGATCACGCTCACGAAAATCATGGCCGTTGAACTCGCCGATGACCTGATCCGCGTCAACGCCATCGCGCCGGGGCCAATCGAGACACCGATGGTCAAGGAAAACCATACGGCCACTACCCGCGAGGAATGGCATCGCACCGTTCCAATGCGGCGCTACGGGCGGCCGGAAGAGATTGCTTCGGCTGTCGCTTTTCTCATCGATGATCGGCAGTCTTCCTATATAACCGGACAAATTCTAGCGGTCGATGGAGGCTTCACGGCGGCGGGCCTGATGGCCTGATCCGTTCCGGCACAGATCCTCTTTTGTGACAGCATCTTCACGAAATTCGGCAGCATCAGGTGCCGAGGTTCGTTGACAAGTCCTTGCATAAATTAGAAAACTGGCTCATCCGATGGCAGCCACGGGGGGACGTATCATGTCTAGGCGCGCATTTTTCGGCTTTTCCGCTCTTCTTTTCTCCTCGCTTGCTCTGGCCTCGCCCCTGGCTGCGGCTGAGCGCCGCGTCGAGACGACGCAGGACGGCGATTATCTCGGCTTTGATCTGAGAACCGTCAAGAATGTCAGCCAGGCCCAATGCGAGGCGGCTTGTATCGGCGACAATGGCTGCAAGGCCTTCACCTACAATACCAAAGCTAAATGGTGCTTCCTGAAGTCGGATTACGGCCAGCTCAACTCTTTCCAGGGTGCCGTTGCCGGCAAGATCGTGGAGATAGCGGCAGAGCCGGATCTCGGTGCGCCACCGAAGCTCACCTTCCTTTCGCAAGACCTGCTGCAACAGGCGCGTGAACAGAAGGACGGATTGACGCTCGGCGACAACCAGCAGGGTTACGGGGTCGAGAACCTGAAGACCATCGCCCAGAGCGAACTTCTCCGCGGTAACGTCGATACCGCAATCTATAACTTCAAGGGCGCCCTTTCCCTCACACCGGATGATGGTGCGCTCTGGATTGAGCTTGCCCGCGCTGCAGGCACGGCAAAGGACAACAGCAGCGCCGATAGCGAAGGGTCGCTTGCCGCGATCAACGGTTATGAGCTCTCCCGCACGACGCAAAGCCGCGCCGATGCGCTGGCGGTTCTCGCCGCAGCGCTGGCCAAACAGCAGAACTACCGATCAGCGCTCAACGCCTATAAGGCAAGCCTTGCCCTGGTGAATGCCCGCACCGTCGAGGCCGCTTACAACGATTTGCGTGATCGCCAGGGTTTTCGCGTGACCGGCAATACGGTTGATGCCGACAGTGCAAATCCACGTGCCTGCGTACAGTTCTCGGAGCCTCTGGTGAAGACCGGCGTGGACTACGCACCGTTTGTGGTGCTTGACGGCCAGGCGCCGAAAGCGATGGAAGCCAAGGACAACCAGATCTGCGTCGAAGGCCTGACACACGGTCAGCGCTACAAGCTGTCGCTTCGTCGTGGCCTGCCTTCCTCCGTGGACGAGCCGCTCGTCGCACAGGTCGATATCGACATTTACGTCAAGGACCGCTCGCCGATGGTGCGTTTCACCGGCGACAGCTTTGTGTTGCCTTCGACCGCCCGCCGCGGCATTCCGATCATTTCGGTCAACACGGAAAAGGCGGATCTGAAACTTTACCGCATTGGTGACCGGAACATCGCATCGTTGCTCGCCAATTCGCAGTTCCTGACCCAAATGGACGGCTACAATGCCAACCAGATCGAAGAGCAGAACGGCGAACTCGTTTGGCAAGGCACGATCGACACCGGCCAGGAACTCAACAAGGACGTGGTGACGAGCCTTCCGGTCGACGAAGTGCTGCCAACCCGCAAGCCGGGCGTCTATGTGCTGACCGCCGCTGCCTCGAATGCCGTGACCCAGGAATGGGATAACAAGGCGACGCAGTGGTTCGTGGTGTCCGATATCGGTCTTACGACCTATGCCGGTACAGACGGCCTGCATGTCTTCGCCCGCTCGCTCGGCACTGCGAAACCCATTGCCGGCGTCGATCTGCAGCTCCTTGCGAAAAACAATGAAATTCTCGGCACCGCCAGGACTGATGTGGATGGCCGCGCCGTCTTCACTGCGGGTCTGATGCGTGGCACCGCGGGAATGGTGCCGGCGGTTCTGACCGCTCAGAATAGCGGCCAGGATTACGTCTTCCTAGACATGACGCGTGCCGGTTTTGACCTTTCAGACCGTGGGGTGACGGGCCGGCCGGCGCCCGGCGCAATCGACATCCTGCCCTGGACCGAACGCGGCATCTATCGACCCGGCGAGACAGTTCATGCGAGCGCGCTTGCCCGCAACATCGATGCGACGGCGATCGAAAATCTGCCGCTCACCTTCGTGTTTCTGCGTCCGGACGGCGTCGAGGATAGGCGCATGGTCAACAATGGCTCGCTCGGTGGCTATGCGCTCGACCTACCGCTGCTCGAGACCGCCATGCGTGGCACCTGGACCATGCAGATTTTCACCGATCCGAAAGGCTCGGCGATCGGCGAGAAGACTTTCCTGGTCGACGATTTCGTGCCGGACCGCGTCGAGTTCGACATGACGAGCGAGGCAAAGGAAATCGAAATCGGCCAGCCGGTATCGGTCAATGTCGATGGTCGCTTTCTCTATGGTGCACCAGCCGCCGGCCTCGATCTCGAAGGCGAAATCACACTGAAACCAACGCGTGAGAATGCCGCCTTTCCTGGTTTCCTATTCGGCCTCGCTGATGAGGAAGAAACGGAAGCCGTGCGCATTCCGCTTGATGCGCTGGAACCTACCGACGAAGATGGCAAGGCGACTTTCGATGCTGCCGTCAGCGACGTGCCCTCGACGACGCAACTTGTCAATGCGGACATCGTGGTGCGTATGCAGGAGGCCGGCGGCCGCGCCGTCGAGCGCTCGCTCGCTCTGCCGGTCAAACCGGATGGCGCGCGGATCGGCATCAAGCCGGAATTTACAGGTGACCTTGCCGAAAACTCGGTCGGCAACTTCACCGTGATCGTCGTTGATGCGGATGGCCGGAAGCAGCCGATACAGGGCTTGCCCTGGAAACTGATCAAGGTCGAGCGCGATTATCAGTGGTATCGCGATGGCTCCTCCTGGCGTTTCGAGCCGGTAACCCGCACCAGTCAGATCGCCAATGGAACCGTGAACGTAACGGCTGACGGTGGCAGGATTTCGGTTCCGGTCAACTGGGGCCGTTATCGTCTGGAAATCGAGGCCACCGAAGTCGGTGGTCCGGTTTCCAGTGTGGAGTTCGATGCCGGTTGGTTCGTGACCGCTACCTCGACCGAAACCCCCGATGCGCTGGAAATCGCGCTCGACAAGCCAAGCTACAAGGTCGGCGAAACCGCCAGGCTCAAGGTTTCGTCGCGTTATGCCGGTGAACTGATGGTCACCTCTGGTTCCGAGGACCTGATCTCGGTGCAAAATGTCAGCGTTGGTCAGAGTGGCGGCGAGGTGGAGGTTCCCGTCACGGCCGATTGGGGTGCCGGGTCTTACGTCACCGCGACACTTTATCGTCCCGGCGAGGCACAGGAGAGCCGTATGCCGATGCGTGCCATCGGCGTTACCTGGCTGAAGGTCGATCCCGAAAGCCGCGATCTGCAGGTGTCGATCGATGCGCCGGAAAAGACGTTGCCGCGCCAACCGCTCGATATTTCCGTGCAGGTGGCAGGAGCAGGTGCCAATGAGAATGCCTATGTCACGGTTGCTGCGGTGGATGTCGGCATCCTCAATCTCACACGTTATGAGCCGCCGGCGCCGGATGATTGGTATTTCGGCCAGCGTCGTCTCGGCCTTGAAATCCGCGACATCTACGGCAGACTGATCGACGGCTCGCTGGGTGCGACCGGGCGGTTGCGCACCGGCGGCGACGTCGGCAGCGTTGCGTTGCAGGGCAGTCCGCCGAAGGAAAAGCTGGTCGCCTTCTTTTCGGGACCGGCGAAGCTCGACGCTGAAGGCAAGGCCAATGTCTCCTTCGACATCCCGCAGTTCAATGGCACGGCGCGTGTCATGGTGGTCGCCTGGTCGAAGACCGGCGTTGGGCATAGCGTGAAGGATGTGGTGATCCGCGATCCGGTCGTGATCACCGCAAGTCTGCCGCGATTCCTGGCGCCCGGCGACGACAGCAATTTGAGGCTCGATCTTGCCAATGCCGATGGACCTGCCGGCATTTACGACCTCAGTGTCACGACGAGCGATGCGGTCGCCGTCGGTCAGAGCGGGATCAAGCCGGTGGAACTCGCCGCAGGAGCCAAGACCAGTGTCACACTGCCGTTGGTCGGTATCGAGCCGGGTGACGGGACTGTGTCCATCCGCCTGTCGAATGCGTCCGGCCTGTCATTAGAACAGGTGCTCAATATTCCGGTACGGCCGGCTGCGATGCCGGTGACCGAGCGACGGCTGGTCGATCTCCGGCCCGGCGCCAGTGTCACGGTCGATTCCAACCTGCTCGCCGATAGCGTACTTCAGGGCGCTTCGGTTAGCATCAATGTCAGTCGCTCGAACGCCTTCGACATTCCGGCATTGCTGATGAGCCTCAGCCGCTACCCTTACGGCTGTGCCGAGCAGACGACCAGCCGGGCGTTGCCACTTCTCTATCTCAGCGAGATGGCGGTACAGAACGGTCTGGCCGACGATGCGGAGGTCAAGAAGCGGGTGAAGGATGCGATCGATCGCGTGCTCTCCTACCAGTCCTCGGCGGGCAGTTTCGGCCTGTGGGGACCCGGCGGCGGCGACCTCTGGCTCGATTCCTATGTGACGGACTTTCTTTCCCGCGCCCGGGAGCAGGGGTATGACGTCCCGGAACAGGCGTTGGTTCAGGCTCTCGAAAGCCTGCAGAACTCGCTGGGCTACACCAACAACGTCCGCGATCAGGGCAACGAGATCGCTTATGCACTCTATGTGCTCGCCCGCAATCGCAAGGCAGCGATCAGCGACCTTCGCTATTACGCGGACACGGCATTGAACGACTTTCCGACACCGCTGGCCAAAGCGCATATCGCTGCTGCCCTCTCGCTTTATGGCGATGCCCAGCGGTCGAAGAGCATCTTTGCGGACTCCCTGCAGATGTCGGAACAGGCGCAGATTCACAAGGTGAGCCTGGTGCGCTCCGACTACGGCTCGTCGTTGCGCGACGGCGCTGCAGTGTTGGCGCTTGCCGCCGAAAGCAAGCCGGTGCCGCCGATCGTCCCGGCATTGGCGGACATTGTTGCCAGGGAGTGGAGTGCCAAGAAGTACACAAGTACCCAGGAACAGACCTGGATGCTGCTCGCCGCTCGTGCTTTGCAGAAGGGTGATGACAACCTGCGGCTCAATGTGAATGGTGCGGACCATCGGGGCACACTGATGTCGCAGATGACGGGAGATGCGCTCATCGATCATCCGGTGACGATCCGCAACGATAGCGGCGATCCGTTGTCTGCGGCGATCACAACGGTGGCTGCGCCGGCCCAGCCGCTGCCGGCCGGCGGTGACGGCTTCGAGATCACCCGCACCTACTACAATATGGCCGGTGAGGAGGTGAATGTCAGCGAGGCGCAGCAGAACGAGCGTTACGTCGTTGTTCTGAGCATCACCGAAACCAATGAATGGCCATCGCGTATCGTCGTCAGCGATCTGTTGCCGGCAGGTTTCGAAATCGACAATCCGAGCATTGTCAACAGTGCCAGCCTCACCAACTTTGATTGGATCGAGGAAGTACAGGCCGCTCATACCGAATTCCGCAATGATCGTTTCGTTGCGGCCTTCGACCGGAGCGCCGGCGACAATCGGCAGATCACGCTGGCCTATGTCGTCCGCGCCGTAACACCGGGCGTCTACGATCACCCGGCCGCGCAGGTGGAGGACATGTATCGTCCGCAATTCTCGGCGCGCACCGCGACGGGCAAGATGGAGGTCGTCGTCAAGCAATAAGCGGCGGCTCAATCAATGAAGCGCAGATGGAAATTCTCGATCGGTCTAGCCATCAGCCTTGTCGCTGCGGCGGGGCTGATCGTCGGCCTTGACGCAGCCGACAGGGCCTTTCCGCCGCCGCTTGAAAAGACGCATGTCTTCTCGGCAGAAGTGCTGGACGCTGACGGCGAGCTGTTGCGGGCCTTCGCGACGCCGGAAGGGCGCTGGCGGCTGAAGACGACGACTGAAGATGTCGATCCGCGCTTCCTGAAGATGCTGATTGCCTATGAGGACCAGCGTTTCCGCAGCCATTCGGGCATCGATCCTCTGGCGCTCGGCCGTGCAGCACTGCAACTCGTCACTAACGGCCGGGTCGTCTCCGGCGCTTCCACGCTTTCCATGCAGGTGGCGCGGCTGATCGAGCCGCGCGAGACCCGTTCCGTCTCCGCCAAGCTGCTGCAGCTTGTCCGCGCCCTTCAGATCGAGAGGCGACTGAGCAAGGAGCAAATCCTCGAGCTTTATCTCACGCATGCGCCCTATGGCGGCAATCTGGAAGGTGCGCGCGCAGCCAGCCTTGCCTATTTCGGCAAAGAGCCACGCCGCCTGTCGGTGGCAGAGGCGGCGCTTCTGGTAGCACTGCCGCAATCGCCGGAAGGCCGGCGGCCGGACCGGCATCTCAACGCCGCCAAAGTGGCGCGCGAGCGGGTGCTGATGAGATCTGCCGTCGTGGATTTGTTGGGAGATGGCGAGGCAGAACGGGCCGCGGGTGATGCGATCCCGACGCGGCGCCTGCAGTTGCCGGCCTATGCCGCGCATCTCGCCGAAGCGGCGATCCGCAGGCAGCCGAAGGCCCAGGAATACAGGACGACGCTCAAGCGCAGCATTCAGCAGGGGCTGGAACAGGTCGCCCGCGAGGCGGCGACAAAGCTCGCGCCAAAAATTTCGCTCGCGATGGTGATGGCCGATGTGACGACCGGCGCGATCGTCGGCGAAGTGGGATCGGCCGATTATTTCGATGCCAGCCGCTCCGGCTGGATCGATATGACGCGCGTCTACCGCTCGCCAGGCTCGACGCTGAAGCCTTTCATTTATGGCCTTGCCTTCGAACAGGGCCTTGTCAGCCAGGAGACGATCATCGAAGACAGGCCAGCGGATTTCTTCGGCTACAGGCCAAAGAACTTCGATATGAGTTATCAGGGCGATGTGAGTGTCCGGCAGGCATTGCAATTGTCGCTCAACGTGCCGGCGGTGCGACTGCTCGATGCGGTCGGGCCATCGCGGTTGATGATCCGCTTCCGTCGTGCCGAGGTGCGCCCGGTTCTGCCGCCCAACGAGGCGCCAGGGTTAGCAATTGGTTTGGGTGGAGTGGGCATTACGCTGAAGGATCTGGTGCAGGCCTATGCAGCGCTTGCCAATCGGGGCATTCCGGTCAGGGTCGGCAACGGAATCAAGGATCAGCCTAGCGCGATCGAAGGTGAGCCGCTGCTGGAGCCGCAGGCGGTCTGGAATGTCGCGGATATCCTCTCGGACGTCCTGCCGCCGCAAGGAAGCCGCAGGCTTGGCATCGCCTACAAGACCGGTACGAGCTACGGCTATCGCGATGCCTGGTCGGTCGGATTCGATGGGCGATATGTGCTGGGCGTGTGGGTCGGTCGACCGGACAATGGTGCGGTACCAGGCATTGCCGGTTATCAGACGGCGGCACCGATCCTCTTTGAAGCATTCTCGAAATCCGGCGTGCCGATCACGCCTTTGCCTCCAGCACCTGCGGGCGCCATACGGCTTGCGCAGTCCGACTTGCCAATCAGCCAGCGGCGTTTCTCGATGACGGCGAATGGTCTCATTTCCGCATCCGCGCGGGAACCGGCGCCACAGATCGTTTATCCGCCCGAAGGTGCGCGGGTCGACCTAGGCGCCCAAACCGGGGAAATCTCGCCACTGGTGTTGAAGCTGCAAGGCGGGCGGTCGCCTTTCCGCTGGCTCGCCAACGGCAGGCCGCTTAGCGACATTTCCCGCCGCCGTACCAACGAATGGACGCCCGACGGCGCCGGCTATTCAACGCTGACGGTGATCGACGCTGCCGGTCGGGCCGCCAGCGTCAGAGTGTTTGTGGAGTAGTCAGGCGACGGCTTTTGCCGCGTTCTTCCTGGCGATACGGGCGCGGATGGATTCGATATCCGCGCGGGGCGTCGCGGCGAAAAGCGTGCGTGTATATTCGTGCTTCGGGTCGGAGAAGACCTCGTCGCGGGTGCCATACTCCACCGCCTCGCCGAAATACATCACCATCACCTCGTCGGCGATATAGCGCACCACCGAAAGGTCGTGGCTGATGAACACGTAGGTGAGGTTGAACTCGTCCTGAAGATCGGCAAGCAGATTCAGCACCTGGGCTTGTACCGAAAGGTCGAGCGCCGAAACCGGCTCGTCCAGCACCAGCAGCTTCGGATTCATCATCAGCGCGCGGGCAATGGCGATGCGCTGGCGCTGGCCGCCCGAGAACATGTGCGGATAGCGGTTGTAGTGCTCCGGACCGAGACCGACCTTCTTCAGCATTTCGTTGGCGCGATGCCGCCGTTCCTCCGCCGACATGCCGGTATTGATCGCCAGCGGTTCGCCGAGCACATCGCCGATCTTCTGGCGCGGGTTGAGCGAGCCATAGGGGTTCTGAAAGACGATCTGCACCTTCTGGCGCATCTCCTGAGTCAGGTGGCCGGGACGCGTATCGACCTTCTTGCCGTCGATCAGCAGATCACCGGAGGTCGGCTCGTCGATGAAAGTGATCATTCGGGCGAGTGTCGACTTGCCGCAGCCGGATTCGCCGACGATCGCAAGTGTCTTGCCGCGTTCGAGCTTGAAAGAAACGCCTTTTACCGCATGGATGATCTTCTTCGGCTTGAAGAGGCCACCCGGCAATTCGTAATCGCGCTTGATATTGCGCACTTCGAGCATGGTGTTTTCAGTCATGCGCTTACTCCCGGAGCTGGTTCCGGATTGCCGTCAAAGAAGGCGGAAACGGTGGTGAGGCGGTCGCCGGTGGCATTTTCCGGCAAGGCCGCCAGCAACGCCTTCGTATAGTTGCTCTTCGGGCTCTCGAAGAGGGAAAGCACGTCGGCCTCCTCCATCTTGCGGCCCTTGTACTGCACGACGACGCGGTCGGCGGTCTCGGCTACGACGCCCATGTCATGGGTGATCATGATCAGGCCCATGCCGTTCTTGGCCTGCAGCGACATGATGAGATCGAGGATCTGCTTCTGGATCGTCACGTCGAGCGCGGTGGTCGGCTCGTCGGCGATCAGGAGCTTGGGATTGCAGGCGATCGCGATCGCGATCATCACGCGCTGGCACTGGCCGCCGGACATCTGGTGCGGAAAGTGGTTCAGCCGCTCTTCCGGATTGGGCAGGCCCACCTGCTTGAACAGTTCGATTGCACGAGCGCGGCGTTCCTTTTTGCCGAGGCCGAGATGGATGCGCAATACTTCCTCGATCTGGAAGCCGACCGTGAAGCACGGGTTCAGGCTGGCGATCGGCTCCTGAAAGATCATCGCGATATCCTTGCCGATCAGCTTGCGGCGCTCAGCCGGGCTGATCTTCTGAATGTCGCGACCTTCGAAAAGCATCCGGTCCGCTGTAATCTTCGCGGTCCAGGGGAGAAGCCCCATGACGGCAAGCATGGCGACGGATTTCCCCGAGCCGGATTCGCCGACGATGGCGAGAACTTCGCCCTTTTCGACGGACATGGAAACGCCGTCAACGGCCTTGAACCAGCCGGTTGCGGTTTCGAACTCGACGGTGAGATTGTCGATTTGCAGAAGCGCCATGTTCAGGACCTCTTCAGTTTCGGGTCGAGCGCATCGCGCAGACCGTCGCCCATCAGGTTGATGGCAAGCACGGTAACGAGGATTGCAAGGCCGGGGAAGGTGACGACCCACCAGGCGCGCAGAATGAATTCCCGTGCCTCGGCGAGCATCGTGCCCCATTCCGGGGCCGGCGGCTGAGCGCCCATTCCGAGGAAGCCGAGAGCGGCTGCATCGAGGATGGCGTTCGAGAAGGAAAGCGTCGCCTGGACGATCAGCGGCGCCGTGCAGTTCGGCAGGATGGTGCGGAACATCAGCCTGAGCGGGCCGGCACCGGCAAGGCGCGCCGCCGTCACGTAATCGCGAGTCTTCTCGGCCATGACCGCTGCACGGGTCAGGCGCACGAAATGCGGCTGGAGGGTGAGCGCAATCGCAATCATGCCGTTCGTCAGGCTGGGGCCGAGGATCGCGACGAGCACGAGTGCCAGCAGCAGCGACGGGAAGGCGAGGATGATGTCCATCAGGCGCATGATGACGGTATCCACCCAGCCGCGGTAATATCCGGCAATGAGGCCGACCAGAATGCCGCCGGTCAGCGACAGCGTCGTCACGAAGACGCCGATGAAAAGCGAATATTGCGCGCCGTAGATCAGGCGCGAGAGGATGTCGCGGCCAACCGGATCGGTGCCGAGCAGGTAGCTGGCGCGTCCGCCTTCGGTCCAGATCGGCGGCACAAGAACCGCGTCGCGATACTGTTCGAAAGGCGAATGGGGCGCGATGAGAGGCGCAAGAACAGCGACAACAACGAGCAGAAGGAAAACGAAGAGGCCAATGACGGCGCCACGATTTTCCGAGAAATAGAACCAGAATTCCTTTAGCATCTGGCGGCGCAGCGCAGCGCTGGACACTGGTTCAGGCGCCTTGTCGACCATGATATCGGCCATGGGATTTTCTCCTTCTTAATGCCGGATACGGGGATTGATCAGGCCGTAGAGTAGATCAACGATGAGGTTGACGAGCATGATGATGCCCGCGATCAGCAGCAACCCGCCTTGGATAACGGGATAGTCCCGACGGAAGACACTGTCGACCATCCACTTGCCGATACCCGGCCACGAGAAGATCGTTTCCGTGAGAATGGCACCAGCAAGCATGACGCCAATCTGCAGGCCAATCGTGGTGATGACCGGGATCATGGCGTTGCGCAATGCATGAATGCCGACGACACGGAAGGGCGATAGGCCTTTCGCGCGGGCGGTGCGAACGTAATCTTCCGACAGGACTTCCAGCATGGCCGAACGCGTCTGGCGGGCGATGACCGCGAGAGGAATGGTCGCCAGTACGATCGAGGGAAGTGCGAGATGGCTCAGCGCAGAGGCGAAGGCGCCTTTCTGGCCGGAGAGCAGCGAGTCGATCAGCATGAAGCCGGTGACCGGCGGGAAGAAGAACATCAGCGAGATCCGGCCGGAGACCGGAAACCACTGCAGGATACCAGAAAAGAAGATGATGAGCAGGAGACCCCACCAGAAGATCGGCATCGAATAGCCCACGAGGGCCACGCCCATCAGCGCCTGATCGAAAAACGATCCACGCTTGATCGCCGCGATCACACCTGCCGGGATACCGAGTGCGACAGCGATGATGATCGCACAGAGCGAAAGCTCGACCGTGGCGGGAAAGAGCGCGAGGAACTGGTCGAGAATCGGTTTCTTCGAAACGATGGAAGAGCCGAAGTCCCCGGTCAGAACGCCTCCGAGATAATCCAGGTATTGAATTACCATTGGCCGGTCGAGGCCGAGCTGCTGACTGATCAACGCGTGGCGCTCCGGCGACATGACGCGTTCGCCCGAGAGCAATGCGACAGGATCGCCTGGCAGCAATCGGATAAACGAAAAGGCGATAATCGAGACCCCGATGAAGGTCGGGATCAACACGGCAAGACGCCGCAACAGGAAGCCAAACATTCTAAACCTTCGATGGTTTTTCGGTCTTGGCCGATTCATGGGGTTGTCAAGCCATGGAAACGGCAATTGAGGCGTCATCGCCACATTTTTCGGCGTCTCATAAGAAAATGCCGCGGGAAACGCAACGCGTCCCGCGGCAAAAATATCGTGAGTGTCTAATTATTCGGCGATATCGACGGCTTCGAAGGTAAAGTCGCCAAGCGGGCTCTGGGTAAAGCCGGTGACACCCTTGCGCATCGGGACGACGGAAAGGGAGTGATCGAGTGTCGCCCAGGGAGCTTCCTTCTTGAAGACGGTCTGAGCCTGTTCGTAGAGTTTGGTGCGCTCGGACTGATCAGACGTGACCTTGGCCTTCTTCACCAGATCGTCGAACTCCTTGTTGCACCACTGAGCACGGTTGTTGCCGCCGACGGCATTGCAGCCCAGCAAAGTGTCGAGGAAGTTGTCCGGATCGCCGTTGTCGCCGGTCCAGCCGAGGATAACGGCACCGTCACGATCCTTGGCCTTGGAGCGATCCAGGTATTCAGCCCATTCGTAGGACACGATCTCGACCTTGACGCCGATCTTGGCAAAATCGTCCTGGATGATCTCGGCGGCGCGGCGAGCATTCAGCATGTAAGGACGCGAAACCGGCATCGCCCAGACCTTCATGGAGAGGTCCTTGACGCCGGCATCAGCCAGCATCTTCTTGGCTGCGTCGAGGTCATACGCATCATCCTGAGTGGATTCATTGTAGGACCACATGGTCGGCGGGATCGGGTTTTTAGCGGGCGTTGCCATGCCCTGGAAGACGGCGTCGACGATGGCCTTCTTGTTGATCGCCTTGTTGAGCGCCTTGCGGACTTCGACCTTGTCGAAGGGAGCCTGGGTGGTGTTGTAGGCGAAATAAGCTACGTTCAGGCCTTCCTGTTCCAGCACGGTCAGGTTGGGGTTGGACTTCATGGACTGGACGTCGGCGGCGTTCGGATACGGCATCAGGTGGCATTCGCCGGCCTGCAGCTTCTGGTACCGAACGGCTGCATCAGTCGTGATCGCGAAAACGAGATCGTCGATCTTCGGCGCCGGACCCCAATAGTCGGCGTTCTTTTTGTAGCGGATGACCGCATCCTGTTGATAACCGACGAAGATGAACGGACCAGTGCCGACCGGCATCTGGTTGAGCTGCTCCTTCTTGCCGGTCTTGTCGAGGCTGTCGGCATATTCCTTCGACATGATCGAAGCAAAGGGCATGGCAAGGTTGGCGAGGAACGGAGCTTCCGGCTTGTTCAGCGTGAACTTCACCGTGAGGTCGTCAACTTTCTCGACGGACTTGATGAGCTCCGGGAAACCCATGCCGGCAGCATATTCCCAGGCTGCGCCGGGGATATACTGATTCCACGCATTCTTCGCATCAATCTGACGACCAATGGAGAAGACGACGTCATCGGCATTCAGGGTGCGGGAGGGCGTGAAGAAGTCGGTCGTCTGGAACTTCACGTTCTGCCGCAGCTTGAAGGTGTAGACAGTGCCATCCTGCGAAATTTCCCAGCTTTCCGCGAGACCCGGCTCCGGCTGCGTCGTGCCCGGCTTGAACTCGAGCAGACGGTTGTAGATGGGATGAGCGGAAGCGTCGAAGGTCGTGCCGGCGGTGTAAAGGCCGGGATCGAAACCTTCCGGAGAACCTTCGGAGCAGTAAACGAAGGTCTTGGCGCTGGCTGCACTGGCAAAGAACGTTGCCGACAGAAGTGCTGCGGCAAGGGTGAGCTTGTATTTCATAACGGTCTCCCTGTGACCTCTGGCCGGTTGCCCGACCCGGTTGATTTGTGTCGTTAGGATGATGCGCCGCAGGGCGCTTCAAGCTTGATATTCTTGTTATTCACCTCCCGGTCGGCGAAACTTGCCGTCGCCCATTACAGTAATTTCTCCTGACGACCTGCCCCAGCTTGCGCCGCGCATCTCCACCTTGGTCGCCTTTGGCATCGATCGGGATCGCCCGTATCGAATTCCGCTTGCATTTCATTTTTTAGAAAAATTTCCACAAATTTGGCAAAATCCCCGTATGTTCTTATTATTTTAGATCCATTCCTTGGATTTTCGGCGGGCTGCGGCGCGAGAGCATAGCGATTATGATCTCGTTGTCGAGATGCTAAAATTCGCATGCCGATCACATCCGCTTTTCCAATGCCTCATCTTTCCGTAGCGTCAATTTTGCTGCGTCGCCGCATTGTCATCGAGCCAAAATGGAGTACGGTTCGGGCCTCCCAGAGGCATAGGCGTATCGAGGCAACGATTTTTATGACGACAGGCAATTCCAATCTCCCGCTCGTTTGGGATTTCATAGACCGCAAGACGGAAGTGTTCACCGATCTTGCGGACCGTGTCTGGGAGACGCCGGAAACTTGCTACATGGAGAAGCTTTCCGCCGCCGCGCACCGCGAAATGCTGGAGGCGCAAGGTTTTCGGATCACGGAAAATGTGGCCGGCATCCCGACCGCTCTCATCGGCGAAGCGGGCGAGGGCGGGCCGGTGATCGCGTTCCTCGGCGAGTACGATGCCCTGGCCGGCCTCAGTCAAAAGGCGGGTGCGGTTCACCAAGAGCCGCTGATCCCCGGCGCCAATGGTCACGGCTGCGGCCATAACCTCCTCGGCTCGGCTTCGCTGCTTGCGGCGACCGCGCTCAAGGATTGGCTGGAAATGACTGGCACGCCCGGCCGCGTGCGCTATTACGGCTGCCCGGCGGAAGAAGGCGGCGCCGCAAAGGCGTTCATGGTGCGGGCCGGCGCCTTCGAGGATGTCGACATCGCCATCAGCTGGCATCCGAGCAATTTCGCCGGCGTGCAGCGGGAGACCTCGCTTGCCAACTGCCGGATCGATTTCACTTTCACAGGTAGGGCAGCGCATGCTTCGGCCGTGCCGGAGCTTGGCCGCAGCGCGCTCGATGCCGTTGAATTGATGAATGTCGGTGTCAATTATATGCGGGAGCACATGCCTTCCGATTGCCGCATCCACTATGCGGTCCTCGATACCGGCGGCATTTCGCCGAACGTGGTGCAGGCGCATGCCAAGGTTCGTTATGTCGTCCGTGCGCCTGAACTGCCTGGCCTTCTGGCGTTGATCGAACGTGTGAAGAAGATCGCCGAGGGGGCGGCGCTGATGACCGAGACCAAGGTCGAAAGCACGATCCTTGCAGGCGTTTCCAACCTCATCGTCAACAAGCCGCTGATGGATGCGATGCAGGACATCTGGGACAGCATGGGACCGCCGCCTTTCGATGAAGCCGATGTTGCGTTCGCCGAGAAGATACGTGCGACTCTGACGCCGGAAGATATTGCCGTGAGCTGGAATCAGGAACGCCTCGAGCCAAGGGACATCCCGCTGGCGGATTTCGTCCTACCAGCTCACAACGAGGTGAGGCAAATGGGCGGGTCGACGGATGTCGGCGATGTGAGCTGGGTCGTGCCGACCGTGCAGGCCTATGGTGCGACGCTCGCCGTCGGCACCCAGCTTCATACCTGGCAGGTGGTGGCGCAGGGGCAGAGCGCGCTTGCCCACAAGGGCATGGTTTCCGCCGCCAAGGCGATGGCTGCGACCGGCCTTGCGGCAATCGAAAGCGAGCAGCTTCGTGAAGCCGCTTGGGGGGATCTCAAGAAGCGTCGCAAGGGCCAGGAATACACCAGTCCCATTCCGCCCGTCGCCGAGCCGCCCGTCGCGGCGATGACGGTCAAATGACCAAATGCGCTGATTGACGCGTCAATTATTTTGAACGGTGTTCGGCTTGAGCGCGGCGATTTGGGCTGTCCAATCTCGCCGTTTCCGCCTATGAAATTTTTATGCGTTCCGCATGTTTCACAGGAGGTCCGTCGTGACTATTCAGCCCAATTCCATCGAAGCCCGCGACAAGGCTTACCAGCTTCATTCCTACACCAATGCCCGGGCGCTGGAGCGTGACGGTTCACTGGTGATCGATCGCGGCGAGGGCGTCTATGTCTATGACAACAATGGCAAGAAGTATATCGAGGCCATGGCCGGGCTGTGGAGCGTTGCGGTCGGCTTTGGTGAGAACCGTCTCGTCGAAGCGGCCGCCAGGCAGATGGCGAAGCTCCCATACTACCACACCTTCACGGCTCGCAGTCACGGTCCCTCCGTCGAACTGGCCGAGAAGCTGATACAGATGGCACCTGTGCCGATGTCCAAGGCCTATTTCACCAATTCCGGTTCCGAGGCCAATGACACGGCGATGAAGATGGTCTGGTATCGCTCGAATGCCTTGGGCAAGCCGGAGAAGAAGAAAATCATCTCCCGTATCAAGGGCTATCATGGTGTGACGATCGCCAGTGCCAGCCTGACCGGCCTGCCGAACAACCATCGTTCCTTCGACCTGCCGCTACCGGGCATCTTCCATACGACCTGCCCGCACTACCGCGTCTTCAAGCAGGAAGGTGAAACCGAATCGGCCTTCGTCGAGCGTTGCGCGAAGGACCTTGAGGATCTGGTTCTGCGGGAAGGTCCGGAGACGGTTGCGGCCTTCATCGGCGAACCGGTCATGGGGGCCGGCGGCGTCATCGTGCCGCCCGCGGGCTATTGGGAAGCAATCCAGAAGGTACTGAAGAAATATGACATCCTCTTCATCGCCGACGAAGTGATCTGCGGCTTCGGCCGCACCGGTAAGATGTTCGCCACCGAGACTTTTTCGCTGGAACCGGACATCATCACCGTCTCCAAACAGATTTCGTCGTCCTACCAGCCGATCTCAGCGCTGCTGATCAACGAGAAGGTTTACCAGCCACTTGCCGACGAATCGGCGAATATCGGCACATTCGGCCATGGGGTGACGGCAGCCGGCCATCCGGTTGCAGCGGCCGTGGCTCTGGAGAACATCGCGATCATCGAGGAGCGCGATCTTGTCGGCAACGTGCGGGCGTTGGCACCGAAATTCCAGAGCCGGCTGAAGGCAATGGAAAGCCATCCTCTGGCGATCGAGGCCCGTGGCACCGGTCTGATCGGTGCCTTGGAACTCAAGCCGCGCGACGGGTTCGCTGCCGGCGAACTCGGCCCGAAGCTGCTTGCAGTCATGCTGGAAAAAGGGCTCATCTCGCGCGCCATCGGTGATTCACTGGCGCTTTGCCCGCCAATGATAATTAGTGAGAGCCAAGTGGATGCGGTCTTCGACCTGTTCGAAGACTCGCTCAACGCTTTCCAGAAGCAGCTTTCTGCCTGACAGTCTTTCGGAGCCGGACTTAATAAGGTCACCGTTCGGCTCCGATTGCGCAAAATGCGCGCGCGCCTATATTTCGCGTCATGCTTGAGCTCGCTGAGACCTATTGGCCGCATATCCTCTTCACCATTTCGGTCCTGGCGGGAACGGCAGCGGCGATTCATGCCGCCATGACGAAAGAGGAGGTGCGTTCTGCGGTCGGTTGGGTCGGCATCATCGTCCTTTCCCCGATTGTCGGGGCGCTACTCTATCTGATCGCCGGTATCAATCGCATACGCCGTACCGTCATCAGCGATCGTCGAGCGCTGCTCCAGGGAGATATCCGCGCTCATTTTGCTTCCTATGACGCTACCGATGATCTGGTGACCGGGCAATTCGGTTACAGGTTCCGAGCAATGAAAACACTTGGCGATCGTGTGACGCATCATCGCCTGACGACCGGCAACACGATCCTGGCGCTCGATACTGGCGACGAAGCTTATGGCGCGATGCTGGAGGCGATCGGCCAGGCGCAACGCAGCATCATCCTCGAGACCTATATCTTCGATCGCGACCGGATCGGTCAGCGATTTGTCGACGCGCTGATCGCGGCCGTAAAACGCGGTGCCGAAGTGCGCATTCTGATCGACGCCGTCGGCGCCCGGTATTCGGTGCCGAGTGTGCTCGGCATACTCCGAGATGGCGGCGTCACGGTCGATGTCTTTAACGGCAACGTCATTATGGGGCTGCGATTGCCCTATGCGAATCTCAGGACCCACCGGAAAATCCTGGTCATCGACGGCAGGGTGGCTTTTACCGGCGGCATGAATATCCGCGAGGGCTTTTCGCGCGAATTCAGCCGCGAGAAATGTTCCCTCGATACGCATTTCAAGATCACGGGGCCGGTCCTGGCCGATCTCTTTGCAATTGCCGCGGCTGATTGGCGATTTGCGACTGAGGAAATGCTGACAGGGGAACCCTGGGCGCTCGATCCGTCCGAAACGGAGCCAGGGAATCCGGTTTTCATTCGGGCGGTTTCCTCCGGTCCCGACCGGAGCGTCGAGACGAACCACAAGATGCTGATGGGTGCTTTTTCCGTGGCGCGCTCCTCAATCCGGATCGTCTCGCCCTATTTCCTGCCGGACCGGGAACTGATCACCGCACTGATTACTGCAGCACGGCGCGGTGTGGCAGTCGATATCGTCGTGCCCACCGCCAATAATCTCGTTCTGGTCGACCGTGCGATGACGGCGCAGTTTGACCAGATGCTGAAGACCTATTGCCGTATATGGCGTGCTTCGGGGCCTTTCGACCATTCCAAGCTGATGGCAATCGACGGATGTTGGGCCTATATCGGTTCCTCAAATCTCGATCCACGGTCGCTGCGGCTCAATTTCGAGGTGGATCTTGAAGTTCTCGATCGCCATTTTGCCGAAGCGCTGGAACGAAGGATCGATCTGGCGATTTCTTCGGCGACCGAAGTGACGCTTGATGGATTACAGTCCAGGCCCTTCCTCGTGCGGCTCATCGAGCGGGTGCTTTGGCTGGGTTCGCCTTATCTCTAGTGATGATGGGAAAAGCTGGATCAGCAAGCGGATTATCGTATAGTTTGTGTGTATGCGAATAGCCTTTCAGATCATGCGTGAAAAACGCCCAAATCTCTCAGCAAGCATTCTGGCATCCATCCGAGCGCACAAGACTCGGGGCGTGGGGGGCCATGAGCCCCATGATCGCAGCAAGGGCATGCTGATCGCCTCCTACAATGTCCATAAATGCGTTGGCGTCGACGGCAAGTTCGATCCTGCTCGAACCAGCCATGTGATCCGCGAGATCGGAGCCGATGTGCTCGCCCTCCAGGAAGCCGATACCCGGTTCGGCGAACGGCGGGGGTTGTTGGATCTTGCGTGGATGGAGCGGGAGACCGGGCTTTTTCCGGTCCCTGTCAATGGAGTCACCAAGGCTCATGGCTGGCATGGCAACGCGGTCTTCCTTCGCGAGGGCCTGGTCCGCGATGTGCACCAGGTGAAGTTACCCGGGCTTGAGCCGCGTGGTGCGCTTATCACGGAACTCGAACTCAAGGACGGCAGCATGTTCCGTATCATTGCGGCGCATCTCGGCCTGCTCAACCGCTCGCGGCATCAGCAGGCGCGCGTCATTCTCGATATCCTGAGTTCGCGCGAAGAGCAGCCGACCGTATTGATGGGCGATCTCAACGAATGGCGGCTGGGCGACCGGTCCTCGCTCAACACGCTTGCCTCCGTCTTCGGCTTGCCTGCAGCCGTACCGAGCTTTCCCTCTCGCTTGCCGGTTCTGGCGCTCGACCGGATCATGGCGAACCGCCCGGGGCTCATCGACGCCGTGAAGACCCATGATACGCCGCTTGCCCGGCTTGCCTCCGACCACCTGCCAATCAAGGCCGTGCTGAAGCTCGGCAAGCTGCCATTTGCCGAGGCGGTAGAGACCGGCTGATGCTGTTGCTTCAATCTTTACGGCGGCCAAAGGCATCGTTAGGGTTGCCAGCCGGCCCATCCCCTCTCCCCTCGACTGGATTTTCGCATGACTGATATCGCCATGATCGAAGCCGCCCGTGTCCGCCTCGCTGGTCACGTGCGCCGAACACCGCTGCTTTCTTCTCCATTCCTGGACGAGATCGCCGGTCGGCGCATCTTTGTAAAGCCGGAATGCCTGCAGCATACGGGCTCTTTCAAATTTCGGGGGGCCTGGTCTGCGATTTCGGCTCTACCGACAGAGGTGCGCGCCAAAGGGGTGATTGCCTTTTCCTCCGGCAACCATGCACAGGGTGTCGCGCTAGCGGCCAGAATGCACGGTATTCCGAGCGTCATTGTCATGCCGTCCGACGCTCCCCGCATCAAGATCGAGAACACTCGCGCCTATGGCGCCGAGGTTGTGCTTTACGACCGAGCCAACGAGGATCGCGATGCAATCGGCGAGAGGCTATCGCGGGAGCGCGGTCTGACGCTGATCAAGCCTTTCGATGAGCCGCTGGTTATTGCCGGTCAGGGAACGACCGGTCTTGAAATTGCAGAGCAGGCCAAGGAAGAGGGGATCGGGAAGGCGGATGTTCTCGTGCCGACAGGTGGCGGCGGGTTCATTTCCGGCGTTGCGCTGGCACTCGAAGCGAAGGCACCGCAGTTCCGTGTCCATCCTTGCGAACCGCAGGACTTCGACGATGTGACGCGCTCTCTTGCATCCGGAAAGATCGAGCGGAATGCGGCGCAATCCGGTTCACTCTGCGATGCAATCATTACGCCTCAGCCGGGCGACATCACATTTCCGATCATGTCGCGGCTCTGCGGCCCAGGTCTCGTCGTTACCGAGGACGAGGCGCTTCATGCGGTGGCGCTTGCCTTCAGCCGCCTGAAGATCGTGGTCGAGCCGGGTGGTGCCGTGGCGTTGGCGGCTGCTCTTTTTCATGGTGAGACACTGGGCGACACGGTGATTGCTGTGTGCTCCGGCGGCAATATCGACGTCGACGTCTTCCGCCTGGCGCTCGACAAGTTTCCTACCTAATTGCCGGTCGGCGTGGCCGGGGTATAATAAACTGTTAACTCGTCAACGCCGCCGTTAAGAAAAAAGGATTTTCTACGGCAAGCGGATCGGATGGAACATTATCTCTATCGAGTTAATCGTGATAAGTTAACATAGGGCTGCTCTGAAAGGGCAAACCAGAACCCGGGAGATATCCATGCAGCGAGCTCAGCATCAGACACGGTCCTTCCCAGTTCGCAACGCTGCCTTCACAAGCAAATGGCAGTGGGTTACCAATACCGCTCTGGTGATCGCAGCCTTCATCTTCGTTGGCGCAGTGACGCTCGGCCTGTTCCCTTAAGCTTCCGATCCTTTCCAGGATCACGCCATACACCTCCCGTGCTCTACCGGCTCGGGAGGTGTTGCATTTTTCAGGCTATTTCATCGGCAGATAGGCTTCGGCAAGTTCCACCCAGAAGCTCGTGCCGATCGGTAACGCGTCATCGTTGAAATCGAATCGCGGATGATGCAGCGGCGGGTCGTTGTCACTGCGCTTGGTACCGAGGAGAAAATAGGTCCCTGGTCGCTCTGCCAGCATATAGGCAAAATCCTCGCTGCCCATCGATGGACGCGGCAAATCGACGACCTTTTCCTCGCCGAACACCCGCTTGGCAAGATTGCGGACGAACGCCGTTTCCGTCTGGTGGTTGATCGTCGCCTCATAGCCGCGTTTATAGTCTATCGTCACAGTCATGCCGTAGCTTGCCGCCTGACCTTCGGCGATCATGCGAATGCGATTTTCCAGTTCATTGCGGACGATCGGATCGAAGGAGCGGATCGTCAGAACCATCTCCGCCCGCTCTGGAATCACGTTGCTGGCCGTGCCGGCATGAAAGGCTCCGACGGTAACGACCGTCGGATCGAGCGGATGAACGTTTCGCGAGGCGATTGTCTGCAGCGCCATGATGATGCTCGCACCGCAGACGATCGGATCGGCGGTGTCCTGCGGCTCGGCACCATGGCCGCCGCGGCCGTTGACGACGATGTGGCATTCGTCAACCGCCGCCATCATGGCGCCGTCCTTCACGCCGATCTGCCCGAAAGCCAGGCTTGGATCGTTATGCAGGCCGAAGACCGCGTCACAGGGAAAGCGCTCGAAAAGGCCGTCGTCGATCATCAGCTTTGCCCCGCCGAAATTTTCCTCGGCTGGTTGGAAGATCAGGTGGATCGTGCCGTCGAAATTCTTCCGCTCCGCGAGGATCCTGGCGGCTCCCAGTAGCATGGCGGTGTGGCCGTCATGACCGCAGGCATGCATCAAGCCCTTGTTCCTGCTGGCATAGTCGACGCCAGTCTCCTCCTCGATCGGCAATGCGTCGATATCGGCACGGATAGCGAGGGCGCGACTGCTGACGCCATTCCTGAGTGTCGCGACGAGCCCGGTCCGGCCAAGGCCGCGAGTGACTTCGTACCCGAACTCGATGAGCTGCCTGGCGATGAAATCAGCCGTGTTGAACTCCGAAAGTCCGAGCTCGGGATATTGATGAAGGTAGCGGCGGATCGCTATCAATTCGGCCATGTAATTGGAAAACTGGATCGTCATTTCTCAAAGTACCGGAATTTCGATTGGATTGTTTGCGGGCGAACCGAGGCCATATCTTTCCGCTCGACATATGAATAGCAGCGTGAGCCGCCGGAGGTAACCTGCCGGCGATCAAATTTCACGCCATGCAGGAGTATCTAAGAGGAGAAATGCGTACATTGCATCTGTGTGGAAATTCCGCGCATTATCCATAGCCCACTTCCGTTCAGCCTCTATTCAGGCTGCCCCGGCTAGAGGCGGAAGATGTGTCAATCCGCGAAAAGCGGGCAATAGATTTCGGTCAATCATTTGCAATATCGAGGCCGCCCTCTATTTCCCTTCTTCGCGGATTTGCGTCAGATGGTCACCATAATCAAAATGATAACTGGCGCTTCTGATGCAGGCCGAGTAAGGCGAGGCCGACAAACCCCCAAGAGTTTTCACCCAGAAGCCGTATCCATGTCCCTTCACAATACGTCGCCAGTTTCCTCACGCGAAACCGAAGCCAAGCAGATAGACCACAACGATTCCATCCGCTCGACTTACTTCAACATCGACGGTTTGAGGGAATGTGGCGAGAAACTCGGGCGGGAGGGGACGTCCGGCCTGCCCGGCTTCGCGGGATTCGATTTCTTTCAACGTCTCAAGGAGAATGAGAAGGAGATCTTCCGGGTCTATCGGGCGGCCGCTGTCGATGTGGATGCCGGCGCGACAATTACGCCGGCTGCGGAATGGCTGCTCGACAACTACTACATCGTCGAGGAAGCGATTCAGGAAGTCCGCCGCGATTTTCCGCGCAAATTCTACCGCCAGCTTCCGACGATGACGGTTGCCGGCGAGGAAATGCCGCGTGTTCTGGCGCTTGCCTGGCTGTATGTCGCCCACACGCACAGCAGCTTGTCCCATGACGGGCTCGGGGCGATGGTCGAAGGCTTCCAGCTCAACGAGCCGCTTCAGATCGGCGAGCTCTGGGCGTTGCCCTCTTTCACACGTTTTGTCCTGATCGAGAACCTTCGCCGCATCGCTACGCGCGTCGACCGCTCTCGCAACATGCGCCGTCGCGCGAATGAAGTTGCCGACGAGATTATCCGTCTCAACGACGAGACCGCGAGCGCCGGGTTGCTCAAGGGCGTTGAAGATCTGACGAACGACAACACCTTCACTACTCAGTTTCTCTATCGCTTGCGCAACGCATCTCAGACGTCCGGCTTCGCGATCGCCTGGCTGGAGCAGCGGCTGGAGCAGGCCGGCACCGATACCGAAGAAGTGATGCTCGCCGAGCAGAATCGCCTTTCGTCCGGCAACGTGACGATGGGTAACATCATCAAGAGCTTGCGCGAGATCGACGATACGGAATGGAGCGTATGGTTCGAGGAAGTCTCGCAGATCGACAGGATCTTCCGCGAGCGTACAGACTATCAAGCTCTCGATTTCGGATCGCGCAACGCTTATCGAAACCGCATCGAACAGGTCGCCCGCCGCTCTCGTAGAAGCGAAGCGGAAGTGGCGGAAGTGGCGATCCGTTTGGCTGAAGAGGCGGCTGCCCAGGAAAATGCCGATCCGCGCGAAACCAATATCGGCGCTTTCGTCGTGGGCCGCCGGCTGAAGGAACTGGAAGCGGCGGTCGGTTACAAACCGCTCTTGGTCCAGCAGATCGTGCGTCTCGTCCGTCGCCTCAACTGGTTCGCCATCGCCGGGCCTGTCATTTTCCTGACGGTATTGGCAATGGCGATCGCCGGCTGGTTCCTCGTGCAGGCGGACATGCCGCTGCCGGTCGTTTTCTTCTTCTTGCTGATGTTTGCATTGCCGGCTTCCGAAGGTGTGACGGGCCTTTTCAATACACTCGTCACTTACGTGGTAAGGCCGGCGCGGCTCGTTGGTTACGAATTCAAGGAAGGCATTCCGGAGGAGGCGAAGACGCTTGTCGTGGTGCCCTGCCTGATTTCGGACCGCGATACGGTCGACGAACTCGTTCGCAACCTTGAAGTCCACTATCTCGCCAATCCGCACGGCGAGATCTATTTCGCGCTCTTGAGCGACTGGCGCGACGGCAAGTTTGAGGAAACAGACGCTGACCTGGAAATTCTCGATTATGCCAAGCGCGAGGTCGCTGCGCTTGCCGCCAAATATGCCCGTGACGGTAAAACACGCTTCTACCTCTTGCACCGCCGCCGCCTTTTCAACCCAAACGAGGGCGCCTGGATGGGGTGGGAGCGCAAGCGCGGCAAGCTGCACGAACTGAACCTTCTGCTCCGCGGCGATCGCGATACCACCTATCTTCCGGGCGCCAACATCGTGCCGGAAGGCATCCAGTATGTCATGACGCTCGATGCCGACACGCGCCTGATGCGCGACGCGGTGACGAAACTCGTCGGCAAGATGCATCATCCAATCAATCGACCAGTGCTCGATCCGAAGTCGAACCGCGTGATCCACGGCTATGGTCTCATGCAGCCACGCGTGACGCCTTCGCTAACGACCGGCAAGGAAGCCTCGGTCTTCCAGCGTGTCTTTTCGGTCGGACGCGGTCTCGATCCTTATGTCTTCACCGTCTCCGATGTCTATCAGGACCTCACCGGCGAGGGTAGCTTCACCGGCAAGGGCCTGTACCATGTCGATGCTTTCGAGGCTTCGCTCAAGGGACGGATCGACGAGAACTCGGTGCTTTCGCACGACCTCCTCGAAGGTTCCTTTGCACGTTGCGCGCTGGTGACTGACGTGGAACTGGTCGAGGACTTCCCGATCCGTTACGAGGTCGAAGTCTCCCGCCAGCATCGCTGGGCCCGTGGCGATTGGCAGCTTCTACCGTATATTCTTGATCCGAAGCGCGGCGTCACGGCGCTTGGCCGCTGGAAGATGATCGATAACCTGCGCCGCTCGCTCACGCCAATTGCCTGGTTCTTCGCTTCCGTACTTGGTTGGTATTTCATGGATCCGCTTGGCGCGCTGATCTGGCAGATCCTGCTGATCTTCTCGCTGTTCGTCGCTCCGACCTTGTCACTGGTTACCGGCCTTCTGCCGCATTCCACAGACATCGTCCCCAGAGCGCATTTCTACTCCGTCTGGTCAGATATCCGCTCCGCCAATGCGCAGGTTGCGCTTCGCGTCGTCTTCATTGCGGATGCCGCCTGCATCATGACGGATGCGATCACCCGCTCTCTCTATCGCCTGTTCTTCAGCCGCAAGCTGATGCTGGAATGGCGAACCGCTGCTTCAATCCAGTCGAGTGCGCAAGGCAGCCCGCAGGACTACTACAAAGCGATGTGGCATGCTCCGGCGATTGCGGTTCTCAGCATCATCCTCTCGGCAATTCCCGGCGACAATGCTTTCCTCGTCGGCATCCCGTTTGCCGTACTCTGGATCTTCTCGCCGCTCGTCGCCTGGTATGTGAGCCAATCGGCGGAAACGGAAGATCGTCTCTTTGTGCCGGAACCGGTGTCGGTTGAGCTGCGCAAGATCGCCCGCCGCACCTGGCGCTACTTCGAAGCGTTCGTCACGCTCGAGCAGAACTATCTGCCGCCGGACAATTTCCAGGAGAAACCGGATCCGATCATCGCCAAGCGCACGTCGCCTACCAATATCGGCGTCTATCTGCTGTCGACGATTTCGGCGCGGAATTTCGGCTGGATCAGCTTTACCGACACGATCGAGCGCATCGAGCAGACTATTTCCAGCATAGAGAGAATGGACAAGTTCCGCGGCCATCTCTTCAACTGGTATCACACCGACACGCTGAAACCGCTCGGCCCCCGCTACGTCTCGTCGGTCGACAGCGGCAACCTCGCCGGTCATCTGATTGCAATCTCGTCGGCTTGCCGTATCTGGTCTGAGGCGCCGTCTGCGCACCTTCAGGGCAATCTCGACGGTATCGGGGATGTCGCGGGCATTCTCGCCGAAACGCTGAAGGCACTGCCGGACGACCGCAAAACCGTTCGTCCGTTGCGTCGTCGCCTCGAGGAGCGCATTGCCGGCTTCGGCAATGCGCTTGCCGCCGTTAAGCGTGAACACGAATTTGCTTCGATTCGCATCATCAATCTGGCAGTGCTCGCGCGCGATATCCAGAAGCTTGCGACCAATCTCGACCATGAAGTGCGTTCGACGCAAAGCGAGGAGGTCACCCGCTGGGCTGCATCGCTCGTCAATATCTGCGAGGTGCATATCGCCGATAGTGTCTTCGACAATGCCAATATCGAATCGTTGCGCGAGCGGTTGATCGCCTTGCGGGACCGCACCCGCAATCTTGCCTTCTCGATGGACTTCAGCTTCCTGTTCCGTAAGGAACGCCGGCTGCTGTCGATCGGTTATCGTGTCGAAACCAACGAGCTGGACGAAGCCTGCTACGACTTGCTGGCATCTGAATGCCGCCTCACCAGCCTTTTTGCGATCGCCAAGGGCGACATCCCGACCGAACACTGGTATCGCCTCGGCCGCCAGGTCGTGCCGATCGGCGCACAGGGTGCGCTCGTTTCGTGGTCCGGCTCGATGTTCGAATATCTGATGCCGCCGCTCGTCATGCAGGAGCGTCAGGGCGGCATTCTGAACCAGACGAACAATCTGGTGGTCAAGGAGCAGATGAATCACGGCAAGCGTCTCGGAACGCCCTGGGGTATTTCCGAAGCGGCTTTTAATGCCCGCGACCATCAGTTCAACTACCAGTACACGAATTTCGGGGTCCCGACCCTTGGTCTCAAGCGCGGTCTTGGGCAGAATGCGGTGATCGCGCCTTACGCGTCGATCCTTGCTAGCCAATATGATCCCATCGCGGCCGCGGAAAATCTGGAAGAGCTGCGCTCGCTCGGCGCACTTGGCATGTTCGGCTTCCACGATGCGGTCGATTTCACCCCGACCCGGGTGCCGGAAGGCCAGCGTTGCGCAGTGGTCTACAACTACTATGCCCATCATCACGGCATGTCGATCGCAGCGATTGCCAACGTCGTCATGAACGGTCTGTTGCGCGAGCTCTTCCATTCCGATCCGGTGATCGAAGCGGCCGAACTGCTTCTGCAGGAAAAGGCGCCGCGTGACATACCGGTCATGAGCGCCAAGCATGAGGAGACCCCCGGAAAGGGCCAGGGCGAACTGCTGCGCCCGGAAATCCGCACCATCAACAATCCGGCCTCCAAGGAGCGTGAACTGGTGCTTCTGTCGAACGGCCATTACTCGGTCATGCTCACGGCCACCGGCTCCGGTTATTCCCGCTGGAACGGCATGTCGGTCGCCCGCTGGAAACCCGACCCGACGGAAGACCGCTGGGGGCAGTTCCTGTTCCTGCGCGATACCACGACCGGTGACTGGTGGTCCGCGACCACCGAGCCGCGACGTGCGGAAGGCGAGCAGACGAAAGTCATCTTCAGCGATGAACGCGCCGAGTTCCACAAGACGATCGGCGACCTGACGAGCATCGTCGAATGTATCGTCGCAACGGAACACGATGCGGAGGGGCGCCGCTTGACGCTGCTCAACATGGGGACCGAGGACCGCTTCATCGAGGTAACTTCCTACCTCGAGCCCGTGCTGGCGGCAGAAGATGACGACAATGCTCATCCGGTCTTCTCGCGCATGTTCGTCCGCACCGAGATCGGCAAGCGTGGCGACGTGATCCGCGCCTGGCGCAACAAGCGCAACCCGAATGATCCGGATATGATCATCGCGCATCTGGCGGCCGACAATGCGGGCTCGGCGCGTCCGACCGAATTCGAAACGGATCGCCGGAAGTTCCTGGGCCGCGGTCGTACGCTTTCGGAGGCTGCCGCATTCGATGACGGTGCGACACTCTCTGGCACCGACGGTTTCACGCTCGACCCCATCCTCTCGTTGCGCCGGGTCGTTCGCGTACCAGCCGGCAAGAAGGTGAGCGTCATATTCTGGACGATCGCCGCGCCGAAGCGTGACGAACTCGACCAAGCAATCGAACGTTACCGTCATCCGGATGCGTTTCAGACCGAGCTCACCCAGGCCTGGACACGCACGCAGGTACAGATGCGCCATCTCGGCGTATCGTCCCAGGATGCTGCGGCCTTCCAGCATCTGGCGCGCTATCTCATCTATCCGGACATGCAGCTTCGCGCTGATCAGTCAACGATCCAGGCCGGCATGCAACCGCAGTCGTCGCTCTGGCCGTCCTCCGTCTCGGGTGATTTCCCGATCTTCACGCTACGCATCAATGACGACAACGACATGGCGGTCGCCAAGGAAGCGATGAGCGCGCAGGAATACCTGCGGTCACGCGGTGTGGTCTCGGACCTCGTGATCTTCAATGAGCGTGCCGCGTCCTACGCGCAGGAAATGCAGCATGCGATCGAATATCTCTCCGAAACCGCCCGCCGGCTCGGTCAGCAGGAAGGCCAGCGTCAGCACGTCTTTTCGCTTCGACGCGACATCATGGAGGAGGAGGGATCGGAGAGTCTGATCGCCGCTTCGCGCGTAGTCCTTCATGCACGCAACGGCAAAATCAGCGACCAGCTCAATCGCGCTGCCTCTATCTTTGCGCCGCCGAAGGATCAAGAGGTCGAGATCGATCGTCGCCCGCTGTCGAAGGGCGAGATCTTCCAGGCTCCGACAGAGATCGAGACAGCCGCCGATCTGGACTTCTGGAACGGCTACGGCGGCTTCTCGAAGGATGGCAGCGAATATGTCGTCCGCCTGCACGGTGGTCAGGCTACGCCTCAGCCGTGGATCAACGTTATCTCCAACGAGAAGTTCGGTTTCCATATCTCGGCGGAAGGAGCAGGCTTCACCTGGGCGCAGAATTCCCGCGACTACCAGTTGACGCCGTGGTCGAACGACATGGTCATCAATCGGCCCGGCGAAGCGTTCTACGTTGCCGATCGGGACAGCGGTGCCATCCTCACGCCATTTGCCGCTCTGTCGCGCAAGCCGGAAGTCAAGTTTGAGGCTCGGCACGGTCTCGGCTATTCGGTCTTCACCTCCGAGGATGATGGCCTGAGGCTGGAACTGATGCAGACGGTCGATCGCACACGTCCGGCCAAGCTATCGTCGTTCTTCCTGCGCAATATTGGCTCCGAGACCCGTAAGCTGCGAGTTTACGGTTATGCGGAATGGCTGCTCGGCAGTAATCCGGCGCGATCGATTCCGTTCATCCTGTCGAGCCGCGACGAGGAAACAGGAGCGCTCTTTGCGACCAATCCCTACAGTATCGATTATCGCCGTTTCGCTTTCATGGCGATGAAGGAGATGCCGTCCGGCTTCACGGCCAGCCGCCGTGAATTCATCGGCAGGTTCGGTTCGGTGCAGTTGCCGGCGGCGGTTACGTCCGCTTCAGCGCTCAACGGCTCGCTTGATCTAGACGGCGATCCGTGCGCGGCGCTTTGCTGCGATATAGAGCTCGCGCCGGGCGAGGAAAAGAAGCTCACCTTCTTCCTCGGGGACGCGGATACGAAAGAGGATGCACAGGCGCTTGTCGCTGAACTGCGCAACGAAGAGTTCGATGCGGCTCTCAAGACAAATCGCGACTTCTGGAAGGGGTTCACCGGGCGTCTCAAGATATCGACGCCGGATAAGTCGCTCGACAACATGGTCAATCACTGGCTGCCCTATCAGGCATTCGGTTGCCGCATCCTGGCTCGCACGGCCTTCTATCAGGCATCTGGAGCCTTCGGTTTCCGTGATCAATTGCAGGATACGCTGGCCTTCCTGGTGCATGAGCCCTCGCTTGCCCGCCGCCAGATCGTCAATGCGGCCTCGCGGCAGTTCAAGGAAGGCGATGTGCAGCACTGGTGGCTGCCAAATTCCGGCGCCGGTGTCCGCACGATGATTTCCGACGACGTGGTCTGGCTGGCTTATGCGGCGCATCAGTATGTCGCGGCAACGGGCGACAAGTCGCTGCTGGATGAAGAGCTCGCCTTCCTGGAAGGTCCGCTTCTGGAAAAGCACAAGCATGATGCTTTCTTCAAACCGGAGATTTCGTCCGAGACGGCGAGCCTCTACGAACATGCGGCGAAAGGGCTTGACCTTGCGATCGTCCGCACTGGCGATAATGGCCTGCCACTGATCCTCGGCGGTGACTGGAATGACGGCATGAACAGAGTTGGGGTCGGCGGCCGTGGCGTGAGTATCTGGCTTGGCTGGTTCCTTGCAAGTGCTCTGCGGAACTTCCTGCCCTACGCGCAGGAGCGGAACGACCGTCAGCGTGTCGAGCGATGGACGGCCCATCTTGAAGGCTTGAGGCAAGCTCTGGAGAAGGCCGGCTGGGACGGTAGCTATTATCGTCGCGGCTATTTCGACGATGGGTCTCCGCTCGGTTCCGGCTCCAGCGATGAATGCCGTATCGATTCACTCGCCCAGTCCTGGAGTGTCCTTTCCGGCGAGGGCGATCCGGATCGTGCCCGCCAAGCCATGAATGCGGTGCTCGACAAGTTGGTCGACGAGGAAGCGGGCATCATCCGCCTCTTCACGCCGCCGTTTCAGGATACCCGCAAGGATCCAGGCTATATCCGCGCATATCCGCCGGGCGTCCGGGAGAATGGCGGTCAGTATACCCATGCGGCAATCTGGGTTGTGCTTGCTCTGGCGGCGCAGAAGCGTGGCGACGATGCCTGGAAGTGCTTCCAGATCCTCAATCCGATCAACCACGCGCTCGACCGCTCCGCAGCAGAGACCTACCGCGTGGAGCCTTATGTGATATCGGCCGATGTCTATGGTCATGGGCCGTACACCGGGCGAGGCGGCTGGAGCTGGTACACAGGCTCGGCCGGCTGGCTCTATCGCGCGGCGGTTGAGGGTATTCTTGGCCTTCGGCGCCAAGGAGATAGGCTCTTTGTCGACCCGGTCCTGCCGACCGGCTGGAACGGCTTTACCGCCGAACTTACGATCGACGACGTGGTTCACAAGATTGAGGTCGAAAACGGCAAGGTGACTGTCGACGGCAAGGCGGTGAACGAAACGGAGGGTTTTCTCTTGGGCACATCCGCTGCCAGGAAATTGTCAGAGCCGGCTCATAGCTAATACCTGCCGGTAAGAATCAACCAAAGAAAACCCGCCGCCATATAAATGGCGGCGGGTTTTCTTTGGTAGTCGGGAAGATCAGATCAGGCGGGTTGCGCGACTGCTCCGGCCTCATTTCTGGTGTCGTCGTCAGTCAGGATGCCGCTGGCTTTGAGCAGCGAAGCGAAACGCCCGCCACTCTGGCTGAGCTCATCGTAGCTGCCCATCTCGATGATGCGACCATTGTCGAGGAAGATCACCTTGTTGGCATCCCGGATGGTCGACAGCCTGTGAGCAATGATAAAGGTCGTCCGGTCCTTGCGCAGTCGATCGATCGCTGCCTTTACACGGGCCTCGGTTTCCACATCGAGCGCGCTGGTCGCCTCGTCAAGGACCAGAATCGGTGCGTTCTTGAGGATGGCACGCGCAATCGCGATGCGCTGACGCTCGCCACCGGAGAGGCGGTTGCCGCGCTCGCCGACCGATGTATCGTAACCGCTGAGCCGGCTTTCGATGAAGTCGGTTGCGGCTGCTGCCTCGGCCGCCTTGGCAATTTCCTCCTCGGTCGCACCCTCGCGGCCGAGACGGATATTCTCACTGATCGAACGGTTCAGGAGGCCGGCATCCTGAAAGACGGTAGCGATCGATTGACGCAGCGATTTGCGCGTCACGGTGCCGATATCCGTGCCATCGATGAGGATATTGCCTTCCTGAGGATCGTAGACCCGTTGCAGGAGATTGATGAGAGTCGTTTTGCCGGCGCCGGTTGGGCCGACAATCGCAACTGTTTCTCCGGCCTTGGCAATAAAGGAGATATCATGCACCCCCTGCTTCGTGTTTGAAAAGCCGAAGGAGACATTGCGGAATTCCACTTCGCCCCGCACCGCGTCGAGTTCGCGGGCATCGGCCGGCTCGGCGCGTTCTTCGACCGAATCTTCAAGGGCGAAGAAGTCTTCGAGCTTGGCACGCGCCTCGAAAATCTGGGTGGCAAACTGGCGCAGCAGATCGAGGCGACCGATCAGGAGGTTCGCAAAACCGATAAAGGCCACGACATCGCCAACCCGCAATTCGCCCCGCTGTACCAGGAGAGTTCCTATGACGAGGATAACGCCCATGGATACGGTCGAAGCCGTGCGGTTCAGCGCGCTCGCAAGCGCCCACCAATCGAGCACCGGATATTGGGCGGCGAGCAGATCCTTGGTGTAGCCTCTGAGAGCCTTGGTCTCAGCCTCGATGCGATTGTAGCTATGCAGCACCGAAACATTGCTGATCGAATCGCTCACATGCGAAAAGACTGTGTGATAATGGTTTTCGACGGAAGCTTGTCCTTCCTTCGTGCGGTTCATCACCGTCACGCCGATGATCCAGTAGAGCACGCTCAGGACCAGCAATACGATGCTGAGCCGCCAATCCATCGATATCGCCGTAGGGACGAGGAGGATAAGTGCTACCGCCGTCGCGAGATGGGTGCGCATGAATTCGAGCCAGAGGCCGAACAGGCTCTCTGCTGCCCGAAGAAGAGTGTGTAGTGCGTTCGACGTACCGCGCTGATGATGCCAGGAGAGCGGCATGGATATGATTCGCCCGAAGGCTTCTGTCAGCAGTGACGCCCTGCGGCCATGAGCAAGCCTGTCCGCCTCCCGGGCGACCAAGACGTAGGCAACAGTGTTGAAGACGCCGAATCCCGCCCAAAGCGTGAGCACCGGCGCCACCGGGCCGCCGGATGAAATGGCATCGATGATCCGGCCGAAGAGAATTGGTTCGGCAATGGTGATGACGGCAAGCACGATGTTTGCGATGACGACCGCGGTTACCCGCCACCGGTTCTTCGCCAGATATTTGAGAGCTCGTGCATAAACCTGGAACAGCGTCAAATGGCGCAACCTCTTGATATGAAGCCGCCATCGCGGCCGGCACTTGAAACTTAAAGATCGGAAAAGGCAATTCCGCGACGGAGATAATGTCCTTCTGCCAGAAATGTTTCATAAAGAGCAAGGCTTCGCGTCATCGGCGGCCCCGTCGGGTTGCCGGCTTCCCTCACGAAACCGTCAAGGGCTAGATTTCGCGGTGTACCTTCAATGAATGATAACTATGCTAATCGATTATGTACGAGGGAATTTATAGAAATTTAACGTAAACCAAAAGACGCCAAGAATGGGCATATCAGGGGGTGGTTTTGAATATTCAACTGATCGTGCAACTCTTGGTACTTGTTGGGGAAGTCAAGACAGAGGCGGAATTAACGGCTGAACTCGAATCCCTGCTGAAGGCTTATGGCTTTGAATATTACAGCGTGCTCGTCCAGCCTCGACCCAATCAGGACCCTGCGCGTGTGGCGCTGGCCAGCCGCTGGCCAGCGGGCTGGCCGGAAATCTATGCTGGTCGCAAATACGTTCTCGTGGATCCGGCGATCCGAATGCTCAGCATCGGGCAGAGGTCCATCCGCTGGCGCGACGCTATCTTCGCGCTCAGGAACGACCCCCATAAGCAGCGCATGCAGCGGATGATGCAGGAAGGGATCCGTTACGGTCTGCAGGATGGCTACATCTTTCCCGTATATGGCCGCATTGGATTGCTTGGCTATATGACGGTCGGAGGTCGGCCCGTCGATCTTTCGCCGGCCGAAATGGCACTTTTTGATGCGGCCGCGAAGAAGGTGTTCTGGCGCTTTATGGAGCTGCGCGGCCAGGCCGAAGAGCTGGAAACCGTTGCAAATGTGGATACGCAGCTCACGCGCCGCGAAATGGAAGTCATCAGTCTGCTTGCAGATGGCCTGACTTCTAACGAGATTGCCAGGTCGCTCGATATTTCAAGCCATACGGTAGACTGGTACATCAACGGTCTGCAGGAGAAATTGAGGGCGAAGAATCGGCAGCATGTGGTCGCTTCCGCCTTTCGTTTGGGCCTTGTCATCTGAGCGCACCAGCGCCTTGAAACCATCTGACACAAATTTGACATCCGGCATCCGTTCAAATTGCGCTTGCCTGATTAAGGCGATATGACTTTCTTTGCAGTGCAGCATTTTTCTCGATGGCACGTGGGAGGTCCGTTTTGCCGATTTCGAAAATTCTCGTTGCCAACCGCTCTGAAATTGCCATCCGCGTCTTCCGGGCCGCCAATGAGTTGGGCATCAAAACGGTTGCGATCTGGGCGGAGGAGGACAAGCTCTCGCTGCATCGCTTCAAGGCTGATGAAAGTTACCAGGTCGGCCGCGGCCCACATCTTGACCGCGATCTGGGGCCAATCGAGAGCTACCTATCGATTCCGGAGATTATCCGCGTCGCGAAGCTTTCCGGTGCCGATGCCATTCACCCAGGTTATGGCCTGCTGTCCGAAAGCCCTGAATTCGTCGAGGCCTGCAATGCTGCGGGCATCACGTTCATAGGGCCAACCGCCGAGACGATGCGGCAGCTCGGCAACAAGGTTGCCGCCCGCAATCTTGCGATTTCCGTGGGCGTGCCGGTGGTTCCAGCAACCGAGCCGCTGCCCGACGACATGGCCGAAGTGGCGAAGATGGCCACGCAGATCGGCTATCCGGTGATGCTGAAGGCGTCCTGGGGTGGTGGCGGGCGCGGCATGCGCGTCATCCGCTCCGAAGCGGATCTCGCCAAGGAAGTAACGGAGGCCAAGCGCGAGGCCAAGGCTGCCTTCGGCAAGGACGAGGTCTATCTCGAAAAACTCGTCGAACATGCCCGCCATGTCGAAAGCCAGATACTCGGCGATACGCATGGCAATGCCGTGCATCTCTTCGAGCGTGACTGTTCGATCCAGCGCCGTAATCAGAAGGTCGTGGAGCGGGCTCCGGCGCCTTATCTCACGGATGCCCAGCGCCGGGAGCTGGCGGACTATTCACTGAAGATTGCCAGGGCGACGAATTATATCGGCGCCGGCACGGTCGAGTATCTGATGGATGCCGATACCGGCAAATTCTACTTCATCGAAGTGAATCCCCGCATCCAGGTGGAACATACGGTGACTGAGGTCGTCACCGGCATAGATATCGTCAAGGCCCAGATCCACATCCTCGAAGGGGCGGCGATCGGCACGCCTGAATCGGGTGTCCCGTCACAAGAAAACATCCGTCTCAATGGCCATGCGCTGCAATGCCGTATCACCACGGAGGATCCGGAGCACAACTTCATTCCGGATTACGGCCGCATCACCGCCTATCGCTCGGCAGCCGGCTTCGGCATTCGCCTCGATGGCGGGACGGCCTATTCCGGCGCGATCATCACCCGCTACTATGATCCGCTGCTCGTCAAGGTGACGGCATGGGGCGCTTCGCCCGGAGAGGCGATCAGCCGTATGGATCGGGCGCTGCGCGAATTCCGTATCCGCGGGGTTGCGACCAATCTGACCTTCCTCGAAGCGATCATCGGCCATCCGAAGTTCCGCGACAATTCCTATACGACACGCTTCATCGACACGACGCCGGAGCTCTTTGAGCAGGTGAGGCGGGCCGATCGCGCCACCAAACTGCTCACCTATCTTGCCGACGTCACCGTCAACGGCCACCCCGAGACCAAGGGTCGGCCCATGCCTTCTGAGCAGGCCGCAAAGCCGATCGTGCCTTACATTAACGGGCCTGTTCCCGACGGAACCAAGCAGCTTCTCGACAATCTCGGTCCAAAGAAATTCGCCGAATGGATGCGCAATGAAAAGCGCGCCCTTGTGACGGACACAACCATGCGCGACGGACACCAGTCGCTGCTTGCCACCCGCATGCGGACCTATGACATCGCGCATATTGCCGGTGTCTATGCACGCGCGCTGCCGAACCTCTTTTCGCTGGAATGCTGGGGTGGTGCGACCTTCGATGTGTCCATGCGCTTCCTGACGGAAGATCCATGGGAGCGCCTGGCGCTCATACGTGAGGGAGCGCCGAACCTGTTGCTGCAGATGCTGCTGCGTGGGGCCAACGGCGTCGGCTACAAGAACTATCCGGACAATGTCGTGAAATATTTCGTCCGGCAGGCCGCGAAGGGCGGAATCGATCTCTTCCGCGTCTTCGACTGCCTGAATTGGGTCGAGAACATGCGCGTTTCCATGGACGCGGTCCAGGAAGAGAACAAGCTGTGCGAGGCGGCGATCTGCTATACCGGGGACCTCCTGAACTCTGCACGCCCGAAATACGATCTCAAGTATTATGTCGCGTTGGCTGAGGAACTGGAGAAGGCCGGTGCCCATATCATCGCGCTCAAGGACATGGCTGGTCTCCTGAAACCCGCTGCGGCACGTGTGCTCTTCAAGGCGCTGCGCGAGGCGACTTCCCTGCCGATCCATTTCCATACGCATGACACGTCCGGCATATCGGCGGCGACGGTTCTTGCCGCAGTGGAGGCAGGCGTCGATGCGGTCGATGCGGCCATGGATGCCTTGTCCGGAAACACGTCGCAGCCCTGCCTCGGCTCGATCGTCGAGGCGCTCGCCGGGTCCGAGCGCGATCCTGGTCTTGATCCGGAATGGATTCGCCGCATCTCCTTCTATTGGGAAGCGGTGCGGGCCCAGTATGCCGCCTTCGAGAGCGACCTCAAGGGGCCGGCTTCCGAAGTCTATCTGCACGAGATGCCGGGTGGCCAGTTCACCAATCTCAAGGAACAGGCCCGTTCGCTCGGCCTCGACACCAAGTGGCACAGGGTGGCGCAGGCATACGCGGACGCCAACCGGATGTTCGGCGATATTGTCAAGGTAACACCGTCTTCCAAGGTGGTGGGCGACATGGCGCTGATGATGGTCAGCCAGGACCTCACTGTTGCAGATGTCGAGAACCCGGACAGGGACATAGCCTTCCCGGACTCGGTCGTTTCGATGCTAAAGGGTGACCTCGGTCAGCCGCCGGGCGGTTGGCCGAAGGCATTGCAGAAGAAGGCGCTCAAGGGAGAGAAGCCCTATACGGTGCGGCCGGGCTCTCTGCTGCCGGACGCCGATCTTGATGCCGAGCGCAAGACGATCGAGGATAAGCTCGGACGCGAAATTGATGATTTCGAGTTCTCATCCTATCTCATGTATCCCAAGGTCTTCACCGACTTCGCCATGGCGGTTGAGACATACGGCCCCGTCTCGGTTCTGCCGACGCCCGCCTACTTTTATGGTCTGAAGGACGGAGAGGAACTGTTCGCGGATATTGAAAGGGGCAAGACACTGGTCGTCGTCAATCAGGCAATCAGCCAGACCGACGCACAGGGTATGGTGACGGTGTTCTTCGAACTCAACGGGCAACCGCGCCGCATCAAGGTGCCGGACCGGGCGCATGGTGCTTCAGGGGCCGCGGTTCGTCGCAAGGCCGAGGTCGGCAATGCCACCCATCTCGGTGCGCCCATGCCGGGTGTACTCTCCCGCGTCTTCGTGTCGGCCGGTCAGGCTGTGAAGGCGGGCGATGTTTTGCTTTCCATCGAAGCAATGAAGATGGAAACCGCCTTGCATGCGGAAAAGGACGGCACAATCGCCGAGGTGCTGGTAAAGGCCGGCGACCAGATCGACGCCAAGGACCTCCTGATCGTCTACGGCGGCTGATCTCCAGTCGTCTCCGTGGCTTCTTAGTCAAGGCCACGAACCGCTCGCGCAATCAACCGTGGGGGGCGACGCGTTGCGGGTTTCTTTCCGATACAATTTGTGAGAGGGAAGTGGCCGCTGCAATATTGCAAGTCTAATCGATTTAAATATGGTCGCGGCAGCTGCAAGGAATGATCTCATGGATAGCCGCGCTCCCCTGACCAAGTCCGTTCACCATCGTGCCTTCATCACTCGGGAAAGAGCTGGCGTTTCGCTGCTCTTCCTGATGAATGGCTTCATGATTGGTGCGTGGGCGCCGAAGATTCCGGAGTTTGCAGGCCGGTTGGGCCTCAGCGAGAGTATGCTCGGGGTGATGATCCTGATCTTCGGCCTCGGTTCGCTGGTGATGATGCCGCTTGCCGGAAGCCAGATTGCCCGGTTCGGCTCGAGCCAGGTTGCGAAATGGACGTCGGTGCTGCTTACGCCGACGCTGCTGCTTCTCACCTGGGTTGGCAACATCTGGACCGGTGCGGTAGCGATCTTTCTGTTCGGGGGACTGATCGGTGCGATGGACGTAGCGATGAACGCCAACGCGGTCTCGGTCGAGAAACACATGCGTAGGGCCATCATGTCCTCCTGCCATGCGTTCTGGAGCCTCGGCGGCCTTATCGGTTCGTCGACTGGCGGCTTCCTCATCGAGCATATCGGCGTCTCCGCGCATGCGATCCTCGTTACCGTGCTGGCCGCGGTGATGATCGGCGCCGCCTGGCCGACCGTGCTCCACGACGCGCCGCATCCGGAAGAAGGCAGGCATGGAAGTCGCCTTCCGCTTTCGCCGCTTCCCTGGCTGATTGGCATCATGGCACTTTTCTGCATGATCCCCGAAGGGGCGATCCTCGACTGGGGGGCCCTCTATCTTCGCAACGAACTTGCGGCTTCCGTGTCGCTGTCGGGCTTCGCCTTCGCCGCCTTTTCGCTCACCATGGCGGTGATGCGATTTGCAGGAGATTTGATCCGCGACCGCTTCGGCGCGGTCACGACGTTGCGCGTCTGCGCCGTTATCTCCATCCTCGGTCTGCTGGTGATCGGCTTTGCACAAAGCACTCCGATGGCGATCGCCGGCTTTGCGCTGACTGGCATCGGGATCTCCAACATCGTGCCCATCGCCTTTTCCGCTGCCGGCAACCTGCCGGGCATGGCCGCTGGCGTTGGCCTCTCGGTCGTGACGACCATGGGGTATTCAGGAATCCTTGTGGCGCCGTCGGCGATCGGATTCATCGCCGAGCATACCGGTCTAGCCGTAATCTTCGTTGGTCTCTCTGCGTTGATCGTCGTGGTCCTCCTGCTGTCGCCGCTTGCCCGGCATGCGGACAACGCGCATCACTGAAGGCAGGATGCCGGGAGGTTGGCCAAGCCGAGCTGCACGAGATAAAGTGAGCGCTGTGCCAGTTGACAAGCCGCAAGCCATACGCCACCTGAAAGGCGCTCCAACTGCTGAAGGCGACGAGAAGCTCCATGTCCTCACCCGTCGATTATGATCCGAAGCCGCGCCGCGCCACCGTTGCCGTCGATGTCGGCGGCGTCATCGTCGGCGGCGGTGCGCCGGTCGTAGTCCAATCCATGACCAATACGGATACGGCGGATGTGGATGCGACGGTAGCGCAGGTTGCCGCGCTTTACAGAGCGGGTTCCGAAATTGTCCGCATCACCGTTGACCGTGACGAAAGCGCCGCTGCCGTGCCAAAGATCCGCGAGCGCCTGTTGCGTCTCGGGATGGATGTGCCGCTGGTCGGCGACTTCCACTATATCGGCCACAAGCTGCTTGCCGATCATCCGGCCTGCGCCGAGGCGCTTGCGAAATACCGCATCAATCCGGGCAATGTCGGCTTCAAGGATAAGAAGGACAAGCAGTTCGGCGACATTGTCGAGATGGCGATCCGCCATGACAAGCCGGTGCGGATCGGCGTCAATTGGGGTTCGCTCGATCAGGATCTCCTGACCACGCTGATGGACCGCAATGCGGCTGAAGGTTCACCGCTCTCGGCCCGCCAGGTCATGCATGAGGCGATCGTCCAATCGGCGCTGATCTCCGCCGAACTTGCCGAACAGATCGGCCTGCCGCGTAACCGGATCATCCTGTCGGCCAAGGTCAGTCAGGTGCAGGATCTGATCGCTGTCTATTCCATGCTTGCCGAGCGCTCCAATCACGCGCTTCATCTCGGCCTTACCGAAGCCGGCATGGGCTCGAAGGGCATCGTCGCATCGTCTGCTGCCATGGGTTATGTCCTGCAACAGGGGATTGGCGACACGATCCGCGTCTCGCTGACGCCGGAGCCAAACGGCGACCGCACTCGCGAAGTGCAGGTGGCGCAGGAGCTTCTGCAGGTCATGGGTTTCCGGCAGTTCGTGCCGGTCGTCGCGGCGTGTCCCGGTTGCGGCCGCACCACGTCGACGGTCTTCCAGGAACTCGCCCAGAACATCCAGAACGACATCCGCAAGAACATGCCGGTCTGGCGCGAGAAATATCCGGGTGTCGAAGTGCTCAATGTCGCGGTCATGGGCTGCATCGTCAATGGTCCCGGTGAGAGCAAGCATGCGGATATCGGCATCTCGCTGCCGGGTACGGGTGAAACGCCGGCTGCGCCTGTCTTCATCGACGGAAAGAAGGCGATGACGTTGCGCGGGCCGAACATCGCGGCCGATTTCGAAAAGCTCGTCATCGACTATATCGAGAACCGTTTCGGCCAGAAAACGGCCGCCGAATAAAGCATGAGCCGGTATTGGTCCCCGATCGTCGACACGCTGAAGCCCTATGTCGCCGGCGAACAGCCGCGCATCCGGAATCTCGTCAAGCTCAACACTAACGAAAACCCCTACGGCCCTTCGCCGAAGGTGCTTGCTGCCATCCGTGCGGCTGCCGACGACGGTCTGCGGCTTTATCCCGATCCCTCGGCGACGGTGCTTCGCGAGGCGATCGCCGCGCGTTTCGGCGTGCAACCGGACGAGGTTTTCGCAGGCAATGGTTCCGATGAGGTGCTGGCTCATACGTTCCAGGCGCTGCTGAAGCACGACAAGCCGCTGCTCTATCCGGATATAACCTATAGCTTCTATCCGACCTATAGCCGGCTCTACGATATCGAGGCGGTCGAGATCCCGCTCGACGAGGCCTTCCGCATCCGGCTTGCAGACTACGATCGATCCTGCGGCGCGATCATCATTCCCAACCCCAATGCGCCGACTGGTGTCGCTCTGTCGCTTGCGGAAATAGAGACGCTGGTGGCCGGACATGCGGATGCGCCGGTGGTGATTGATGAGGCCTATATCGACTTCGGCGGCGAGACCGCAGCGGGTCTGATCTCCCGCTATCCAAATCTGCTGGTCGTTCAGACGCTGTCGAAATCCCGATCGCTGGCTGGTATGCGTGTCGGTTTCGCGCTCGGTCAGCGGCCGCTGATCGACGCTCTCGAGCGGGTGAAGGACAGTTTCAACTCCTACCCGCTCGATCGGCTTGCGCAGGTCGCCGCCACCGCGGCCGTCGAAGATGTGGATTGGTTCGAGACCTGCCGGCATAAGATTATCGCCACGCGCGAGCGGCTGACCGGCGAACTTGAAAGGCTTGGCTTCGAGGTGCTGCCATCGCAGGCGAATTTCGTCTTTGCCAGACATCCAGACCTGCCGGGTGCGGAAGTCTATGCCGGGCTGCGTGCCGAAGGCGTGCTGGTGCGGCACTGGAACAAGCCGCGAATCGCCGACCATCTGCGCATCAGCATCGGCACGGATGCTGAATGCGAGCGGCTGATCGAAGTCCTGAAAAGCCTTCCGCCGGCTGCGAAATGATGCAGCAAAACGTCAGGCTTTTTCCCAGTCGATCATGAGCGGCGAGGACATGTGGTCTCTCCTCGCTATTGCCGCAATTCATGGTAAATCAGGTGTCTTCACAGACGACGGGGACTTCGATTTACAATGCTCAAGAAAATTGCAATCGTCGCGCTTTCCGCGACCTATCTTTCCGCCTGCACCACGACCGATCCCTATACGGGTGAACAGAAGGTTTCCAACACCGCTGGCGGCGCGGCGATCGGCGCCGGCGTCGGTGCTCTCGCGGGCCTTGCCATTGGCGGCACAGGCAAGAACGGTGCCCGCAATGCGCTGATCGGCGCCGGCATCGGCGCGCTCGCAGGCGGCGGGATCGGCGCCTATATGGACAATCAGGAAGCGGAACTGCGCGCCCAGCTTCAAGGCACCGGCGTTTCGGTGACCCGCATGGGCGATCGCATCATCCTCAACATGCCGTCCAACATCACTTTCGCCACGGACCAGGATCAGGTGATTCCGCCCTTCTACCGGACGCTTGATTCAGTCGCGATCGTGTTGAACAAGTTCAACAAGACCTTCATCGACGTGAACGGCCATACGGATTCGACCGGCAGCCTGCAGCATAACCAGGGCCTGTCCGAACGCCGTGCTGCCTCCGTGGCGAATTATCTGGCAGGCCGCGGCGTCGATCAGCGCCGCATGTCGACCATGGGCTTCGGCCCATCGCAGCCGGTTGCTTCCAATGCGACGCCGGACGGACGCGCGCAGAATCGGCGCGTCGAAGTGCAGATCGCGCCGATCACGCAGGGCTGACAAAAAGCAAACCCTTTTCAGATGCGGCTTGTCCGAAGGTTCAAAGCCGGCAACGTATCGAACCAGCGTTGCCGGCTTTTTATTTTTCCCGACTGGCAATGAAGCGGGCCGTTTCCTGCAGGACTACAGCCTTCTCGCCAAAGGGCACCAGTAGATCAACGGCTTCCTTGGTCAAAGCGCCAAGCCGGTCTTCTGCCCAGGCCATGCCATGCAGCGCCACGAGCGTACCCTTTCCGCGTGCGGCGTCCTTACCCGTTGCCTTACCCATGGTGACGGCGTCCGAGGTCAGATCGAGCAGATCGTCAGCAAGCTGGAAAGCCAGCCCTATCTTGCGACCAAATGCACGCATTCTTTCGCGATGTCCCGGCTCCGAACCCGCGACGATAGCGCCCGCTTCGCAAGCAAAACGCAGAAGTGCGCCCGTTTTCATCGACTGGAGCGTCGTGATGCCCACCTCGTCCGGAGGAGACTTCTCTGCCGCGAGGTCGAGCGCCTGACCGCCGACCATCCCACCAAGTCCGGCGGCGCGAGCAAGCGCCAGCACAAGTTCTGTCTTCAATCGGTCGGCAAGTATAGTCTCCGGAGCGGCGATGATATCGAAAGCATAGGTAAGCAGGCTATCTCCGGCCAGGATTGCCGTTGCTTCGTCAAAGGCCTTGTGCACCGTCGGCCGGCCGCGACGCAGGTCGTCGTTATCCATGGCTGGCAGATCGTCGTGGATCAGCGAATAGCAGTGCAGGCACTCCAGCGCCACGCCTACCCGAAGCGCAGCATCCGGCGGTCCGCCGAGCAGGATCGCGCTTTCGCGGACCAGGAAGGGCCGGAGCCTTTTTCCACCATTCAGCGATCCATGCCGCATGGCTGCCATGAGATGCGGGGGGCGGACAATCTCTTCGGGAAGAGTGGCATCGGACAGCAGCGACGCAAGCAGAGCTTCCGTCTCGGCGGCGCTCTGCCGCAAGCGCTCTTCGAATACCGTCTTCGTGTCCGTCATGGCCGCTGTTTGGCATGCCGATGGCTGACTGGCAACGGCGATTTACCGGGTTATGGGAAGTTTTCGGCATCAGACTCGCCTTGGCTCCATTCAGAGTCTATGAAATCCAAAACAAGGAATGAGCGGGACATTGGACATCACGCCGGAACCGTACGTGCAGGAGGAAGAGCCCGTGAGGGATAGACGGCGCTCGTTTTTCCCTAATCTTGTCCGGCGGCTCGTACTGATCGGGATCACTCTCGTGGTGCTGCCTTATCTTCTTATCTTTGTTTATGCCCTGCCTTTCATTCATCCCGTCTCGACCCTGATGCTGTCGGAACTGGTGCTGTTGCGCGGTTACGACAGGCGCTGGGTGGATCTCGATGATATCTCGCCCAATCTCGTCCGTGCGGTCATGATGTCGGAAGACGGCCAGTTTTGTTTCCATGGCGGGGTTGACTGGACGCAGATGCGCGGCGTGGTCGAGGATGCGCTGGACGGCGAGGCGACGCGCGGAGCCAGCACCATTTCCATGCAGACGGTCAAGAACCTATTTCTCTGGAACGGCCGCTCCTTCATTCGCAAGGGGCTCGAATTGCCGCTTGCCATTGGGGCAGATTTCGTCTGGTCGAAGCGGAGGATGATGGAAATCTACCTTAACGTCGCCGAATGGGGGCCTGGCATTTATGGAGCGGAAGCCGCAGCCCGGCATCATTTCAAGATTCCGGCCTCGAAGCTCAGCTCCCGGCAGGCGGCGCTTCTCGCCGTCTCGTTACCCAACCCGATCACGCGGGTCGCCGGCAAGCCCGGTCGCGGCATGCAGCGGCTGGCCGGCATTGTTGAGCGCCGCGCGCGCAACTCCGGCGACTATATCAAATGCATTTATGATTGAGTTCTAGCGATTTCATTGGTCGCGCTCGGCTGTTGCGATTATAGGCTGAATGAACCAACCGGAGGCGTGGCCCATGGGAAAACTCACCCTTTACATCGGCAACAAGAACTATTCCTCGTGGTCCTTGCGTCCCTGGATTGCGATGACTGCGGCGGGCATTGATTTCCAGGAAGTGTTGATCCCCTTCGATTTTCCGGCCGGCAATCCGAAGTTCAAGCCTATTTCGCCGACAGGCAGGGTGCCCGTCCTGCACCACGGCAATATCCGCGTTTGGGAATCGCTGTCGATCATCGAATACGTAGCCGAGCTTTTTCCAGAGAAAGGCATTTGGCCGAAGGCGGCTGCGGACCGGGCCGTTGCCCGCTCGATCTCCATGGAAATGCTCTCCGGCTTCCGGGCGCTCAGAAATGCCTGCCCGATGAATATGCGGCGCCCGAAGCGCAAGCTCGATCTGCCGGAAGGCGTGATGGACGATGTGACGCGGATTGAGACGATCTGGCGTGAACTCCGGGCAAAGTCCGGCGGGCCGTTCCTGTTCGGCGCCTTTACCGGAGCGGACGCCATGTTTGCGCCCGTCGTCAACCGTTTCGACGTTTATGACCTCGTGACCGATGCCGGTACGCTTGCCTATATGGCGGCAATGAAATCCCATCCGGCCTGGATCAAATGGCAGGAGGCGGCGCTTGCCGAGTCCTGGATCGTGCCGGAAGACGAAGCCTAACGAGGCAATGTCGAAAAAATCCCAGCGGGGACTGGTCAAAGCCCTGCCGGACATGTATAAGCCCGGCAAATTTCCGAGATCGAGACGTGATGAGTTCGGCCTCAGTTCCGGCCGGGGATCATGTTTTGCACGAAGTGGAGTAACGAAATGGCTGTACCGAAGAGAAAAACGAGCCCGTCGAAGCGCGGTATGCGCCGCTCCGCCGACGCACTCAAGGCTCCGACCTATATCGAAGACAAGAACTCCGGCGAACTGCGCCGCCCGCATCACATCGACCTGAAGACCGGCATGTATCGCGGCCGTCAGGTTCTGACGCCGAAGGAAAACGCATAAGCGTTGCCACGGAAGTTCGCTTGAAGGGCCGGCCTTGCCGGCCTTTTTTGTTTCTGCCAAGCCTTGCGCAAAATGCAGGCCGGCATCACAGTTCGGCCCGTCCATTTCTCGTGCTCCGGAGCCGCTCATGCTCGCTGCATTGCCGCTGATGATCTTCCCGTTTGTTCTCTACAACCTTGCCATTTTCGGCATTCTGGGTGGCGGCGGAGTTGTTGCGCTTGGCAATATCGTCAGTTCGCTCCAGATGCTTTCCGGTGCCGTCTGGACGATGACGGTGGGCGACGCACTGATTGTCGTCGCACTCGTTTTTCTCTTTGTCGAAATCCTCAAGGCGAGCCGCAACGGTCGTGGCTCGCTTCTCAATCACATGCTGTCGATGCTGGTCTTCGTGGCCTACCTGGTTGAATTTCTGCTGGTCAGGGATGCCGCAACGCAGATTTTCTTCATCCTGATGACGATCACTTTCGTCGATGTCATCGGTGGTTTTGCCGTCGCAATCCGTTCGGCCGGTCGCGACGTTTCGATCGGACTCTGATCCAGGTTCTATAGATCAGAGATTATCGAGACGGTTCTGAAGATTGCGAAGCTGTTCCTTCAATTCGTCGATATCCTTCGAATCGGTCTTCTTGGCAGCCGAGGCAGGCGGCTGTGCCGTAAAAGGCGAGAACATCTGCAGAGCCTGGCGAAACATTTCCGTGTTGCGGCGCACCTGCTCTTCCATCATCTGCATGGGCGCCTGCAGGTTCTTGCTAAGCGGTGTATCGCCGAAAGCACGGGTCATCTGTTCGCGCATCTGCACCTGTTGATCGGTAAACGCCTTCATCGAATGTTCCAGGAAGGTCGGTACGACCATCTGCATCTGGTCGCCGTAATAGGAAATCAACTGCCGCAGGAAGGAAATCGGCAGCAGCGTATTGCCGGTTTTGGATTCCTGTTCAAAGATGATCTGCGTCAGCACCGAGTGGGTGATGTCCTCGCCGGTCTTGGCATCCTGGACGAGGAATTCCTCGCCTTTTTTCACCATCTTCGCCAGGTCTTCCAGCGTCACGTAAGTGCTGGTGCCTGTATTGTAGAGGCGCCGGTTGGCATATTTTTTGATTATGATTTCGCCTTCGGTCTTTGCCATGATTGCCTCCTGCTCCCGTCAATATGGTTTGGTTATATCGATTGGCTGCTTCTCCCGAAAGGAATGTAAGCCTAAATGAAGCGGACTTACAATCGATTTGTGCGATGCGGCGGTTGACTTGTTGCGCAGCAAACCCGCGAAAACTGAGGAGCATTTTTAGGGAAGGATCGTCGGCCTGCAGGATGTTTGACTCTGCGGTCAAGCTTTGTCAGTCTCGGAAATAAATATCTTAATAAGAGGAGACGTCCCATGACCAATCCATCCATCGTGATCGCGTCCGCCGCCCGTACGGCGGTCGGCTCATTCAACGGTGCTTTTGCCAATGTCCCGGCCCATGAACTGGGTGCTGCGGTGATCAAGGGCGCGCTTGCGCGTGCCGGTGTCGACGCGTCCGAGGTGGATGAGGTCATCCTCGGTCAGGTTCTGCCAGCGGGCGAGGGGCAGAATCCTGCCCGGCAGGCTGCGATGAAAGCCGGAGTTCCCAAGGAGAAGACCGCCTGGGGCGTCAACCAACTCTGCGGTTCAGGCCTTCGCGCCGTCGCGCTCGGCATGCAGCAGATTGCGCTGGGCGATGCGAAGATCATCGTGGCCGGCGGCCAGGAGTCCATGTCCATGGCGCCCCATTGCGCGCATCTGCGCGGCGGCGTGAAGATGGGTGATTTCAAGATGATCGATACCATGATCAAGGACGGCCTGACGGACGCCTTCTACGGTTACCACATGGGGATCACGGCGGAGAACATCGCTCGTCAATGGCAACTCTCCCGCGATGAGCAGGACCAGTTCGCCGTGTCCTCCCAGAACAAGGCGGAGGCCGCGCAGCTCGCCGGCCGCTTCAAGGACGAGGTTATCCCGTATGTCATCCAGACGAGGAAGGGTGAGGTGATCGTGGAAAACGACGAGTTTATCCGTCCCGGCACGACGCTCGATGCGCTGGCGAAGCTTCGCCCTGCCTTCGACAAAGAAGGGACGGTGACGGCCGGCAACGCTTCCGGTCTCAATGACGGAGCGGCGGCGGCTGTTCTGATGACGGAGGAGGAAGCTGTCCGCCGAGGTATCACGTCGATGGTTCGCATCGTTTCCTGGGCAACGGCGGGCGTCGATCCGCAGATCATGGGCACCGGCCCGATCCCAGCCTCCCGCAAGGCGCTGGAGAAGGCCGGCTGGAAAATCGGCGACCTCGACCTCGTTGAAGCCAACGAAGCCTTCGCGGCCCAGTCCTGCGCCGTCACCAAGGATCTCGGTCTCGACCCGTCGATCGTCAACGTCAACGGCGGCGCAATTGCCATCGGTCACCCGATTGGCGCTTCCGGTGCGCGCATCCTCAACACGCTCCTCTTCGAGATGAAGCGCCGCGGCGCGAAGAAGGGTCTCGCGACGCTGTGCATCGGCGGCGGCATGGGCGTCGCCATGTGCCTCGAAGCCATGTGATGGTCGTGGATGGCCCGCCAGCGTTAAAAAAAGCGCGGCGGGCTATCGCCCTGACGAAAGCCTGTCAAAATAAGTAAGTATCCGGTCACGCAGAAGGGCAGGATCAATCCGAGAAGGGGAAGGCAAAATGGACAGAGTGGCGTTGGTTTCGGGAGGGACGCGGGGAATCGGTGCTGCGATCTCTGTGGCGTTAAAGGCTGCGGGTTATCGGGTGGCTGCCAATTTTGCCGGCAATGAGGAAAAGGCAAATGCCTTTCATGACGAAACCGGAATTCCCGTCTTCAAATGGGATGTGTCCGATTATCAGGCCTGCGTTGAAGGTATAGCCGAGATCGAGACAGCGCTTGGTCCGGTCGAGATCCTTGTCAACAATGCGGGTATCACCCGCGACGGCATGTTTCACAAGTTGACACCGGAACAATGGAACGAAGTGATCGGCACAAACCTCACCGGTCTCTTCAACATGACACATCCCGTCTGGAGCGGCATGCGGGACCGCAGTTTTGGCCGCGTCATCAACATTTCCTCCATCAATGGCCAGAAGGGCCAGATGGGGCAGGTGAACTATTCCGCAGCCAAGGCTGGTGATCTCGGCTTCACCAAGGCCCTTGCTCAGGAGGGGGCGGCGAAGAACATCACCGTCAATGCGATCTGCCCCGGTTACATTGCCACGGAAATGGTTCGGGCCGTGCCGGAGAAAGTGCTGAACGAGCGGATCATTCCGCAAATCCCGGTTGGTCGCCTGGGTGAGCCGGAAGAGATAGCCCGATGTGTTGTTTTCCTCGCTTCGGATGAAGCGGGCTTCATCACTGGCTCGACACTCACGGCAAACGGCGGCCAGTTCATGGCCGGTTGAACTTTTCGCGCGTTAACCTTTACGTGGATTCTGTGGCGGAAATGTGCGTGAAACCATCTGTGACTATGGCTAACGCGCTGTTTTTCCACCAAATGTTGCGGTGAACAAACCGGGAAAAGGACAATGTCGCCGATTCGTCAGCGTTTCGTTCCGGCTTTGGTCAGAAGTTAACATAGGGCCGGTCAGGCAAAATAAAGCCGGCGTTGATTGCAACGCCGGCTTCCGAGAAATCCAGAATATACCAGCGCTAGCGGCAGCGCGCTTCGTAGGTGCGGCCGTACCGATCCCGATAGACACAGTAGCCGCGACGCTTCTCGGATTCGCCAATTGCAGCACCGACAAGACCGCCGGCCACAGCGCCTACCGCTGCACCACCCCAGCTATTGGTGACGGCACCGCCGATGACTGCACCGGTGCCCGCGCCGATCGCGGTGCCCTTCTCCGTAGAGGTGCACGAGGCGAGCGCGCCGATCATGCAGCCCACAATCAGAATCTTTTTCATGTTTATTCCCTTCCCTTGGTGACATACGGCTGCGCCGCTCTTAAATCCTGCCCATCAGCAACAGGATAATGATAATCAGGACGACGAGGCCCAATCCGCCCGACGGACCGTAACCCCAACCTCGGCTATAGCCCCAATTCGGCAGCGCGCCAATCAGGAGCAGGATGAGGATGATGAGCAATACCGTTCCGAGCATGATTTTCCACTCCGCTAGATAATCCGGTATGGATTTGGCGAGGAAACGCGCCTTCGCAAATTTTGTTCCAGGGGATCGACGCGGTGTCCATGTCACATGTGGTTAAAGACCGTTAGTCAACGTTAACGAGGGGCATTCGTGATTCGTGTCCGAGCCCTCCGAGGGTCGTTCTTATTGAGCTTCCAATCGGCAGATACCCACAACATCTTGTACGAACGAAACGAGAATATGGAAATGTCGGCGATTCGTCGATGATTCGTTCCGCCTTTGACCTGAATCTTAACATGGGCGGTTCAAACGGCTGAAGCCTTTGAACTCGTTGAAGAAAGGTTAACCATATCAAGGGATTGACTCCGTCGTCTCTCTGTGGGTGCGCAGCTTCCGGGTGAATCTCCAGGTTGTAGACACCCAAATTGAATGCAGATTCAGGATGTCGTGGCGGGAAATGGAGTCTTGTCAACATATAGCCGTGAACAAAGGCTGAATCCCCTCGAGTCTTCGATTCGTCTCCGATTCGTTCGCATCTGTTCCCGCAAGGGTGAAATCTGAACGGCTGAATGTTGGTTTGAGCGGGCCAAACCGAGATTCTGCGGCTGCAAAACCATTCTTCAGGCTTGCGTTTGTCGGCTGGGATCGCCATGTGTGGCATGGCTTCAGGTTTTCGCAAAGGCGAAGCCGAAGCCGTAAGTGATGCGCGGAACTTGGCTTTGAATTTCCAGCCCATGATGCCCACGGGGCGCGGCGTCACCGCCGTCCTCGGCCCCACCAATACAGGCAAGACGCATTATGCCATCGAGCGCATGGTTGCGCATGGCACCGGCGTGATCGGCCTGCCGCTTCGGCTGCTGGCGCGCGAGGTCTATACGCGCCTTGTCGAAAAGGTCGGGGTTTCCTGGGTGGCGCTCATCACCGGCGAAGAAAAGATCACTCCGCCGAACGCCCGCTTTTCAGTTTGCACCGTCGAGGCCATGCCGCGGGAGACGAGAGCCTCCTTCGTCGCGATCGATGAAGTGCAGCTTGCCGGAGACCTGGAACGCGGCCATATCTTCACGGATAGAATTCTGCATCTGCGCGGCCGCGACGAGACCCTGCTTCTGGGGGCCGCCACGATGCGGCCGATCCTTGAAAAGCTGCTGCCGGGTATTACCGTTGTCGAACGTCCGCGTTTGTCCCAGCTATTCTACGCAGGTCAAAAGAAGATCACCCGACTGCCGCAACGGTCGGCGATCGTGGCGTTTTCCGCTGATGAGGTTTATGCGATTGCGGAGCTGATCCGTCGCCAGCGGGGCGGGGCTGCGGTTGTCCTGGGCGCGCTCAGTCCGCGGACGCGCAATGCCCAGGTCGGGCTCTACCAATCGGGCGACGTCGAATATCTGGTTGCTACAGATGCAATCGGCATGGGTCTTAATCTCGATGTCGATCACGTTGCTTTTGCACAGGACCGGAAATTTGACGGTTATCAGTTCCGTAATCTCAATCCCGCCGAACTCGGCCAGATCGCCGGCCGTGCGGGCCGGCATCTGAGAGACGGGACGTTTGGTGTCACCGGACAGGTCGCGCCGTTCGATGACGAGCTGGTGGAGCGAATCGAAAGCCATCAGTTCGATCAGGTGAAAGTGCTGCAATGGCGCTCGAAGAATCTCGATTTTTCCACACTGCGTGCGCTGCGCGAAAGCCTGGATGTTTCGCCGACGATCACGGGACTCACTCGGGCGCTGCCTGCGACCGATAGCCAAGCCCTTGATCATCTTTCGCGTTATCCCGAAATCCAGGATGCCGCGACGACACCGGAACGGATCGAAAAGCTCTGGGAGGCCTGTGCACTGCCCGATTACCGCCGGATTGCGCCGGCACAGCACGCGGACCTTATTTCGACTCTTTTTTCCGATCTTGTGCGCTACGGAACAGTGAACGAGGATTTCATGGCGGAGCAGGTCCGCCGCGCGGACCGGACGGATGGCGAGATCGACACGCTGTCTGCCCGCATCGCGCAGATCAGGACCTGGACCTACGTCTCCAACCGTCCCGGCTGGCTTGCCGATCCGACACACTGGCAAGAAAAGACACGGGAAATAGAGGATAGGTTGTCGGACGCGCTACATGAAAGGTTGACGAAACGCTTCGTTGATCGCAGGACATCTGTGCTCATGAAGCGCCTGAGAGAGAATGCGATGCTGGAAGCTGAAATCAGTGTGAATGGCGATGTCTTCGTGGAGGGACATCACGTCGGGCAATTGGCCGGATTCCGGTTCACGCCCGTCACGGGGACCGAAGGACCTGACGCCAAGGCGGTGCAGGCGGCCGCCCAAAAGGCGTTGGCGCTGGAATTCGAGGCGCGAGCGGCGAGACTTTATGCATCCGGCAACAGCGATTTTGCTGTCGGCTCCGATGGTTTCGTGCGCTGGCTCGGCGAACCTATCGCCCGTCTTTCGGCAAGCGACCATGTGATGCGTCCGCGTGTCATCCTGTTGTCCGATGAGCAGCTCACCGGCAACGCCCGCGAACACGTGCTCGCTCGCATCGAGCGCTTCGTGAACCATCATATCGCGACGGTTCTAAAGCCGCTTGACGACCTATCGCGTGCCGAGGATCTGCAGGGTCTTGCCAAGGGGCTTGCCTTTCAGCTCGTCGAAAATCTTGGCGTACTCTTCCGTCGCGACGTCGCCGAAGAGGTGAAGTCGCTCGATCAGGATGCGCGTGCCTCGATGCGGCGCTATGGTATTCGGTTCGGCGCCTATCACGTCTTCATGCCGGCGCTTCTGAAGCCGGCCCCGGCCGAACTCATCACGCTTCTCTGGGCGTTGAAGAACGACGGCCTCGACAAGCCCGGTTACGGCGATCTCATCCCGGCGCTTGCTGCTGGCCGCACCTCGGTCGTTGCGGATCCGAGCTTCGAGCGAATGTTCTACAAGCTCGCGGGCTTCCGCTTCCTCGGCAAGCGCGCAGTGCGTATCGACATTCTCGAGCGCCTGGCGGATATCATCCGTCCGCTCCTTCAGTGGAAGCCCGGCACGACGCCGCGTCCGGAAGGCGCTTATGACGGTCGTCGTTTCACGACCACGACTGCGATGCTCTCCATTCTCGGCGCGACGCCGGATGACATGGAGGAGATTCTGAAAGGGCTTGGCTATCGTGCTGATGCCGTGATGGCGGAAGAAGCGCAGGCCTTCCTTGAGACTCAGAATGTGGGCGCTGCCGGTGCTGCGACTCCCGCTGCAGCCGAAGAGGTCGCGGTGAGCGATGGTGCTGACCCAACCGACGCCTCGGGTGGCGAAGCCTCGGGGGGAGTGATTGAGGGAAGTGTTGAACTTGCCCCTGTGGAGGCTGTAGCGGAAGCCGCAACCGAACGGGCGTCTGCCGCTGTTTCGACAGATGGAGATGAAGCAAAACCTGCCGAAGCCGAGGAGCCGAAGCCGGTCCTGCTCTGGCGTCCAGGTGGTGGCCGAGACAACCAGCGGAGCGGGCGTCAGCAAAATGGAGATCGCCGGGGTCACGGCGGACAGCGGAATGCCGGCGGGGAACGGCCCCAGGGATCCCAAGGTCATCGTGATGATCGTCGTGATGCACGTCAGAACGGCGATCGAGACCGACGGGACGGCGGAAGGCCGAATCGCGACAAAAACCGGGGGGATCGCCCGAATCGTGGGGAACGCCCCGAAGGCGGCCAGCGGCCTGAGCGAAACGACCGCGGCAAAGGGCCGCAGCCGGCCCGTTTCGAAGCTAAGCCGCCACGCAAAGAGAAACCGATCGATCCGGATTCGCCCTTTGCAAAACTTGCAGCTCTCAAGGAGCAGATGAAGAAGTGAGGCCATGACGGAAAAAGAGCTACCGGACGGTTCGCGACAGCGCATCGACAAGTGGCTTTTTTTCGCCCGCATCGTGAAATCGCGTTCGCTTGCCCAATCGCTGGTCGCCGCGGGTGCAGTGACGGTGAATGGAGAGATCTGCAGTCAGTCCAGCCGTACGATAAAACCTGGAGACCGCATTGAGCTTGTCCTGGAGCGGCGGGATGTCATCCTTGTCGTTCGTGCCGACGGCCATCGCCGAGGTCCGTTTGAGGAGGCTAAGCTTCTCTATGACGACCTGACGCCGTCTCCGGACAAGCAGACGCGGCTCACGCCTTTCGAGCGGGCGCAACGTGGCCTTGGCGCGGGCAGATTCGGTGGCCCCGATCGCTGAAAGAACCGGAAACCGATAAAGGGTCATGCTGAGGAATAAAGCTTCTCCAATTTGGCCTCGGCAGGATTGTTTAACCTTGCTAAGCAAGGCCAAAGGCTTTACCTGACAGTCGAAAAGCCGGATTGCCTGCCTCCTGTCCTCTTTTGCAGTAAGGGTTTCGCCTCTCCCGGCTTTCCGGTGTGCCGGCGCTTTCCTGCCGTCGACACGACCGTTGTCCGCGATAGTCTTGGAGTGCCGCATGACGTATGTCGTGACCGACAATTGTATCCGCTGCAAGTACACCGACTGTGTTGAGGTTTGCCCGGTCGATTGTTTCTATGAAGGCGAAAATTTCCTGGTCATCCATCCGGATGAATGTATCGACTGCGGCGTCTGCGAACCGGAATGTCCCGCCGAAGCGATCAAGCCGGATACCGAGCCGGGTCTCGACAAGTGGCTGAAGCTGAATGCCGAGTTCGCCCAGGTCTGGCCGAACATCACTGTCAAGCGCGACCCCTTGCCGAATGCCAAGGAGATGGACGGCGTCGAAAACAAGTACGATCAGTTCTTCTCTACGGAACCCGGAAAAGGGGATTGAGCTTTGCCGAAATGGCATGGCTCGACAGAGGCCTCGAATCACCCTGCCTTTTTGATGGGCAGAGGGTTGGCCGTGCCCTCTGAGCACATGCGAAAGCAAATTATTGATTTCCGCACTTTTTTGTGGTACACATGGCGAACTGTTCCACAAGGTGGCACTGGCGTGCCCAAAAAACATCACGAAAGCAACAGATCATCCAAAACGCGGTATCCGTGACATTGCAACGCTCGAATGTTGTCGATCGCAATTCGCGGTGGGATCTGTTTTTCGCGCGCGTTGGTCGGACCAGTATGGAGTGACCCGACGGTATCCCCCGTCTCATCCGGGCCTGACCGACCCGGTTTCCCCGACCCGAAAAACGGGTGAGTAACAGGGAGTTTGTGAAACGAATGACGACCCAGCAGAAGAAGAATTCTCCCGCCCGCCAAGGCTTCAAGACCGGCGAATCGATTGTCTATCCTGCTCATGGTGTAGGTATGATCACTGCCATTGAAGAGCAAGAAGTCGCGGGCATGAAGCTCGAACTTTTCGTTATCGATTTCGAAAAGGACAAGATGCGCCTCAAGGTGCCGGTCGCAAAGGCCGTGAGCATCGGCATGCGCAAGCTGTCCGAAACGGATTTTGTCGAACGCGCCCTCAAAGTTGTTCAGGGCAAGGCACGTGTGAAGCGCACCATGTGGTCGCGCCGTGCCCAGGAATATGACGCCAAGATCAATTCCGGCGATCTGATCTCGATTGCTGAAGTGGTCCGCGACCTTTATCGCGCAGAGAACCAGCCGGAGCAGTCCTATTCGGAACGGCAGCTCTATGAAGCTGCCCTCGATCGCATGGCTCGTGAAATTGCTGCGGTGAACAAGATGTCCGAAACGGAGGCCGTTCGCCTCGTCGAGGTCAATCTTGCCAAGGGGCCGAAACGCGGCAAGACCATCGAAGAGGATGAGGCTCAGGAAGAGGCAGCTTGATCTTTTTCATCATCGCATTCTCTAAAAAACCCGGCCTTGGAGCCGGGTTTTTTATTGGAACTTTTTCCACTGCCACGCGTTAACCCGCCGGTACGGCGAACTGACACTGCATCGATGCAGTTTTGTTTCGCCCCCGGAATACGTATCGCGGGCGGATATTCAGGCTCTCGGGCCGATGTGAACTCCCGCGAAGCTCAAACGAGGGGAGCAAAGGCAGCAGGTCTCCAGATACGCATCACGGGTCCCGTGAATCGTGTCGGAATTCCCCCTTGCTGTTTTTGTCGGATCAGACCGTTCACGGAGAACACGATGACAGCCATGTCCGCAGACCGAACCATGATCAAGATAGCGATGTCCGCTCCCTATCTCGCCCGAGAGGAAGAGCGCGATCTGGCGGTCCGCTGGAAGGACGATCGCGATCAGGAGGCACGCAACCAGATCGCCCTTGCGCATATGCGTCTCGTGATCGCCATGGCTTCCAAGTTCCGCGGGTTCGGATTGCCGATGAGCGACCTTGTTCAGGAGGGCTATGTAGGGCTGCTGGAGGCGGCGGCAAGGTTTGAACCGGCACGGGATGTTCGTTTTTCCACTTATGCCAGCTGGTGGATCCGTGCTTCCATGCAGGATTATATTCTTCGTAACTGGTCGATCGTTCGTGGCGGCACCAGTTCTGCCCAAAAGGCGCTGTTCTTCAATCTCCGCCGGCTACGCGCCAAGCTTGCCCGCGGTGACAGCAATCTGACTGCCCGCGCCATCCATGAGGAGATCGCTGTCGCTCTTGGCGTCAGCGTAGCCGACGTCCAGACGATGGATGCACGCCTTTCCGGCAATGACGCTTCGCTGCAGGCTCCGTCGATAGCCGGTGATGCGGATAGCGGCGAGCGATTGGACCTGCTTGCGAGCGCCGAGCCACTGCCGGATGAGCAGGTTTCCGGCATGATAGATGGCGAACGGCGCCTGAAATGGCTGCAAGGCGCCCTGACCAAGCTCAATGACCGGGAAAAGAAGATCATCCGCGCACGCCGCCTGACAGACGAAGGGGCGACGCTCGAAGCTCTCGGCGCTGAGCTCGGCATCTCGAAGGAGCGTGTCCGACAGATCGAGAGCCGCGCCATCGAGAAACTCAAGCTGGCATTGGTTTCCGCCAATCCGCAGATGGCTGCCGTCTGCTAAGCGAGTTTCGGCTATTCAGAAATGATCTTGACCTTCTGGCCGGGCGACACAACCGCACCGGCCGGTAATGCATTGATCAGTTTGAAGAGATCGAGTTTTCGATCCGTGCCCATCATGCGGAGGGCGAGCGAGGCGACCGTGTCGCCTTGGGCGACCGTGACGATGCGCACCCGTAGCGGCTTCAAGGAGGCAATCTCTTCCCGCGTCATGCGCCGAAAGCTTGACCGCAAGACGTCGGCCGTCGTCTGCAGGGTGGCACTTCCCTTGGGTACGGCGGTAAGGAACCGGAAAATCTTGTTGTCGACGCGGATGACCGTGACGTCGAAATCCCAGCGGTCGGCGGAAGCGCGTGCGTTTGCCCCAGGCAATCCATTCACTTCGATCTGACGTACCGTATCGGGTTGCAGGCCAGCCACCCAGCCGCTTGTCAGGTAATTGGTCAAGCTGTTGTTGTCGTCGGCGGCAACACCATCAAAACGGATGGCCGTTTCGCCCGGGCCTGTCGCCAGAACAGCTTCCACCTTGTTGTCGATGCGGAAATCCCGTGGAACGTCGAAGCGGATGCCGAGCCCGCCATGGAGGAAAGTCTCGCCGCGGACATAGCCCTCCTGAGGGCTATCGCCGTAAAGCAGCCCGTCGATGCCTGCAAGATAATAGTCGCGCCCCTTGTCGCCCACCGTTCCCTCCTGGCCGAAATTGCGGGCATGGCGGCGTGCCAGATCGACGCGCTGAGTGGAATTCGGGTGGCTCGAGAGGAAGTCGAGGCTCTGGTCGCTGTCCGGATCCACAGCCGAATAACGGGCATAGGCGGCCATGGAATCGAGAAAACGGGCAGCAGCGTAAGGATCGTAGCCGGCTTCTCCGAGCATCCGCACGCCGATTACGTCGGCTTGCAGTTCCTGCTGGCGCGAGAAGGCTGCAAGTCTAAGCTTGCCGCGGGCGAGCGCCTGTTTGCCGGCGAGGTCGCTGGAAAGCACTTCCGTCACGACGCGGCTTGCAATGACCTCCGCTTCCTCCCGGCGCTGGCGTTCGATACCGTGGTTGGCGGTTACGTGGCCCATTTCATGGGAAAGGACCGCTGCAACTTCTGAGGCATCGTTGGCGAGCGCCAGCAGGCCGCGCGTTACGTAAAGATAGCCGCCCGGCAATGCGAAGGCATTGATTGCCGGCGAATTCAGAATGGTGATCCGGAAAGACTGGTTCGGGTTCTCGGAGACTGCCGTCAGCGCGCCCGCAATGCGGGCGACCAGTCGCTCCGTCTTGGCGTCGCGATATTCTCCGCCATAGCTTGCGACGATACGGGGATGCTCCCTTGCACCCATCTGCGCCCGGGGATCGTTCTTTTGTACTTCATCGACGATCTGCGGTGAGTTCGAGGGCGAAACGTTGGGTGTATAGGCCTGTTCGAAGATCGACTGGCAGCCGGCCAGCACGACGCCGCTCAGCAGGAGGGCGCCCAGAACTCGAAGGCCCGCCATGAAGCGGGCTCTCTGCAAGATAGCCGGGCTCGCCGTATCGCGCCTCATCGTCCTCGTGTTTCGCACCATCATTCCCACGGCCCGCCTTCCGGCTTCGAAAGGTTCCCTTCAACCCAAACCGGTTCATTCTCCATCTCCGCTTAGCGATTTTCGCGTCGCATGCACAGATAGTTATTGAGATATGTCTTACCGGCGCGTTTGCAAAGAAAAACCCCCGTCGCTTTGTGGCGATGCCATTGCGTCACGTCCAAATTGTGGCGAGCCGGATAACGGACGGTTCGTCACGGTTTCGAAACGTGATCCGGAAAAAGGGCGACCAGACGACCTGATCAGCCGGAGAGGAATTCAGCGAGTGCCGGGATATCACGCCTGGCAAGGAATTCCGTTGTGGGTGCCTGGAGTAAAATTTGCCCGTGATCGATGAAGATGGCATGGTCGGCAAGCCGCCCGACCTCGTCCGGATCATGAGTGACGATCAACACGGTATTGCCTACCTCGCGGTGCAGTTCGAGCAGCAGCTTCGCCATCGAAAGGCGAAGACCCGGGTCGAGCGCCGCAAAGGGCTCGTCCATCAGCAGAACAGGCTTTTTGCGCACCAGTGCCCGGGCGAAGGCGGCCCTCTGCCTCTCGCCACCCGAAAGCGTGCCCGGCATGCGCTTCTCGAAGCCATCGAGGCCAACCCGTTGCAGCGCCTTGGAGATCGCTCTTCGATCGTCTGCGGAAAGCCGCAGCGATGGGTTGATGCCGAGGCCGATATTGGTGAACAGATCGAGGTGCGTGAAAAGATTGTTGTCCTGGAAGATCAGCGAAACCGGGCGTCCGGAAGGATGCTCGTGCGTCACGTCCTCGCCGCCGACCAGTACATGGCCCCGATCCGGCGTTTCAAAGCCGGCCACAAGGTTCAGCAAAGTCGATTTGCCGGAGCCCGACGGGCCGGTCACTGCCGTCACAGCGCCGGCAGGCAGGCTACAATTGAAACGAAAGTCCTTTGTGCCAAGCCGGAGTTCGACCTTGTCCAGCACGACGCCATCAGTCATGTCTCGCCTCCTTTTGGCCGACCGTGCCGAGCATGGTCAGCAACAGGCAGATGATGCCAAGGAGGAGTGCCAGCCCGTCAGCGTCGTTGGTGCGATAGCTGGATAGCCGGCTGTAGACAAGCCAGGGAAGCGTCGTGAGATCGTTGGAGCCGAATAGTGCTACCGCGCCGAGATCGCCGAGCGACAGGGCCATCGCAAAGGAGAGGGCCGTCAAAAGGGGTCTTATCAGGACGGGCAGGTCGATTCGTTGAAGCTTTGCCAAGCCGGAAATCCCGAGACTTGCCGATAGTCTGCCCGATTGCTGACGGTGGGTCTCGATTGCCGGCGCGAGCACGCGCATGACGAAGGGCAAAGCCATCAGCATGTTGATCAAGGCCAGCAAAGCCGGCGCAAAACGGGTCACATCGCCGATGGGGCGCAGTGTGAGGAACCAGCCGGTCCCAAGCACGACAGGCGGGACCAGGAGTACCAGGGAGGACATGCCGCCAAGCAGGGCGGAGAATCCTCCGGCGACTTTTCCAGGTCGCTTCATATCGGCCACAGACCCTCGAGCGGCAATGATTGCCAGCGATGTAAGGACGGCGAGCAAGCCGGCGGTAAGTGCGATGGCAAAACTCGTCCATGCGGCGCGAAGGAAGGCGATGCTGGTCGCAAGGTTCCAGAGATTGGCCTTCAGCCCGGCAGAGACAATCGATGCCAACGGCAGAACCAGAAAGGCGGTGGCGACCGAAATGGCGAACGCATCCCAAAGTCGCGCGGGCACGGTCCGACCGTCGAAACGACGGGTCGCCTGACCTGCTGTCATGCCCGCATCGTCCGGTATGGGAAACCGCGCCATGGCGATCAGGATCAGCGCGGTAACGCCGATCTGCAGGAGCGCGAGCACGACGGCGCGCGGCGGGTCGAAATCGAAACGCAGCGATTGATAGATCGCAACTTCGAGCGTCGTTGCCGAAGGTCCGCCGCCGAGCACGAGCACGAGCGTGAAACTGGTGGCGCAGAGCATGAAGATCAGGCCGGCAATGCCGGGAATGACGCGTTGCACAGCCGGCCACTCGATGAACCGAAAGACCGAAAATGGTCGCATGCCGAGGCTGGAGGCGAGCTGCCAGTATTCCGCCGGAAGCCGCTCCAGCGCGGCGAGCAGCAGCCGGGCGGCGAGCGGCAGGTTGAAGAAGACATGGGCCAGCAGAATGCCGGTAAGTCCGTAGATGCTGACTGGCTGGTCGAGGCCGAGTTTCAACAGCAGGCTGTTGATCACACCTTGCCGGCCCCAGATGCCGATAAGACCCAATGCGCCGATCAGCACCGGCAGGCCCATGGGAACCGCCATCAACCGGATAATCCAGACACGTCCTGGAAAACGGGGGCGGCGCGCAAGCGCCAGCGTAACGGGTATGGCAAAGGCGATGGAGAGCAGTGTCGAAAGCACAGCCTGCCATAGGGTGAAGCGCAGGATCCGCCAGGTATAGGCCGTGAAGAGCCGGGCTCCTGTGTCCCCAGCATCCCATGAAAGCAGCGCGGTGACAGCAATGCCGACGAAGAGGGTGATGCCAAGGAGGCTCAGCAGGCCCCAGGCAATCCCCCGTCGTCGTTGGGCGCGGGTCAGCAAGGCGGAGGTCTTAGTTCATGCTCATGGCGGTCAGCCATTCGTCGATCCAGGCCTGCCGGTTCTTCGCCACCTCGTCCGAGCCCATCAGGAAGGTCGTTTTCGGCTGCACGAGCTTGTCGAAGGCGTCCGGCAACGGCTCGGATGTCTTCGAAATCGGCATCATCCAGTTGGTGGTGGGGATAATGTCCTGAAAGGCTGGCGAGACCATGAACCTGAGGAACTGTTTGGCCAGATCCTTGTCGGACGCGTTTGTCAACATGCCGGCCACCTCGATCTGGATGTAGTGGCCTTCCGAGAAGGATGCGGCCTGGTAGCGTTCGGTCTTTTCCTCAACCATGTGATAGGCGGGCGAAGTGGTGTAGGAGAAGACCATCGGCACCTCGCCCTTTGTGAGAAGACCATAGGCTTCCGACCAGCCGGGGGTGACTGTCAGCACACGCTTCCTGAGTTTCGCCCAGGCTTCCGGCGCCTTGTCGCCGTAGACCGACCTCACCCAGAGCAGCAGGCCTAGTCCCGGCGTCGAGGTGCGCGGATCTTCGATCGCGATTTTCTGCGAAGGGTCGCCTTCCACCAGTTCCTTCAGGCTCTTGGGCGGATTCTTCATCACCTGCGTATCGTAGACGACGGCAAAATGACCGTAGTCATAGGGGATGAAAGTATCGTCGGTATAATTTCCGGGCACACTGACAGCGGATGTATCGAGGCCGTGCGGTTCGAAAAGGCCGGTTGCCTTGGCTTCCGAAATCAGGTTGGTGTCCAGGCCGAGCGCGATATCGGCATCCGTCTTCTCGCCTTCGAGCTTGAGGCGGGTGAGGAGCGCCACACCATCGGCAACGCCGACGAAGTTGAGCCTGCAGGTGCAGCTCTTTTCGAAGGCTTCCTTGACCTTCGGGCCGGGCCCCCAGTCGGAGACGAAGCTTTCATACGTATAGACAGTCAGTGTCTTTTCCTGCGCCTGAGCGGACAGTGAAAAGGAAAGGGCGGCTGCGGCCGCGAACATCGAAAGAACGATCTTGCGCATCAGCGCCTCCTCTTTTGATTGTGGGAATAGGCGCTGATGGGAAGCCGTCTAATCCCTCCGCCGGTCTTAACCGGATCAGGTTCCGCGGGTTGGCAAAGCCTCTCAGCCACACTGGCGTGGCACCCCGTTAGAGCGAATCAGGTGTAGCGGCGGTGGGATCGGCTGGCAAGAGGCTGCGCCGCGATCAGGCAGCGCTCATATCCATCTACATGATTTCCCAGACGTGGCCGTCCGGATCCCGGAAGCTGCAGCCGTACATGTTTTTTCCTCTTTGTCCCCATCCAACGCACATGGGCGCGTTCGCCCCAAGGATGAGTAAGAGAATGTAAAACCGACATCGCAGCCAGGGTTTTTCTCTAGTGGTGCGGGTTCCGGCGGAACACCTTGAGTTCGCGCGGAACGGCTGCCATGCCGTGAAGCCGGTTGGCAATGGCATAATCGATCGTCCTTTCCATGACTTCCGGCATGACGGGCTTCGTGAGAACACCGAGAGAACCTTCCACGCCATCTTCGAGATCATCAGGGGTCGCGGTCATGAAGATGACCGTCACGCCATATCGTTCGGCAAGCCGCCGTCCAATCTCGGGACCGGTCCTTCCATCGGTCAGATTGACGTCCACGATCGCGATATCGGCGCGCGGCGCCAGTTCCAGGGCATGTTTTCGGGCATTGGCAAAGCCCGCCACCTTCAGTCCCATATTTTCGACAGTTTCGGCGATATCGAGAGCGATCAGGAACTCATCCTCCACGATCAGCACCCGTTGACTCGTCACCTCACTGGGTGGCCGACGACGCGTTACATTTGTCAGCATTGGACGTCCCCGCACGGTTTCCGGTCCTTAATTCGGATCGAGGGCGACGACCGGCGCCTCGACCATGAACGCAGGCAGAACGAGCAGGATGGTGGATTGTTCCGTTTTGCGACAGACGCCCCTGCCGAAACGGTTATTAGAGTTAATAATTCGTTAGTTCAGCTCTCCAGCTCTTCCCGCAGCATCTCGAGCTCGAGCCATTCTTCTTCCATTTTCGTCAGTCTTTCGCGCAGGCTTTCCATTTCCGCCGCAAGCTTGTGGAAGGCGGCAGGGTCTTTGGAAAAGAGGTTCGGGTCCGCCATCTTCTTCTCGCGGACTGCAATTTCTTCCTCCGCCTTGGCAATTTCCTTCGGCAGGTTTTCGAGTGCGAATTTTTGCTTATAGGAGAGCTTTCCCTTGGCCTTGGAGGCTTCAGCCACCGGCGCGGCGGCCTCTGTCTTCTGCCGTTCCGTTCGCTCTGTCTTGCGCTTCTCCTCGATCGCGCCTCTCCGTTGGGCCAGCATGTCCGTATAGCCGCCGGCATATTCGATCCAGCGTCCGTCCGGCGCCTCCGGATTGGCCGGGGCGATCGTCGAGGTCACGGTGCGGTCCAGGAAATCGCGATCGTGGCTGACGAGGATCACCGTGCCGTTGTAGCCGGCGACAATTTCCTGCAGCAGATCCAGCGTTTCGATGTCGAGGTCGTTGGTGGGTTCGTCGAGAATCAAGAGGTTCGAGGGCTTCGCCATGATGCGGGCGAGCATCAGGCGGGCACGTTCACCACCGGAAAGGCTCTTGATCGGTGTCCTGATCTGTTCCGGCTGGAACAGGAAGTCCTTCATGTAGCCTGCGACATGCCGCTGCTCGCCATTGACCAGCAACGTCTCCCCGCGGCCGTCTGTCAGGTAGTGGGAGAGCGTCTCCTCCGGATTCAGGTTCTCGCGCTTCTGGTCGAGCGTTGCGATCTCAAGATTGGTGCCGAGCTTGACGGTACCGCTATCTGGTGCGAGCTGCCCGGTCAGCATCTTGAGCAATGTCGTCTTGCCCGCGCCGTTAGGCCCTACGAGGCCGATCCGGTCGCCGCGATGAACCCGGATCGAAAAAGGTGCGACGATCTGCCGATCATAGGCTTTGGTGATGTTCTCCGCCTCGATCACAAGCTTGCCCGATTCACGACCTTCGGTGACCTGCGCCTGGACGGTCCCTTGGGGCCCTTTGTGGCCGCGATAGGCTGCTCGCATGGATTGCAGATCGCCGAGGCGCCGCATGTTGCGCTTGCGGCGCGCGGTCACGCCATAACGCAGCCAATGCTCCTCGCGCTCGATCGCCTTGCCGAGTTTGTGCTGTTCCAGCTCTTCAGCCTCCAGCACTTCGTCACGCCATGCTTCGAAATGAGCGAACCCCTTGTCGAGACGGCGAGAGATGCCGCGGTCGAGCCAGACGGTCGCGGTCGAAACCCGTTCGAGGAAGCGCCTATCGTGGGAAATCAGTACCAGTGCGCTCCTTGTTTTCCGCAACTCGTCTTCCAGCCATTCGATGGTCGGCAGGTCGAGATGATTGGTCGGCTCATCCAGCATCAGGATGTCCGGCTCGGGTGCCATCACACGGGCGAGCGCGGCGCGGCGGGATTCGCCGCCCGAAAGCGTCTTTGGGTCTTCCTGGCCGGTGAGGCCGAGATGTTCGAGCAGGTAGGTAACGCGATAGGGATCATCGCCCGGGCCGAGGCCCGTTTCTGCATAGGCTTGCACGGTTGCATAGTCGGCAAAATCCGGCGCCTGTTCGAGGTAGCGGATCGTCGAGGCCGGATGGCGGAAGACTTCGCCTGACTGCGGCTCGACCATGCCGGCGGCGATCTTCATCAGCGTCGACTTGCCGGAACCGTTGCGACCGACGAGGCAGATGCGGTCGCCTGGCTCCACCTGCAGGCCCGCCCCAGCGAGCAGCGGCGCGCCGCCAAAGCTCAGGAAGATATCGTCCAGTTTCAAGATGGGGGGTGCCAAAAGTCAGGCTCCTGTCATGTCGTAGGGGCGAGCAAGGATCATCGCTCTGCCGGCCTTCAGATGGAATTCCACCGGTCCTTCTGCAATGTTCGAGACCGTACGAGAAGAGCCGAAGGGAAGCCCAAAATTGTGGAGCGGATAACGCGCACCAATGATGTCCAGGCCTTCCAGTGCCGAAAAACCGATGATCGAAAAGAGCGAGCCTTTCGGCAAGTCGAGCTTTTTATCCCCCGGCAGCAGCGGCACCGCCTCCTCCTCGCCGGACGTGAGCAAAATGTCGAAGCCGCGTTCGGCAAGGCTTATGGCATGGAAGAGATGCTGGAGCGCGTGATCGCTCCGTTCCCCGCCGAGTGCACCGACGAAAATCAGCCGTGCGGCGCCGCGGTCGATCGCTTCCGTAGTGGCGATCTCACCGTCTGTCTCGGTCTTGGCGGGCGGATAGGTTTGCTGTTTCACGCCCGGCCATTGTCTTGCAAGTTCGGCATCGGTGGAATCGAAATCGCCGACCCACAGTTCGGGCTCGACGCCGAGTGTCGCTGCATGTCGCATGCCGCTGTCAGCCGCGATGAAGCGGCTGGTACTGGTCGCTTCCAGCAGTCGGTCGGTGACGGTGAGATCGCCGCCAAGCAGGATGGTAAAGGTCGAATGGCTCATGGTCACTGCCCTTAGCGTAAAGGGACCTCATTGGGAAAGCTGTTGCACCGCCGAAGCCAAGCTTTTAGTTTGCGGCTCGCTTTTCAATCGGGATATCAGGATGCAGTTTCAGGGTACAGCGGACTATATCGCGGACAAGGATCTGATGGTGGCGGTGAATGCCGCGATCCGGCTCGAGCGCCCGCTGCTGGTGAAAGGCGAGCCGGGTACCGGCAAGACTGAACTTGCCCGGCAGGTGGCAGCAGCCCTTGGTCTCGATCTCATCGAGTGGAACATCAAGTCCACCACAAAGGCACAGCAGGGCCTCTACGAATATGATGCGGTCTCGCGCCTGCGCGACAGCCAGCTCGGCGACGAGCGGGTCCACGATGTCGCGAATTATATCCGACGCGGCAAGCTTTGGCAGGCCTTTGCGGCGGACAGGAAGGTCGTCCTGCTGATCGACGAGATCGACAAGGCGGATATCGAATTCCCGAACGACCTTCTGCAGGAACTCGATCGGATGGAATTTCACGTCTACGAGACCGGCAAAACGGTCAAGGCTAGAGTCCGGCCCATCGTCATCATCACTTCGAACAATGAGAAGGAGCTTCCAGACGCTTTCCTGCGCCGCTGCTTCTTCCACTACATTCGTTTCCCGGATGTCGAGACGCTGTCACGCATCGTCGAGGTGCATTATCCGGGTATCAAGCAGACCCTCGTGCGCAACGCATTGATGCAGTTCTATGAAATCCGCGAGATGCCGGGGCTCAAGAAGAAGCCGTCGACGTCAGAGGCGCTCGACTGGATACGTCTCCTCGTTGCAGACGATGTCGACCCGGCCGATTTGCGCGGGGACGTGAAGAACGCGCTGCCGAAGCTGCATGGTGCGTTGCTCAAGAACGAGCAGGATGTCCATCTTTTCGAGCGGATCGCCTTCATGGCGCGGCGCGAGCGGTAAGCGGAAGATTTTGCTCCCATTGACGACAGGCATAGCAAGGCGTATTTGAAGGTCCGTAGTTTCGTGGTGATTTGGCCGGCCGGCTTGCAGCCACGTAAAAAAAGTCGCTAAAGGGCCGCGAGAAGATGACTTCCCCAGATCATGCTTCCCCGGGCCGGCTGCGATTTTTCGTCGCCGGTTTTTTATTTCGTGGGTTTAGACATGCCGATCAAGATTCCCGATACGCTGCCTGCCTTCAGCACCCTCGTTTCCGAGGGCGTGCGGGTGATGACCGAAACTGCGGCGGTGCGGCAGGACATTCGTCCGCTCCAGATCGGACTTCTCAATCTCATGCCCAACAAGATCAAGACAGAGCTGCAGATGGCGCGTCTCGTCGGCGCGACGCCGCTGCAGGTGGAGCTGTCGCTGGTGCGAATCGGCAACCACAGGGCCAAGAACACGCCGGAAGAGCATCTGCTGGCTTTCTACGAAACATGGGAAGAGGTGAAGCACCGCAAGTTCGATGGCTTCATCATCACCGGTGCACCGATCGAGACACTGCCTTACGAAGAGGTCACCTACTGGGACGAGATGGAGAAGATTCTCGACTGGACAACCACCAATGTCCATTCGACCATGAATGTCTGCTGGGGTGCGATGGCGGCGATCTACCATTTTCACGGCGTGCCGAAATACGAGTTGAAGCAGAAGGCCTTCGGTGTCTACCGGCACCGCAATCTTGCTTCCTCCTCCGTTTATCTCAACGGCTTTTCGGATGACTTCCAGGTGCCGGTATCGCGCTGGACGGAGGTGCGCCGCGCGGATATCGAAAAGGTACCAAGCCTTGAAATCCTGATGGAATCAGACGATATGGGCATCTGCCTCGTGCATGAGAAAAGGGGAAAGCGTCTCTACATGTTCAATCATGTGGAATACGACTCCACCTCGCTGGCGGATGAGTATTTCCGGGATGTGAATGCCGGTGTCCCCATCAAGTTGCCGCATGACTATTTCCCGCACAACGACGATACTCTGACGCCCCTGAACCGCTGGCGCAGCCATGCGCATCTTCTCTTCGGCAACTGGATCAACGAGATCTACCAGACGACGCCCTACGATCTGGAGAAAATCGGCGAGCCGGAGAAGACCGGCGCGGAATAGGTCAGCATGTTCATTCCCTTCTTCCTGCACCTAAAGGAGGCGAAGGTCCCGGTAACGCTCCGGGAATTCCTGGCGCTTCTCGAAGGCATGGAAGAGGGGCTGGCCGATTTCGACGTCGAGGCTTTCTACTTCCTCGCCCGCACGGCGTTGGTGAAGGATGAACGCCACATCGATAAATTCGACCAGGTCTTTTCCTCCTATTTTCGCGGCCTGGAGATGGTCTCCGGCAAGCCGGGCCTCGATACCCAGAACATTCCCGAAGAATGGCTGCGCAAGCTCATCGAAAAACACCTGACCGAGGAAGAGAAGAAACTCGTCCAGTCGCTCGGCGGTTTCGAAAAGCTGATGGAGACGCTGCGACAGCGGCTCGAAGAGCAGAAAGGGCGCCATCAGGGCGGGTCGAAATGGATCGGCACCGGCGGCACTTCGCCCTTCGGCGCCTATGGCTATAACCCGGAAGGCGTGCGCATCGGGCAGGACGAATCCCGCCATCGCAGTGCAGTGAAGGTCTGGGACAGGCGCGAATTCAGGGATTTCGACGACAAGGTCGAACTCGGCACGCGCAATATCAAGCTGGCACTGAAACGGCTTCGGCGCTGGGTGCGGGAGGGCGCGGCCGAGGAATTCGACCTGCCCGGCACGATCCGTTCCACCGCCGAGCACGGCTACCTCGACGTGCAGACAAGGCCGGAGCGGCATAATGCCGTGAAGCTTTTGATGTTCTTCGATGTGGGCGGGTCGATGGATGACCATATCCGCATCGTTGAGGAACTGTTTTCCGCCGCGCGGGCAGAGTTCAAGCATATGGAGCATTTCTACTTCCACAATTGCCTCTACGAAGGCGTTTGGAAGGAGAACCTCCGTCGCGCCGAGCGAATGGCAACGCTGGATCTCATCCGCAGCTATGGTTCGGACTACAAGGTGATCTTTGTCGGTGACGCTTCGATGAGCCCCTATGAGATCACCCATGCGGGCGGTTCCGTCGAGCACTGGAACCAGGAGCCCGGCGAGGCCTGGATCAGGCGTATCACCGATCATTTCCACCGCTGCGTCTGGCTCAATCCGGTGCCCGAAAATCAGTGGCGCTACACGGCCTCGATCGGGTTGATGCGGCAGTTCATGACCGAACGGATGTTTCCAATGACGCTCGGCGGGCTTGAACAGGCGACGCGCACACTCGCCCGCTGACGGATTTTGCTTCCCGTGACATTGCAGCTTGCCGCCAAATCACGCAGGTTGCCGCCAAATGTCCGGTGGAGGAAAAGGTCATGACGGATCAGAATTTCGAAGTCTTCGGCACGACGGAAAATGGCGAGCCCGTTTATCGCGTGAGAATTGCCGGCGGCGGATTGACCGCGAGTATCATTACATGGGGCGCCGTGATCCAGGATCTCAGGCTGGAGGGCCATCGGCCGCCACTCGTGCTGGGGTTCGAGGCTTTCGATCCATATCCGATCCATTCGCCGTATTTCGGGGCAACGCCCGGCCGTTGCGCAAACCGCATCTCCGCCGGCCGTTTCACGCTCGACGGAAGACAATACCAGCTTGAAATGAACCAACCGGGGATCGGCCACCTTCACGGGGGTACGGATGGTCTTGGCCGCAGCAACTGGTCGATCGTCGATCACGCGGCTGACAAGGTCGTACTTCAGATCACCGATCCCGATGGCCGCGCGGGCTATCCCGGCAATTGCACCGTGACCGCCACCTATCAGCTCAAGGACCACGGCGTGCTGTCGGTGATCTACGAATCCACGACTGACCAGCCGACACTCGCCAACATCTGCCAGCACTCCTATTTCAATCTTGACGGCCGTGAAGACGCCCTTGGTCACGACATTATGATCGCCGCCGATCAGTTGGTCGAAGTGGATGAGAAGCAGTTGCCGACCGGCAGACTGACGTCAGTCGCCGATACGCCTTTCGACCTGCGGGAGATGGGGCCGATGAAGCGGTTCGACGACGGCAAACAGGTCCTGTTCGATCACAACTACTGTCTGTCGCCGGAACGGACACGGAAGCGTTCCGTGGCGCTGGCGCGCAGCGTCTATTCCGGCGTTTCGATGGAAGTGCGGACCACCGAGCCCGGTGTGCAATTTTATGCCGCCTTCAAGCTTCAGGAAATCCCGGTGCCGGGCCTCGAAGGTCGCCGTTACGGCCCCTTTGCCGGGTTTTGCCTGGAAACCCAGGTATGGCCGGACGCGATCAATCATCCGAATTTCCCGAACGTTGTGCTGCGTCCGGGCGAAGTGCTGCGGCAGGAGACAGACTATGTCTTTTCGAAGCAGTGAGCGGGGATAAGCTTGGCTCACCCATGTGGCAGGCGGGGTGCGAAATAGATTCGATGATGGGAAGTCGAACCGCTTCGACATGAGACTTTGGCCGTCGACAGGAAAGTCGGCGGCACAAGCCGGGTCTGCACTATAGAATTCAAGCAGCGACGCTTCCGGCTTCATGCACTATGATCTGGGATATATCGACTTGGAGCAGCGAACTTTGCAAACCATCGACAATCCGTTCGGCACGAGATTGTCACCCATGTCTTAGGGACGATCTGTTACCTATGTCTCCGGTATGGACAGAGAAAAACTGGAGCGGGCGAAGGGATTCGAACCCTCGACCCCAACCTTGGCAAGGTTGTGCTCTACCCCTGAGCTACACCCGCTCATCAAGCCACCGGTCCGGGGTAGATCGCTTGGACCGTGGGTCGCGGCTGTTGCCGACGACGGGCGCTATATGGCCCAGACTTTTTTCAAATGCAACAGGGAAATGACGATTGGCGGCAAGAAAAATTACGATCCGCCCAAACTCCTGACAAACCGCCGGTTCCGCACGTGAACCGGCGGCCGCTTTGTGCCTCAGGAGGCGGGACAGGCCGCGCCGGTTTTCACCCAGGCATCGATGAGCTCGCCGAATTCAGCCTGCGTGCCCGGCACCGGTTCGCGGCCGGCGCCGGGTGCCCAGCCCCAGCCGACGAGTTCGTCATGCGCCATGTGCTCGACCAGTTCGTCCATGGTCATCTCGCCATTGCGTGCCGGATCCTTGATCTGCTGACAGATCTGGCCCAGCGTCTTGCCTTCCCAGGCCATCTCGATCGGCGCAAGGTGCCAGGCAGGATTGCCCGGGATGCTCTTGATCGTGTCTGCCTGGCCCACGACCGGAATATTCTCGGCGCCGTGGCAGGTCGTGCACTGCATGCCGGGCAGACCCATCCCGCCGTCGCCGCGTAAGACCGGCGGTTGATGCGGGCGCATCGACGCGCCCTGCAGCGGCCGGTCGGTGGCAGGATGACAGTTTACGCAGCGCGGGTGCTGGATGACCTTGCCCGCTTCCTGGAAGAGCGCCACCGAGCGTTCCTGCTCGTTGGCGATCGACTGGAAGGAGGCGGCTGGCTTCAGCGTCCTGGCATCGGCCTGGGCGTCCTGCGCCACCGAGACGGGTGACAGCACCGTGCCGACACCCACGAAAAGACAGGCGGCGGCAACGCCGGTGAATGCGAGTTTCCAATTCATCGGGCGTTGATCCTCAAGCCGAAACGATATTGACGATCGGGAGCTTTCTGACAGGTGCTCCCGTGAGGCGCCGCCAGGCATTGGCAACCGCCGGGCCGACGGGCGGCACGCCGGGTTCGCCGACGCCGCTCGGCTTCTCGGTCGACTTGATGATCTCCACCTCCACGTCCGGCATCTCGTTGATCCGGATGGACCGGTAGTCGTGGAAGTTCGACTGGATAATCTTGCCGCCCTTGCCGAGGGTCACCGCATCGAAGAGGACTGCCCCGAGGCCGTAGCCGATGCCACCCTCCATCTGTGCCTTGATGACGTTCGGGTTGACGGCCACTCCGCAATCGACCGCACACCAGACCTTATGGACATGCGGAGCGCCATCGGTCCCGACCGAGACTTCGACGACCTGACCCACATAGGTGCTGAAGCTTTCGACCACCGCGACGCCGCGAGCGCGGCCTTTCGGCACTTGTCCGCCCCAGTTCGCCATCTCGGCAGCCTTCCGGAGCACACCCGCGTGGCGAGGTTCCTCTTTCAGGAGGGCAAGTCGCCCTTCGACGGGATCCCTGCCGATCTTCTCGAAGAGTTCGTCCACGAAAGTCTCGACCGCAAAGCCCGTATGCGTGTGGCCGACCGAACGCCACCAGAGCGGCGGCACGGCGAGCGGAACGTTGTGCGAGGTTACCTTCAGGTTGGGGATCGCATAGGGCAGGTTCGAAGCGCCTTCGACCGATGTCTGATCGAGATCGGCCTTGCCCATGATCGACTGACCGACGATCACCTGTTCCCAGGCCATGATCTCGCCATCGGCATTGATCGCGCCGCGCATCCTGTGAGCATACATCGGGCGATAGAAGCCGCCGCGAATGTCGTCCTCGCGGGTCCACATATGCTTCAAGGAACGACTGCGGTCGCTGGCGGCGTAAACCGACGCTGCTTCCTGCATATAGGGCGAGCCAAACTGCGCCCTGCGGCCGAAGCTGCCGCCGGCGAGCTGGGTGTTGACCCGCACTTTCGATTCGTCGAGTCCGAGAATTTGGGCGGCCGTCGCCTGGTCCATGCCCGGGAACTGCGCGCCGTTGTAGATATCCACCGAGCCGTCATCCGCCTTGATGAAGACCGCGTCCAGCGGTTCCATCGGTGCGTGCGCCAGGAAGGGGAAGACGATCTCGGCTTCCACCGTCTGCAGACCCGATGCGTTGAAGGCTTCCTCCACATTGCCTTTGCCGGCTGCTTCAAGCCCCTTCTCGCCGAAGAGCTTGACATAGTCGGCGGACAGTTCCTCCGAGGAGCGGGTCTCGGCCTTGGAGAGATCCCATTCGATGCTCAGCGCATCGCGGCCCTTCAAGGCGGCGAAGGTGTTTTCCGCATAGACAGCGACGCCTTGAGGCACCTGCTTCACGTCGACGACGCCCTGCACCTTGCGGGCTTCGGTATCGTCGAAGCTCTTCACCGTCGCACCGAAATGCTCCGGATGGGCGACCACCGCGATCAGAAGGTTGTCCGGGGTGATATCGAGCGTGAAGATCGCCGAACCATTCGTCTTGCCATGCGTGTCGAGCTTCGGCAGATCGGTGCCGATCAGCACGAAATCCTTCGGGTCCTTGAGCTTCGGCTCCGCAGGGGGAGTTTGTAGGGCCGCCTTTTCGGCGAATGCCCCGAAACCGCTCTCCCTGTTGGATGCGGCATGTCTGATGCGGCCCTTTTCGACAGTGATCTCGGAAGCGGGGACCTTCCAGTCTTCGGCCGCGGCGGCAATCAGCATGGCACGCGCGGTCGCGCCGGCTTTTCGCATCTGCTCATAGGCATTGGCGATCGAACTCGAGCCGCCGGTGCCCTGCAGGCCGAAGAGCAGGTTTGCATAGATCTTGTTGTCCGTCGGCGAGTGAACGGCGCGCATCTGGCCCCAGTCGGCGTCGAGTTCTTCGGCAACCAGCGTTGCGAGGCCGGTGAATGGGCCCTGGCCGAATTCGATATGCTTCGACAGGACCGTCACCGTGTCGTCGGTGCCGATTTTAACGAAGGCGTTCATCGGGGTCAGTGCGGAACCTCCGCCCGCCTGCACGCCGGTCGGGGCCGCGGCAAGAAACTTGGGCGCGATCGCCACGCCGATGAGAAGGCCCGAGCCGGCCAGGAAGCCGCGGCGGGTGGCAGCGATATCATGCAGTGTCATGGCTCAGCCCTCCATCGAATTGGCGGCATTGTGGATCGCCGCCCGGATGCGATGATAGGTGGCGCATCGACAGATGTTGCCGGTCATCGCCCCGTCGATATCCGCATCCGTCGGCTTCGGCACCATCTGGAGCAGGGCGACCGCCGACATGATCTGCCCGGATTGACAGTAACCGCATTGGGGCACGTCCAGGCCAGCCCAGGCGGTCTTGATGGCTTCGGCTTCTTTTCCGGAAACGCCTTCGATCGTGATGACCTCGGAGCCTTCGACCACCGAGATCGGCAAGATGCAGGAGCGATGCGGCATGCCGTCGAGATGCACGGTGCAGGCGCCGCATTGGGCTATTCCGCAGCCATACTTCGTTCCGGTGAGTTTTTCGAAATCACGAATAACCCAGAGGAGGGGCGTGTCGGGGTCGCCGTCGAACGTTCGTTCCTGTCCGTTGAGCGTGAAGGTGACCATGAGCGGACCTTTCTTGTGAGAAGCCGGCATACTGCGCCGGGCGATGGATGAAAGCGGCTGCTATCGGCCGAAAGCCGATATTCGGGACGCGGAAAACGGTGCGCCGGAATCAAATTAAAAATTGAGGCTTCTTATTTTTATGATGTTTGCGGGGGGCCGCTCCAATCGGATGACCCTCCGGTTAGATTAGGTTGGTCGACCAGCTTGGCAAGATCAAGCGTCTCACGAAATCGTGTGCACTTGCTTGGCCGGCGGCAACATTGGGGTTATAGTTCGCCTGCCCACCAACAGAGCCCATCCCTCAAGAATGACCGACACTGCTCCGAAAACCGCCGAGGACCTGTTCCGTTTCCTCGACAGCCTCAACATTCCCCATTCCACCAAGACCCACCCGCCGGTCTTTACCGTGGCGGAATCGGAAAGCCTGCGTGACGAGATTCCCGGTGGCCATACCAAGAACCTCTTCATAAAAGACAAGAAGGACCGGTATTTTGTCCTGACGGTGGAGGAGAACGCCACGGTCGATCTGAAGACGGTTCACAAGGTGATCGGCGCCGCAGGCCGCGTCTCTTTCGGCAGGCCGGAAAAGCTGATGGAATATCTCGGCGTCATTCCGGGTTCGGTGACGATATTCGGTGCCTTCAACGATACCGGACGACATGTTACCTTCGTGCTGGATGAAGATCTTATGAGGCACGACATCATCAATGGTCATCCGCTATCGAATGACGCCACGACATCGATCGGCCGCGACGATCTCATCCGCTTTCTGGAGGCAACCGGCCACACGCCGCTTGTCTTGAAAGTGACAGACTGACATACGATCTTTGTGGCCAAGATAGAACCATAAAGCGTTCCCTGGAGAGCATTCATGAGCGGCACAGACAACCCCTATGGCGGTTCCTTCGGCGCCAGCGGCTATGGCGGGCAGATGACCGCTTCGGCGAAGTACGGCGCGGAGCCTGCCGCGACCTCAGCTGGCGGTTCCCCTATCAAAGATACGACGACGGCCGGCTTCGCCAAGGATGTCATCGAGGAATCGCGCGGTCAGCCGGTCCTTGTGGATTTTTGGGCGCCCTGGTGCGGCCCCTGCAAGCAGCTCACGCCCATTCTCGAAAAGGTGGTCAATGAAGGCAAGGGTCGGGTCAAGCTCGTCAAGATGAACATCGACGACCATCCGTCGATCCCTGGCCAGCTCGGCATCCAGTCGATTCCGGCTGTCATCGCTTTTGTCGATGGCCGTCCCGTCGATGGGTTCATGGGTGCAGTTCCGGAAAGCCAGGTACGCCAGTTCATCGACCGGATTGCGGGGCCTGCCGGCGCCGATCAGGCGGCCGAGATTGACGCGGCGCTTGCCGAAGCCGAAACGATGCTCGCCGGCGGTGACGTCCAGGGGGCAGCCCAGCTCTATGGAGCGGTACTCCAGGCCGATCCGGAAAATGCAAAGGCCGCGGCGGGCATGATGCAGTGCCTGATCGCCATGGGCGATACGGCCCGCGCAAGCCAGATGCTCGCATCGCTTCCGGAGACCCTTTCCAAGGACCCGGCAATCCAGGCGGTCGCCAGGAAGCTCGAACAGATCGAGGAGGCTCGCAAGCTCGGCGATCCGGCCTCGCTGGAGCATCGGCTCTCGCTGAACCCGGACGATCACGAGGCACGTTTGATGCTTTCGAAGATCCTGAATGTTCAAGGCAAGCGCGAGGAGGCTGCCGAGCACCTGCTGATGATCATGCGCAAGGATCGCAGCTTCGATGACGACGGTGCGCGCCGCCAGCTTCTGGAGTTCTTCGAAGTCTGGGGACCGAAGGATCCGGCCACGATTTCCGCCCGCCGCCGCCTGTCTTCGATCCTCTTTTCGTAAGCGGGGATCGATTCGGCCAGGGAACGGTCTTGCGTTCTTCTGCCGGTGCCCCACATTATTTCGAGGGGCGACGGATTTGGACCTGTCGTCTGGGAGGTGTCGGTCCCATGCATGTGGGAAATGCGCGATATGTAAAGCGAGAGGATCTGCCGGGAACGGTTCCTGTTTTTCCGTTGACGGGTGCTCTGCTTTTGCCTGGCGGCCAGCTGCCCCTCAACATCTTCGAGCCGCGCTATCTTGCAATGTTCGATGCGGCGCTTGCATCCGACCGGCTGGTCGGTATTGTCCAGCCGTCACTTCTGGAGACCGGCGATCCTGCGGAAAGCCCTCGGCCCGCACTGTCGAGCGTCGGCTGCATCGGTCGCATCACGTCTTTTGCAGAGACAGGTGATGGCCGCTATATTACCTCGATCAGCGGTGTGTGCCGTTTCCGGCTGCTTGAGGAAGTGGGGGAGGGTCATCCCTATCGCACCTTCAAGATCGCGCCGTTCATGACCGATCTTTCGGCAGAAGATGATGAGAGCACCGTCGACCGCGGCGAACTTCTGCGCGTCTTCCGGGCCTATCTCAATGCCAATAAGCTGGAAGCGGACTGGGAAAGCGTCGAGCGCGCCGGCAACCGCACGCTCGTCAATTCGCTTTCCATGATGTCGCCTTTCGGTCCGGCCGAGAAGCAAGCCCTGCTCGAAGCCCCCGACCTCAAGACCCGCGCCGAAACCCTGATCGCCATCACGGAAATCTTCCTGGCGCGGGAGTTGAGCGATACCGACACGATACTCCAGTAAGGCTGTCATGGACGAGAAGCTCAGCAAGGTTGATCCCAAACTCCTCGACCTGCTCGTCTGTCCGCTGACCAAGGGGCGGCTGTCCTTCAACCGCGAAACCAATGAACTGATCTCGCAGGCGGCGCAGTTGGCCTATCCGATCCGCGACGGCATCCCGATCATGCTGGTTTCCGAGGCTCGCCGGATCGAGGACTGACGCCTGTCCTTATCCCCTAAATGCCCCTAACCTCTCCCCGCAGGCGGGAGGGGGGCTGGGGAACCGGATAAGGGGCAATGCTTTGAACGGCGCCTCAGATCGCCTGCCCGGCAAGCAACTTCGGTCCGCCCTCGCCGGTTTTACCCGCTGCCTGATCGACAAAGTAGCCCTTGAGCCTTGGCAGGCGGTCGACGATGCCGAGACCGAAGTCGCGGGCGATGCGGATCGGGGTTATATCGTTCGAGAACAGGCGGTTCAGGACGTCGGTCGTGACCCCCATGCGGAACGTGTCGAAGCGCCGCCAGGACTGGTAGCGCTCCAGCACATTCAGCGCTCCGATATCGAGGCCGAGCCGGTCGGCTTCCACGACCGTTTCGGCGAGTGCCGCGACATCCTTGAAGCCAAGATTGAGGCCCTGGCCGGAGATCGGGTGGATTCCATGTGCAGCATCGCCGGCAAGAGCGAAGCGCGGCGCGACAAAGGCGCGTGCCAGCGTCAGGCCGAGCGGGAAGGCGCGCCGTCCGCCGACCAGCCGCAATTCGCCGAGCTTATGCCCGAAGCGTCGTTGCAGTTCCTCCTCGAACACCAGGTCGTCGGAGGCAACCAGGCGTTCTGCTTCCGGCGTCCGCTCGGTCCAGACGAGAGACGAACGGTTGTCGGTGAGCGGCAGGATGGCGAAGGGGCCGGAGGGCAGGAAATGCTCTTCCGCCACGCCCTCGTGCGGCCGTTCATGGGCAACCGTCGCAACGATACCGGATTGGCCGTAGTCCCAGGTGACGGTCCTGATGCCGGCCATGTCCCGGAGTTTGGAGCGCACGCCGTCGCAGGCGACGAGCAGGCGGGTTTCAATGACGGAGCCATCCGAAAGGGAAACGGTGCAACGGGTGCTTTCCGTCACAAAGCCGGTGACGGAAAAGCCATGCCGGATGGATATGCCGAGCCTTTCTGCCACTCCGCGCAGCGCCCTGACGATCGTGACATTCGGGATCATGTGGGCGAAGGGCCGGCCTTCGTCGGCTTCTCCCTCAAATGTCAGGAAGACCGGTCTCACGGGGTCGGACGTGCGGCTGTCGGTCACGATCATCCTGTTGATCGGCTGGGCGTCGGGCGCGATTTCGTCCCAGACGCCGAATACTTCGAGCATGCGTGTCGCCGCGGCGATGATGGCGGAAGCACGCTCGTCTTTCTCCCAGGCGCCCGCCGGAGCGGCCTCGACCACTTCGACCTTCAGATGCGGGGCCGCCTGCTTGACTGCGACCGCGACCGCGAGGCCCACATAACCACCGCCTGCAACCAGCATATCCAGCATTGGCTTAAGCTCCCGTGAGACTTGAGAATATCATGCCATCCATATAGACCATCGGTCAGCCGCTTCCTATCGCCGGAGTTCGTCATAATGTCGCGTCAGGCCGAATCTTCGTCCCCCATGGAGCAGTTGATCGCGACGCTCGACCTCGAGAAGCTCGAGGAGAATCTCTATCGCGGCCTCAGCCCGGACGTCGGCTGGCAAAGGGTCTTTGGCGGCCAGGTCATCGCCCAGGCATTGATGGGTGCCCAGCGCACTGTGCAAGTTGATCGTTTCGTTCACTCGCTGCATGCCTATTTCATGCGCCCGGGCGATCCTTCCGTGCCGATCCTCTATCAGGTGGAGCGCATCCGGGATGGATCAAGCTTTACGACGAGGCGGGTGGTGGCCATACAGCACGGCAAGGCGATCTTCTCCATGTCCGCGTCCTTTCAGATCGAGGAGGGAGGGTACGAGCACCAGATCGACATGCCTTCCGTCACTCAGCCGGAGGATCTGATGGGGGAGAAAGAGTTCAAGGCGCTTTTCCTCGAGCACGCTCCGGAAGCAGTTCGGCGGTATTGGAACCGGGAACGACCGATCGAAGTGCGGCCGACCTCGCTTCTCCACTATCTGACCAGGGACAAGCTCGAACCACGTCAGGACATCTGGGTGCGAACGGTCGGCGAGGTGCCGGCCGACCGCCACTATCAGGCTGCCGTGCTTGCCTACCTTTCCGATATGACGCTGCTCGATGCCTCCCTCTATCCGCACGGCACGTCGATCTTCGATCCGACGCTTCAGGCCGCGAGCCTTGACCATGCCATGTGGTTTCATCGGCCTGTCACATTCGACGACTGGCTGCTCTACACGCAGGATAGTCCGAGTGCGTCTGGTGCCCGCGGCATGACCCGCGGCAGCCTCTACACGCGTTCCGGCGCGCTGATGGCTTCCGTTGCGCAGGAAGGATTGATTCGGAAAAAGGCAAATGAATAATAATTGTGCAAATTTTAAAATTTGCACAAGTTTTGGCCGCCTTTGCGCCATCCAGATGCCCGTTTCTTGGAACTGTTTCCAGAAATCTTTACTTTTCAATAAGTTATGGCTGCATTCGAATCTGGCACGCCCTTTGAATGTATCCTCCCAGTCGCTGTCATGATCTGCCGGCGATGAGGAGAGTCGGCCTGCATGCCGAGGACAAACAAAGGATGGGAAGCCAGATGAAAATCGTGATGGCCATAATCAAGCCGTTCAAGCTGGATGAGGTGCGCGAAGCCCTCACGGCTGTCGGTATCCAGGGCCTGACCGTCACCGAAGTCAAAGGTTACGGACGCCAGAAGGGACATACCGAAATCTATCGCGGCACCGAATATGCCGTAAGTTTTCTGCCGAAACTGAAGATCGAAATCGCCGTCCCCTCCGACCTCGTCGACAAGGCCGTGGAAGCGATCGCCTCGGCCGCCAAGACCGGCCAGATCGGTGATGGCAAGATCTTCGTTTATTCGATCGAGCAGGCCGTGCGCATCCGTACCGGCGAAACCAACACAGAAGCGCTTTGAAGCACGGGCTGACAGGGGAGTTCTCAAGCTATGCAATTTAACAAGATTTCTATGATCGGACGCATGGGTGCGGCCGTTGGCGCTCTGCTTGCGCCGGTGGTTGCCTTCGCACAGGAAGCTGCGCCGGCGGCTGCCGAGGCTGCCGCGGCCGCTCCGGTTCCGAACAAGGGCGACACCGCCTTCATGTTCATCTCCACCCTTCTCGTGTTGTTCATGCTGATGCCGGGCATTGCGCTTTTCTACGGCGGCCTGGTGCGTGCCAAGAACATGTTGTCCGTGCTCATGCAATGCACGGTCGCCGGTTCGGCCATCATGCTGGCCTGGGTCATCTATGGCTATTCTTTCGCCTTCGGCGGCGGGACCTCCCCCTTCTGGGGCGGCACGGCCAAGATGTTCCTTTCCGGCGTGACCATGGACTCCACGGCTGCGACCTTCTCCGATGGCGTCGTCATTCCGGAGTTCATTTTCGTGATGTTCCAGATGACCTTCGCAGCGCTGACGCCTGCCCTGATCGTCGGCGCTTTCGCAGAGCGCATCAAGTTCTCCGCCTCCATTCTGTTCTGCCTGCTTTGGGTCACCTTCGTTTATTTCCCGATCGCCCATATGGTCTGGGATGCAAACGGCCTTCTGTTCGGCTGGGGCGCGCTTGACTTCGCCGGCGGCACGGTCGTCCACATCAACGCCGGTCTTGCCGGTTTGATCGGCGCGATCATGATCGGCAAGCGTACCGGTTACGGCAAGGACATGATGGCACCGCACTCCATGACGCTTACGCTTGTGGGCGCTGCAATGCTTTGGGTCGGCTGGTTCGGTTTCAATGCCGGTTCCAACCTCGAAGCTTCCGGTGGCGCTATGCTGGCAACCGTAAACACCTTCATTGCCACAGCTGCGGCCGTCATCTCCTGGTGCATCGTTGAAACCTTCACTCGCGGCAAGGCTTCCCTCCTGGGTGCTGTCTCCGGCATGATCGCCGGTCTGGTTGCCATTACCCCGGCAGCCGGCATTGCCGGTCCGATGGGGGCGATCATCATGGGTCTGATCGTATCGCCGCTTTGCTATTTCTTCGTTTCGGTCATCAAGAACAAGTTCGGTTATGACGACACGGCAGACGTGTTCGGCATCCATGGCGTGGGCGGTTTCTTTGGCGCGCTTGCCACCGGCATCTTCGCTTCGTCGTCGCTGGGCGGCATCGGTTACGCCGACGGCGTGACCATGGGCGGCCAGTTCATGACGCAGCTCTATGCCGTCATCATCACCATCGCCTGGTGCGGTGTCGGTTCGGTCATCCTTTACAAGATCACCGATGTCATCGTCGGCCTGCGCGTCACCGTGGAAGCCGAGCGCGAAGGCCTCGACCTCGCCACCCACGGCGAAGCCGCCTACCACTCCTGATCCGGAACTGGCGGTGGCGGTTATCGCCGCCGCTCTTGGTCCCGTCGCAGCTTCCCCCCGAAGCTGCATTCGCCCGGACTTCGGTCCGGGCCTTTTTATTCGTATTTTCAGGTCTTCCGCCGCTCATCTTGGTTAAAGCCGCATTAACTATCGCTGCGCTAATCTTCGACGGAACTGTGTGAATTGGCCGGCGTCTGCCGATTCGCGCGAAGGGTTGCGTTCCAGGGATAGCGGACAGACACGATGGGCAGAAGCAGTTCGGCGGCTATGGCAAACCGGTCTACCCGCTTGGCGCTCACCGCCTTCGTCTGGAGGCAGGCGCTTGCGCTCGCCGGTTTCGGCATCTTCATTGCGCTGGCGCTTGCGGTCGCGGCTTTGGCCACCTGGAATGTCGCAGATCCGAGCTTTTCCTACGCGACCGATAACGACCCCACCAATATCCTCGGCTTTCCCGGCGCTGCCTTTGCCGACCTGATGATGCAGTTCCTGGGGCTTGCCAGCCTTGTGTCGCTTTTGCCGGTGCTTGCCTTCGCGCTGGCGTTGATATCCGGCCGCACCTATCATCGCATCCCGGCCCGGCTTGCGGCGTGGGGGGGCGGCACATTGCTCGCGTCGGCCACGCTCGGATGTTTTCCCGCCCCGCCCACCTGGCCGATCCCGAATGGCATCGGCGGCGTCATCGGCGACATGATCTTGCGGTTTCCCGCGCTTTTCGTCGGTGCCTATCCGACCGGCATGGTCGCAATCGTGCTCGGCTGCATCTTCACGATTCCCTGCGTCTGGCTGATGCTCTTTGCGGCCGGCCTGGTAGGCACAGCTTTCGATGAAAACGCCGAAGACGACGATCAGCCGGTGGCAGCCGCAAAGGCCCGTTCGAAGCGCGAGGAAATGGATGATGAGGACGATGAAGAGGGCGGCTTTGCCGGTTTCCTGGCATTCGGCGCGCTCACTCATTACTGGTACATAGCCCAGGCGCGGCTCCGTCGCCTTGCCGGCATCAAGCCGCGGGCCCGCACGGGTTTCGACCAGCCCTACGATTTCAACGAGGATGAGTTCGGCACGTTGAACGAGCCGGTCCGCGCCAAGACGTCTGCCGTGGCTGGCGGACGCCGTCTGGAACCCTCTCTTGACGGTCCTGCGGAGCGGGTCGCCGGTTCGCGCCGGATCGTGGCGTCGCCGCCGATTGCCGCTCATGATGACGATGACTACGATGACGATCCGCCATTCGACATGGATGACATGCCGACGCGTCCAGCCGGCATCCTGTCGGACGACGACGATGACGCGCCATTCGTCTCCTCCCGCGCACCTCTGGCCGGTCGCGTGCAACCGCGTATAGCGCCGGCTGCCGCGCCGCCGAAGCCCAGCGCTCGCGTCGCCCGTGAAGCTCAAGCCTCGTTCATTTCCCCGGATGGCTTCCAGCTTCCCTCCGTTCATCTTCTCAATGAGCCGAAGGCCGTTGCCCGCGATGCATCACTCTCGGCAGACGCACTGGAGCAGAATGCCCGCCTGCTGGAAGGCGTGCTTGAAGATTTCGGCGTCAAGGGCGAGATCATCCACGTGCGCCCCGGTCCGGTCGTCACGCTCTACGAACTTGAACCCGCCCCGGGCATCAAATCCTCGCGCGTGATCGGTCTGGCGGATGATATCGCCCGTTCGATGAGCGCGATCGCCGCCCGCGTCGCGGTCGTTCCCGGCCGCAATGCGATCGGCATCGAATTGCCGAACCGCACCCGCGAGACGGTCTATCTCAGGGAGATGATCGGCAGCAAGGATTTCGAGGGCAGCAAGGCGAAGCTTGCCATGGCGCTCGGCAAGACGATCGGTGGCGAACCGGTCGTGGCCGATCTTGCCAAGATGCCGCATCTTCTCGTCGCCGGCACGACCGGTTCGGGTAAGTCGGTCGCCATTAACACCATGATCCTTTCGCTTCTCTACCGTTACACGCCGGAGAAGTGCCGCCTGATCATGATCGACCCGAAGATGCTCGAACTTTCCGTCTATGACGGCATTCCGCATCTGCTTTCGCCGGTTGTCACTGACCCGAAGAAGGCGGTCGTTGCGCTCAAATGGACCGTCCGCGAGATGGAAGAGCGCTACAAGAAGATGTCGAAGATCGGCGTGCGCAATATCGACGGTTTCAACAGCCGCGTCGAGCAGGCGATGGAAAAGGGCGAGATCCTGACCCGTACCGTGCAGACCGGCTTCGACCGGCAGACGGGCGAGGCGGTCTACGAGACGGAGGAATTCGATCTCGAGCCGATGCCTTATATCGTCGTGATTATCGATGAGATGGCCGACCTGATGATGGTCGCGGGCAAGGATATCGAAGGGGCCGTGCAGCGTCTGGCGCAAATGGCGCGTGCGGCCGGCATCCACGTCATCATGGCGACGCAGCGTCCCTCGGTCGACGTTATCACCGGTACGATCAAGGCGAACTTCCCGACCCGCATCTCCTTCCAGGTGACGTCAAAGATCGACAGCCGCACCATTCTCGGTGAACAGGGCGCCGAACAGCTTCTCGGCATGGGCGACATGCTCTACATGGCCGGTGGCGGCCGTATCCAGCGCGTCCATGGTCCTTTCGTTTCCGATACGGAAGTGGAGGACATCGTCGCCTACTTGAAAACCCAGGGCGCGCCCCAATATCTTGACGCGATCACGGCCGACGACGACGAGGACGGAGATGGCGGAGGCCCCGCAGGCACTTCCAACCTGTCCGATTCGGATGATCCGTACGATCAGGCGGTGGCGATCGTGCTGCGCGACGGCAAAGCTTCCACCTCTTATATCCAGCGCCGTCTCGGCATCGGCTACAATCGGGCGGCTTCGCTCATCGAGCGGATGGAGCAGGAGGGGCTTATCGGGCCGGCCAACCATGCCGGCAAGCGCGAAATCCTCGTGCCGACCGAAGGCGATATTCTCGACCGGTAAGGCTTTCGTGATAAAGGAAAGTTGGCCATCAAGCCGCCGCCTTTCGCACGGAGGAATATACGGAAGGAGACCTGAATGAAGAACGAAAAAACCATCCTTTCAAATTTCCGTTCAAATGCGATCGGCCGCAGGCAGTTTTCTCTCGGGCTTGCGGGATTGGCGGCGGCGGCATTTGCGCCGGGCCTGGGCTTTGCCCAGGGCGCTCCCGGCTCGGTTGCGGCGCAGAAGATCGCCGATCATTTCTCGTCAGTCAAAACCATGATGGGCGAATTCGTCCAGTTCGGTCCGCGCGGCGAGCAAACCGGCGGTAAGTTCTATATCGAGCGGCCGGGCAAGCTGCGCTTCAATTTTGAAGATCCCTCACCGATCCGGGTGATCGCCGATGGCAAGAACGTCGTGATCGGCAACCTCAAGCTCAAGACGTGGGACATCTACCCGCTCTCCAAGACGCCGCTGAGCCTGCTGCTTGCCAGCCGCATCGATCTCGGCAACCAGATGGTCCGCGATGTGCAGGAAGAGTCCGATCTCACCACCATCGTTCTCGGCAACAAGACAGTCTTCGGCGATTCGACCATTACCATGATGTTCGATTCGAAGACTTATGACCTGCGCCAGTGGACGATCACCGACGCGCAGAACAAGGACACATCGGTGATGATCTACAATGTCCAGAACGGCGTGAAATTCGACGATAAGGTCTTCACCATTCCCTATGCGGAAGTCAGGAAGATGTAGCGCCGAGCGCTGCTCGAAACGAAGGGCCATGTGGAAAGCGTTGCCCTTTTCGCTTCTCACGGCATGAAAAATTTCCTAAACCTCGGCAATACGTCGGGGTTCAATCATGACATTTTCCATCACCACCTGGAACATCAATTCCGTTCGGCTGCGCATGCCGATCGTCGAGCAGTTCCTCGTCCGTCATAAGCCGGATATCCTCTGCCTGCAGGAAATCAAATGCCGGGAGGCGGAATTTCCGCTGCAGCCGCTCAAGGATCTGGGCTACCGGCACATCATTATTCACGGCCAGAAGGGATATCACGGCGTCGCCATCGCCTCGAAAGTGCCGCTCCTTGAAGATCACCGGCAGGATTATTGCGGCGTCGGCGACGCCCGGCATATTTCGGCGATCTTCGAGCGCGGTTCGCGGCGAATCCGGCTCCATAATTTCTATGTGCCGGCCGGCGGCGATGAGCCCGATCGGTCGATCAACCCGAAGTTCGGCCACAAGCTCGACTTCGTCGAGGAGATGAAGGCGCTGAAGGCGGGTGCGGTGCCCGGCATTTCCTCCATCCTCGTCGGCGATCTCAACATCGCGCCGCTGGAACACGACGTCTGGTCGCACAAGCAGCTCCTGAAGATCGTCAGCCATACGCCGGTCGAAACCGAGGGTATGAAGGAGGTCATCCGGCAGGGCGGCTGGCTCGATCTCATGCGCCATCACACACCGGAACCGACAAAGATCTACACGTGGTGGAGTTATCGTGCCAAGGACTGGGAGGCGGCCGACAAGGGCCGCCGGCTCGACCACATCTGGTCATCGCCCGACCTCGGACCGTTCCTCGATCGCATCGAGGTGCTGAAGGAAGCGCGCGGCTGGAACCAGCCTTCCGACCACGTTCCGGTGACGGCGGTGTTCAAGTTCTGAAATTCAAGGTGATGCCCGCCACTTATCCGCCTGCTGGCATCTTCTCCCCGCTTGCGGGTAGAGGGTCGGGGGGAGGGGCACTCGGTTGCAGGCTCAAGCGAACCTGTGTCCCATCGCCGCCGCTGCCTTGGCGAGGCTGGCGATATTGTCGCGAATGCGGCTCTCGATCACCCTGCCGACTTCAGGATATTCTTCCAGAAGACGGTGGAACAGCGTCCGGCTGATTTTCAGCGCTTCGGACTCCGTGATCGCCAGGGCTGTGAACTTCCGCTCCACCATGGTGACGAGCGCGAGTTCTGACAATAGCGTGCCGGGACCGACCGTCGCCTCCACCTTCATCTCGCCGTTGCGGTCCGACATCAGCAGTTCGAAGCGTCCCTTTGCTACGATGAACGCTGATTCCGCCGGTGACTTCTCCCGGAAGAGTTCCTGGCCGGGCGCCACCTGCCGTCGCTCCGCACCGAATGCGACAAGGCGAAGCTGGTCGTTGTTCATGTCCTTGAACAGCGGAACCTGGGACAACAGGCGGATATCTTCGGCGAGAGACATGGTCAGGTCCTGCCTGTCAGGGGACGATCTTGTAGCCGCCGTTTTCGGTAACCAGGATTTCGGCGCTGGAGGGGTCGCGCTCGATCTTCTGGCGCAGGCGATAGACATGGGTTTCCAGCGTGTGGGTGGTGACGCCGGAATTGTAGCCCCAGACTTCCTCGAGCAGCACGTCGCGGGTCACGACCTTCTGGCCGGCGCGGTAGAGATAGCGGATGATTGCCGCTTCCTTTTCGGTGAGCCGGATCTTCTTGCCGTCCTCGGTGGTGAGCAGTTTCTGGCTCGGCTTGAAGAGATAGGGGCCGACCGTGAACGTTGCGTCCTCGCTCTGCTCGTACTGCCGAAGCTGAGCGCGGATACGCGCCAACAGGACCGCGAAGCGGAAGGGCTTGGTGACATAGTCGTTGGCGCCGGCTTCGAGCCCGAGGATCGTATCGGAATCGGTATCATGGCCGGTCAGCATGATGATCGGCGCCTTGAAACCGTTCTTGCGCAGGAGTTTTACCGCCTCGCGCCCGTCCATGTCCGGCAGGCCGACATCCATGATCAGGAGATCGATCTGGGCGCTCTTGGCCGTTTGCAGCGCCTTGGCGGCATTCGGCTCCTGAAGGATCGAGAATTCATCGTAAAACGACAGTTGCTCGACCAGGGTCTCGCGCAGATCGTCGTCGTCATCCACCAGGAGTATCGTGCGGGCTGCCATGCTTCCTGCCTTTCGTCTTGTTCGCCTCGGCGCCTGCAATTTCCGCGTGCCGAACGCGATCAGAGTCCTCGATCTAAATCCCTACAGCATCGACCTGAAAATCGAAATCGATTTTCGGAAGGCAAGATGCCTGGAGTCAAATATGTTGGAGCGTCCCTTGTGCGTCCATAAGGACGCGCGACGCTCTCATGTGCTATGAATTCAAACGAAATCATATTCAAAGCAAAAACTTGTGAGAAAAATACAGCGTTTTCGCGGCCCGGGCCGCAAGCCGAATGTGATCGCCGTCAGGACGGCGCCGCGCGATCGCCGGCGAGCGATCGTATCCTTCGGCGGTATCGCATTGCCGGCAGCGATCGGCCGCTCCGGCACGAGCGCCTTCAAGCGGGAAGGAGACGGTGCGACGCCGATTGCCGCGATGCCTCTTCTTTATGGTTTCGTGCGTGGCGAGCGGGTGCGTCTGTCGCCGACGGCCTTGCCAATCAAGCGCATTCGAAAGGACATGCTTTGGTGCGACCTGCCGTATCATCCTTCCTACAATCGCCTCGTCAAGGCGCCCTTCAGGCCGAGCCATGAAGAGATGATGCGTGCCGACGGGCTTTACGATATTTGTCTCGTGCTCGACTGGAACATCACTTCGCGACGCCGCCATCGCGGTTCGGCGATCTTCTTCCACCTGATCAAGCCCGGCTACCAGCCGACCGCCGGCTGCATTGCCGTCAGCTTCCGGGACATGCAGCGGCTCATCCGGTTCATGAGGAAGGGAACGGTCGTGCAGGTGATCGGCTGATTCCGGGGCTCCGTCGCTCACTCAAGGGAACGTGGCGTGACAAAGCGCTCCAGGCGGCCGGACCCCTTGCCGATGCTTTGCCAGTCTCCCGCGTCGAAATCGATCACGGCAAGGCCGGCGGTCGGATATTTCTCCGCCATCGCCTGTCGGGCGTCTGCGTTGCCCGTCCCGACCAGGGTGAGCGCAAGTTGCTCGATGCCGGGATTGTGCCCGATGATCAGAACGCTGCGGCAACCGGGTTCGACTTGCGCCAGGATATCCAGAATCGTCGTTGCAGGTGCGGCATAGAGTCCGGCGAAATTGCGCGCTTCCACGTCCCTGGGCAACTTCTCGCGAACCAGCGCCCACGTCTCCTCTGTCCGCCGCGCCGTGGATATGAGGGCAAGATCAGGGACGAGTCCCTCGCGGGCCATATAGTCGCCCATCAGCGAAGCCGCTTTGCTGCCGCGCGTCGCGAGAGGCCGTTCCTTGTCCGTCACGCCTTCCGGCCATGCCGATTTCGCATGCCGCAGGAAGATCAGCCTGCGGTCCGTTTCATTCGACTGTTTTTGCGGTCGCTTGGACATGGTGGCCATTATGAGGGCAAAGCGGGCGCTTGTCTGCCTTTCAGGCCAGCATCAACAAAAATGCCGCCCGCGGAACGGGCGGCATGCGTCTGACCTCATGCGGCGAATGATTACTTCCACTCGCGGATATCGACGAAGTGGCCGGCGATCGCGGCTGCGGCGGCCATGGCCGGCGAGACGAGATGGGTGCGGCCCTTGTAGCCCTGGCGGCCCTCGAAATTGCGGTTCGAGGTGGAGGCGCAGCGTTCGCCTGGCTTCAGACGGTCGTCGTTCATGGCAAGGCACATGGAGCAGCCCGGCTCACGCCATTCGAAACCGGCTTCCTTGAAGATCTTGTCGAGGCCTTCGGCTTCCGCCTGTTCCTTGACGATGCCCGAGCCCGGGACGATCATGGCATTGACCGTGGAGGCCACCTTCCTGCCTTCGACGACCTTCGCCGCGGCGCGCAGGTCCTCGATGCGGCCGTTGGTGCAGGAGCCGATGAAGACGCGATCGACCGCGATATCGGTGATCTTGGTACCGGGCTTCAGGCCCATGTAGTCGAGCGCACGCCACTTGGAGGTACGCTTCGTCTCGTCCCGGATGTCGTCCGGGTTCGGCACCACGCCTTGAACCGAGACGACGTCTTCGGGGGAGGAGCCCCAGGAGACGATTGGCGGCAGGTTGGCGGCATCGAGAACGACGACCTTGTCGAAATGCGCGCCTTCATCCGTCTTCAGCGTCTTCCAGTAGTCGAGGGCCATGTCCCAGGCCTTTCCCTTCGGGGCGCGGGGCTTGTCCTTGATATAGGCGAAGGTCGTTTCATCCGGCGCGATCAGGCCGGCACGGGCGCCGCCTTCGATCGTCATGTTGCAGACCGTCATGCGGCCTTCCATGGAGAGCGAGCGGATCGCTTCGCCGGCGAATTCGATGACGTGGCCGGTGCCGCCGGCAGTGCCGATCTCGCCGATGATGGCGAGGATGACGTCCTTGGCGGTGACGCCCGGCGGAAGCTGGCCGTCGACGCGCACCAGCATGTTCTTCGCCTTCTTCTGCACCAGCGTCTGGGTAGCGAGCACATGCTCGACTTCGGAGGTGCCGATACCGTGCGCCAGCGCGCCGAAAGCACCATGCGTCGAAGTGTGGCTGTCACCGCAGACGATCGTCATGCCGGGCAAGGTGAAACCCTGTTCAGGGCCGACGATATGGACGATGCCCTGGCGGACGTCCTTTTCGGAATAATACTCGACGCCGAAATCCTTGGCGTTCTGGGCGAGCGCCTCCACCTGGATGCGGCTTTCTTCATTCTTGATGCCTTCGTGGCGGTCCGCGGTGGTCGGCACGTTGTGGTCGACGACCGCGAGGGTCTTTTCAGGCGCGCGGACCTTGCGGCCGGCCATGCGCAGGCCTTCGAAAGCCTGCGGCGACGTCACTTCGTGCACGAGGTGACGGTCGATGTAGAGAAGACAGGTGCCGTTTTCGTCTTCGGAGACGACGTGGTCGTCCCAGATCTTGTCGTAAAGGGTGCGGGGTGCGCTCATGGCTGTGCTGTCCGTAAAGCTGAATGGAACGAGGGATGTGGGTGTGGCAGCCGCAGGCTGCCTTCAAGCTGAGAAAGATCAGCTAAGTCGGTCGCAAAGCGCCCCGGAAACGCGCGCGAAGAAGCGTGCCGGCAGGCGTTTGTGGTCCTGCAGCACGATGAACTGGTTCGCGAGGCATCCGAATTTCGATCCCATAGCGGCTTCCATATCAGTTTCCAACGAAATCGGCAACGGGATTGCGTTGCGGACGACCTGTCGCATCGCTGTCATAAAGTTTTCGCCGAAACGTGCTTGATCTGGGCTTCCAAAACAGAGGGATGCTCAATGTCCGAACCCATTCACGAACAGCTCAGCCGCATCAAGGAAGAGATTGCCGACAGCTTCGATGAAGAGCTGGAAATGCAGATGGAGGAAGATCAGCTTGATGAGCTGGTCGTCGAGGGCATGTCAGGCCCCGCCGAGCAGACGCTGGACCGCAGGATCTATTTCCGCGAGCTCTTCCGTCTCCAGCATGAGCTTGTCCGCCTGCAGGATTGGGTCCAGTACAAGAAGCTGAAGATGGTGGTGATCTTCGAGGGCCGCGATTCCGCCGGCAAGGGCGGGGCGATCAAACGCGTCACCCAGCGCCTCAATCCGCGCGTCTGCCGCGTCGTAGCGCTCCCGGCCCCGACCGAGCGCGAGCAGAACCAGTGGTATTTCCAGCGCTATGTGCCGCACCTGCCGACGGCCGGCGAAATGGTGATGTTCGACCGCTCCTGGTATAACCGCGCCGGCGTCGAGCGGGTCATGGGCTTCTGCACGCCGGACGAGCTGGAGGAATTCTTCCGCTCTGTGCCGGAATTCGAGCGCATGCTTGTCCGCTCCGGCATCATTCTCGTGAAATACTGGTTCTCGATCACCGATGAGGAGCAGGAATTCCGCTTCAAGATGCGCATCCACGATCCGCTGAAGCAGTGGAAGCTCTCCCCGATGGACCTCGAAAGCCGCGTTCACTGGGAGGAATATACCAAGGCCAAGGAGGAGATGATGGAGCGCACCCACATTCCGGAAGCGCCATGGTGGGTCGTGCAGGCCGTCGACAAGAAGAGGGCGCGGCTCAACATGATTGCCCACCTTCTTGCGCAGGTTCCTTACGAGACGGCGCCGAAAGAGACGGTCATGCTTCCCGAACGCGTCCGCCATCCGGACTATATCCGCCATCCGGTGCCGCCGGACATGTACGTTCCGGAAGTCTATTGATGTAGATCGCGCCTCGCGGCCGTTGACGCTGCGGAGCGCGGACTTTACCTTGGTCCGATCATGATGATGAACACTCGCCATATCGCTTCGGTCTTCTTCATAGCCGCCTGAGCTGCAGGCCATGAAGAACACGAGCCAAGCCGCGACCCTTCGGGCCGGCGATGGTTCATGACCGAAACGCTCCGTCCCGAGCATCGTGCGTGCCGATGAAGCGGAGCATCAGCTGAGAGTTTTTAACATGACCGATCATCATCCTGCCCAGGCGCGGGCGCTGTCTGCTGCCGAGATCACTGCCTTCATCCGTGACGGCTTCGTGCGGATCGACGATGCCTTTTCCAAAGAGATCGCTGCGGAAGCTCGCAACATCATGTGGCGCGACATTCCTTTCGATCGTGACGATCCGAAAACCTGGACGCTGCCCGTCGTCCGGCTACCCGGCTATGGCGGCGGACCGTTCGAGATCGCTGCCAGCACAGCGGTTCTCCATCAGGCTTTCGACCAGCTCGTCGGCAAGGGCCGCTGGCTGGCGCGCAAAGGGCTCGGCAGTTTCCCGGTGCGCTTTCCGCATCCGGACAGTGCCGGCGACGACGGATGGCATATCGACCTCAGCTTCCCCGGGCTCCTGTCGAACCCGAGCGAACAGCATGACTTTTCCAACTGGCGGGCGAACTATACCTCGCGCGATCGGGCGCTGCTGATGCTCTTCCTGTTCTCCGATGTCGGGGAGAACGATGCACCGACCCGCATCCGGCCGGGTTCGCACATGGACATGGCGCGGCTGCTCGAACCGGCTGGCGAAGCGGGCATGCCGCCGATGAGGCTGGAGCATGTCGGCACCGGCCGCCCGGAGGTGCTGGCGACCGGGGAGGCCGGTACCGTCTATCTTTGCCACCCCTTGCTCATCCATGCGGCGCAGAAGCATCGCGGCACGGAGCCGCGTTTCATGGCGCAACCGCCGCTCGGTCTTGCGGAGCAATATCGATTGGAGCGTGAGAATGGCGGCTACTCGCCCGTCGAAATCTCGCTGCGTTTGGCGCTCGGAAGAGCTTGAGATGGAACGTGAGGCGGCCTCCGGGCCGCCGCCTAGGCTTTGTTTGACAAACGCTGCTCCGCCCTCGACGTCATCCTCGGCCTCGTGCCGAGGATCTGCTGCACCTCACGGGATAAAATGGTTGCAGATGCTCGGGACGGGCCCGGGCATGACGGAATATAGTTTGCAGTCTTCGCGCCTTCACCGCTCTGTCCGTCTGCGCATCCGACCCTCGATGCTGCGCAGCATGAGCGACAGGCCGATCGTCAGGATGAGGTAGATATAGGTGACGATGGAATAGGTCTCGAAGAAGCGGAAGGAACCGGCCGCATAAACCTTGGCCATCTGGGTGATGTCGGCGACGCCAAGCACCGAGACGAGCGATGAATCCTTGACCATCGAGACGAAATCGTTGGAAAGCGGAGGGAAGATCACCCGCATCGCCTGCGGAAAGACAATCAAGCGGAAGCGCTGGAAGCGCGTGAGACCAAGCGCCTTGGCCGCCTCGATCTGCCCTTCATTCACCGATTGAAAGCCGGCGCGAAAAATCTCGGCAATGAAGGCGGCATAGCCGATCGTCAGGGCAATCACCGCCCGCCACAGCAGCGAAACGTCGCGCACGAGAAGCGCTTCCGCCCATCCCCGCGCGATCAGCGGCGCCAGCGCCCAGTTATAGAGCGCCACGAAACCCGGTGCGCCGACGAAGGCAATATAGAAGAGCAGGACGAGGATCGGGATGCCGCGGATCAGTTCGACATAGAAGCGAGCGATCTGCCTCAGCACGACGTTGCCGGAAAGTCCGGCTAGCGCGATCGCCAGACCCAATGCCGTCGCAAGCGCGAAGGCGGCCAGCGTCACGCCGATCGTGATGCCGATGCCTTTGACGACGACACCGAAGACCTGCGCGTAGAGATCGCTGGCGGCTATGACAATTGCGAGGCCGAGGCAGAGAGCTCCGAATGCCACCAGCCACCAGGGGAAATCCTCAGGCCCGGCTTTCCAGCGCGGAGGCGCCATGCCCTTATTCGCCCATCTTGTAGTCGAGGAACCATTTCCTGTTGAGCATATCCAGCGTGCCGTCGGCCTTCAGCGCTGCGATCGCCGCGTTGACCGGCGCGACGAGGTCGGACCCCTTGTTGAAGATGAAGCCAAAATCCTCCGTGCCGAGCGGTTCACCGATGATCTTCAAGGAGCCGCCGGAGGCCTTGACATAACCTTCGCCGGCAGTGCTGTCCGTCAGCACCAGGTCAACGTCGCCCGCCTTCAGGGCCTGTACGGTCGCGCCGAAAGTCTCGAAGAGCTTGATCCGCGGGTTTTGCTCATTACCATCCAGAATCTCATAGACCGCAGTGTAGAATGGACTCGTTCCCGGCTGCGCGCCGATCAGTCCGTTGTCCAGGGCGGCAAAGCTCTTGGCATCGGTAAACCGCTTCTCGTCGCCGCGCACCAGCATGAGCTGCTGCGAGCGCATGTAGGGATCGGAGAAATCGACCTTCTCCTTGCGGTCGTCCTTGATCGTGATGCCGGTCATGCCGATGTCGTATTGGCCGTCGGAAACCGCCTGGATCATCGCGTCCCAACTGGTGTTCTGGTACTCGACCTTGAAATTCAACCGTTTGGCGATTTCGTTCATAGCGTCATATTCCCAGCCGATCGCCTGGCCGTTCTTGGGATCCACGAACTGCAGCGGCGGATAGGCGTTTTCGGTCACGATGACGACGGTCCGACCCTTCAGGTCCGGCAATTCGGCGGCAATACTCAGGGCCGGGGCGAGAGCGAGTGCAACAAAGCCGGCGAGAACGGTGCGTCGGGCGAGCATCGAAAAACTCCTAGAAGATCAGTCGTCCGAAATTCTCACATTTCAAAAGCGGATGGCAAGGCGCGTCATTGCGTCGACTGCGCCACAAACAAAAAAGGCGGCACGCCGGCCGCCTTTTCCGAAATGATTGTCCGAAGCTTATTCGGCAGAAGCTTCCGCAGCCTTGGCTGCTTCGGCAGCTTCTGCTGCGGCCTTTGCTTCTGCGGCTTCGGCTGCTGCCTTTTCCGCGGCAAGCGCCTGGGCGGCTGCGACCTTCTCGGCCTCGATACGTGCACGCTCCTCGGCGGCTGCGGCGCGCTCTGCTTCGTTCAGCTTGCGGGCGCGGGTATTGGTGTTCTCGACGATACGGGCCGACTTGCCGCGACGATCGCGCAGGTAGTAGAGCTTGGCGCGGCGGACCTTACCGCGGCGGACCACTTCCACGCTCTCGACCATCGGCGAGCAGATCGGGAAGACGCGCTCGACGCCTTCGCCGTAGGAGATCTTGCGGACGGTGAAGCTTTCGTTGAGGCCACCGCCGGAGCGGGCGATGCAGACGCCTTCATAGGCCTGCACGCGGGTACGGTTGCCTTCCGTGACGCGCACGTTGACGCGGACGGTATCGCCGGGGGAGAATTCGGGAAGCGTGCGCTTGGCTTCGATCTTGGCGACCTGTTCGGCCTCAAGCTGCTGAATGATGTTCATCGTTTCAAACCTTTGGTTCTTCTGAAACAGCCAGAGCGCTCGATGATCCCTGGGTCAAAGCCTCGGGATTTGCCTTGTCGGCAGAGCGGGTTCGCCATTCTTTGTTGCCGGTCGATGGGACAGATCCCATTTCCGCGTGGGCCAATACACGAAACGAACCCGCTTGTCATCCCTTGCATCGCGATTTTGTGACGAATGTGCCGGCCGTTGCCGCCTGGTTCCGAAGCAGCTATGTCACGCGTAAGGGATGAGGAAACACCATGACAATCACGATGATAGCGTTGCTCGCCGCCGCGGGCTTTCTGTCCGGTGCTGTGAATGCGATCGCGGGCGGAGGCACGTTCCTGACATTCGGAGCCATGACGCTTGCGGGCGTTCCGCCGATTTCCGCCAACGCCACGTCATCAATCGTACAGTTTCCTGGTTATATCACCTCGACGATCGCCTATCGGGATGAGATCGCCCACCGCTGGCGCAGTGCCCTCCTCCTGGCCATCGTCTCGGTCGTCGGCGCGTTTGCCGGCGCTTTTCTGCTCCTGTCGCTCGACAATCCTTCCTTCCGCCAGATCGTTCCCTGGCTGCTCGCTGCCGCGACGGCTGTATTTGCCGCCGGCCCCTGGCTGAAGCCGAAATCCTCCGCCGAACGGTCGGCGAATTCGCCTGCCTGCATCATCGGCCAGTTTCTGACATCCATCTATGGCGGCTTCTTCGGCGCCGGCATGGGCATCATGATGCTCGCGGTGCTGGGCATCACCACCGGCGGGACGTATCATCATCTCAACGCGCTGAAGAACCTGCTGGCGGTGCTGATCGCGGCAGTCGCCATCGTGGTTTTCGTGGGCGGCGGGGTGATCGCCTGGGCCGAGGCCATTGTCATGATTCCGGCCGGCGCACTCGGCGGATATGCGGGTGTGTGGATGGCGCGGCGCGTGCCGCAGGCCGTCATGCGCTGGTGCGTCGTTGCCGTCGGGATCGGCCTCACGGTCTACTATTTCGTGACCGGGTGATCGGAAAGAAGGTCCGGCCTGCGTTCGGCCGTCAGCTTCCTCGCTTCTTCGAGCCGCCATTTCTCGATCGCCGCGTGGTTGCCGGAGGTAAGCACCGCCGGAATTTCCTGCCCCTCGAAGACCTGTGGCCGCGTGTATTGCGGATATTCGAGGAGGCCGTCCTCGAAGCTCTCGTGGGTGCCGGAAAGCGCATTGCCCATGACGCCCGGCAGGATGCGGATAACGGCGTCGAGCAGCGTCAGTGCAGCCGGCTCGCCGCCCGAGAGGATGTAGTCGCCGATCGACACCTCTTCGAGGTTGCGCGCATCGATCACCCGCTGGTCGATCCCTTCGAACCGGCCGCAGACGATCACCACGCCATCGCTTGCGGCGAGCTCACGCACTCGTGCCTGCGTCAGCGGTCGCCCGCGCGGGCTCATCAGCAGGCGAGGCCGGCCGTCATCTTCGGAAACACGGTCGATCGCCTTCGCCAGAATATCCGGCTTCAGCACCATGCCGGCGCCGCCGCCGGCCGGCGTATCGTCCACCGTGCGGTGCCTGTCCTCCGCGAAATCGCGGATCTGCACCGTATCGAGCGACCACTGGCCACGCTCCAGCGCCTTGCCGGCGAGCGAAAAGGCCAGATGCCCCGGGAACATTTCCGGGTAGAGCGTCAGGATTGTCGCGCGGAAGGTCATCACTTGCCTTTGCGGGGAGGGGTCGTCCGACCGTCATCCGGATTCTCGATCAGCCCCGCTGCCTGCGGGTCGATGAGGATCTTGCCGTTTTCGAGGTCGATCTCCAGCACAGCCGCTTCCGAAAAGGGGATCAGCGCCGGTCGGCGGCCGGGACCCTTGAGCTCCAGCAGGTCGCCGGCGCCGAAATCATAGACGGCACTCACGGTGCCGTAGCTCTTGCCTGCCTCGTCGACGGCTTCGAGGCCTTCGAGATCAGCATAATAGAATTCGTCTTCTTCCAATTCCTCGTCCGGGAGGTTGTCCCGTTCGATGAAGAGTTCGAGACCGTTCAGAGCTTCGGCAGCGTTGCGGTCGTTGATGCCTCGGAAGCGGACGATCGCCATATTCTTCGCCTCGCGGATTTCGAGGATCTCGAAAACCCGCCCGTCCTCGCTGTGCAGGTGACCGTAATCGCCGAGCGCCGTCGGGTCGGCCGTATAGGAACGCACGCGTACCTCGCCCCTCAGGCCCTGAGCAGCGCCGATCGTTGCCATCAAAACGGGGTTTTCAAGCTTCGCCATGCGGGTCGTTCCGGTTGTATTGCGCCTCATTTAAGCTTTGTGCAATCAAAAGCAAACAGCAAAACGGGCAGCACAAAGATGTGCCACCCGTCAAAAGCGATCCGAACGGAGAGAGAATTATTCCGCTGCGGCTTCGGTGGCTGCGGCTGCTGCGTCGGCAACCTTCTGAGCCTTCTCGGCTGCACGCTCCTGGGCCTTCTTGCCCGGCTTTGCCTTTTCCGGGTTGCTGCGGGCTTCGCGCTGGGCAACGCCGGCTTCGGCGAGGAAACGCAGGACGCGGTCGGTCGGCTGGGCGCCGTTGTCGATCCAGTGCTTGATGCGCTCGGCATTCAGTTCGATGCGCTTGGCGTCATCCTTGGCGAGCATCGGGTTCCAGGCGCCGAGCTTTTCGAGGAAACGGCCGTCGCGGGGCGAGCGGGCGTCGGCAACGACGATATGATAGTACGGACGCTTCTTGGAACCGCCGCGGGCGAGACGAATTTTCAGGGACATTGATTTACTCCTTGGGTTTTTCTTGAGGCCGCCATCAGGCGGGCTGGTCTTCGATATGTTCTAAGCGGTTTCTTTCGTGCCGCCATGTTCGGCGGCGATGGCTTCATGATGCCGGATGACTTCCTTGATGACGAAGTTCAGAAACTTCTCGGCGAAATCCGGGTCCAGATGTGCTTCCTTCGCCAGACGGCGAAGGCGTTGGATCTGGTATTCCTCGCGCGCCGGGTCAGCCGGCGGCAGATCGTACTGGGCTTTCAGGACGCCCACTTCCTTGGTGCAGCGGAAACGTTCCGCCAGCATATGCACGAGCGCCGCGTCGATGTTGTCGATCGACTGGCGGTAGCTTGAAAGTCTTGCTTTGACTTCGGGGTCAACCACGAACGTCCTCCCTCATCACTTCTTCTTGGGCAGGCCGGGAAGCCCCGGGAAGCCGCCGCCCAAACCCGGCAAACCACCGGGCAGCTTGCCAGCGCCAAGGCCGGGAAGTCCGCCCATGCCGCCGCCGGGCAGGCCCGGCATCGAGCCCGGCTTCAAGCCTGCGGCCTCGGCCTGCTTCTGCAGCGCTTCGATCTGCTTCGGGTCGAGCTTGGAAAGGTCGGGCATGCCGTCCATCCCGCCCATTCCGCCGAGACCCATCTTCGAGGCAAGGCCGCCCATCATCTGCTTCATCATGCCGCCCTTGCCCTTGCCGCCCATCATTTTCATCATGTCGGCCATCTGGCGGTGCATTTTCAGAAGCTTGTTGATGTCGGAGGCATCGGTGCCGGAACCGGCAGCGATGCGCTTCTTGCGGGAATGCTTCAGGATATCGGGATTGGCGCGCTCAGCCTTGGTCATCGACTGGATAATGGCGATCTGGCGGTCGAACATCTTGTCGTTCATGCCTGAGGCGGCGAGCTTGTCCTTTATGCCGGCCATGCCCGGCATCATGCCCATGATGCCGCCCATGCCGCCGAGCGACTTCATCTGTTTCAGCTGTTCGGCGAGGTCGTTCAGGTCGAACTTGCCCGATTGCATCTTCTTCGCCATCGCCGCGGCTTTTTCCGCATCGATGTTTTCCGCAGCCTTCTCGACCAGCGAGACGATGTCGCCCATGCCCAAGATGCGGTCGGCGATGCGGCGGGGATGGAATTCCTCCATCTCCGTCATCTTCTCGCCGGTGCCGATCAGCTTGATCGGCTTGCCGGTGACGGCGCGCATCGAAAGAGCAGCACCGCCGCGGCCGTCGCCGTCCATGCGGGTCAGGACGAGGCCTGTGATGCCGACGCGTTCATCGAAATTGCGGGCCAGGTTGACGGCATCCTGACCGGTCAGGCTATCGGCGACGAGCAGGATCTCATGCGGATTGGACTTCCGCTTGATCTCCGCCATTTCCTGCATCAACGGTTCGTCGATATGGGTGCGGCCGGCAGTGTCGAGGATGACCACGTCATGGCCGCCGAGTTTTGCCGCCTGCACGGCGCGCGCAGCGATATCGGTCGGCGACTGGCCGGCGATGATCGGCAGCGTGTCGACGCCGGTCTGGACGCCGAGCTGACGGAGCTGCTCCTGGGCTGCCGGGCGGCGCGTGTCAAGCGACGCCATCAGCACTTTCTTCTTTTCGCGATCGGTCAGCCGCTTGGCGATCTTTCCGGTCGTGGTCGTCTTGCCCGAGCCCTGAAGGCCGACCATCATGATGACGACGGGAGCCACAGCATGCAGGTCGATGCCCACACCCTCCGAGCCCAGCATCTCGACGAGCTCGTCATGGACGATCTTGACGACCATCTGGCCGGGCTTGATCGATTTGAGGACTTCCGCGCCGACGGCCTTTTCACGAACCTTGTCGGTGAAGGACCGGACGACTTCCAGCGCCACGTCCGCTTCCAGAAGCGCACGGCGAACCTCGCGCAGGGCGGCGGAAACATCCGCTTCGCTCAATGCGCCACGGCCGGTCAGTCCACTCAAGATGGAGCCAAGACGGTCCTGGAGGCTTTCGAACATCGTTTCTTCCTTCTCGCGTTTCGGGGATTTCCAGAAACGTCGGGTCTCTCCGCGACAAAAACAAGACACAAAGCCAAAAAGCACCCGAGGGCGCAACGCGCTGTCGGGTGTTGACCTCCGGGCTCAGTCTATCGGCCCCGGTCGGCGGCTCCAAGTTCTCGACTTGTCAGCAGATCGCCGGGCTTAAACAGGAAAGGGGCGGGAAAGTCAAGGCTTGCCAGTGCACGTCCCTAAACGTCCCGCCCGAAGTAAACCTCGATCGAAGCGATCCGGTCACCCTGGAAGGTCATCAGTTCGAGATTGCGGAAAGCGCCGCCGGCGACCTTTTCTCCCTTGTATCCGACGACAACCTCATCGCCACTGACGAACAGCCGTTCCACGACGATATGGCTGAAGATCGGCGGTTGCGGCCAGCAGCGCTCGAAATACATGGCCTTGTCAATATGGTCGTCGCGTGGGCTCGAAAAAGTAAAATCATCCGTCAGCAGCGGATCGGTCAGGTCTTTTCGGTTGGCCAGGTAATTGGCGAAGAGCTTCCGAACGGTTTCCGCCTTATCCATATCCGTCTCCTTATCTGATTGCATTATGCAATCAGTTTGAGGCAAAGATATGGCGGCGTTGGTTGTTTGAGGAGGTCAGTGCGCCGATCCGATCTCCCCTTGAGGGGGAGATGCCCGGCAGGGCAGAGGGGGGTATGGTGAGGTAAATCAAAGCCTTGGCAAAAATCGACAGGAAAAACGTCTCTGTTCATCCCCGCCCTCTCACCTTGTACCTACAATCTCCCCGTCCCGCATCGGATACACCGGAAGGCGTTCCGGCGAGGCGGGGCTGGCGCGGGCGGTGAGGGTAAGACGCAGAACCTCATCGTCCGGGTCCGCGGAAAATGGTCTCCCTCCGGCGACACGGGGGAAGCGAAAAGGTTGCGGACCGGCCTTTCGCTTCTGATGCCCGAACAGCGCGCCGGGCGTGGCGAGCATGTCCCGCCCGGCTTTGCCGGGCGAAAGGTACATGCTCCACTTAAAGAGCCAAAGCCGGCTATCCGCGATCTCTGATCGCGGGCGGCTTTGGGGCGGCACACATGGTGGCCCGACGGATGGTTTCGCCGGATTTCTTGTCCGTCGATCCAATCGAAAGCCCGGCGGCAGAAAACCGTCCGGAAGGGCCAAGGCAGAGGGATCGGAGTCGCGGGCATAAACCGCCGAACGGGGCGCTGAGAGGTGCTACCCAAAACTAAAACTCAAGAGGCAGCTTTCAGCGCCCCGTCCGAAACGAAGTACCGACCATCACCAAGGGGTGAGTCTATCCATCTGCGCCCACTGGTAATTTCCCCGCATTTCCGCCATATACGCCCCAAGAGACCGGCATTTTGCCCGGAATGGATTGAGCGTCATGGCAGATATGGTCGAATTCGCGAAGATGAACGGGCTTGGCAACGAGATCCTGGTCATCGACATGCGCGGCCGCACCGACAAGGTGACGCCGGAGGCCGCCATTGCTCTGAACGCCGATCCTGCCTCCCGGTTCGATCAGATCATGGCGATCCACGATCCGAAGGCGGAAGGCACCGATGCCTTTATCGACATCCTCAACTCCGACGGTTCCAAGGCGCAGGCCTGTGGCAACGGTACGCGCTGCGTCGTCCAGGCGCTTGCCGCCGAGACCGGCCGCAAGGCCTTCACCTTCCAGACGGTCGCGGGCATTTTGAACGCTCGGGAGCACGAAGACGGCACGATCTCGGTCGACATGGGCAAGCCGGTGTTCGAATGGAACCGCATTCCACTCGCGGAAGAATTCTTCGATACGAGCCGTATCGAACTGCAGATCGGGCCGATCGATCGGCCGGTGCTGCATTCGCCGTCGGTCATGTCGATGGGCAATCCGCATGCGATCTTCTGGGTCGATCGCGACCCGATGAGCTTCGATCTCGAACGTTTCGGCCCGCTCCTCGAAAACCACCCGATGTTTCCGGAAAAGGCCAATATCACGCTGGCGCAGGTCTCATCCCCCTCGTCGCTCCGCACCCGCACCTGGGAGCGCGCTGCCGGGCTGACGCTCGCCTGTGGTTCGGCGGCTTGCGCCTCTGCTGTGTCCGCCGCGCGCACCGGCCGCACCGGCCGCAAGGTGACGATCGATGTCGCTTCCAGCCCGGTCCGCCAGCCGCTCGTCATCGAATGGCGGGAAGACGACCATGTCGTGATGACCGGCCCGGCCGAATGGGAATGGTCCGGCAAGGTCGATCCTCAAACAGGCAGCTTCACACGAGACCAGGAGCGGGAGGCCGGGGTCAATTGAGCGGCGTCGATGTCATCACCTTCGGCTGTCGGCTCAACACCTATGAATCGGAAGTGATGCGGGCCGAAGCCGAAAAGGCGGGGCTCAACAATGCGATCCTCGTCAATACCTGCGCCGTCACCGGCGAGGCCGTCCGCCAGGCCCGCCAGGCGATCCGCCGCGCCCGGCGTGAAAATCCGCATGCCCGCATCATCGTCACCGGCTGCGCCGCCCAGACGGAAAAGCAGACCTTTGCCGACATGGCGGAAGTCGATGCCGTGCTCGGCAACGAGGAGAAGCTGAAAAGCGTGTCCTACCGTGCGCTTCCGGATTTCGGCGTCTCGGCGGAAGAGAAGCTGCGCGTCAACGACATCATGAGCGTCAGGGCCACGGCGCCGCAGATGGTCAGACATATCGACGGGCATGTGCGCGCCTTCATCCAGGTGCAGAACGGCTGCGACCATCGCTGCACTTTCTGCATCATCCCCTATGGCCGCGGCAATTCCCGGTCCGTGCCGATGGGCGCCGTGGTCGATCAGGCCCGCAAACTCGCTGAAAGCGGCTATCGCGAGATCGTTTTGACCGGCGTCGATGCCACCAGCTACGGCGCCGATCTTCCCGGCCAGCCGTCACTTGGCTATCTGGCGAAGACATTGCTGAAACAAGTGCCGGAGATTCTTCGCCTGCGTCTCTCCTCTATCGACAGCATCGAGGCGGACAAGCACCTCTGGGACCTGATCGCTGACGAGCCGCGTTTCATGCCGCATCTGCACCTTTCCCTGCAGCACGGCGACGACCTGATCCTGAAGCGGATGAAGCGCCGCCATTCGCGCGCCGATGCACTCGCCTTCACCGAACAGGCGCGGCGGCTCCGACCCGATATTGCTTTCGGGGTCGACATGATCGCGGGTTTCCCGACCGAAACGGAAGAAATGTTCGGGAATGCCGCGACGCTTGCGGAAGAGGCCGGTATCTCCTTCCTGCACGTCTTCCCCTACAGCCCGCGGCCCGGCACGCCGGCGGCACGCATGCCGCAGCTCGACCGGGCGCTGGTCAAGGATCGCGCAGCAAGGCTGCGTGCCCGTGGCGAGGTGCTGCATCGGGCACACCTTGATCGCATGGTCGGCACCGAGCAGTCGGTCATCATCGAGAACAATGGCATGGCCCATACCGAAAACTTTTCGCTGGTTACGGCACCCGGCCTTGTTCCCCGCGACTTCAAGCGCGTTATCATTACCGGCCATGACGGCAGACATCTGGACATGCAGGTGATGCCTGCCCTGGCGGCATAACCGGAACGGATTGATCTCTCATGGCATTGGGCTTCATCAAACGCGTTTTCACCTTCGGCAAGCCCGCCGAAGAGCAGGCACCTGAGGCTGAAAGGCCGGAAGACGTTGCAGCCGTAGAAGCGGAGCTCGAACCGAAATCCCGCGACGAAGACCTGCCGGTTTCGCCCGTCGATCCGGTGGCGCCAACGGAGATCGAGACGGCGGGTGGACCTGCGGCGGATAGCGTCGGCGAGGATGAGGCCCGGTCGGCTGCGCCTTCCGAACCGGAAGCGACCGAGGACGAGGATGTTTCTCCGCTCCTTCCCGCTGCGGAAGCCAATACCGATATCGGCGTGGTGCCGTTGTCGCTTCTTCAAGCGGAAGCCGAGGCTGAGGAAGAAGAGGTTGCATCTGCGGAAGCACCCCCCTCTGCCCTGCCGGGCATCTCCCCTTCAAGGGGGGAGATCACGGATGAGCCGCCTCATCCGGCATTGGACGAAACTGCCGCGGATTCGAAGCCTGCTTTAGGGCAGGGAGCGAGCCGCGACTCGATCTCCCCCCTTGAGGGGGAGATGCCCGGCAGGGCAGAGGGGGGTGCTTCCTCGGAAGATGAGGCTAGAGAAGCCCCCGTCCTCCCCAAAGGTTTTTCCGCTTCCCGCCCGGAACCCCCGCCCGCGCCGGTTGCTCTTCAACCAAAACTCACCTGGTTCCAGCGCCTGCGGGCAGGTCTTGCCCGCACCTCATCGCAGCTTACCGGCCAGATCACGGCGCTGTTCACCAAGCGCAAGCTGGATGAGGACACGCTGGAGGAGCTGGAAGACCTGCTGATCCAGGCGGATCTCGGCGTCGAGACGGCCATGCGCATCACCGGTGCGCTGTCCTCGGAGCGCTATGGCAAGGACGTCACCGGCGAGGACGTCTCGCGCATCATGGCTGGCGAGATCACCAAGGTCCTGTCTCCGGTCGCCAAGCCGCTACAGCTCGATCTCAATCACAAGCCGCATGTCATTCTCGTCGTCGGCGTCAACGGCACGGGCAAGACGACGACGATCGGCAAGCTCGCAGCAAAGCTCTCCGGTGCCGGCCTCAAGGTCATGCTTGCCGCCGGCGACACCTTTCGCGCGGCCGCAATCGAGCAGTTGAAGATCTGGGCGGACCGCACGGGATCGGAATTCATCGGCACCAGGCTCGGTGCGGATGCGGCCGGGCTTGCCTATGACGCCTACGAACAGGCGCGCGCCAACAAATCGGATGTCCTCATCATCGATACGGCCGGCCGGCTGCAGAATCGCACCGAGCTGATGGCCGAACTCGAAAAGATCGTCCGGGTGCTGGGCAAGCTCGATCCGGACGCGCCGCATACGGTTCTCCAGACGCTGGACGCCACGACCGGCCAGAACGCCATGCAGCAGGTGGAAATCTTCCGCAACGTGGCGGGCGTCAGCGGTCTCATCATGACCAAGCTCGACGGCACGGCGCGCGGCGGCATCCTGGTTGCCATCGCCGCCAAGCACAAGCTGCCTGTCTATTTCATCGGCGTCGGCGAGGGCGTCGACGACCTCGAACCGTTCGAGGCGCAGGATTTTGCCAGCGCTATTGCCGGTTTGACGCATTGATGACACAGAAAGACGATTTGGCTTTGCCGGTACGAGTTTAAAGTTGGAACCCATGCAGACGATTGAAAGCGACATCACGCCGACCAAGGAAGAAAAGCAGCATCCCATGCTGAAGCTGGCGCTCGAAATCGGCCCGCTTCTTGTCTTCTTTTTCGGCAACCTGCGCGGAGAATGGCTCGTCGCGAAATTCCCGGCGCTTTCGGCGATCGGCGGGCCGCTTCTCATCGCGACGGCCCTCTTCATGGTGGCGACCGTCATTTCGCTGGTCATCTCGAAGATCGTTTTCCATCACCTGCCGGTCATGCCCTTCGTTTCCGGCATCGTGGTCATGATTTTCGGCTCGCTGTCGATCTGGCTGCAGGACGAGACCTTCATCAAGATGAAGCCGACCATCGTCAATTCGCTGTTCGGGGTGACGCTGCTTGTGGGGCTGATGTTCGGCAAATCGTTGCTCGGCTATGTCTTCAACGCCGCATTCCAGCTTGACGAAACAGGCTGGAAGAAGCTGACGCTCCGCTGGGGCATCTTCTTCCTGTTCCTCGCCGTGCTGAACGAGGTGGTCTGGCGCAATTTCTCCGATGCGGTCTGGGTCAACTTCAAGGTCTGGGGCACGATGCCGATCACCATCGCCTTCACACTCGCCCAGATGCCGCTCATCATGCGGCACACAATTGCCGAGCCCGCTGTGGAAACCGAAAAGTGACGGCATTCGACCTTTCCTCCTCCGGCTCCTCGTCAAAGCGCTGGCTGCTTGCCGCGCTTATCCTCTTCTTGGGCCAGATTGCCATTCTCTACTGGATGGGCCGTATTCCGATTTGCGAGTGCGGGTTCGTGAAGCTCTGGGAAGGCGGGGTGAACACCAGCGGCAACTCGCAGCACCTGTCCGACTGGTACACGCCGTCCCACATCATCCACGGCTTCCTTTTCTACGGTCTCGGCTGGCTGATCCTGCGCCGCGCGCCACTCACCGGGCGGCTTTCGCTGGCGATCCTGATCGAGGCGGCCTGGGAGATTGCGGAAAACTCGCCGATCATCATCGATCGCTATCGTACCGCGACCATGGCGCTCGGCTATACCGGCGACAGCATCATCAATTCGGCGATGGACACCGTCTTCATGGTGATCGGTTTCTTCGCCGCCGCGCGCCTGCCGGTCTGGCTGACGGTCGTGATCGCGATCTTCTTCGAGCTGCTGACCGGCTTCATCATCCGCGACAACCTGACCCTCAACGTGCTGATGCTCATTTGGCCGGTCGATGCGATCCGCGAATGGCAGGCGGCGCTGCCCTGATCAGCTCTTGGCGGCTGTCGCCTTTTCGATCGCCGGCATGAGTTCCTGGGTCAGGCTGCGCTCGTCGAAAGGCCCGACGCGTTTGTAGAGGATCGTGCCGTCCGGCCCCACCAGATAGCTCTCCGGAATGCCGTAGACGCCCCAGTCGATCGCCGCCTTGCCGTTCGGATCGACGCCGATTGCCTTATAAGGATTGCCGAGTTCACCGAGGAAACGCAATGCGTTGTCATTGCGGTCCTTGTAGTTGATGCCGACGATATTCAGCCGGCTGTCATCGGCCAGGGCCTTGAGGATCGGATGTTCCTGCCGGCAGGGCACGCACCACGAGGCGAAGACGTTGACGAGCGTCAGCTTGCCGGTGATCGCAGCGTCGGTCAGAGCGGCCGTGTTCGAACCTTCGAGCGGTGGGAGCGAAAGTGACGGGGCTTTTTTGCCGATCAGCGCCGAGGGGATGGCGGAAATGTCGCGGCCGTTGACGTCCTGGTCGTAGAGCATCTTGCCGGCAACGCCTGCAAAGCCGAGGAAAACAATGAGCGGGATCAGCGCCAGCGCGTAGCGTGCGAAGCCTTTGCGCTGTACCGGCTGGTTTTCGGTCTCGACGCTCATGATGCGTCACCCTTCGCCAGGTCACCCTTGGGCTGTGCTGAACGGCGGCGGATACCGGAGGCTTCGAGTTCCGCCAGTTCCTTCTGCCGGGCGCGGCCGTCAAGCCATACCCAGCCGATCAGACAGAGGGTAATCAAGGCGGTGACCGCATAGGACATGGAGATGTAGAACGTATGCGTCATCATCTTTAAGCCTCCCGTCCGGCCATGCGCGCCGCCATGCGGCGCTGGGCGGCAATGCGCCTGCGCCAGATCTCGTTGCGCATCGCCATCACATGCAGGGTGAAGAAGAGCAGCGTAAAGGCAATGGCCATGATCAGCAGGGGCCATAGAAACTCCGGATCGATGGTCGGGCCATCCATGCGGACGACGCTCGCCGGTTGGTGCAGCGTGTTCCACCAGTCGACCGAAAACTTGATGATCGGAATGTTGACGAAGCCGACGAGGATGAGAACGGCGGAGACGCGCGCGGCCCTGGAGGGATCGTCCATGGCGCGGTTCAGCGCGATCAGGCCGAGATACATGAGGAAGAGCACGAAGACGGAGGTCAGCCGCGCATCCCAGACCCACCAGGTGCCCCACATGGGCTTGCCCCAGAGCGAGCCGGTGGCGAGCGCAATCAGCGTGAAGGCGGCGCCGAGCGGGGCGGCCGCCTTGTGGCTGACGTCGGCGAGCGGATGGCGCCAGACCAGCGTGCCGATCGCCGAAGCGGCCATAACCGTGTAGCACATCATCGACAGCCAGGCGGCCGGCACATGGATGTACATGATGCGCACCGTCTGGCCCTGCTGGTAATCGCCTTCCGTCGTGAAGCTCAGATAAAGCCCTATGGCAAAAAGGATCGCCGTGATCGACGCCATCCAAGGCAATATCCGGGCCGCAAGTGCCAGGAAGCGTGTCGGATTGGCGAGATCGCTGAACTTGGTGATGGCGAGGCTTTCTGACATGGAATCTTTCTAAACTGCCATAGCGCTAGATGTCTTGATTCTAGTCAATCGCCGGCATTCTTCAACGCCAGTGCCGCACCGAGCGGGCCGAGAACGGCAAAAAACATCGTGATCGCCACTAATATCAGGAAAGGCGGCATAAACGGGGCAGGATCCTCGACCGCCGCGTAGGAAGCGCTGACACCGAAGATCAGCACCGGGATAGCAAGTGGCAAGACGAGGATCGAGACAAGCAGGCCGCCGCGGGGCAGTGCCACCGCGACCGCGGCGCCGACCGCGCCAATGAACGTGAGTGCCGGCGTGCCGACCAGCAGCGTCAGCATGGTGGCGCCGATCGCCATTTCGTTCATGTTCATGAAGAGACCGAGCAGCGGCGAGGCGATGACGAGTGGCAGGCCGTTGCCGAGCCAATGTGCCAGGCATTTGACGAGCACCGTCAGGACCAGCGGGTGCTCCTGCATCAGCAGGAGGTCGAGAGACCCATCTTCTCGATCGGTCTGGAACATGCGGTCGAGGCCTAAAAGGGCGGAAAGCAGTGCGCCGATCCAGACGATCGCCGGGCCGATGCGCGACAAGAGATTGAGGTCCGGGCCGACGCCGAAGGGGATGACGGCGACCACCGTCATGAAGAACAAGACGCCGATCAGCGCCCCTCCGCCGGCGCGCACCGAAAGTTTCAGGTCGCGGAGAAGGAGGGAGATCATGGAAAGCGCTCCGCCATTGCTCCTGGCCCTTCGCTTCGTCTCATGGCGTTCGGCGCTGCAATCGATTCACTGGATCGATTGCTCTGCACCGCAGATCGCGTCTCACTCCCCTCTGCCCTGCCGGGCATCTCCCCCTCATGGGGGGAGATCGGCAAGACGCACAGGCTTCCCAAAATGTCGATCGTATTCAACACCGCTTCGGCAGCCGAAAGCCTGTGTTTGGGCCGAGACTTCGCCGCTATTCGATCTCCCCCCTTGAGGGGGAGATGCCCGGCAGGGCAGAGGGGGGTAACGAGGATATGAAGAGGGAAGTAAAAGGCCATCACCACATCCCCTCCATCACACCCGTAAATCCTGTCATCGGCAGTTCTTTCGCATTCTCCAGCCCTAGCGGCTGGTGGGTCGCGGCGAGCACGATGCCGCCATCGGCCAGGTGCGCCTTGATCAGGTTCGTGAAGACGCTTTCGGCGTTCACATCGAGTGCCGCGGTCGGCTCGTCGAGGATCCAGACCGGCCGATGAGCGACAAGCAGCTTGGCGAAGGCCATGCGGCGCTGCTGTCCCGCCGAGAGGTAACCGAAGGGAAGATGGGTGATGTCGCCGAGGCCGACGGCTTCCGCCGCTTCACTGATGGAGACCCCCTGGCCGCCCTCGAAATCGCCGAGGAACTCCTTCCAGAAGGAGAGGTTTTCAAAGACCGAGAGTTCCGCCTTCATGGCGTTGCGATGGCCGAGATAGTGGCAGGCCTCGGCCGCGCGCATCCCTGATTCGGCTGCGTCGGAATGCCATGTCACCCGACCGGTTTCGGGATGCAGCAATCCCGCCACCACCCGCAGCAGGGTTGATTTTCCGGACCCGTTCCGCCCTGTCAGAACAAGGCTTTCACCGGTCCCCAGGTTAAAAGAGATGCCCTTGAAAATCAGGTCCTGCCCGCGTCTGGCGCTCAAATTTTCGGCCGTCAGCCGCATGTCGGAGACCTTCGTTCGGGTTTCGCTCGCCCCTATCCAAAAAATTGTTCGAGATGGGGCTTCAAGTGTCTGGAACCCTTCTTAGAAATTATCTATAAGCACTGCAACCACGCCAGCGGCCGGCGTGATTTCCATCTTGCGCCGAACCTGAAGACCCACAAATCTTCTCGTGCGGACAGCGGAAATGGTCGCACCCGCATCCTGATGTGCATGAAGTGCATAGGCGTCCGCACGCGCGTGTTGGCTCTATATCAGCGGGGTTGTTTTCCGTGACCAAATCTCTCGACAGCTTCAATTGTCGTTCCGTCCTGACCGTGGGCGGCAAGGACTACGTCTATTACAGCCTGCCCAAGGCAGAGCAGAACGGTCTTCCGGGCGTCTCGAAGCTTCCCTTCTCCATGAAGGTCCTTCTCGAGAACCTGCTCCGCTTCGAAGACGGCCAGTCCGTCACCAAGGAACAGATCCTCGCTGTTGCCGAATGGCTGAACAACAAGGGACAGACCGAAGCCGAAATCGCATATCGCCCGGCCCGCGTGCTAATGCAGGATTTCACCGGCGTTCCGGCGGTGGTCGACCTTGCCGCGATGCGCGACGGCATCAAGGCGCTCGGCGGTGATCCGGAAAAGATCAATCCGCTCGTTCCGGTCGATCTCGTTATCGACCACTCGGTCATCGTCGATGAATTCGGCACGCCGCAGGCCTTTGCCCGCAACGTCGAGCTGGAATACCAGCGCAACGGCGAACGCTACCGCTTCCTGAAATGGGGCCAGCAGGCGTTCAAGAATTTCCGGGTCGTTCCGCCCGGCACCGGCATCTGTCACCAGGTCAACCTCGAATATCTCGGCCAGACCGTCTGGACCAAGGAAGAGGATGGCGAAACGGTCGCCTATCCTGACACCTGCGTCGGCACCGATTCGCATACCACGATGATCAACGGCCTCGGCGTTCTCGGCTGGGGTGTGGGTGGTATCGAAGCAGAAGCCGCCATGCTCGGCCAGCCGGTCTCGATGCTGCTGCCGGAAGTCATCGGCTTCAAGCTGACCGGCAAGCTGAAGGAAGGCGTCACCGCGACCGACCTCGTGCTGACCGTCGTGCAGATGCTGCGCAAGAAGGGCGTGGTTTCGAAGTTCGTCGAATTCTTCGGCCCGGGCATGGACAACATGCCGCTCGCCGACCGTGCCACGATCGGCAACATGGGTCCGGAATACGGCGCGACCTGCGGCTTCTTCCCGGTCGACGGCGAAACGATCAACTATCTCAACATGTCCGGCCGCACGAAGGAGCGCATCGCGCTCGTCGAGGCCTATTCGAAGGCGCAGGGCATGTGGCGCGAGGGCGACGGTTCCGACCTCGTCTTCACCGATACGCTGGAACTCGACCTCGGCGACGTCGTGCCGTCGATGGCCGGCCCGAAGCGCCCGGAAGGCCGCATCGCGCTCGAAAACATCGCGTCCGGCTTTGCCGGTTCGATGGACACCGACTACAAGAAGCCCGGCCAGCTCAATAACCGCTATGCGGTCGAAGGCACCGACTTCGATCTCGGGCATGGCGATGTGGCGATTGCCGCCATTACGTCCTGCACCAACACCTCCAACCCGTCGGTGCTGATCGCTGCCGGCCTTCTCGCCCGCAATGCGGTCGCCAAGGGCCTCAAGACCAAGCCCTGGGTCAAGACTTCGCTGGCGCCCGGATCCCAGGTCGTCGGCGAATATCTCGCGAAGTCCGGCCTGCAGGCTGATCTCGACAAGCTCGGTTTCAACCTCGTCGGGTTCGGCTGCACCACCTGCATCGGCAATTCCGGTCCGCTGCCGGCGCCGATCTCCAAGACGATCAACGACAAGGGCCTCATCGTTTCGGGCGTGCTCTCGGGCAACCGCAACTTCGAAGGCCGCATCTCGCCGGACGTCCAGGCGAACTACCTTGCCTCGCCGCCGCTCGTCGTCGCCTATGCGCTCGCCGGCACGGTGCAGAAGGACCTGACTTCCGAGCCGCTCGGCGAAGACCAGAACGGCAAGCCGGTCTACCTCAAGGATATCTGGCCGACCTCGAAGGAAGTGCAGGAATTCATCCTGAAATACGTCACCCGCGAACTTTACGAAACCAAGTATGCCGACGTCTTCAAGGGCGATGCAAATTGGCAGGCGGTCAACGTTCCTCCGGGGCAGACCTATGCCTGGGACGACGACTCGACCTATGTCCAGAACCCGCCCTACTTCGTCGGCATGGGCAAGAAGGGCAGCGGCATCAAGGACATCAAGGGCGCCCGCGTCCTCGGTCTCTTCGGCGACAAGATCACCACCGACCACATTTCTCCGGCCGGTTCGATCAAGGCCGCTTCGCCCGCCGGTGCCTACCTTACCGAGCACGGCGTCGCGGTTGCCGACTTCAACCAGTACGGCACACGGCGTGGCAACCATGAAGTGATGATGCGCGGCACGTTTGCCAATATCCGCATCCGCAACCACATGCTCGGCCCGAACGGCAAGGAAGGTGGCTACACCATCCACTATCCGTCGAAGGAAGAGATGTCGATCTATGACGCGGCCATGAAGTACAAGGCTGAGGGCGTTCCGCTCGTCATCTTCGCCGGCGTCGAATACGGCAACGGGTCGTCGCGCGACTGGGCGGCCAAGGGCACCAACCTGCTCGGCGTCAAAGCGGTCATCGCCCAATCCTTCGAGCGCATCCACCGTTCGAACCTGGTCGGCATGGGCGTCGTACCCTTCGTTTTCGAGGAAGGTACGACCTGGGCAAGCCTTGGTCTCAAGGGCGACGAGACGGTCACCATCGAGGGCCTGGAAGGCGACATCAAGCCGCGCGAGTGGAAGACCGCCAAGATCACCTACGGCGACGGTACGGTGAAGGAGATCAACATCCTTTGCCGCATCGATACGCTCGACGAGGTCATCTACATGAACAACGGCGGCATCCTGCAGACCGTTCTTCGCGATCTTGCCGCCTGATCTTGTCGGATGGTCACCCGCCGGCGAAGGTCGGCGGGTGAATTGCGGAAGAGTGTAGATTCCCACTCAAATCCCCTCACCTGCGATTTCCAGCACTTAGCTTTCAGCTAAGATGTTGAAATCGCTTTCTCTCCCCAAGGGGAGAGATCGGGATGCCGCGCTGCCACGAGTCTACCTCTCCCTTGGTGGGAGAGGTTACAAAATCAAGAGCTTAGCGTAGCTAAGTCTTAGATTTTGTTGATGAGGGGGTAAGCCCTACCTCCAATACATGTGTCGCCTCTCATCCAGGTGAGACTCGCTAACTTAAGGTTCCGCCCTTGACCGTCGTCATCCTCATTGGAATGGCCGTCATCGTTTTCCTGACATCGCTGCTTTCGGGGATTTTCGGAATGGCGGGCGGGCTGATCCTGCTTTGGGTGCTGCTCTTCCTGTTTCCCGTCGGGACCGCAATCGCCATCCATGGCGTCATCCAGATGGTGTCCAACGGCTCGCGCGCCTGGTTCTCCCGCGCCTATATCGACTACAGGATCCTCGGTATCCTCGGCCTGGGCCTCGTCATATCGAGTATCATCCTTTTGATCGTCGACTATCAGCCGGATATCATCGTCGTATCGATCGCGATCGGCCTGATGCCGATCCTCGTCTGGCTGCCGGTCTCGAAGCTGCAACTCGATGCGTCCAAGCCTCACCACGCCCTCATCTGCGGGTTGATCGCCGGAGCATTGACCGTGGGCGTTGGCGTTTCCGGTCCGACGATCGACATCTTCTTCATCCGAACGATGATGGACCGGCGCAAGGTAATCGCCACCAAAGCCGCGGTGCAGGTCGCCTCGCATGCAACAAAGGTGGCGTTCTACTGGAACGCGGCAACCGCACTGCCGCCGACCGACTGGATCTCGATCCTGATCGCCGCGCCAATCGCCATCCTCGGCACGCGCGCTGGCAACGACATCCTGCAGAGAATGACGGATCAGAATTTCCGCGCCTGGACGCGCTGGATCGTCACCGGCATCGGAGCCGTCTATTTCACCCAAGGGCTGCTGAAACTGATCTGACTTTGCCGGGACCTCTGGAGGAAGGTGTGGCATGCCCACAATCGCCGCTGACAAAGCCGATCAATTATCCGGTCCTCACCCCTTCGTGACTTTCTCTTGAGGGGGCGGGACGGTTACCTTCCGCCATCCGATCCTCCAGGCCATTCGATTGTTCTTGATCACCAGGGGCAATCGTGGATAACAGTTGCCCTGATAAAAAGGTCTGCCACCCATGCTGTTCCGTCTCCGCTCCATTATCGTGCTTGCGGGCCTGCTTTATGCGGGCGTCGCTCCGGCGGGGGAGGTAAGGGCGCCGAAGGGCGTGGTCGAACTTTTCACGTCTCAAGGTTGTTCCTCGTGCCCTCCGGCGGACGCCACTTTAGGTGAGCTGGTGGCGCAGGGCGATATCATCGCGCTCTCCTATCACGTGGACTATTGGAACTATCTCGGCTGGACCGACACGTTGAGCTCGAAGGAAAACACCGAGCGGCAATACGGCTATGCCAAGACATTCGGCCGCAGCGGCGTTTATACGCCGCAGGCGGTCATCAACGGTCGGGATCACGTCAAGGGCAAGGATCTCTCCATCATAAACGGCAAGGTGAAGGAACTCCGCGAGACGGACAAAGGGCTCATCGTACCGGTCACGGCTGCCATGCGCGGCGACGAGATCGAGATCGAGATCGGCGGAGGCAAGGGGCAGGCCGATGTCGTCGTCGCCTATTTCACAAAACGTCAGCAGGTGGAAATCACAAAGGGCGAGAACAGCGGCAAGACCATGGACTACTGGCACAGCGTCTATGACGTGCAGTCGGTCGGGACGTGGAACGGCCAGAGCATGAAACTCACGCTGCCGGGCAAGCTGATGGGCAAGTCCAAGAAAGACGGCTGCGCAATCCTGTTACAGACGTCCGGTCCGGGTGGTGAGCCGGCGGCAATCCTCGGCGCAACGATCCTGATGGCCGGCCGCAAGAAATACTGACCGCGAAGCGGTTCGTCGGCTCATTGTGCTTTTCGGAATAAGGTGTCGGCGGCCCGGTCCAGGAACATTGGGGGGCTGGGGGTAAGGGTCAATGCACCAGACCGGGCCATATGGCGCTGAAATCGCGCCAACCAACGCGGAGCAATCTCGCTTCGAAATCGGGCACTGTTTTGTTCGAAATGGGGCAAGAATAAAAACGTATGAACGCGCATGAGGCTGGCTTCGGCCCGGGGTTGATTTTTTAAGGCTCTCGGGCACACTGTCACATCTCCGACATCTAGTGATTTGGGAGCCTTGATGACCGATCAGCCGGAATTGCCCGGGGGAGAAAGATCCCAGGATGCACCCGTCGTCGTCAATCTCAGCGAATACCGGCAGAGCCGCGATCCCGTTCCGGTGACGTTTCATCGGCGCGAGCTTGACGCGATCTTAAAAATCTACGGCCGCATGGTCGGAGAAGGGGAGTGGAAGGATTACGCGATCGACCACCTCAAGGATCGGGCGGTCTTTTCCATCTTTAAACGGTCGGGCGAGACGCCGCTCTTCCGGATCGAGAAGAATCCCAAACTGGCCAACAAGCAGGGCGCCTACTGTGTGCTCAATACGCACGGTATGACCCTGAAGCGCGGCCACGAACTGCCGCAGGTCCTCAGGGTCTTCGACAAGATGCTGAAGCTCATCGACTGATCTATTCGGTGAAGAGCGTCCCGGGATAAACAGCCGGGTCGGGGCTGGTCGTGGTACCTTCGCCCAGTGCAATCTGCATCATTACCGTGTCCAGCCATCTGCCGTGCTTGAAGCCGGTGCCCTTGAGCGTGCCGGTCAGTTCGAAGCCGAGGCTTTGATGCAGTGCTACGGAAGCCGGGCTCGCGCCACCGATGACGGCCACCATCTGCCGGAAGCCGAGAGCGGTGCAACGGGCGAGCAGTTCTCGCAGAAGCGCCTTTCCCACGCCCCGGCCACGGGCTGCCGGAGCGAGGTAGATCGAATCCTCCACCAGCCAGCGATAGGCGGGGCGGGTCCGGAAGGCCGAAGCGTAGGCATAGCCGAGAAGCGTGCCTTCCTCATCTTCGGCGGCGATATAGGGATAGGCCCTGGCCCTGATCGCCTCGTAACGGCTCGTCATCTCGGCCTGGTCGGGCGGGATGATCTCGTAACTCGCGATGCCGTTCAGCACGCTGTCGCGATAGATTTCGGTGATGGCGGGAAGATCGGCTTCTGTAGCGTCGCGGAGGCGGAAGGTCATTGGCGGGCGGGTTTGTGGAAGGTGACGATCGAACCTATGCCGAGGCGCGCGAGCGGGCAATAAAAAAGCGGCCCGCCGGGCCGCTTTTTCAGTTCTTGTTCCACGCCGTTATTCTTCGCGATTGCCGAGGAACTGCAGCATGAACATGAAGAGGTTGATGAAGTCGAGGTAGAGCGTCAGGGCGCCCATGATCGCCTTGCGGCCCATGACTGCGACCTCGTCGCCGTCGTAGTACATTTCCTTGATCTTCTGCGTATCGTAGGCGGTAAGACCTGCGAAGATCAGGACGCCGATCACCGAGATGGCAAAGCCCATCGCAGATGACTGCAGGAAGATGTTGACGATCGAGGCGATGATCAGACCGAAGAGGCCCATGATCAGGAACGAGCCGAAGCCGGACAAACTCTTCTTGGTCGTGTAGCCGTAGAGCGACAGGGCGCCGAACGAGGCCGCGGTGACGAAGAAGGTCTGGACGATGCTCTGGCCGGTGAAGACTAGGAAGATCGAGGACAGCGACAGGCCCATCAGCGCGGCATAGATCCAGAAGGTCATCTGCGCAGCCGGGACGCTCATCTTATGGACGCGGAAGCTCAGGAAGAAGACCATCGCCAGCGGAGCCAGCATGACCACCCACTTGAGCGGAGAAGCATAGAGAAGCTGGGCGAAGGCCGGATTGGAAACCGCCAGAGCGTAGGTGCCATAGGCAGCTACACCGGTGATCGCCAGACCGAGAGCCATCAGGTTATAAACCCTGAGCATGTAGGCGCGAAGGCCTTCGTCGATCATGGCACCGGATTGGGCGCGGGTCTGCGCCATTCGGTTCTGGTAGTTGTTGAAGTCAGCCATTGTTTCCTCTTTAAGCTCCGGAATTATTCACGGTGTCGGGCCCCCTTTTTCAACAGACCCAGGCGCCGCTGCGGAGCTCCAGCAAGCCTGCTGTCAATATGATGTGAGATCGATTTACATACAAGAGGCGTGAGAAGCGAAAACGCAAACCAAAGCGGCGATTTAGCAACCTATGGGACGCTTTGACAGTAATTTGATCCGAGAGTTAACGGAAAATGCTACCGATGCTTGAATCAGAGCTCCCGAAGGACCGGCGCGGCCTTTTGGCCGAGGATGCGCCAGGTGCCTGCAAGCCCGATTCCGACCGTCAGGACCAGTGAGACAACGAGCGTGACGACTGCGACATCGGGCAGGAAGGCCGACGGTATCTTCATGATGCGGCTCACGACGAACCAGGCAGAGATGCCGCCGGCGAAAAGGGCGAAGACGGCGGTCGCGGCGCCCAGGATCATGTATTCGTAGCTGAAGGCGCGCATCAGCATGTTACGGGTGCCGCCGAGGGTCTTGAGGATGACGGCATCATGGGTGCGGGCCCGGTTGCCCGCGGCGAGGGCGCCGGACAGAACCAGGACCGAGGCGATGAGCGCGACAGCCGCTGCGGCGCGGATCGCCGTCGCCAGCTGACCGACGAGCCGGTCGACAATGTCGATCGCGTCCTTCACCCTGACGCTGGTGATGGTCGGATAGGCATTGGTCACGGCCCGGAGGATAGAGGCCTCCTGCTGAGCCGTGGCGGAGGGATCGGTCAGCGTGGCGAGCCAGGCATGCGGAGCGCCACGGAAGGTATTGGGCGAGAAGACCATCACGAAGTTGATGGAGAGCGATTCCCATTCCACCTGGCGTAAATTGGCGATGCGAGCCGTGATGTTGCGGCCGAGTACATTGACAGTGACGGTGTCGCCGAGCTTCAGGCCGAGTTCGCCGGCTTCTTCCGCCGAGAAGGAGACGAGCGGCTCGCCGGAGTAATCGGCCGGCCACCACTCGCCTGCCGTCAACGTCGAATTATCGGGCAGCTTTTCCTCGTAGGTGATGCCGCGGTCACCGCGCAGCACCCAGCGCCCGGCGGGCGGCACATTCATCTGCGTCACGTCCTGACCGTTGAAGGCAAGAATGCGGCCGCGCAGCATCGGCACCTGGGTCACTTCTCCTTCAGGCATCTGCTGTTTCAGGATATTCAGGAAACCATCCCGTTCGGCCCCCTGAATATCGACGAAGAAGAAGTTCGGCGCCTGCCGGGCGATCTGGCCTGTGAGCTGCCGGCGCATGTTGCCGTCGATCAGCGCCAGCGTCACGAGGAGGGCAAGACCGAGACCCAGCGACAGGACGACGGAGGGCGTGAGAGCGCCGGGCCGATGGATATTGCCGATCGCAAGCCTCAGGGCCGGCGAGTTCACGCGCGGGCTTCTTCTCGCGAGGGTGGCAATGAGGACGGCGACGAGACGAAGCAGAATGAAAGCGCCTGCCACCGCGGCCAGGAAGACCGAGGCGATGAACCTATCCTCGGCCGAGGCGATCGAAAGCGCGGCGAGGGCAGCCAGCGCCAGACCCGCGGCGATAATATAGGGCCAGGAGGGCAGGCGTGTGTTGTCGAATGTCTGTTCGCGGAAGAGCGCTGTTGCGGGCACTTCACGCGCATGACCAAGCGGCAGTATCGCGAAGGCGAAGGTGATCAGAAGGCCGAAGAGAGCGGCGAGCGCCAGCGCCGACGGATAGAAGGTCGTCTCCTTCGGTACGGGCAGAACGCCTTCCAGGAATTGCAGCGCAACAAAAGGCGCAACTGCACCGATGACAAGCCCGATGACGATGCCGATCCCGGCAAGAGCCAGGATCTGGATGAGATAGATCAGCGTGACAACCGGAGCCGGTGCGCCCAGGCACTTGAACGTCGCGATCGTCGTGCGCTTCGCATCGAGGAAGGCCCGCACGGCATTGGCCACACCCACGCCTCCGACGATCAGGGCGGTCAGGCCGACGAGCGTCAGGAATTGCGAGAAACGGTCGACATTCTCGGTCAGCGACGGCGCCGCACGATCGCTTACACGTATCGACCAGCCAGCGCTTGGGAACTCCTGGTTGGCACGAGCCTGAAGCGTCGAACGCGTGGATGGATCGTCGAGCCGCACCTTATAGGCATGTTCGACAAGGCTGCCGGTGGTGATCAGGCCAGACGCAACGAGCGCATCGCGGCTGACGAGCAGGCGCGGCGCAAAACCGAAGCCGTCGGAAAGAGCATCGGGCTCAGCGGTGATGGTGCCGCGCAAGGTCAGCCTGGTATTGCCGAGCAGGATCTGGTCGCCGTCCTTGATGCCGAGGCGCTCCAAAAGCAAAGGAGCGGCCAGCGCGCCGAACGCGTCACCGTTCTTTGCAAGGAGATCGACAAGCGGCGCCGACGGTTCGGAACCGAAGGTGCCGTATAGCGGATAGGCGTTGTCGACAGCTTTCACCTCCACCAGAGCCTGATCCGAACCGTCCGGCTTGCGTGCCATGGAGCGCAGGCTGGTGGAAACGGAGACCTGGCCGAGGCTATCGAGGAAGGCGCGCTCCTCGCCCGTCGCTTCCCGATTGTTGAGTTCGAAGCGGACGTCTCCTGCCAAAATCTCCTGGCCCTGGCTTGCGATGGCGTCCGTAATGGCGCGCGAGACGGAATTCACCGCGGCAATCGCGCCAGTGCCAAGCGCGATGCAGGCGAGGAAGATATAGAAACCCGCCAGGCCGCCGCGCATTTCCCTGAGCGCCAGGCGGAAGGAAATGGCAATGCGGGGGAGTGTGCGTCTCATGCGGAAACCGCCTGCACCGGAACCTGAGGCACCGTATCTGCGACGATCTCGCCGGAACGGACACGGATCTGCCGCGAGCAGCGGGCCGCAAGCGCATTGTCGTGGGTGACGAGCAGCATGGTCATGCCGCGTTCGGCCTGCTTTGCAAAGAGGAGATCGGCGATCTGCCGCCCGGTCTCGGTGTCGAGATTTCCGGTCGGTTCGTCGGCGATCAATACGGCAGGCGAAGGCGCCAGCGCCCTGGCGATCGCCACGCGCTGCTGTTCGCCGCCCGAAAGCTGGCCCGGATAGTGGGTCAGCCGCTCGCCGAGGCCTACGGCGGTCAGCTCCCTTTTGGCGGTATCGAATGGGTTCTTCACATTGGCGAGTTCGAGCGGCACGGCGACATTTTCCAACGCCGTCATGTTGGCGATCAGATGAAAGGACTGGAAGACGATGCCGATATTGCGGCCACGAAAGTCGGCCAGAGCATCCTCGGACAGCCTGTGGAGAGCAACGTCGTCGATGAATATTTCACCACTGTCCAGGCGCTCCAGGCCGGCCAGAACCATCAGAAGCGTCGACTTGCCGGAGCCTGAAGGGCCGACAATTCCCACCGCTTCGCCGGCACGGATTTCAAGGTCGATCTTCTTCAATACATGCACGGAGGCTGCCGCACTACCCAATGTCAGGTCAGCCTTCTTCAGCGTGATGATTGTTTTAGTCAAAGCGAACCGTCCTATATTAGCCGTGAAGCTGAACCCGAATGCCGCGTTGCGGTAGCGTCCAATCTAGGAGACGGATCGTGAGTTTTAAAGCAAGCCTCCTTCACTTCATCGTCATGTTCACGCTCTGCTTTGCCGTAATTCCGGCGGCCGCACAGGATACCGGAGGTCGGAGCGAGCCGATCCAGCTTGTCGGCTTCGGGGACAGTCTGATGGCCGGATATCAGCTTGCTCCTCCCGAATCCTACACGGCGCAGCTCGAGGCAGCGCTGAAAGCGAAAGGCCATGATGTCGCCGTCACCAATGCCGGCGTTTCCGGCGATACGACGTCCGGCGGACTTTCCCGTATCGACTGGTCGGTGCCGGACGGGACGGATGGCGTGATCCTGGAGCTCGGCGCCAATGACGCCTTGCGCGGGATTTCCCCGGAGCAGTCGGAGAAGAATCTCGATGCGATCCTCGCGCGCCTCAAGGAGCGGAACATTCCGGTTTTCCTGGTCGGCATCCTCGCTCCACCGAACATGGGTGGTGATTATGCGGAACGCTTCAATCCGATCTACAAGCGGCTTGCCGACAAATATGAAATTCCGCTTTATCCCTTTTTCCTCGATGGTGTGACCACGGTGGAGGGCATGCAGCTTGACGATGGCATGCATCCGAACGCCAAAGGGGTTTCGGTGATGGTCGAGAAGACGATCCAACCGGTCGAAAGCTTCCTGGGGGAGATCAAGGCTAAACGAAAATAATATCTTGCACGGAACCCTGTTGCGTGATTCGCTGTTAGCATCTGCAAGAGATTCGAGGAGGTCCCCATGCCGAGACTTTTCACCGCCCTCGAAATTCCGCGCAATGTGGCCATGAGCCTCTCACTTCTGCGCGGCGGGCTTCCCGGGGCCCGATGGATCGATGTCGAGAATTACCACATCACGCTACGCTTTATCGGCGATGTCGATGGACGCACGGCCGACGAGATTGTTGACCGGCTGGATCGGATCGACAGGCCGGAATTCCAGGCGACGCTGACGGGGATCGGTTCCTTCGGTTCCAAGAAGCCGCATTCGATCTGGGCCGGCGTTGCTCCTTCGCCGGAAATGTATGCGCTCCAGGCGGAAATAGAGCGGATCTGCCAGCGGATCGGCCTGCCTCCCGATCCGCGCAAGTTCATGCCGCATGTGACGCTGGCGCGGCTCAAGAATTGCCGTCTGGACGATGTGGTGCATTACCTCTCCGGCCGCGGTAATTTTTATACGGCGCCCTTCACCGTCGGGCGTTTTGTGCTGCTCTCATCGAAAGAATCAGTCGGTGGCGGCCCCTACCTCACGGAAGAGGTTTTCCCGCTGCGGGAGGTTGGCTACAGTCACGCCTATAGTGCCGATCTGGAGCCGGTGAAAGGCCTCCTTTAATTTGAACCGGAATGGCTCAACAGCCACTCGAAGGTGGGCGCGCTCCTGACCGCACACGTGGCGGGAAGCCTGCCCGATCGCGATCGCAAACTTGCCTGCGCGATGGACAATGCATCCTTCCGTCGCAATTGAACTTCACCGTCCAGCTCCCATATTGAGGCATGCGTTGAGCGAACGGAGCAGATATGGACGACGTGAAGATCGGCGAGATTCTCTTGCCGGGCGACGAGGATACGCAGAACCGCCAGGAGCGGCAGGTGCGCGCCAAATTCTGGCCAACCCTCAAGCGGGCTGTCCGGCAAATACCGCTCAGCCGCGACCTGATTGCCGCGTACTATTGCGCGATCGATCCCCGGACACCGGTACGCGTGCGTGGTGTGCTGCTCGCCGCACTCGCCTATTTCGTTCTGCCGGTCGATTTTCTGCCCGACTTTTTCGCCGTGGTAGGATTCACCGACGACCTCGCGGTGCTGGCCGCAGCCTTCCGGATGATTCAGGGGCACATCGCCGACCGGCACTATGAGGCCGCCGATCTGGCCCTCACGGATGATCCGGATGTAACTGCCGGACCTGCGGCGGATGGTCGCAGGTAGCCTTGTATTTTCTATGACGGCTCTTCCAGCGCCCTTCGAAGGCGTTCGAAGGCGAGCCTGATTCGCGATTTCACGGTGCCGAGCGGCAGGCCGGTGGAAGATGCGATTTCCGAATGGGACTGGCCGAGGAAGAAGGCCGCTCGCACAAGTTCCATCTGCTCGTCGGGAATTTTGGAGAGTGCTGCGCGCACGCGCGCATCCCGCTCCTCCCTTTCAAAAAGGGTATCGACACCCGGCGCCTCGGTGACGAGAAACAAGGGTTCATAGGCGTCCATCCGCTGATGTCTGGCGCGGCGTTCCGTATCGATGCGGCGATTGCGTGCGATACGGAAAAGCCACGTAGACAAGGAGGATTGGGCCGGGTCGTAGAGGTGGGCACGGTGCCAGAGGATGGTCATCACTTCCTGCACCAGTTCTTCCGCTTCATCCGGCTTCATCGCGCGTTTGACGAGCCAGGACTTCAGACGCGGCGCAAAATAATCAAACAGCGCCGCGAAAGCCATCTGATCGCGCTCACAGGCCACTGCCTTTGCCAAGCTGACGAAGTGGTCTTTCTTGTCCAGGTCCATTTATTCTGCGCAAACTTTCTGATGAGATTCGCGTCATATTCGACCATTCTAATGTCATTGGAACAATTAGGAAAAGGACAAACTCTTGCCCCAATCCTTGTGTCACTGGCATCGACGAAACGCACGAAATTCCCCGCCGGGTAAGGGGTCGGGGGCCATTGCGAGGAGAGAGAAACCGCGCATGGGTAAAGGGGCGGATTGGGACATTCATCGAATTCCGACGGCGCGATTGACGGTTTGGTAACCAGAAACAAGTCAAAATGGGCCGAATCAGGATCATGCCTGGCAAGGCTTGCCCGCTCGGGCCGTTGTAAGAAGACAAAACCGGCAGGAGACCATGTCTGTAAGAATAATTGTAACCGCATTGGCACTGACGCTGGCTAGCGCCGGCATCGCTTCAGCCCAGACGCCCACCCGCATACAGCAGTTCAAGGCATGGGGTGCCTATTCCTACAAGTCGGGCAGCAGCACCGTCTGCTACGTGCTTTCGGTTCCGACCACCAAGGAACCGGCTGCGGTCGATCATGGCGATATCTTCTTCATCGTGTCGCAGCGCCCTGGCCAGAACATTTCCTACGAGCCGCAGGCGATGATGGGGTATCCGCTGCAGGCGAATTCGAAGGTCAACGTGACGATCGACGGCAAGAATTTCGTGATGTTTACCAAGGACAAGGCTGCCTGGGTCGAGAATGCGGCGGAAGAGCCGGCGCTGGTTGCGGCGATGAAGACAGGTCACAACATGAGCGTGAGTGCGGTCTCCGGCCGCGGCACCAAGACCTCCTATGCCTATTCGCTGTCGGGCATTTCCGCCGCGCTGAAGCAGATCGAATCCTGCAAGTAAGTCCGCTTCCGTGCTATTCCATGAAGGCCGGTCATCGATCGGCCTTTCGTATTTCTCAAGAATAGTGACGCGGCGGCAATTTGATGATAAAGCCCCGCCTCAACAATGGTGCGGCGCTTGAATTGCCTTCCGGACCAATCCAGATTTCACAGACAGACATGCCTTTCCTCTTCCTGCAGGAGCGCGGGACGGGGTGATGTATTCGATGGGATAACAAGATGTCGGTTTCCGAGGCCGTGATGGCCCCCCTCAAGACGCCGCTCGTGCCGCGTCCGGACCTGATGAGCGGCAAGCCCTCGCTGATCGGGCTGACGCGCGAGGCGATGGCGGACGCGTTGAAGGAAAAGGGCGTGCCGGAAAAGCAGGTGCGCATGCGGGTCAGCCAGCTCTGGCACTGGCTTTATATCCGCGGCGTATCTGACTTCGATGCGATGACCAATGTCGCGAAAGACATGCGCGAAATGCTGAAGGCACATTTCACCATCGCGCGTCCGGAAATCGTCGAGGAACAGGTCTCCAACGACGGCACCCGCAAATGGCTCCTACGTTTTCCGCCACGGGGGGCAGGCCGCCCGGTGGAGGTCGAGACCGTCTACATCCCGGAAGAAGGCCGGGGCACGCTCTGCATATCGAGCCAGGTCGGCTGTTCGCTGACCTGTTCCTTCTGCCATACCGGCACGCAGCGTCTGGTGCGCAACCTGACGGCGGAGGAAATCCTTGCCCAGCTTCTGCTCGCGCGCGACCGGCTCGGCGATTTCCCGGGTACGGATACGCCGCCTGGCGCATTCGTGCCGACCGGCGAGCGCAAGATCACCAATATCGTCATGATGGGCATGGGCGAGCCGCTCTACAATTTCGAGAACGTCAAGACGGCGCTGCTGATCGCGACGGATGGCGACGGGCTGTCGCTGTCGAAGCGGCGCGTCACGCTCTCGACCTCCGGCGTCGTGCCGGAAATCTACCGGACCGGCGAGGAGATCGGCGTGATGCTGGCGATCTCGCTGCACGCCGTGCGCGACGAACTGCGCGACATGCTGGTGCCGATCAACAAGAAGTATCCGCTGAAAGAGCTCATCGAAGCCTGCCGCAGGTATCCGAGCCTGTCGAACGCCCGCCGCATCACTTTCGAATACGTGATGCTGAAGGATGTCAACGACAGCCTGGAGGACGCCAAGCTGCTGGTGCAACTGCTCAAGGGCATTCCGGCCAAGATCAACCTCATTCCGTTCAATCCCTGGCCGGGCACGAACTATCAGTGTTCCGACTGGGCGCAGATCGAGAAATTCGCCGACTTCATCAACCAGGCGGGGTACGCCTCGCCGATCCGCACGCCGCGTGGCCGGGATATCCTCGCCGCCTGCGGCCAGTTGAAGTCGGAATCGGAACGCATGCGCAAGACCGAGAGGCTTGCCTTCGAGGCGATGATGATCGCCGGCCATGGCGAGGATGAAGAATAAGCCGGATTGACGGTTACTTGGGCCCCGTCGATTGATTTTGGCGCTTCCTTTTCCTAAAAGCGCTGAAATCTAAACGGAGGACATCCCATGCGTTCGGTTCTGCTTGCCTTTGCCGCCACTCTGGCGGTCTCTCTGCCGGTTCGGGCGGAAAATGTTACGGTTGCGGTGACGGCGATCGTGGAACATCCAGCACTTGACGCGACGCGCGATGGCGTGCGGGATGCACTGGCCGCAGCCGGCTACAAGGACGGCGAAAACCTCAAGTTCATGTATGAATCGGCGCAGGGCAATCCGGCTACGGCTGCGCAGATCGCCCGCCAGTTCGTCGGCGAAGATCCGAACGTGATCGTTCCGATCTCCACCCCCTCTGCGCAGGCGGTTGTATCCGCCACCCGCGATATCCCCGTGGTCTTCACGGCTGTTTCCGATCCGCTGGCTGCGCAGCTCGTGAAGGACATGGAAAAGCCGAGCGGCAATGTGACCGGCCTTTCGGACATGTCTCCCGTAGGAGAGCATGTCGCCCTGATCAAGGAGATCCTGCCCGAAGCGAAGACCATCGGCTATCTCTACAATTCCGGCGAGGCCAATTCGGTGGCACTTCTCGCCGTGATGAAGGTGGAAGCCGAAAAGGCGGGTCTGAAGATTGTCGAATCCGCGGCCACCAAGTCGGCCGAGGTGCAGGGTGCTGCCCGCGCTCTGGTCGGCCGCGCCGATGCGATCTACATTCCGACCGACAACACGATCATCTCCGCGCTGGAAGGCGCAGTCGCCGTTGCCCAGGAAAGCAAGCTGCCGCTTTTCACGGCGGATACGGATTCCGTCTCGCGCGGCTCGCTGGCGGCGCTCGGCTTCAACTACTACGATGTCGGCAAGCAGACCGGCGAACTGGTCGTGCGCGTCCTCAAGGGCGAAAACCCGGGCGATATCCCGGTTAAGGTCGCCAGCGGCAGTGATCTGGTCGTCAACAAAAGCGCCGCGGCAAAGATGGGCGTCACGTTGCCGGAAAGCGTTCTTAACCGGGCGAGCCGTGTGATCGAGTAAGTTCGCGCCGGAGATAGTCAGGCAGGACCGCTCCCATCCCGGTGGGAGCGGTTCGTGCAATTTTAAACGAAATTGCTGCCGCTCCGGCATGTCGGGGCGCAGAGACGCGAAACAAAGGGCTGGCAACGTGAGTCAGATCGCTTTCTGGGGAGCCGTGGAGCTGGGGCTGGTCTATGCCTTTGTCGCTATCGGCGTTTTCCTCGCCTTCCGGGTCCTGGATTTCCCCGATCTGACCGTCGACGGGTCCTTTCCCCTCGGCGCGGCCGTAACGGCGGTTTTGATCATTGCCGGCGTCAACCCCTGGCTTGCCGCGGCTGTGGCAATGGTCGCGGGGGCCATCGCCGGGATGGTCACGGCGCTTCTCAACGTCCGTTTCCGCATCCTCAACCTGCTGGCCTCGATCCTGACGATGATCGCGCTTTTTTCCGTGAACCTGCGCGTCATGGGAAAGCCGAATGTCGCGCTGATCAACGCGGATACGATGCTCAGCCCGTTTTTTGGACTGGGGCTCAGGGACTTCTATGTGCGGCCGCTTTTCGTCGGCGTGCTCGTCCTCTTCGCGGTCATTCTCGTCTGGCGTTTCCTTGAAAGCGATATGGGCCTTTCGATGCGGGCGACGGGCGCCAATTCCCGCATGGCCCGCGCTCAGGGTATCGATACGAGCCGGCAAATCTATCTTGGCATGGCGCTTTCGAATGCGCTCGTCGCACTGGGAGGCGCGCTTTTCGCTCAGACGAACGGCTTTGCGGACGTGACCTCCGGCGTGGGCACGATCGTTGTCGGTCTCGCCGCCGTCATCATCGGAGAGACGCTGCTCGGCACCCGCGGCATCCTCGTCGCGTTGATCGGATGCGTGCTCGGCTCGATCCTCTATCGCATTGCCATCCAGCTCGCGCTTTCGACCGATATGCTCGGACTGCAGGCGTCAGACCTCAATTTCGTGACGGCGGTGCTTGTCACCGTGGCGCTTGTTCTGCCGCGCCTTCGCCGTGGAGGGACTGCCTCGTGATTTCGCTCAGGGATATCAAGGTTGTTTTCGGGCGTGGCACGCCGCTGCAGAAGCAGGCGCTGAACGGTGTCAACCTTACGATCGAGGAAGGCTCCTTCGTAACGGTGATCGGCTCCAATGGTGCCGGGAAATCGACGATGCTCGGGGTTCTCGCGGGCGATGTCATCGCCACCGAAGGTCAGGTGATGATCGGCAGCAGCGACGTCACGCGGAAGGGAACCGCTGCGAGGGCCGGTCTGGTCGCACGCGTCTTCCAGGACCCTCTGGCGGGTAGCTGCGGATCGCTCTCGATCGAGGAGAATCTTGCCCTTGCCGCCCGACGCGGCGAGAGGCGCGGTCTGGCCGCCGCACTCGGTCCACGCCGCCGCGAACTTTTCCGGGAACGGGTCGCCGACCTCGGCCTCGGCCTCGAAAATCGCATGAGCGACCGGATGGACCTGCTCTCCGGCGGCCAACGCCAGGCGGTCTCGCTGGTCATGGCGACACTTGCCGGCTCGGAGGTACTGCTCCTCGATGAGCATACCGCAGCACTCGATCCCGGCATGGCGGAATTCATCATGAACCTCACCCAGAAGATCGTCTCCGAACGCAGGCTGACGACGCTGATGGTGACCCATTCCATGCGCCAGGCGCTGGATTTCGGCCATCGCACGGTCATGTTGCATGGTGGCGAGATCGTCCTCGATGTAGCGGGAGACAGCCGCAAGAACCTTCAGGTGGAGGATCTGATCGCAATGTTCCGCAAGATGCGCGGGCAAACCCTGGATGATGACGCGCTGCTGATCGGCTGATCGGCTCAGCGCGCCTGGGTAAAGAAGATCTTTGCCGCGAAGATCGAGAAAACGCCGGCGAAGGTGTAATCGATGCCGCGCAAAACCTTCGGATTGGCCTGCAGCCAGCCGGCCAGCCCGTCGGCCGCGAGCACGACGATCAGGTTCACCGGCATGCCGATCACGATGAAATAGAAGCCGAGGAAGATCAGCTTCTCGGTGACCGCCGGATCGCCGGCGGTGACGAATTGCGGCAGGAAGGTCATGAAGAAGATGATGACCTTCGGGTTGAGGATATTGACCCAGAAGCCGGTCGAAATGTTGGCAAGCGCGCTGCTCTTCGTTCGTTCCATCTTTTCTACCGAAAAGCTGGAACCGAAGCGGATTGCCTGGATGGCCAGCCAGAGAAGATAGGCCGCACCGCCGGTCTTCAGGATGAAGAAGGCGGTTGGTGATGCGGTGATCAGAGCCGAGATGCCGAAGGCGACGAGCAGCGTATGGCAGACGACGCCAAGACTTGTGCCGAGCACGACGAAAAGCGCCGGGCGGCGCCCCTGCGCAAGTGCACGGCTGATCGACAATGTCATGTCCGGTCCCGGCGTCAGCGCCAGAAGCAGGCCGGCGGCCGTGAAGGCGAGAAGGGTGGCAAGGCTTGGCAGGAAATCCATAGGCGTTCTCGAATAGCCGGTAATGAGATGCACCATTACCCGGCTTTCGAGGCCATGTGAATTCGTCCGTCAGCGTTTGGAAATGAATTCCTTCGATATTTCGGCGAAATCCGGATGCCAGCGCGACAGCGGCGGGCGGTTCTCGATGATGTCGCCGGTTGCCCAGAGCATACGGCGCTCGTCGGTTGCGCGGTCGACATCGTTGTCGGGGCAGAGGATATAGAAGTCGCCGCGTTCAAGGCTCGTCAACATGAATTCGACCGTCTGCTCCGGCGTCCACGCGCCGGCCGGTTTTTCCGCGCGGTCTCCCTTGGTGAGGCCGGTGAAGACGAAGCCGGGGATCAAGAGATGCGCCGAGACCCGGCAGTTCGGCGTGTTGCGCAGCTCATGCTGCAGGGCTTCCGTGAAGGCTTTGACGCCCGCCTTCGCGACGTTGTAGGCCGGATTGCCCGGTGGCGTGGTAATGCCCTGTTTCGAGCCCGTATTGATGATCAGCGCCGGTTCGCCATGCGCGATCATGGCCGGCCCGAATGTCTGCGTTCCGTGGATCACACCAAGCAGGTTGACGGCAAACGTGCTGTCCCAGCTTGACTGCGGTCCGAATATCGAGCTCCCCGGGCTGATGCCGGCATTGTTCATCAGCACATGTACGCGGCCGAAGCGCTGAAGCACTGCGCGTTCGAGAGCGGCAATCTCATCCGGCCTGGAGACATCGGTGCCGATCGCGACGACATCCGTTTCACCATCTTCGTGAAGGGCTGCGACTTCGCGGCACGCATCCGAAAGCCGGTCGCCTTCGAGATCGGCGAGCACGACGGACAATCCCATGCGGGCGAATTCTCGTGCTGCAGCAAGACCGATGCCGGACGCGGCACCGGTGATGACGGCGACATTTTCCTTCTTCAGAGCGGGATGAGTAACGGCCATGAAAGTCTCCTCTATGACGCTGCTGTTCAAAGGTAGGCGCGGATATGGAGCCTATAGCAGAACGCGTCAACATGACATGACGGTTACGCTTCCCCCGGTTTTTCTTGCGCGTCCCAATAAACTCGCTAAAAGTGCCGCAATTCCCCGATCCGACGGTTTTAAACCGCCGCCACCCGCAGACGGACTAAATCGACATGGCACTCCCGAAAGACGTAAAGAAGGTCGTCCTCGCCTATTCCGGCGGTCTCGACACCTCGATCATCCTGAAATGGCTGCAGACCGAACTCGGCGCCGAAGTGGTGACCTTCACCGCCGACCTCGGCCAGGGCGAAGAACTGGAGCCGGCGCGCAAGAAGGCCGAGATGCTCGGCATCAAGGAAATCTTCATCGAGGACGTGCGCGAGGAATTTGTGCGCGATTTCGTCTTCCCGATGTTCCGCGCCAATGCCGTCTATGAAGGCGTCTATCTGCTCGGCACGTCGATTGCCCGCCCCTTGATCTCCAAGCATCTGATCGAGATCGCCAGGAAGACCGGTGCCGATGCGATCGCACACGGCGCGACCGGCAAGGGCAACGACCAGGTCCGCTTCGAGCTTTCGGCCTATGCGCTGAACCCGGACATCAAGATCATCGCTCCATGGCGCGACTGGGCCTTCAAGAGCCGCACTCAGCTACTTGAATTTGCCGAACAGCACCAGATTCCGGTTGCCAAGGACAAGAAGGGGGAAGCCCCCTTCTCCGTCGACGCCAATCTTCTGCATTCGTCCTCTGAAGGCAAGGTGCTGGAGGACCCGGCACAGGAAGCGCCGGAATACGTGCATATGCGCACCATTTCGCCGGAAACGGCTCCAGACAAGGCGACCGTCATCAAGGTTGGTTTCAGAAAAGGCGACGCCGTCTCCGTCAATGGTGTGGCGATGTCGCCCGCCACGCTGCTCGCAACGCTCAATGACTATGGCCGCGATAACGGCATCGGTCGGCTCGATCTCGTCGAGAACCGGTTTGTCGGGATGAAGTCGCGCGGCGTCTACGAGACCCCCGGCGGCACTATCCTGCTTGCCGCTCATCGCGCGATCGAGAGCATCACGCTCGACCGTGGTGCAGCCCATCTCAAGGACGAGCTGATGCCGCGCTATGCAGAGCTCATCTACTACGGCTTCTGGTTCTCGCCGGAGCGCGAAATGCTGCAGGCCGCTATCGACAGGAGCCAGGAGCATGTGGAAGGCGAAGTGACGTTGAAGCTCTACAAGGGCAATGTCATGGTCATCGGCCGCGAGAGCGAAAAATCGCTTTACTCAGACAAGCTGGTCACCTTCGAGGACGACCAGGGCGCTTACGACCAGAAGGATGCAGCGGGCTTCATCAAGCTCAATGCGCTGCGCCTCAGAACGCTCGCCAAGCGCAATCTCGCGAAATAGCCGTAGAATTCGGATTGTTGATGCCCGCTTCCTCAAAAGGAGGCGGGCTTTTTCATGCCTTGCTGCTGGCGCTGCGGAAGCCGATGTAACCGAATACCGCCATGATATGCATGGCTGGAATGATGATGCCGAAGGCGGGCAGCGGCGAGCCGATCGAGGCGGCGGCGACCCCGCCGACAAAGCCCGCTCCCATCTGGATGAAGCCCATCATCGCCGAGGCGGAGCCGGCAATGTGCGGAAAGGGAATGAGGCCCGCCGCGGTGATATAGGGTACGATAAACGCGATGCCGAATGCGCAGAGCGCCACCGGGATCATGATGGATGCAAACGAAGGTGGCAGAAAGTGAACGGAAAGCGCCATGGCAATGGCGCCGGAGCCGCTGAACAAAAGGCCCACAGCCGGAGCGCGCTCAGCCGGCAGCCATCTTGAGACAATCCGCAGGCATATGGACCCTGTCAGGTAAAAGCCGGACTGCATCAGCATGCTCATGCCGAACTCAGTCGGCGTGAGCCCTACCTTCTCGATCATGATGAACGGCAGGACGGCTGCCTGAGCATACATGGAGCCGACGGCGCCTGCGAGAACGAGCGCGGTAAACAGGAAGCGGGGAAGCCTGATGATTTCCGCATAGGCCTCGATAAGGCGAAGCGGTTTCAACCGGCTGCGATCCGGCACCGTCGTTTCCCTAAGACAGACGGTGGAGAGGAAGACCAGGAGTGCGCCGAAACCGACCATCAGCAGAAACACGGACCGCCAGCCGAAGGCGGCCAGTGCGAGACCGCCGATCGTCGGTCCGAGGGACGGACCTACCGCCAGGATGATGCCCATCGTATTGATGATCCGCGCCGCGTCACCGCCATTGAACTGGTCGCGAACGATGGCGCGCGACACGGTGATGCCGACGGAGGCGCCGATCCCCTGGACAAGCCGGCCGGTGAGAACCCATTCGACCGACGGGGCGAAGGCGGCGAGCAAAGAGCCCATAAGGTAGATGATAAGGAAGCTCAGCGAGGCAGTTTTGCGGCCGAAGGCGTCCGAAACCGGTCCCGCGACCAGTTGAGCCAATGCAAATCCAGCAAAATAGAGAGACAGCGACATCTTGATCGCCGCTTCCGTCGTGGCGAAGGCGCGCACCAGTTCCGGCATGGCCGGCGTGTAGATCGCCATGGAGATCGGCCCGATCGCCGTCAGCAGGGCGCCAATGATCGTGGTGCGGCGCTCGCTCATCGGCGCGGGGATGGGCGGCATATTATCGGTTTTCATCGGATGCTGTCTGGGACCCATGGGAAGGATTGGCGGCCTGAAGATTAGCGTTGAAGACGGCGAGCGTCTCGCGCAGGATACGATTGCTTTCCTCGCTCAGACCTTCGGTCGCTTGTGCCAGAATGATGTCCAGCTCCTTGCGGATCGCTTTGATCATCTCCTCGGAAGCCGGTTTCAGCGTTATGCGTTTGGCGCGCCGGTCCACGGAACATTGCTGCCTCTCTATCAGCCCCAGTGACTGCAGCTTGTCGAGATAGGCGCAGAGCGTCATCGGCTCGACGCCCATGCGGGCCGCGATATCGAGCTGCCGACTGCCGCCGGCCGCGGCGATATTCATCAGTGCGCGCGCCTCACCCGGCGTCAGGCCAAGACCCGCCTGCGCAATGCGGCGCTCGAAGGCGGCGCGCAGAAGGCGTGCACTGTCGACGATCAGAAAACCCAATGTGTCCATTTTCCAGCCCCTCCATTCTTCGGAGGATTTCGTAAGGTTCCCTTACTATCTTTCGCGTGCAAGGCAAACGGAAAACCCAGGTTCGATCTGCATTGACACGGACAAAACCGGCGGCAAAACTGTCGCAGTCTTCCGTCGGAGCCCATCCATGTCCTCTTCCTTGCTTGCAGGCACCTTTCTTGCGGCGCTCGCCTATACGCTCATTCCCGGCCCCGCGTTTCTCGCGCTCCTTGGTATCGGGGCGGGGCAGGGGCGTCAGGCGGGCGCTTTTTTCATGGGTGGGCATCTGGCTGGAGACATTCTCTGGTCGGCGCTGGCGCTGGTGGCGATCATCGGTGCGAAGACGATCGGCACGACCTTTTTCGACGTGCTCGGCGTCATCTGCGGGCTTTATCTCGGCTGGATCGGCTGGAGCGCGCTCAATGCGAAGCCGAAGGATGGAGGCGGTGCGCTGATGGCGGTCGAAAGACCGTTGCGGCGCGGCCTGATCTTCGGGCTCACCAACCCAAAAGGTTATCCGGTGGCGCTTGCGACTTTCACGGCATTGCTTGCCGGTTCATCGGACGCGCTGGAATTTTCCGGCCTGCCCATGCTGCTTGCCGTTTCCCTGCTCGGCTTTCTCACGGCCGACATCGTGCTCATCGGGATTATCGGCGCAGGTGTCGTGCGGCGCTTCTACCGTCGGCATGAGACGGTGATCGTCAGGCTTTCCGGACTGCTGTTCATCGGCTTTGCAGTGCAGGCGCTCTGGCATTCGGCGCCCAGTCTTTTCGGATACCGCCGCGCCTGAGCGCGACTGGCCTGTCATACATCCAGGAAGGCCATCACCGAGCGCAGCACGTCGGCGCGGCGCGTATCACCGAGCGACATGGCGATTTCGAGCTGGTTGCGGTAATAATCGTGAAAATCGAAACCGGTCTCGTCGGTCACCTGCGACAGGTCGATCAACTGCCCCTGAGCATCGATGGCGTGGGTTGGGAGTTCTTCGGAGAGCGTGGCATAAGTCTCCTGGTCAATCTTGCCGGCCTGATAGTTCTGCCAGGCCAGTTCACGAAGATCCCGCGGCGTGATCGCCGAAAAATCCACCGGCGAATCGACCGTCTCGGGCACCTGAAAGGCAATCTGGCCGTGCCGGCTTTCCTGCTGCGAAGACTTTTCGATCTTGCCGTTGCGGGAATTGTCCCGTTGCAGAAAATGGGTGGACCAGCGCAAGGAACTGATTTCCATGGCCATATCCTTGATCATCGGATACCGCCCAAAAGGTACCTGCGAATACTGCACTGCGTCAAATAGTTAATAACCGTTAATTATCAGGTATGATTTTTTGTCCGAGACTGAAAAGGAGGGCACGGATACCTATTCTCGCCGCCTTCTCCTATATGAATGATGACGCATCGTTTTTGAGGGATATTTCATGTCTTCCGATCTTCCGCTGAACCCCGCCCTTGTGGAATGGAATGGTCATCACGGACTGCCGCGTTTCGACGAAGTGAAGGACGCGGATTTCTCGCCGGGTTTCAATGCGGCGCTTGCCAGCCACGAAGCGGAGATCGATGCGATCGCCAATAACCCGGCGGAGGCGACATTTGCGAATACGGTCGTGGCACTGGAGATTGCCGGTGACGAGCTTTCGCGCATCTCGGCGCTGTTCTGGGGCAAGGCCGGGGCGCATACGAACGAGACCATCCAGGCGCTGGAACGCGAGATTGCGCCGAAATTGTCCCGCCACTATTCGAAGATCGGAATGAATGCCGCGCTCTTCGCGCGCATCGACAGGCTTTGGGAAACCCGCAAGGAACTCGGCTTGACTGTCGAGCAGGAACGGGTGCTCGAACGGCACTGGAAGGGCTTCGTCCGTGCCGGGGCGAAGCTGCCGAAGATCGAGCAGGAGCGGCTTGCGGATATCAATGAGAAGCTTGCCGGCCTCGGCGCCCGTTTCGGGCAGAATGTGCTGGGCGACGAAAAGAGCTGGTCGCTGAAGCTTTCCGACGAGGCCGAACTCGACGGCCTGCCGGGATTCCTGCGTGATGCCATGGCGGCCGCAGCTCGCGAGCGGGGCGAGCAGGACGGATATGTCGTGACGTTGTCGCGGTCGATCATCGAGCCCTTCCTGACCTTTTCCACCCGCCGCGACCTGCGGGAGCAGGCTTTCAAAGCCTGGGTTGCAAGAGGAGAAAATCCCGGAGAGACCAACAATCTCGGCATCGTGCGCGAGACGCTGGCGTTGAGAGCCGAAAAGGCGAAGCTGCTCGGATATGAGAATTTCGCGGCCTTCAAGCTCGACAACACGATGGCGAAGACACCGGAGGCGGTGAATACGCTTCTGAGCCAGGTCTGGGAGAAGGCACGCGCCAAGGCGCTGGAGGAAGAGGCAAGCCTCGGCGGCCTGATCGCCGAGGAGGGCAAGAACCATGAGGTCATGCCATGGGATTGGCGCCACTATGCGGAAAAACTCCGCCAGCGGATGTTCGATTTCTCCGAGTCGGAGCTGAAGCCCTATCTGCAGCTCGAAAAGGTGATCGAGGCCTGTTTCGACGTCGCGGAGCGGCTTTTCGGCATCAAGGCGGTCGAGGTGAAGGGTGTTGCCACCTATCACCCTGACGTGCGGGTGTTCGAAGTCTACGACAAGGATGGTTCGCTGAAGGCTCTGTTCCTTGGCGATTATTTCGCCCGTTCCTCCAAGCGTTCCGGCGCCTGGATGAGCTCGTTCCAGTCGCAGCACAAGCTGATGCTGAAGAACGGCAGGAAGGGTGAGCTGCCGATCATCTACAATGTCTGCAACTTCGCCAAGCCCGCCGAAGGCAAGCCGGCCCTGTTGTCGCTTGATGACGCCAAGACGCTGTTCCACGAATTTGGCCACGCGCTGCACGGCATGCTGTCGGACGTCACCTATCCGTCGGTTTCCGGCACCGGTGTCGCCCGCGATTTCGTCGAACTACCTTCACAGCTTTATGAGCATTGGCTGACCGTGCCGGAAATCCTCGAAAAATACGCTGTGCATTACGAGACCGGCGCGCCGATGCCGAAGGCCTTGCTGGACAAGGTGCTGGCGGCCCGCACCTTCAATGCCGGATTCGCGACCGTGGAATTCACCTCGTCCGCGCTGGTCGACATGGCTTTCCATGCGGACGGGCCGGTCGGTGATCCGATGGCGGTGCAGAAGCAAGTCCTTGATGGGATCGGCATGCCGTCCTCGATCGTCATGCGTCATGCGACGCCGCATTTCCAGCACGTGTTTTCCGGCGATGGCTATTCCGCCGGCTATTATTCCTACATGTGGTCGGAAGTGCTGGATGCCGACGCCTTCTCGGCTTTCGAGGAAACCGGCAACGCGTTCGATCCGGTGATGGCCCGCAAGCTCAAGAACAATATTTATTCCGTCGGCGGGTCGATCGATCCGGAGGAGACCTACAAGGCTTTTCGCGGCAAGCTGCCCGACCCGCAGGCCATGCTCAAGAAGAAGGGGTTGGCCATGGTCGAGGAACTTACCGGCAGCGACGCCTAGCTGAGGCTTTTCCCGGATCATTGCTCTAGCGCCGGGTGTGACAGGTTGGCGGCGCACTTTGGAGTATCTGGCTACCTGTCACATGACTGTTATGGAACCTTAATATGCAACCGGCATCGCCCTCATTGATGCCGGCCCCCCATGACGTCTCATCTCTCAGCGACCGATGCTGCCGTCTCGACGGCCGCGCTGGAATTGCATTATGGCGTGACGCCGGTGCTGAAAGGCATCGACATTTCGCTTTCCAAGGGGAAAACGCTGGCACTGCTTGGCCCTTCCGGTTGCGGCAAGACGACCTTGCTGCGGCTGGTCGCCGGATTGCTGGCACCAACCAAGGGCTCTGTCGCGATTGCCGGCCAGGTGGTCGCGGATGCCGCGACCGGCAGTTTCGCGCCGCCCGAGAAGCGCAATCTCGGCATGGTCTTCCAGGATTATGCGCTCTGGCCGCATCTGACGGTCGGCGGCAATGTCTCTTTTCCGCTCGAAATGCGTGGCATCGGCCGGGCGGAGCGACAAAGCCGGACGATGCGGGCGCTCGAACGCGTGGGCCTTGCCGCCTATGCCGACCGCCGGCCAAGCGATCTTTCGGGCGGCCAGCAGCAGCGGGTGGCGATCGCCCGCGCCATCGTCGCCGAACCGCAGCTCATTCTTTTCGATGAGCCTCTTTCAAACCTCGATCGCGAACTGCGAGAGAACATGGTCGGCGAGCTTGCCGAACTGATCGCGACTCTCGGATTGACGGCCATCTATGTCACGCATGACCACAGCGAAGCGTTGACGCTTGCAGATGACGTTGCCGTCATGCGCGGTGGCCTGATCGAGCAGCTCGCCTCTCCGGATGAACTGGTCGAGCGGCCGGCATCGCCGGAAGTGGCGGACTTCCTGCGGCTCGGCGGCATTGCCGATCTCGAATACCGGGACGGGCTCTGGTTCTTCAAAGGCAGTGATGTGGCATTGCTCCGGGATGCCGGCCGCGCCGGCGCGGCCTCTCGTGTCCTGATCCCCATTGCCTCCATCACGCCGGGAGAGATAGCGCCGGGCCGTCTGGCGGCGACCGTGTTGCGTTCGCAATTTCGCGGCGACGGACACCTCGCGACCGTTTCGCTCGCCGGGCTCGCTAAAGTCGAATTGCAGCTGTTGAGCCGTGTCAAGCTGAGGCCGGGAGACGGTATCGGCCTTTCGATCGATCCGGATCAGCTCCGCTGGTTCGGCAATAAAGTTCATTCATCCAAAGAGGAGAATTTGGAACATGCTTAAGTTATTGAAGAGCATTACTTTCGGCGTCGTCGCCGCGGCGTTGGCGGCGGGCGTCGCCCATGCCGACATCACAGTCTACACCGCGGGTCCGCAGAGCCTCATCGACAAGCTGTCGGCCGGCTTCACCAAAGAGACCGGCATCAAGGTCAACGTCTTCCAGGCCACGACCGGCAAAGTGATGGCGCGTATCGAGGCGGAAGCTTCCAACCCGGTCGTCGACGTTCTGATTTCCGCGTCCTGGGACACGGCCACCGACTTCGCCAAGCGCGGCTGGCTGCTTGCCTATACCAGCCCGAACGCCGCGAAGGTGCCAGACTTCCTGAAGACCGACACGGCCGTTGCCCAGGGCATCTCGGCGCTCGGTATCGCCTGGAACACCAAGAGCGGTACGCCGAAGCCGTCCGAATGGGCGGACCTTACCAAGTCGGAATACAAGGATCTCGTCAACATTCCGGACCCCGCTCAATCCGGTTCCGCCTTCGAACTCGACGCGGCTCTCGCAAACCAGGACGAATTCAAACTCTTCAAGGACCTGAAGGCCAATGGCGCGATTATCGCCGGCGCCAATGCTGAAGCCCTGAACCCCGTCCTGCAGGGCGCCAAAGCCGCCGTCTTCGGTGCCGTCGACTACATCACTTTTGCCGCGAAGGCCAAAGGCGAGAGCGTCGATGTGATCTTTCCGGCTTCCGGCACGGTCATCGCGCCACGTCCGGCTATGATCCTCAACTGGTCCAAGCATCAGGACGAGGCCAGGAAGTTCATCGACTACATGCTCTCCGACGAGGGGCAGAAGATGATTGCCGACACGAAGCTCATGCCGGCCCGCACCGATATTCCTGCCGACAGGCCGCTGATCAGCGACCTGAAGCTGCTGAAGTATGATACCGCCGACGTCTACGGCAAGCGCAAGGAAACGCTGGCTGAAATCACCAAGATCTACGGCGGCAAGTAAGGAACGGTCGGATGAAGGTGAACGGCGGCATCGGCGGTGCGGCTCCGGCTGCCTGGCTCGCAATCGCGGGACTGATCGTTATCGTCGCCATTCCCTTCATTGCCGTGGTGCTGCAGGGCATTTTCCCCGATCTCGGACAGGGTTCGTTCGCGGGCCCTTTCTCCTCCTTCATCGCGACGCTAGGTGATGGTGCGCTGATCGGCATGGCCGCAAATACCGTGCTGCTCGGTGGCTGCGTGGTGCTTGCTTCGGCACTGATTGCCGTTCCGCTCGGGGTTTTCCGGGCACTCTACCGCATCCCCTTGGCGCCGGTCTGGGATGTGCTGCTGCTCGTGCCCTTCATGATCCCGCCCTATATCGCGACGCTTGGCTGGATCATGACCTTGCAGCCGCGGGGATACCTGCAGCAGCTTGCAGGCTTCAATCTCGCGCCTTTCCTATTCTCGCTGTTCGGCATGACGCTGGTCATGACGTTCAACACGTTTCCGGTCGTCTATTTCGCGGTGTCGCGCACGGTCGAGGCGGTAGGAGCTCGCTATGCGGATGTTGGCCGGGTGTTCGGCGCAACGCCGGCTCGCGCCTTCTGGCGGATCACGCTGCCGCTTTCGGCGCCCGGTCTCGCCGCGAGTCTCATGCTCGTTTTCGCCGCGGCCATCGAGGAATACGGCACGCCGGCGGCGCTCGGTCGGCGCGCCGGTTTCCAGGTGCTCGTGACAGGCATCGATCTCAGGATCACCGATTGGCCGATCGATTTGCCGGGCGCGGCGCTCCTGTCGATCCTACTTGTCGCCATGTCGCTGGTGACGTTCCTGGCGCAGCGCTGGATTCTCGCGCGGCGCTCGTACCAGACGGTCGGCGGCAAGCCGACGGCGAAGGACAAGCGCCCGCTTGGGGCGCTGAAAATCCCCGTCATGATCGCATTTGCTGTCGTAGCGTTCCTGGCGACGGGCGTGCCGCTTCTCGCAATCCTGTCAACGGCGCTGTCACGGACCATTTCCGGCGGACTGGCGCTGGACAATATCAGCTTCGCCAACTTCCAATCCGTCTTCGCCAACAGCGCCGGTGCGCTGGTGGCTCTCGCCAACAGCTTCTCGCTCGGCATCGGCACGGCGCTGATCACCGGCCTTATCGGCGTGATGGCCGCCTATACTGTGGTGAAGACGAAGATTCCAGGCCGCATGACCATCGACGTGATGACCATCCTGCCGAATGCCCTGCCGGGCATCGTCGTGGCTGTGGGCCTGATCCTCGCCTGGAACATGCCCTGGCTGCCGGTGACGCCCTACAACACCGCCTTCATCCTGCTGCTTGCCTATTGCTGCATCCTACTGCCACAGCCGGTGCGCTATACGACGGCGGCATTCCAGCAGATCGGCGACAATCTGGAGGCGGCGGCGCGCGTCTTCGGCGCGAGCAGTTTTACGGCCTTCCGCCGCATCCTTCTGCCGCTCGTCTTCCCGAGCCTCGCTTCCGCAATGCTGCTCGTCTTTGCGCTCGCCTCGCGCGAACTGGTCGCCTCGGTGGTCGTCGCCCCGGTCGGCATGCAGACGATTGCGACCTTCATCTGGCGGCAATTCGAGCAGGGTTCGATCGGGCTCGGGATGGCCATGGCCTTCATTGCCATCCTGATCACCACGCTTCTGCCGCTTCTTCTGCTGACGCTCCTGAGGCGCAGCGGCCTCGTGGCGGAGTAACCGTGTTCGCCGCCCTTGATTGCAATTGTAACCGCATCCCCTTTCGCGAATGCGAAAAAAAGGATATGAGCCCGCCAACGAAATTTGGCGCGTCCTCCCGTTCATCGCGCCGCAGCCTCAGAGATCTTGAATATGGCACTTCGCAACATCGCGATCATCGCGCACGTTGACCATGGGAAAACGACCCTCGTCGACGAACTTCTGAAACAATCCGGTTCGTTCCGTGAAAACCAGCGCGTCGCCGAACGCGTCATGGATTCGAACGATCTGGAAAAGGAACGCGGCATCACCATTCTCGCCAAGGCAACTTCGGTTGAATGGAAGGGAGTTCGCATCAATATCGTCGACACGCCCGGCCACGCCGACTTCGGCGGTGAGGTCGAGCGCATCCTCTCGATGGTGGATGGAGCGATCGTGCTCGTCGATGCGTCCGAAGGCCCGATGCCGCAGACCAAGTTCGTGGTTGGCAAGGCACTGAAGGTTGGCCTTCGCCCGATCGTCGCGATCAACAAGATCGACCGTCCGGATGGCCGCCATGAAGAAGTCATCAACGAGGTCTTCGACCTGTTCGCTAATCTCGATGCGACCGACGAGCAGCTCGATTTCCCGATCCTCTACGGTTCCGGTCGCGACGGCTGGATGAACTTCAATCCGGAAGGCCCGAAGGACGAAGGTCTCGCGCCGCTGCTGGACCTCGTTCTCAGCCACGTTCCGGAGCCGACGGTCGAAGAAGGTCCGTTCCGGATGATCGGCACCATCCTCGAAGCCAATCCTTTCCTCGGCCGCATCATTACAGGCCGCATCGCTTCCGGGTCGATCAAGCCGAACCAGAGCGTCAAGGTCCTCGGCCAGGACGGCAAATTGATCGAAACCGGCCGGATTTCCAAGATTCTTGCCTTCCGCGGGATCGAACGCCAGCCGATCGAGGAGGCACAGGCAGGCGACATCGTCGCGATCGCCGGCCTCTCAAAGGGCACTGTGGCCGATACTTTCTGTGATCCCTCGGTCACAGAGGCCATGAAGGCCCAGCCGATCGATCCGCCGACCGTTACGATGTCCTTCATCGTCAATGACTCGCCGCTCGCCGGTACCGAAGGCGACAAGGTCACCTCGCGCGTCATCCGCGACCGCCTTTTCAAGGAGGCGGAAGGCAATGTCGCGCTGAAGATCGAAGAAGCCGAAGGCAAGGATTCGTTCTTCGTCTCCGGTCGTGGCGAATTGCAGCTTGCCGTCTTGATCGAGACCATGCGCCGGGAAGGGTTCGAGCTGGCCGTATCGCGTCCGCGCGTCGTCATGCACAAGGACGAGTCCGGCAACCTCATGGAGCCGATCGAGGAAGTCGTCATCGACGTGGATGAGGAGCATTCGGGCGTCGTCGTGCAGAAGATGTCCGAGCGCAAGGCCGAGATGGTCGAGCTGCGGCCTTCGGGCGGCAATCGTCTGCGCCTGCGTTTTTATGCTCCCACCCGCGGCCTGATCGGCTACCAGTCGGAATTGCTGACCGATACGCGCGGCACGGCAATCATGAACCGTTTGTTCCATGATTATCAGCCTTACAAGGGACCGATCGGCGGTCGCGTCAATGGCGTGCTTCTGTCGAACGGTTCCGGCGAAGCCGTGGCCTATGCCATGTTCAATCTGGAAGATCGCGGTCCGATGATCATCGAGCCGGGCGAAAAGGTCTACCAGGGCATGATCATCGGCATCCACAGCCGCGACAACGACCTGGAAGTGAACGTGCTGAAGGGCAAGCAGCTCACCAACATCCGCGCCGCCGGCAAGGACGAGGCAGTGAAGCTTACCCCGCCGATCCGCATGACCCTCGACCGCGCGCTCTCCTGGATCCAGGACGACGAGCTGATGGAAGTGACCCCGAAGTCGATCCGTCTGCGCAAGATGTATCTCGATCCGAATGATCGCAAGCGCTACGAAAAGTCCAAGATCGCTTGATTTCATAGCTGTTTGAACCTTCCCGAGCCCCGGCAGCGATGCCGGGGTTTTTTCTGTGTCTTCGCAGCGGCGAGACTTGTGACAAAGGTTAAAAACACGTTAACGTCTTCTCGTCGTCCACATGAAAGGTCTGTGGGCAAATCCTCCTACACCCAATGGTGAAATGGCGGATTGACCACGACAGGGCTTAAAGTAGCGTTATGAAAACGTTGTCGATCGATGTCCGCCGGGCGGAACCGGAAGACGCAAGAGCCATCTCGGAGGCGCACCGTGAGGCATGGACCCAGGCTTATGCCGGGCTCATTCCTTACAAGCCGCTGACGCAGATGCTGGAGCGCCGGGGCGAAGCCTGGTGGCGCAAGGCGACACGTGGTCCCGCAACGCTGCTGGTTCTTGATGTCGCCGGTGCCATTGCCGGTTATGCGACAATCGGGCTGAACCGGGCACGCGCCCTGCCCTATGACGGTGAGGTTTACGAAATCTATCTGCGGCCTGAATTCCAGGGGATCGGGCTTGGGAGACGTCTGTTTGGCGAGAGCCGGCGGTTGCTGAGATCGCTTGGCTGCGAAGGCCTTGTCGTCTGGTGCCTCGAAGACAGCGAGCATGCGGCGAGTTTCTTCCGCCGGCATGGCGGAGCGGATGTCGCTGAAGGCATGGAGGATTTCGGCGGCACGCAGCTTCGCAAGATCGGCTTCGTCTGGCCCTGATCGGCCGTACTGCTGCCACTTTCTTAATTTTAGCGTTTTCTAATTTTATAGCTGACGCTGGGAGTTAACAATCCTCCCAAAGCCTTGTTGCTTTGCAGCATGATTCCCGCTATCGACGGATACCTTTGTCGAACCTGACCCGAGGAAAAGAATGCGTATCGATGCGATTTCCGTTGGCAAGAATCCGCCAGACGACGTCAACGTCATTGTCGAGGTGCCGGTAGGCGGCCATCCGATCAAATACGAGATGGACAAGGAAGCCGGTGCGCTGATCGTCGACCGCTTCCTCTACACGCCCATGACCTATCCGGGCAACTACGGCTTCGTGCCGCACACGCTGTCGGAAGACGGTGATCCGATCGACGTCCTCATCTGCAATACCCGCCCGCTGGTTCCGGGCTGCGTCATCAACGTCCGGCCGATCGGTGTCATGGTCATGGAAGACGATGGCGGCAAGGACGAGAAGATTCTGGCCGTGCCGGTGCCGAAGCTGACGCGCCGCTACGACAAGATCGCCAACTACTCCGACCTGCCGGAAATCACGCTGAAGCAGATCGAGCACTTTTTCGAGCACTACAAGGATCTCGAGCCCGGCAAGTGGGTGAAGATCGGCGGCTGGCAGGATGTAGGCGTCGCGAAGAAGCTGATCCTCGAGGCCGTCGATCGTTTCAATGCGCAGAAGAAGTAAGCTGGCAGGCTTATAGAAGCTTCTTGAGTTTCTCTTCCAGATCCTCCGGGTCGCCGTCGATCCGGAGGATTTTTTTACGCGCAGTTTCGCCGGAAATGATCGAAATGGAGGATTTGGGAAGCCGGAACGTGTCGGCGATCAGCAGGATCAGCGCCTTGTTGGCCTTGCCGTCTTCGGGAACCGCCGTGACGCGCGCCTTCAGGAAAGCCTCGCCGTCGGCCGCGATCTCAACGCCTTCGACAACATTGCGACCTGCATTCGGCGTCAGCCGGATTGCAAGCCTCAGGTGATCGGGATGCCTGCTGTAAGGGGTGTTGTTCACGCGACCAGCGGATAGATCGACGTCCACATCAGCGAACGGATGAAGAAGATGATCAGGAGCAGGATCACCGGGGAAATATCGATGCCGCCGAGATCGGGCATGAAGCGGCGGATCGGGCGGAGCGCCGGCTCAGTCACGTTGTAGAGGAAGCGGCCGATCGCGTCCACGAATTGGTTTCGTGAATTAATGACATTGAAGGCATAGAGCCACGAGAAGATGGCGCTGGCGATCAGCACCCAGGTGTAAAGGTTCAAGGCCAAATCGATGGTCTGAAACAGGGCGAGCATTCACGTCTCCATTTCGTTATTGACAGACATGTAGACATTGGCGAACTAACGGGCAAGTGCCGCACTTGGGCCTCATCCAAATCATGTTTAACGGGGGACGGGGACGATGCTGGTTCCGGCTCCGCTGAAAGTGCTATTAAATGTCGATTTCCGCCTCGGGCGATCGTTTCGCCGCCTTCCGGCATTCATCCTATACGCGGTTTTTCTTCGCCCGCTTTCTTTCCGCCTTTTCGATCCAGATCGTCAGCGTCGCAGTTGGATGGCAAATGTACGACGAGACGCGCAATGCGCTCTATCTCGGCCTGATCGGGCTTTTCCAGTTCCTGCCGTCTCTGCTCCTGATCCTTGTTACCGGCTCGGTGGCCGACCGCTATAACCGCCGCGCCATCGTCGCCATCTGCATGGTGGTCGGAGCGCTCTGCGCCGGCGCTTTGTTGGCGCTGACCGTCACGCACACTTTTACACCCTGGCTGGTTTTCGCAATTCTGATCGTTTTCGGTATCGAACGCGCCTTCATGGGACCGGCGGTGCAGTCGCTCGGGCCGAATCTCGTGCCGGAAGAGGATCTGCCGAATGCGGTTGCCTGGAACTCCTCTTCCTGGCAGACGGCAGCGATCCTCGGCCCCGTGGTTGGCGGCCTGCTTTACGGCGTCAGTGCAGTCGTGGCTTACACCGTTGCCTTCGCCTTCCTGGTGCTGGCAGGCCTTTTCGTTTTCCTGATACCGAAACCGGCACAGAGGCGTGCCGCCAACAAGGTGAGCTGGGAGGAGATTCTTGCCGGCTTCCGCTTCATTTCCAGCGAAAAGATCGTGCTCGGTGCGATCTCGCTCGATCTCTTTGCGGTCCTGCTCGGCGGCGCGGTGGCGCTGATGCCGATCTTCGCGCGCGATATCCTGGAGCTCGGCCCTTGGGGTCTCGGCATGCTGCGGGCAGCTCCGGGAGTTGGGGCGATTGCGGTGGCAATATACCTCGCCTTCCATCCGATCCGCCATAAGGCGGGCCTTGCCATGTTCATCGGCGTCGGGCTTTTTGGCGTCGGCACGCTGATGTTCGGCCTGTCGGTAACGCCCTGGCTTTCCATCTCGGCGCTCATGCTGATGGGGGCGTCCGACATGATCTCGGTCTATGTTCGCGAGACCCTGATCGCTCTTTGGACGCCGGACGAGGTCCGAGGCCGCGTCAACGCCGTCAACATGGTTTTCGTCGGTGCGTCGAACGAGCTCGGGGAATTCCGCGCAGGCACCATGGCCTCGATCTTCGGCGCCGTGCCGGCCGTCGTCATCGGCGGCGTCGGCACGCTCGCGGTTGCGATCATCTGGTCGCTCGGTTTCCCGAGACTCCGCAGGATCGACAGCCTGGAAGCACCGATGCGATAACGTTGCCAGCGGATTCAGCCGGTCTGCAGGGCCGGCTTGCGCACCGGCTTGCTCTTCCCCTCCGATGCAGCCGGACGATCGAAGACGATATCGAGGAAATTCCAGAGCCATTCCTTCAGCGGCGCGTCGAAGATCATCCGGCCCTCGAGATGTTCGCGGCCCTGCTGGGCGTTCGGCATGATGAAGCGATGTTCGCCATGCACGACCCAGCGCTGCATCATGGCGCGCGTCAGTTCCGCATGGAACTGCAGGCCCCAGGCGTTCTCGCCGTAGCGGATTGCCTGGTTCGGATAGGCATCGCCTTCGGCCAAAAGCTGGACGCCGTGCGGAACGTCGAAACCTTCGCGGTGGAAATGGTAGACCATTTTAGGCCAGTGCGTCAGCAGACGACCGTGCTCCGTCGGGCGCAAGGGGTACCAGCCGATCTCGGTGAGACCGTCCTTGTCCGGCCCGACGCTGCCGCCCAGATGCCGGATCATCATTTGAGCGCCGAGACAGATACCGAGATAGGGTTTGTTTTCCTTGAGCGGCACGCCGATCCAGTCGATTTCGGCTTTCACGAAGGGGTCTGGATCGTTGGCACTCATCGGCCCGCCGAAGATCACGGCACCGGAATGGCCTGCCATGGTTTCGGGCAGGAGATCGCCCAGGACGGGGCGGCGGATATCGAGCGGAAAACCCTTGTCGATCAGCATCTGGCCCACGCGGCCTGAGGAGGAGCGCTCCTGGTGCAGCACGATCAGCACGGGGAGCTTTCCGGTACGACGGGAAGGAAGCATCAGCATCTTGTATACCCTCAGTCTCCTCCCTGATCTCCTCCCGTTGCGCGCATCGCCGCCTGCTGGCGCTGCAGAACCCTGTCCCGCGCCGAGACGCCCAGAAGATCGGCGATCCTCCAGATCACGTGATCTTCGATCTCGCTTCGCTGACCGTCCGCGTAGACGATATCCCAAAGAATGCCGAGGAGCTCGACGCGATCGTTCTCGTCGACGAGATATCGTCTAAGATCGGAAGTAAAACGATAATAGTCAACCGCCTCGCTGCCGGCCTGATGACCAATCTCGATCAGCGCCTTCAATCGTTCCTCGCTGAGGTCGTAGCGCTCGCGCAGCAGGTTGCGGAACTTCTGCTGTTCCTCCTCCGAGACGTTGCCATCGGCTTCCATGACCTGGAAACAGAGCGCGACGAAAGCGACCCGAGGATCGTCCGGCGCGAATTCCTGTGAGTGGTGCGGTGATGTGAGAGTGTGGAGAAAGGCCTGAATGCGGTCCAACATCTATATTCAGGCCCTCGCTTTCTAAAAGAGCCGGAGCCTTGTCGGAGGCTGCGCGGCATCGGGATCTTTCACACCCGGATCATCTGGCGGACGGCCGAAAAAGGGAACCGGCTCCTCCTCACTTTCCGGCGATTTTCCAGTCTTTGAGGTCACATTCCCGGGAGCCGGTGTTTTTGCTGCAACAGCTATTTCTGTCTGCGGGGGCTTCGCAGGTTCCGAGGACGGGGAAACCGGTACGATGATCGGCTTGGACGGCTGTTCCACTCTTGTTTCCGGCCTGATTGCGGAAACAGGCGGCAGGCTGGCTATGGCTTCCTCGGCGGCGAGCGATCCTTCCTCGATCGGTCCTTCGAGCTGGCCGAACGGCGCCTTCCATTCGAATGCATCAAGCCGGCCTGTCACCGGCGAAAGCGGCAGCCACTTTTCCGAAACGAAGCCATCCGCAACCCAGGCGGGATCCCGCGGCGCACGCAGCGCCTGCGCCATCCAGTGGCGTACACGTCCCTGATCTCCGGTCTCCGCCTCCTCGATATCGGCCAGCAGCAGATAGGCGGCCTCGCGGGAATCCATGCGAGCGGCGGCCTCTGCCTTGGCGCGCGCCTTCCGGAATTCATGCGCGTCGAGCGCGGCCTGGGCGACGGCCAGCAGGGACTCGACGTTGTTCGGGCGGAGCGCTTCCAGCTTCTCGGCACGCTTCAGGCGATCGGTCGTGCTGTCACCGCTGCGGGCGCGGACATAGGCGCGGGCAATGTCCGGATGCGGCCCGAGCTTCCAGACGCCTTCGAGAACGGTGGCTGCCTTGCGGACATTATCCTCACGCAGCCAGGCCTTTGCGGCAATGACGGCGGCGGGCACGAGATCCTTGGCAAGCTTCAGGGCCGCCATGGCGTCGTCGCGGGCGCCTTTCGGGTCGCCCTCCAGCCGGTCGTCGGCCTTGGCGGTCAGCAGCACGGCCTTCCAGCGGTCGGCCTGGTTCTTGTCGATGACGCTTGCTGCGCGTTGCTGATCCAGCAGGCGGATCGCATCCTCCCACCGGCCGGCCTGGCTGCGGGATTCCAGCGTCGCCTGCGCCGCCCAGGGCAGGTAGGGGGCATGTTCCACGGCCTTTTCGGCATATTGCCGTGCGGCCTCGTTGGCTCCCAGCCTGCGGGCTTCCATGTAGAGGCCCCGCAAGCCCAGCTCGCGGGTCTCCGGATCCTCGGCCATCTGCTCGAATTTCTGGCGCGCTTCGTCATGCTTGCCCTCGATGAGGGCGGTCTGGGCTTCGAGGAGGTGGATCAGCGGCTCCTGGTCGGCGCGCAGAAGGCCGCGGGTGCGGACACTCATCTTGCGGGCTAGCAACGCGTTGCCCGCGCCGGCGGCGATCAATCCCGTCGAAAGCGCCTGATAGCCGCGGTCGCGCTTGCGGGCCCGGAAATAGCGGCGGACGGAATAGGGCGAGGTCCAGATCACGCCGACGATCCACCAGAGAATCATCGCGGCTGCGACAAGCGCAACGACCATGGTGGCGGCAACCATGATGCTCGTCTCGATCAGGTGGTCCTGCCAAGTGATGGAGATGAGACCCGGGCGATCGGCAAGCCAGGAGAAACCCCAGCCAAGGGCCAGCACGACAACGAGGAAAATGAGAAGTCTGATCATCTAGGGCCTCAGCCTTGAGTGCCGGCGACGGCACGCGTCAACGTTCCGCCCACGAGATTTTCCACCTGAATGCGAGCATCGAGTTTCTGCTTGAAATCGCGAGAGACCACCTTTGCCGGCTCCGGCAGCGCATCCCATTCGCGGGCGGAGGCCTGGAGGTTGCCGTTGCGCAGCCCTTCTTCCAGGCGGGCGACAATCGCCTCCGGCGTATCTCCCTGGACATCTCCGACGCGCCGCACCTTGACCACGGATATTGCCGAAGACAGAAGCCGGTCGACGATGCCCTGGTTCGGGTCCGGCTGGACGACGGCTTCCAGCATGGCATCGGCCATGCGCGGAAACTCGCGTTGCAGGTCGGCGCGGGAGGGGATCCCGCCTGCTGCAAATTTCTGGAGATCGGCAACCGCCGGATCATCGCCGGCAACGCTCGCAAAGGTCTGGAGTTCGGTCTCGAACGACCCGCCGCGATCGATGGCCGCCTTCAAAGCCGCGGCGGCAATGGCGCGGGCAATTTGTTGTTCCGGGCCACGGTCATTGAGCCGGGTTTCAATTTCCTTGACCCGGTCTTCGACAGCCAGTCCGTTGCTTGCCGTCGATTCGATCGCCGAGCGCAGTGTGTCGACATCCGTCTTCATCGCGGCAAGCGCCTGTTCGGACACGCCGCCGACTGGAGCATTTGCCGAAGCTTCAAGGGCCGCGACGCGATCGGTAAGCGCCGTATCCGCAGCCGGCGAGGCCGGCCTGTCGCGAAGTGCCGCAACTTCCTGCCGCAGTTCTGCAAGCTCCGACGAGACGGGGGTTATGTCGACGGCCGGCGCACGCGTTGCTGCGGGCAGATAGCCTGCGTATTGCATGCTGCCGGCAAGGGCGAGTGCCACGATGCCGCCGAAAACTCCGGCCGCGACGAGGGTCGATGTGGCGGGGCTGGTGCGGGGATGCGGTGCAGGCGTCGGTTCCGGTTCCGGGGTTACGGTTGCGGATTTCGGCTCTTCCGGAATTTCGTCATCCTCGACGATCGGGGAACTCTCGGTGGTGGAGGGGGGCGCGACGGGTTCGTCCGTAATGTCGCCCTTTGCTTCCTGGGGCTCCACGGATGTCTCCGAAGCTTCCGCGACCTGTTCAGCGGACGTCACCGGTTCGTCGGTATCGTTACTGCGGACCGGCTCCGCGACTACATCCGATTCCTCGGCCGTCAGATCGATCGTGACCGGTTCTTTTTCTGCCTTCGACCGGCGGGGTGGTTTTTCCGATACCATCTCGACCTCTTTTTGCATGCGCTCACAGGAAATTAGTCGGTGGGTGAGTGGAAGGAAAGGGGCGGGCGGGATTTTGCCGCGGGCCGCGACTAAAGAAGGGCAAGAAGCCCGTCTTCGTCAGGGTGTTCAGCGATCTTGATGTTTCTGTGAAATTCATATGGCACGACCCCGGCGACGTTATCGCTGAGGCAGAGCATCCGCATGGCTGCCAGAGCCGCAGCGTGCGGCACTGCGAAATCAAAGAAGAGGCGCGCATTCTCGCGGGAATAAAGAAGCACTGCGTTGGCCGGCGGATCGAGCAATGCATGCCGGATAATGTCCTCATCATAAGCTATGGGTGACATCTCGTAGATTTCCGCCGTCACAAAAGGCACCTTCTTCGCATGCAATCCCTCCTCGAATTTCGGCGAGCGCGGTTTTCCAGCCAGATAGAGGAGGGGAGCGGCGAACTCCGGCGTGCGGCTTGCAATCAGTTCGGCGAGTGCGGCTCCGGTGCCAGGCCCGACGCAGATGTTTTGGAAGCCCGCTTCTCCCGCCGCCCTGGCGGTGGCATCGCCCACGACATAGAGCGTTTCTTCGAGATAGGGTTTAAGGCGATCCGCCAGGGCCGAAAGGACCCGGACGGCTTCGGCACTGGTCACGGCAAGCGCGGCATGTGGTTTATCGAAGGCATCTTCCGCCAAGTCCGCGCGGTGCCGTGCTTTCGTCAGCGGCAGAAGAACCGGCTCATGGCCGAGGCTCCGCAGCCGTTCGGCCGACCGGCGGGCGGAGTTTTCCGGACGGGTGACGACGACCCGCACAGGCTCAACTCCAGCCTTCGAAGAAATCGGTGCCTGCGGCTACGCGCACCGCTTCGCCCGCCTTGCGGCCCAGTGTCTCGGCGTGCTCGCGGTGACCTTCCACCTCGATCGAGTGCTCCTTCCCGCCGTCCGGCGTCAGGATAAGGCCGGAGAATTTCATGTGATCTCCCTCGCAGACCGCGTAACCGGCAATCGGCGTGCGACAGGATCCGTCCAGAGCTGCAAGGAATGCGCGTTCGCAGGAGACCGCGTCGTAGGTCGCCCGGTCGTTGATCGCCTCCAGCAGAGTATCGATGCGGGCATCGCCGATGCGGTTTTCGACGCAGATCGCGCCTTGCGCCGGGGCAGGGGGAAAGTCGGCCGGGTCCAGCAGTTCGGTGACGACGTCTTCCTTGGCAAGGCGTTTCAGGCCGGCATAGGCGAGAAGGGTTGCATCGACCTCCCCCTCGCTCAGCTTACGCAAGCGCGTGTCGACGAGGCCGCGGAAGGTGATGACGTCGATGTCCGGCCGGATGCGACGGATCAGCGCCTGGCGGCGGAGGGATGATGATCCCACCGTGGCGCCGTCGGGCAATGCAGTCAAAGTTGGTGCGGTGCGGCCGATGAAGGCGTCGCGGAAATCCTCTCGCGGCAGATAGGCGGCGAGCCGCAGACCGTCAGGCAGTTTGGTGGGCATGTCCTTGGAGGAGTGCACCGCGAAATCGAGATCGCCGGAAAGAAGTTGCTCCTCCAGTTCCTGGGTGAAGAGGCCTTTGCCGCCGAGCTCCGTCAGCGGCCGGTCGTTGATCCGATCGCCGGTCGTTGACAGCACGACGATCTCGAACATCTCTTCCGGCAGGCCATGCGCGGCCATGAGCCGGGCGCGTGTTTCGGAGGCCTGGGCGAGCGCCAGCGGGCTGCCTCGCGTACCGATCCGAAAAGGTTTTGTTTGCATCCGCGTCATTCCGTTGTTACCGGAAGCTCTCGTAAACCTCTTTCTTCCAGCTCGCAATCAACGATGGGCAGTCAACGATAGGGCATGGCGACCTTTCTTCGCATCCTGGGCATCGAAACTAGCTGCGACGAGACCGCCGCAGCGGTGGTCGCGCGTCATGAGGACGGCCGCGGCGAAATCCTTTCCGATGTCGTGCTATCCCAACTCGACGAGCACAGCGTCTATGGCGGAGTGGTGCCGGAGATCGCGGCACGTGCCCATGTGGAGGCGTTGGACGGACTGGTCGAGGAGGCTCTTCACCGCGCCGATGTATCGCTCGACGAGATCGATGCGGTTGCCGCGACCTCCGGGCCGGGCCTGATCGGCGGACTGATCGTCGGGCTGATGACGGCCAAGGCGATTGCACGCGCCGCCGGCAAGCCATTGCTCGCCATCAATCATCTCGAAGGCCATGCGCTGACGGCGCGGCTGACGGATGGCCTTTCGTTCCCCTACCTCATGCTGCTGGTATCCGGCGGTCATACGCAGCTCGTGCTGGTGCGCGGCGTCGGCGAATACGAGCGCTGGGGCACGACGATCGATGACGCGCTCGGAGAAGCCTTCGACAAGACGGCAAAGCTGCTCGGTCTGCCCTATCCCGGCGGGCCGGCCGTGGAAAAAGCCGCACAGAGCGGCGATCCGGACCGTTTCTCCCTTCCACGTCCGTTGGTCGGCGAGGCGCGGCTCGATTTTTCCTTCTCCGGCCTTAAGACTGCCGTGCGGCAGGCGGCGACCGAAATCGCTCCGCTTTCCGAACAGGATGTCGCCGATATCTGCGCCTCATTTCAGAAGGCGGTTTCCCGCACGCTGCGCGACCGTATCGGCCGCGGGCTGGCGCGTTTCAAGGAAGAGTTCGCCAATCTCGACGTCGATCCGGCTCTTGTAGTGGCTGGAGGCGTCGCGGCCAATCAGGAAATCCGCCGCACGCTGCAGGCGCTCTGCCTGGAGCATGGCTTCCGCTTCATCGCCCCGCCGCTTCGGCTTTGCACGGACAATGCGGCGATGATCGCCTGGGCGGGCCTCGAGCGGCTGGCGGAGGATTTTCCGGCTGATCCGCTCGATGTCGCGCCGCGCTCGCGCTGGCCGCTGGACAGCCAAGCCCAGACCCTGCTCGGCTCCGGCAAGCGGGGTGCCAAGGCATGAAGGGCCAGGAACGTGTCGTCGTCATCGGCGCGGGAGCTTTCGGGACTGCGCTTGCCGCCGTGATCTCGCTGGAGGGCCGATATCCGGTGACGTTGATCGGCCGCGACCCTGAGCTGATGAGCGACCTGCGTGAGGATCGCGTGCATGACGCAGCGCTTCCCGGTGTGCCGCTGCCGGATGCGCTGGAGTTTTCCGTCGAGCCGGATGCGATCAGCGAGGCGAGCCTTGTACTTTTCGCCATGCCTTCCCAGGCGCAGGCGGATGCGGCACGGCATTACGGTCCCTATCTCGCCAGGGATGCGGTGGTGGTCATCTGCGCCAAGGGAATAGACAAGTCTTCGGGCAAGCTGCTGACGGAGGTGCTGGAGGCGGAATTGCCGCATCATCCGATCGCCGTTTTGTCCGGCCCCGGTTTCGCTGCCGATATCGCGCGCGGCCTGCCGACCGCCATGGTGATTGCTGCGGAGGACAAGGCTCTCTCGGAACGACTTGCAAACATGCTCTCGGGCCGCACGTTCCGGCTCTACGCCTCGACCGACCGGATCGGGGTGCAGCTCGGCGGTGCGCTCAAGAACGTGCTGGCGATCGCCTGTGGCATCATCGAAGGCGCGGGCCTCGGGGATTCGGCGCGTGCTGCGCTGATCTCGCGCGGGCTTGCGGAGATGTCGCGGCTCGTCCAGGCGATGGGCGGCAGGGCGGATACGGTTCGTGGGCTTTCGGGGCTCGGCGATCTGGTGCTGACCGGCACGAGCCATCAATCCCGCAACCTTCGCTTCGGCATCGCGCTCGGCAAGGGCGAGCCCGCGGAGACTGCCGGCGGTCCGCTGGTCGAGGGCTTTCATGCGGCTTCGGTCGCGGCCCGGCTGGGGGAAAAGTTCTCGGTCGAGCTTCCGGTGACCGAGGCGGTGGCGGCGATCATCGACGGGAAGCTCGATATCATGTCGGCCATGGAGCAACTCATGACACGGCCGATCAAAACCGAATAACAATTCTTTCGTGACCGCGCATATTGCCCGAAAACCGCTTCCAACTTTTCGGGATGCGCTCTTAGGAGAAGACCCGATGCTGTTTGCCTTTCTCTGCACCGACAAGCCCGGCCATCTGAACGTCCGGATGGAGACCCGTCCCGCTCATCTCGAACATCTGAACAAGCTCAATGCGGAAGGTACGCTGAAGATGGCAGGCCCCTTCCTCGATGACGAAGGCAAGCCGAACGGCAGCCTGGTGATTGTCGAGGCCGCCGACATGGAGGCTGCCCGGACGATCGCGGAAGCCGATCCCTATTATCTCGCCGGTCTCTTCGAGAAGGTCGAAGTCAAACCGTACAACTGGGTCTTCAACAAGCCGGCGGAGTGAAGCGAGAGATGGCGTACTGGCTTTATAAATCCGAACCTTCTTCCTGGTCCTGGGAACAGCAGAAGGCCGCTGGCGCCAAGGGTACCGAATGGACCGGGGTGCGCAATTACCAGGCACGCAACAACATGCGTGCGATGAAGATCGGCGACAAGGGCTTCTTCTATCATTCCAATGAGGGGCTTGAGATCGTCGGCATCGTCGAGGTCTCAGCGCTGTCGCACCCCGATTCGACCGCCAAGGACGATCCCCGCTGGGACTGCGTCGATGTCCGCGCGGTCACGGATATGCCGAAGCCGGTGACGCTGAAGGACATCAAGGCGAACCCGAAGTTCGAGAAGATGTCGCTCGTCACCTCCATGCGGCTTTCCGTGCAGCCGGTGACGGAAGAGGAATATTTCGAAATCTGCAGGCTCGGCGGTCTCGACAATCCGCCGCGCTCGCCGGACTGAGCGATTTGAAGACCGATCCCAGGACCTTCATCCTCGAAAACACCGATCTCATGCCGCCGCCGCATGTGCCGGAAATCCGGCTGCATCTTGCGACCGAAGCGCATGAGCTCTGGCTGAAGACAGAAGAGGATCTGGACAAGATCGGCCTGCCGCCGCCCTTCTGGGCCTTCGCTTGGGCGGGCGGGCAGGGGCTGGCGCGCTTCATTCTCGACCATCCGGAAACGGTAGCCGGCAAAAGAGTTCTGGATTTCGCCAGCGGTTCTGGGCTGGTGGCGATTGCCGCGAAGCTTGCCGGCGCCCTTGATGTGCTGGCGGCGGATATCGATCCCTGGACGGAAACTGCAGTCAGCCTGAATGCGGCGGAGAACGGGGTCGAACTTCGGTTCACGCGCGAGGACCAGGTTGGCAAGGCGGTCGATGCGGACGTGATCCTTGCCGGTGACGTCTTCTACGACAGAGATTTCGCCGGGGCGCTGATCCCCTGGTTTACGCGGCTTGCAGGCGGGGGGAGGCTGGTTCTGGTGGGCGATCCGGGGCGGAGTTATTGTCCCAAGGACCGCCTGGAGCAGCTCGCGGTGTATGACGTGCCGGTGACGCGGGTGCTGGAAGACAGCGAGGTAAAGCGGACGACGGTCTGGCGATTCCGGTAGGCACACCAGGACCATTCCCGCGCAGTCTCCTGCCGTGGTTTTCAAAGAACAGTCCGGAGAAGCGCACGCGAATGCGGAACCTCGGATTATAGTAATAAAAGTGGCTCCACATTCGCGTGGCCTTCGGCGTTCTTTCGGGGCTTCCGGCCCCTACAGGTGATCCTCTCGCCTCGCTGCGTGGCTTCATTCGCGGTCTCCTTTCGGGAAACCTTGCCACTTGCACGGCTATACCGAACCGGACATGGCTGTCCGGGGGAGGCTTGATAGGAGCAACCGCCTTTCGGCACGCGCTCCATGGTTTTCACCTCTTCCACCTTTCCCGCACGTTACGGTTCCGATGGAAGCGCCGGCTCCCGCCTGCCCGCGAACGTCTCGCGAAACACTCCGGCAACGGAAGCGGGGCAATTCTAGGCATGACGCAAGAGGGCGGGGATGAAAGGGAGTGATTTTTTCTGCCGATTTCTCCCAAGGCCTTGATTTGCCTCACCGCACCCCCCTCTGCCCTGCCGGGCATCTCCCCCTCAAGGGGGAGATCGGATGGGCGCACCGGCTTCCCCTTGCGTGGAGGGCTGACACGGCACGCCGGCCAGTAGAACGTGCCCGGTCAGCTCGTCCGTAACTGAAGGATCACGCCAGTCCTTCCTCGGCGAATGCCTGGATGACCGAGGATCGTACCCTCATACGGTCGAAGCAGGCCTGCAGGTTTTCCGGCAGTTCGACCCCGCTTTTCGGTGCGACCATCAGCACCCAGAACAGGTAGCAGTCGGCGATCGTCATCTCGTCGGCGATCAGGAATTGCTTTTGGCCCATCTGGTCGGCGAGGATGGCGAAGGCCTTCTTGAGTTTTTCGCGGGCGCGGACTTTTTCGGGCTCCGGAAAATCCCTGAAGAAGGGGGCATAGTTCGTGTGAATCTCGGACGACATGAAGGCGAGAGCTTCCAGCGTCCGCCACCGTGCGATGCCTCCCTCGGGAAGAAGCTTGCCGCTCCGTTCGGCGATATAGTTCAGGATGATCTGGTTTTCCGTCAGGATCGTACCGTCCTCGAGTTCGAGGGCGGGAATGTAGCCTTTCGGGTTGATCGACAGGAAGTCGCGGCCGTCTTCGGTTTTCTTTTCGCGATCGATGCCGGATAGCCCGTAGGGAAGGCCGGTCTCGATGAGGGCGATATGATCGGCCAGGCTGCAGGCTGCCGGGTAATAAAAGAGCTTCACGGTGGTCTCCTTGCGATAGACCCGCCTGAGGGCTTCTTCCCGTCGGGATGGTCCATATTGTTGACCACAGCCATTTATGTGACCTAAAAATGCCCGTCAAAAGCATATTTTTAGGAGCAGGTCAGATGGATGTGACCGCCAAACCGGCACATGCTGGCTGCAAGGCCGTCAGCGAGATCCTGAGCCGCGTGGGCGACAAATGGACGATACAGGTCGTTGTGGCCTTGAGCCTGGGTTCGCGGCGTTTCAACGGGATCAAGCGGCATGTCGGCGGTATCTCGCAGCAGATGCTGACACGCACGCTGAAGACACTGGAACGTGACGGTATGGTCGAGCGAATCGTTCACCACAGCTCTCCGCCACAGGTCGAATATTCGCTGACGCCGCTCGGCTATTCCCTGGCCGAGACTGCGCATCAGCTTGCCCAATGGGCGGCCGCCCATCAGTTGGAGATAGAGGGCAATCGCCTTCAATACGACGCGCGTTCACCGTGAGACGGGCTGCGGCCGCTCATATTGCGATAGCGGTATTCAGCTTGCCTTCCGGTCTCAATTCCCGCCGCGGATGACGCAGGCACCGGCCTCGTAGATGCAGGCGTTGACGGGCGCGAAAGCATCCTCCGTTTCGCCGGCGACATCGATGATCTTCACGGAAGGCGAAACCGAGCCGCTCCCTGTCATTGATATAACGGGGCTCGTGAAGGGCGTGTCCCGATAGCTCCGCAGGATATAGACGCTACGGCTTGCGGTGCGGGCTATGTCGAACGTGCCGCTGAAAATGCCGGGCTTGCTGACAAAGGCGGCGAGGTCGCTATTGGAGACAAATGCACCGGCGGGCGCGGATAGATAGTGCCAGTGGCCGTAGTCGCGGTCGCCCGCCTGCGATGGGGACGACAATGTCGCTGCCAGCACCAGGCCGGCAACGAAAACAGGCTTCATGCGATTCGCGATCATGGCGAACTCCGGCAAAATCGTTAACGAAACGTTAACATGAAACGGCCTCGCTCGTCGCGCCGGCAATGAGTTCTTTGCAAATCGTGGTTAATGTGAGCGCCGGGTTCGAGCCGATGTCGCCTTGAGAAAGACACAATCGATTAAATTTGAAATCCGTTTGAATTGTTCTTGTCGTCCGTGATTTCGAAGATTAAACCACGCCGATGATGCAATGCACATTTCTTCGGCATCGTGCATTGTTGGGCGCCCGCCCTTAAATACCGCATACGACGCCGCGAGGTTCTGATGGCGAATGTGACAAATAACCGGCCTCTGTCGCCGCATCTGCAAATCTATAAATTCATTCCCACCATGGCGATGTCGATCGTCCACCGCATTACCGGCGGAGCGCTCTACTTCGGCACGCTGCTTGTTGCCGCCTGGCTGATCTCGGCCGCTTCCGGCGAGGAATATTTCAACTGGGTCAACTGGCTGTTCGGCTCGCTCATCGGACAGCTCGTGCTTTTCGGCTATACCTGGGCCCTCATCCACCATCTGCTCGGTGGTCTGCGCCACATCATGTGGGATCTCGGCTATGGCTTCGAGAAGGAATTCTCGACCATGCTCGCCAAGGCCAATCTTGTCGCTTCCATCGTCCTGACTATCCTGGTCTGGGCGGTCGTGCTTATCGTTCGCTGAGGAGACAGGATCATGGATATGCGCACTCCTCTCGGAAAAGTCCGCGGCCTTGGTTCGGCCAAGAGCGGTACGGAGCATTTCTGGCGCGTCAGGACCACGTCCGTCGCGCTCGTTCCGCTCCTCGTTTTCTACATCGTCTTCCTGATCATCTATGCCGGCAGGCCCTATGCCGAAGTGGTCGGCGCACTCGCCAATCCCTTCGTTGCCACGATCAATGCGCTGACCATCGTCGCCAGTATCGTGCATATGCGTCTCGGCATGGAAGAAATCATCCAGGATTACATCCATTCCGAAGGCATGAAGATCGCTCTTCTCATCCTCAATGCCTTCTTTTCCTTCCTGATCGGCGGCCTCTGTCTTCTCGCCGTCCTGAAAATCGCGTTTGCAGGATAATCCCGTTATGGCATCGATCACACCCATCGCCCAGACCGGCAAGGCCTATATCTATGTCGACCATTCCTATGACGTGATCGTCGTGGGCGCCGGTGGCGCTGGCCTGCGCGCCACGCTCGGAATGGCCGAGCAGGGCTTCAAGACCGCCTGCATCACCAAGGTTTTCCCGACCCGCTCGCATACCGTCGCGGCACAGGGCGGCATCGCCGCCTCGCTGCAGAACATGACGCCGGACAGCTGGCAGTGGCACCTCTACGACACCGTCAAGGGCTCCGACTGGCTCGGTGACGTCGATGCCATGCAGTACATGGTCATGGAAGCGCCGAAGGCCGTCTATGAACTCGAGCATTACGGCGTGCCCTTCTCGCGCAATGAGGAAGGCAAGATCTATCAGCGTCCGTTCGGCGGCCATATGCAGAACTATGGCGAAGGCCCGCCGGTGCAGCGCACCTGCGCTGCCGCCGACCGCACCGGTCACGCGATCCTGCACACGCTTTATGGCCAGTCGCTCAGGAACAATGCGGAATTCTTCGTCGAATATTTCGCGCTCGACCTGATCATGTCGGACGACGGCCGCTGCACCGGCGTTGTCGCCTGGTGCCTGGACGACGGCACGATCCATCGCTTCGCTGCCAAGATGGTGGTGCTGGCGACCGGCGGTTACGGCCGCGCCTATTTCTCGGCAACGTCCGCCCATACCTGCACCGGCGACGGCGGCGGTATGATCGCCCGCGCCGGCCTGCCCCTGCAGGACATGGAGTTCGTGCAGTTCCATCCGACCGGCATCTATGGTTCGGGCTGTCTCATCACCGAAGGCGCACGCGGCGAAGGCGGCTACCTCGTCAATTCCGAGGGCGAGCGCTTCATGGAACGCTATGCGCCTTCGGCCAAAGACCTCGCCTCCCGCGACGTTGTTTCCCGTTGCATGACGCTGGAAATCCGCGAAGGCCGCGGCGTCGGCAAAAACAAGGACCACATCTTTCTGCATCTCGACCATCTCGATCCGGCCGTCCTGCACGAGCGTCTGCCAGGCATTTCCGAGAGCGCCAAGATCTTCGCGGGCGTCGACGTGACCCGTGAGCCCATTCCGGTCCTGCCGACCGTGCATTACAACATGGGCGGCATCCCGACCAATTTCTGGGGCGAAGTCCTGAATGCCAATGCTTCCAACCCGGAACGGATCGCACCCGGACTGATGGCTGTCGGCGAAGCGGGCTGCGCCTCGGTGCACGGCGCGAACCGTCTCGGTTCCAACTCGCTGATCGACCTCGTGGTTTTCGGCCGCGCCGCTGCGATCCGCGCCGGCCAGGTCATCGACAGGGCCGCGCCGGTGCCGGCCCTCAACAAGGCCGCCTGCGACAGGATCATGGAGCGTTTCGACGGCCTGCGCCATGCCAGCGGCTCCACGCCGACCGCCGTGCTGCGCGACAAGATGCAGCGCGCCATGCAGGAAGACGCGGCCGTGTTCCGCACCCAGGAATCGCTCGAATCCGGCTGCCGCCGGCTTTCGGAAATCTGGGGCGAGCTCAAGGACATCAAGGTCACCGACCGTTCGATGATCTGGAACTCCGACCTCGTCGAGACGCTCGAACTGCAGAATCTGATGGCAAATGCGATCACCACGGTCTACGGCGCGGAAGCGCGCAAGGAAAGCCGCGGCTCTCACGCCCGCGAGGATTATGCCTCCGGCCCGTTTGCCGGTCGCGACGACGTAAACTGGCGCAAGCATACGCTCGCCTGGGTGAGCGAGGCCGGCGAGGTGAAGCTCGACTACCGCCCGGTCCATACCGAACTCATCGCAGAAGGTATCGATCCGCACAAGATCGAGCCCAAGGCACGCGTGTACTGAGGCCATGACAGCCATGCCGTCCATCGCGAATTCTGCCGAGAAAGTGCCCTTCGGGCGTCTTCTCGGCATATTCGCGATCAATCTCGATCGCTCGCCTGACCGGTGGGCCGAGATCGAACGGCATTTCGGCCATCTCGAATGGCCGCTTGAGAGGATTGCGGCCGTCGATGCACGGAACAATCCTCAAGCCGTTCTGTCCGTTCGCGGGCAGTCGCTGCGGTTTCCACCGGACGGCGTGGCCTGGAACGGCCACCGCAACCGGCTCTTCATGCTGACGGAAGAAGCCTGTCTCGCCGGTCATGTGCTGACTTGGCGGCGGTTTCTTGCCTCCGATTTCACCTATGCACTCGTGCTGGAGGACGACGCAGAGCCGCAGCCCGGTTTCGCCGAGGCGGTTTCCGAATTGCTCAGTTCGGATCTCGGCGTCGATATCGTCAAGCTTGAGGGCGTTTTCCGCCCGGGTGGCCGCAAGGTGATAACGATACGTCAACTTGGTGAACACAGGCTGGTTCGTTCGCTGCGCCCTGCATCGGGTTCGGCCGCGTATCTGGTGACGCGCCGAGGTGCGGAGCACCTGCTTGCGGGTGTCGACCAGAACTGCGTGCCGGCCGACGACTTCCTCTGGAGCGGTGCCTACCACGATTGCGACGTGGCGCATCTTGCCCCCTGGGTCATCATGCAGTCGGGCTCGGCGAGCGTGATCGCCACCGACAAGACGTCGAAACGGGCGCATGTCCGCGCGCCGTTCGGCCGGGCCGCACGGATGCCGCTGCTCCGGGCGCTGGAGCGGCTGAAGCTTGTCTGGGCGGCGATCAAAGGCCGGCCCCTGAAACTTTTGAACACGACGGTCGCCCCGTGGGCGCCAAATGGTTATAACCTGAAAGACAGTATGGCGCTTGCCGCCAAGGATCGGAAGTCTAGCAATGGTTGAACTCGCTCTCCCCAAGAACTCCCAGATGACCGAAGGCAAGGTCTGGCCGAAGCCGGAAGGCGCCAAGAACGTTCGCGAGTACCGCGTGTATCGCTGGAATCCGGACGACGGCCAGAACCCGCGTATCGACACCTATTATATCGATGTCGATGATTGCGGGCCGATGGTTCTCGACGGTCTGCTCTATATCAAGAACAATATCGACCCGACCCTGACGCTGCGCCGCTCCTGCCGCGAAGGCATCTGCGGTTCCTGCGCGATGAATATCGACGGTACCAACACGCTCGCCTGCACCAAGGGCATGGACGACATCAAGGGCACCGTGAAGGTCTATCCGCTGCCCCACATGCCGGTGGTGAAGGACCTTGTTCCGGACCTCACCAATTTCTATGCCCAGCACCGTTCGATCGAGCCCTGGCTGAAGACGGTTTCGCCGCCGCCGGCCAAGGAGTGGAAGCAGAGCCACGAGGATCGCCTGAAGCTCGACGGTCTCTACGAATGCATCCTCTGCGCCTGCTGCTCGACCTCCTGTCCGAGCTACTGGTGGAACGGCGACCGCTATCTCGGGCCGGCCGTCCTGTTGCAGGCCTATCGCTGGCTGATCGATAGCCGCGACGAAGCCAAGGGAGAGCGCCTCGACAATCTCGAGGATCCTTTCCGGCTCTATCGCTGCCACACGATCATGAACTGCGCCCAGACCTGCCCCAAGGGTCTGAACCCGGCCAAGGCGATCGCCGAAATCAAGAAGATGATGGTCGAGCGCCGCGTCTGAGGCGCTCGGGCGTCTGTTCTTCCTTGCGGCCCGCTCCCGTATTTCGGGGGCGGGCCGATTTCTTCCTCGCCGGCGAATGATCGTCCAAAACAGCGCCGGCGCCCTGTTGCTTGCCGAAACCGATCGAAGCGTTCTGCAGGCCCGAACTCGCAACAGGCGGTCAAATTGTTCCAGTCACACTTGATTAACCAAGGGGCTTTACGGTAATTCGGTCTCAATTCAGTGGCATTAGCGGCGGATACCGACTGAAAGCGGGAGTTAGATGATGCAGTTCAGATATGTGGCGACGGGCCTTGTTCTTGCGATAGCACTTGCCGGTTGCCAGCGTACTTCATACAGTCCCTACAGCGACTTGCCTTCTCAACCCGCTCCTCTTCAGGCCCAGCCCGTTCCGTCGGTGCAGGGCGGGCAGCTTCCGCCTCCGGGCGGCGCATCGCAGTTCCCCACCGCTCCGGCTGCCAACCCGAACATGGCTGCGGTTGACCCGAATGCGGCGGCGCCGGCGAGTGCTCTCGACGTCAAGAAGGAAGCCATGGTCGGCAACTGGCGTGTCTCGAATGCCGGCGCCTCCTGCGACATGTTCCTGACGCTCACCAATCTCGGGGGCGGTTCGCGCGGCGGAACCCGCGGTTGTGTCGGGGAACTGACGACGATGGGATCCTGGGACGTGTCGGGCAAGATGGTCCAGTTCAAGAACCGGGCCGGCGACGTCATCGGACGGGTCTACAAGAGTGCCGACAACCGTTTCGACGGTACGATGAATTCCGGACAGCCGGTCAGCCTGAGCCGCTGAGCGGCTCCACACATTTGAGAGCGTCCGGTTGGAACCCATCCCCGAATACACGGCGAGCGTCGGCGAAGAGCTGAAGGCGCTGACGTTGTCGGGTGCGTTGACGGCCGATGCCGCCCAGCTCGATGTGGCGGCGAGGCTCGACCATGTCCTGACGTGCCTTAGGGAAACGAAGCCGGCGAAGAAGAAGAGCGCACTCGGCTGGCTATTCGCCAGGGGCGGCGGGCGGCCGCGGGAAATCCGCGGTCTTTACGTCCATGGCAGCGTCGGGCGCGGCAAGACCATGCTGATGGACATGTTCTTCAAGAAGGCGCCGACGGAGAAGAAGCGCCGCGCGCATTTCCACGAGTTCATGGCGGATGTGCACAACCGCATCCATGAGCATCGGATGAGGGTGAAGCGCGGTGAGACGCGGCAGGCCGATCCGGTGCCGCCGGTCGCCGCAGCGCTTTATGCGGAGGCTGAGCTTCTCTGCTTCGATGAATTCTCCGTGACCGACATTACGGATGCAATGATCCTGGCGCGCCTTTTCACCGAGCTTTTCAATCTCGGTTGCGTATTGATCGCGACCTCCAATGTGGCACCGGAAAACCTCTACAAGGACGGGCTCAACCGCGGGCTCTTCCTGCCGTTCATCGCGCTGCTCAACAAGTATGTCGACGTGGTGACGCTCGACTCGCCCAACGATTATCGCATGCAGAAGCTTGCGAGCCTGCCGGTCTATGTGACGCCGCTCGATGGGCGCGCCGACGCGGCGATGGAGGCCGCCTGGCATCAGGTGACGGAAGGCAAGAGGGCCGAACCGGCCGAGATCCCGAGGAAAGGCCGCAGTATTCACGTTCCCGCCGCCGCCGGACGCGCCGCGCGCTTCGATTTTTCGGATATCTGCGGCAAGCCGCTGGGTGCTTCCGATTATCTGGCCATCGCCGGTCGTTTTGATACCGTTTTCGTCGAACATATTCCGCAGCTCGGACCGGACAGGCGGAACGAGGCAAAGCGGCTGATCAACCTGGTCGATGCGTTTTATGACCATGCGGTCAGACTCTACGTTTCCGCAGCGACGCCGCCGGAGGATATTCTCCTGGAGCGGAAGGGGACGGAAGGCTTCGAATTCGACCGAACCGTCTCGCGCCTCTTCGAGATGCGCAGCCCCGACTATCTTGCACTGCATCAGGAAAAACGCCGCCGAGTTTGAAGTTTCGGTGACATTATATCTTACGTTTACGTAAGAATTTTATTATCTAACCGATTGAAAAATATACTCACAAAATAATCGATTGCCATTTTTCCCGTATGGCTGTATGCGATCGTCCACATTGGCGGATCTGCCCTGGTCTGCTGTGGATTCAGATCTCGAAAGGAAGCTTTTCGATGGCGCGCAAGAAGATCGCACTTATTGGTTCTGGCATGATCGGTGGCACGCTGGCGCATCTCGCCAGCCTGAAAGAGCTGGGCGACGTCGTCCTCTTCGACATCGCCGACGGTATTCCGCAGGGCAAGGGCCTCGACATCGCCCAGTCCGGTCCGGTCGAAGGTTTCAATGCGAAGCTCTCCGGCGCCAGCGATTATTCGGCCATCGAAGGCGCCGACGTCTGCATCGTCACCGCCGGTGTTGCCCGCAAGCCGGGCATGAGCCGCGACGACCTGCTCGGCATCAACCTCAAGGTCATGGAGCAGGTCGGCGCCGGCATCAAGAAATATGCCCCGAACGCCTTCGTGATCTGCATCACCAATCCGCTCGACGCGATGGTCTGGGCGCTCCAGAAATTCTCGGGCCTGCCGAAGAACATGGTCGTCGGCATGGCCGGCGTGCTCGACTCGGCCCGTTTCCGCCTCTTCATCTCCGAAGAATTCAACGTTTCCGTTCAGGACGTCACCGCATTCGTTCTTGGCGGCCATGGCGATACGATGGTGCCGCTGGCACGCTATTCCACCGTTGGCGGCATTCCGTTGACCGACCTTGTGAAGATGGGCTGGACCACCAAGGAGCGCCTCGAAGAGATCATCCAGCGCACCCGTGACGGCGGCGCCGAAATCGTTGGTCTGCTCAAGACTGGTTCGGCTTACTACGCTCCGGCCGCATCCGCGATCGAGATGGCCGAATCCTACCTCAAGGACAAGAAGCGCGTGCTGCCTTGCGCAGCCTACCTTTCCGGTCAGTACGGCGTGAAGGACATGTATGTCGGCGTTCCGGTGGTTCTCGGCGCCGGTGGTGTCGAGCGCGTCATCGAAGTCGAATTCAACAAGGATGAAGAGGCGGCTTTCCAGAAATCCGTCGGCGCAGTCGCCGGTCTTTGCGAGGCCTGCATCAACATCGCCCCCGCTCTGAAGTAATGGGCGCGCTGAAATAATCGAAACAGGGATTGACCCATGAATATCCATGAATATCAGGCCAAGGCTCTGCTGAAGAGCTACGGTGCGCCGGTGGCCCAGGGCGTGGCCATCCTGAAGGTCGAAGAGGCGGAGGCGGCTGCGAAGTCGCTTCCCGGCCCGCTCTACGTCGTGAAGAGCCAGATCCATGCCGGCGGCCGCGGCAAGGGCAAGTTCAAGGAACTGCCTCCGGAAGCCAAGGGCGGCGTTCGCCTCGCCAAGTCGATCGAAGAGGTCGTCGCCAACGTCAAGGACATGCTCGGCAACACGCTGGTGACCGCGCAGACCGGCGAAGCCGGCAAGCAAGTCAACCGCCTCTATATCGAAGACGGCGCCGATATCTCCCGTGAGCTCTATTGCTCGCTGCTGGTCGATCGCTCGGTCGGCCGCGTGGCCTTCGTCGTCTCGACCGAAGGCGGCATGGACATCGAGGCCGTCGCCCACGATACGCCCGAGAAGATCCACACGATCGCCATCGATCCGGAAGCCGGGGTGACGGCTGCCGACGTCGCTGCGATCTCCAAGGCTCTCGAGCTTACCGGTGCTGCCGCAGAGGACGCCAAGTCGCTCTTCCCGATTCTCTACAAGGCCTTCGACGAGAAGGACATGTCGCTTCTCGAAATCAACCCGCTGATCGTCATGCAGAACGGCCACCTGCGCGTCCTCGACGCCAAGGTTTCGTTCGATGGCAATGCGCTGTTCCGTCACGATGACATCAAGGCGCTGCGCGACGAGACCGAGGAAGACAGCAAGGAAATCGAGGCCTCCAAGTGGGACCTCGCCTATGTAGCGCTCGACGGTAATATCGGCTGCATGGTCAATGGCGCCGGCCTCGCCATGGCGACGATGGACATCATCAAGCTTTACGGCAAGGAGCCGGCGAACTTCTGCGACGTCGGCGGCGGCGCCGGCAAGGAGAAGGTCGCTGCAGCCTTCAAGATCATCACCGCGGACCCCAAGGTCGAAGGCATTCTCGTCAATATCTTCGGCGGCATCATGCGCTGCGACGTTATCGCCGAGGGCGTTGTCGCAGCCGTGCAGGAAGTCGGCCTGAAGGTTCCGCTCGTCGTGCGCCTGGAAGGCACCAATGTCGAGCTCGGCAAGAAAATCCTGAATGAGTCCGGTCTCGCGATCACTGCGGCTGACGACCTTGACGACGCGGCGAAGAAGATCGTCGCGGCGATCGAAGCCTAACCTGGAAGGACCGCAACCAATGTCTATTCTCGTCAACAAAGACACGAAGGTCATCGTCCAGGGCCTGACCGGCAAGACCGGCACCTTCCATACGGAACAGGCGCTCGCCTATTACGGCACCAAGATGGTGGGCGGTGTTCATCCCAAAAAGGGCGGCGAAGCGTGGTCATCGGGCGTCGACGGCACGTCGCTGCCGATCTTCACGTCCGTTGCTGAAGCCAAGGAAAAGACCGGCGCCGACGCGTCCGTCATCTATGTCCCGCCGGCGGGCGCCGCCGACGCGATCATCGAGGCGATCGAAGCCGAGATCCCGTTCATCACCTGCATCACCGAAGGTATCCCGGTGATGGACATGGTTCGCGTCAAGGCTCGCCTCGACCGATCCAAGTCCCGCCTGCTCGGCCCGAACTGCCCTGGCATCCTGACGCCGGAAGAGTGCAAGATCGGCATCATGCCGGGCTCCATCTTCCGCAAGGGTTCGGTCGGTATTGTTTCGCGTTCCGGCACGCTGACCTACGAAGCGGTCTTCCAGACCTCGAACGAAGGCCTCGGCCAGACCACGGCCGTTGGCATCGGTGGCGACCCGGTCAAGGGCACCGAGTTCATCGATGTGCTGGAAATGTTCCTGGCCGATGACGCTACGCAGTCGATCATCATGATCGGCGAAATCGGCGGCTCGGCGGAAGAAGATGCGGCGCAGTTCCTCAAGGACGAAGCCAAGAAGGGCCGCAAGAAGCCGATGGCTGGCTTTATCGCCGGCCGCACGGCTCCGAAGGGCCGCACGATGGGCCATGCCGGCGCTGTCGTTTCCGGTGGCAAGGGCGATGCGGAATCGAAAATCGCGGCCATGGAATCGGCGGGTATCAAGGTGTCGCCGTCTCCGGCCCGCCTGGGTAAGACGCTGGTTGAAGTCCTCAAGGGCTGACGCCACATAAGAGCAAGCTTCGGGCAGGCGAAAAGGAACATGGTTCGCCTGCCCGTATTTCGCGTAAAGCGCGCGTGACATTCCGCATCTGCGGTCTATGTCACACCATGAATGAAAGCGGCGGCCGACGCTCTTCGGCCTCAATTACGGCAGGAGGCGGGCGCGGCGCCCGCAAGAAACCATGGCACGGCAAGAAGCCAACGAGCAATTTCTCATCACCTCTTTCCTGGACGGTCAGAATGCAACCTATATCGAGCAGCTCCATGCCCGGTATGAGGACGATCCGAATTCGGTTGCACCGGAATGGCAGGCTTTCTTCAAGGCGCTAGCCGACAATCCGGACGATGTGAAGAAAGCGGCAAACGGAGCTTCCTGGCAGCGCAAGAACTGGCCGATCGCCGCCAATGGTGAATTGGTCTCAGCGCTCGACGGCAACTGGCCCGTTGTCGAAAAGGCGATCGAAAAGAAGGTCCAGGCGAAGGCCGAAGCCTCTGCCGCTGCCTCCGGCAAGCCGATCGATCCCGCCGCTGTCCTGCAGGCAACCCGCGACAGCGTGCGTGCCATCATGATGATCCGCGCCTACCGCATGCGTGGCCACCTGCATGCCAAGCTCGATCCGCTCGGTCTTGCAGCTCCGGTCGAGGATTATAACGAGCTTTCGCCGACGGCCTACGGCTTCACGGAAGCCGATTACGACCGCAAGATCTTCATCGACAACGTGCTCGGCCTCGAATACGCGAGCATTCGCGAGATGATCGAGATTCTGGAGCGCACCTATTGCTCGACGATCGGCGTGGAGTTCATGCACATCTCCAACCCGGAGGAGAAGCAGTGGATCCAGGAGCGCATCGAGGGCCCGGACAAGGGCGTTGAATTTACTCAAAACGGCAAGAAGGCGATCCTGCAGAAGCTGGTCGAGGCGGAAGGCTACGAGCAGTTCCTCGACGTCAGGTTCAAGGGTACGAAGCGTTTCGGTCTCGATGGCGGTGAATCGCTCATCCCGGCGCTGGAGCAGATCATCAAGCGCGGTGGCCAGGAAGGACTCGAGGAAGTCGTTCTCGGCATGGCGCATCGCGGCCGCCTCAACGTGCTGACCAATGTCATGGGCAAGCCGCACCGCGCCGTCTTCCACGAGTTCAAGGGCGGTTCCTTCAAGCCGGACGAAGTCGAAGGCTCGGGCGACGTGAAGTACCACCTCGGCGCATCCTCGGACCGTGAGTTCGACGGCAACAAGGTGCACCTGTCGCTGACGGCCAATCCGTCGCATCTCGAAATCGTCAACCCGGTCGTCATGGGCAAGGCCCGCGCCAAGCAGGACATGCTCGCCAAGGTCTGGGAAGGCGATATCATCCCGCTGCGCGAGCGCGCCAAGGTGCTGCCGCTGCTGTTGCACGGCGATGCGGCCTTTGCCGGCCAGGGCGTGGTTGCCGAAGTGCTCGGCCTTTCCGGCCTGCGCGGTCATCGCGTCGCCGGCACGATGCATTTCATCATCAACAACCAGATCGGCTTCACCACCAATCCGGCCTTCTCGCGCTCGTCGCCCTATCCGTCCGATGTTGCCAAGATGATCGAGGCGCCGATCTTCCACGTCAACGGCGACGATCCGGAGGCGGTCGTCTATGCAGCAAAGATCGCGACCGAATTCCGGATGAAGTTCCACAAGCCGGTTGTTATCGACATGTTCTGCTACCGCCGCTTCGGCCATAACGAAGGCGACGAGCCGGCGTTCACGCAGCCGAAGATGTACAAGGTCATTCGCGGCCACAAGACGGTGTCCCAGCTTTATGCCGACCGCCTGATTGCCGAAGGCCTCGTGACCGAGGGCGAATTCGAGAAGATGAAGGCTGATTGGCGCGCGCATCTGGAGGCCGAGTTCGAGGCCGGCCAGAGCTACAAGCCGAACAAGGCCGACTGGCTGGATGGCCAATGGTCCGGCCTGCGCTCGGCCGACAATGCCGACGAGCAGCGTCGCGGCAAGACGGCCGTGCCGATGAAGCAGTTGAAGGAGATCGGCCGCAAGCTTTCGACGATCCCGGAAGGCTTCAGCGCGCATCGCACCATCCGCCGCTTCATGGAAAACCGTGCGCAGATGGTCGAAACCGGTGAAGGGATCGACTGGGCGATGGCCGAGGCTTTGGCGTTCGGTTCGCTTGCAACGGAAGGTACGAAGATCCGCCTCTCCGGCCAGGATTGCGAACGCGGCACGTTCTCGCAGCGCCATTCGGTCCTCTACGATCAGGATACCGAAGACCGCTATATTCCGCTTGCCAACCTGTCGCCCACACAGGCCCGTTACGAAGTCATCAACTCCATGCTCTCGGAAGAGGCAGTGCTGGGCTTCGAATACGGTTATTCGCTGGCCCGTCCGAACGCATTGACGCTCTGGGAAGCCCAGTTCGGCGACTTCGCCAATGGTGCGCAGGTCGTGTTCGACCAGTTCATCTCGTCGGGCGAACGCAAGTGGCTGCGCATGTCCGGTCTCGTTTGCCTGCTGCCGCACGGTTACGAAGGCCAGGGGCCTGAACACTCGTCGGCCCGCCTCGAACGCTGGCTGCAGATGTGCGCGGAAGACAACATGCAGGTCGCCAACTGCACCACGCCGGCCAACTACTTCCATATCCTGCGCCGGCAGGTGAAGCGCGACTTCCGCAAGCCGTTGATCCTGATGACGCCGAAGTCTCTCCTGCGGCACAAGCGGGCGACCTCGGCGCTTGCCGAAATGGCGGGTGAATCCTCCTTCCATCGCCTGCTTTGGGATGATGCGGAGGTCATCAAGGACGGTCCGATCAAGCTGCAGAAGGATTCGAAGATCCGTCGCGTCGTTCTCTGCACCGGCAAGGTCTATTATGATCTTCTGGAAGAGCGCGAAAAGCGCGGCATCGACGACATCTACCTGCTGCGCATCGAACAGCTCTATCCATTCCCGGCCAAGGCGCTCATCAACGAGCTTTCCCGCTTCCGCAATGCGGAAATGGTCTGGTGCCAGGAAGAGCCGAAGAACATGGGCGCCTGGGCCTTCATCGATCCCTACCTGGAATGGGTGCTCGCCCATATCGATGCGAAGTATCAGCGGGTCCGCTATACCGGCCGGCCGGCTGCGGCTTCGCCCGCGACAGGCCAGATGTCCAAGCATCTGGCGCAGCTCGAGGCCTTCCTCGAAGACGCGCTCGGCGGCTGAGACATCAGCCGCCTTCCCATCCTTTCAAAAACACATCTGACAAACACGGAAACAGATCATGGCCACCGAAATCCGCGTCCCCACCCTCGGCGAATCCGTCAGCGAGGCGACCGTCGGCACCTGGTTCAAGAAAGTCGGCGATACGGTCAAGGCCGATGAACCGCTCCTTGAGCTCGAAACGGACAAGGTGACCGTAGAAGTGCCGTCGCCGGCAGCCGGCGTGCTCTCCGAGATCGTTGCCAACAATGGCGAGACCGTCGGTCTCGGCGCGCTGCTCGGCCAGATTGCCGAAGGTGGTGCAGGCGTTGCGGCTGCCGCACCGGCCGCCAAGCCCACTGAGGCCGCTCCGGCCAAGGTTGCCGAGGCTGCTGCGGCTGCTCCCGCAGCAGCCTCGGCACCGGCTGCCGCCGCGTCCTCCATGCCGCCGGCTCCGGCTGCCGCCAAGATCGCCGCGGACAACAACATTTCCACCGCCGATATCGAAGGCTCGGGCAAGCGTGGCCAGGTGTTGAAGGGTGATGTGATCGCTGCCGTCGCCAAGGGCATTTCCGCACCGGCGCAGGCGCCTGCCGCACCGGCTGCGCCGCGTCCGGTTTCCTCGGCCGATGATGCTGCCCGCGAAGAGCGCGTGAAGATGACGCGCCTGCGCCAGACGATCGCCCGCCGCCTCAAGGACGCGCAGAACACCGCCGCCATGCTGACCACCTATAACGAGGTGGACATGAAGGCCGTCATGGATCTGCGCAACAAGTACAAGGACATCTTCGAGAAGAAGCACGGCGTGAAGCTCGGCTTCATGGGTTTCTTCACCAAGGCGGTCACCCATGCGCTGAAGGAACTGCCGGCCGTCAACGCCGAGATCGACGGGACCGACATCATCTACAAGAACTACTGCCATATCGGCGTCGCCGTCGGCACCGACAAGGGCCTCGTCGTTCCGGTCGTGCGCGATGCCGACCAGATGTCGATCGCCGAGATCGAAAAGGATATCGGCCGCCTCGGCAAGCTTGCCCGTGACGGCGCGTTGTCCATGGCCGACATGCAGGGCGGCACGTTCACGATCTCCAACGGCGGTGTCTACGGCTCGCTGATGTCCTCGCCGATCCTCAATGCGCCTCAGTCCGGCATCCTCGGCATGCACAAGATCCAGGAGCGTCCGGTCGTCATCGGCGGCCAGATCGTCATCCGTCCGATGATGTATCTGGCGCTTTCCTACGATCACCGCATGGTAGATGGCAAGGAAGCCGTGACCTTCCTGGTCCGTGTGAAGGAGAGCCTGGAAGATCCGGAACGCCTGGTTCTCGATCTCTAAGACGGGATTGCAATGATGGAAGCGCTCGGGGTTACCGCAACGCCTTACATGACGCTGCTGGCCCTGAGCGTGATCCTGCTCGTTGTCCACATCTCGGTTCAGGCCGTGCTATCGACCCGCGAACTCGGCCGCGACTGGAACGCAGGGCCGCGGGATGAAGGACTGGAGCCGAAAGGCAAGTTGGTTGGCCGCGCCGCGCGGGCGTCGAAGAATTTTCAGGAGACCTATCCGGCCTTTATCGGGCTTCTGCTCGGAGTCGCCTTTGCGGGTGACGATGCCTCGGGTTTGGGACTGATCGGTGGCTGGATCTGGTTCATCGCCCGCCTCATCTATCTGCCGCTCTATCTGGCAGGCATCCCGTATTTCCGGTCGTTCGTCTGGCTGATCGGTCTCGCCGGGCTTGGCGCCATGATGATCGCACTATTCCGGTGAATGCGATGAAAGCACCCTTCAAGACATGGCTTGTTTCGCTCTGCCTGCTGCCGGGAATGGCGGAGGCCCAAGAACGATGCGCACTCGAGAAGGCGGTGTTCACCGAGGCGGAAGCCGGGACGACACTTTCGTTCAGGCCGGTGGGCTCGGATGCGGCGGTCGTCAGCCATCTGTTCACGATCATCGGGGGCAAGCTGAAACTCGACGGCCACATCATGTATGACGAGGAAACGCGCCGCCCGGGCGGCATGGTGATGAACAACTGCCCTGAGGGCGATGCGACGGGAGCGGAGCTCAGGGCTTGTACGATCTGGACAGGCGTCCCCTATATCCTCGATGTGGCAACCGGCCATATCGACATATTGGGACCGGAAGGAAGCGAGGCTCCGGACGCGATCCTGATGCCGGGGTTCGGCCCTGCGATCCGCCATTCGGCGCTCTGGGACAAGAGCGGTCTCAGGCAGGTTCCCTGGGATCTTTATGAATTCAAGGAATGCAAGGCGGCGTGAGCTCAGCTCCTCCGCAGGTTATCAAGAGAAGGATTTGTCATGGCTTATGATCTCGTCGTAATCGGAAGCGGCCCGGGCGGTTATGTTTGCGCCATAAAGGCAGCCCAGCTCGGCCTCAAGGTCGCGGTGGTGGAAAAGCGCGCCACTTACGGCGGGACATGCCTCAACATTGGCTGCATTCCTTCCAAGGCGCTGCTGCACGCTTCCGAGATGTTCCATCATGCAGTCCATGGCATGGATGCGCTCGGCGTTGAGGTTTCTGCTCCCAAGCTGAACCTTGAGAAGATGATGGCGCACAAGGATGCGACGGTGAAGTCGAATGTCGACGGCGTTGCTTTCCTCTTCAAGAAGAACAAGATCGACGGCTTCCAGGGTACCGGCAAGATCGTCTCAGCGGGCAAGGTTTCGGTGACCGGCGAGGATGGCAAGGTTCAGGAGATCCAAACAAAGAACATCGTCATCGCCACCGGCTCCGACGTTGCCGGCATTCCGGGCGTCAATGTCGAGATCGATGAAAAGGTGATCATCTCCTCGACCGGCGGCATCGCGCTTGAAAAGGTGCCGGAGCAGCTGATCGTCGTCGGCGGCGGCGTCATCGGGATGGAACTCGGTTCGGTCTGGTCGCGCCTTGGTGCCAAGGTCACTGTCGTGGAATATCTCGACAAGCTGCTCGGCGGCATGGACGGCGAAGCGGCAAAGCAGTTCCAGCGCATGATGGTCAAACAGGGCATGGATATCCGCACCGAGGCCAAGGTTACCGGTGTCGAAAAGACCGCCAAAGGTGCCAAGGTCACCTACGAGCCGGTCAAGGGCGGCGAAGCCCAGACGCTTGAGGCGGACGTCGTGCTGATCGCTACCGGCCGCAAGCCTTATACCGAGGGTCTTGGCCTGGAAGCCGCCGGAGTCAAGCTCGACAACCGCGGCCGCGTCGAGATCGACGGTCATTTCAAGACCAATGTCGACGGCATCTATGCCATTGGTGACGTCGTTCGCGGCCCGATGCTGGCCCACAAGGCGGAAGACGAGGGCGTGGCGCTTGCCGAAATCCTTGCCGGCCAGCACGGCCATGTGAACTACGACGTCATCCCGGGCGTCGTCTATACCCAGCCGGAAGTGGCTTCCGTCGGCAAGACGGAAGAGGAATTGAAGGCGGCGGGCATCGCCTACAAGGTCGGCAAGTTCCCGTTCACGGCGAACGGCCGCGCCCGCGCCATGCTGGCAACCGATGGTTTCGTGAAGATCCTGGCCGAGAAGGAGACCGATCGGGTCCTCGGCGGTCATATCGTCGGCTTCGGCGCCGGCGAGATGATCCACGAAATCGCCGTGCTGATGGAATTCGGCGGGTCGTCGGAAGATCTCGGCCGCACCTGCCACGCACACCCGACCATGTCGGAAGCGGTCAAGGAAGCGGCGCTCGCCACCTTCTTCAAGCCGATCCACATGTAGAAAATGCCAGAGATAGAACGTTGAGAAGCCGCGGGATGGAAGCATCCCGCGGCTTCTGCTTTTTGGCTTGGCTTGCTTGTGCATATTGCCGCAGGGCCTGCTCACCTCATCCTGATCTGCATCAAAGAGTTAGCAGGATTTTAGCCGAAAACGGCTCACGCTTTCAGACATCCCACTCTGGTTTCATCGATGCTGGCCGATATGGGAAACCGGCTGTCTTGCTCCGGCATTCGTTCGTAGAGACCGGCCTTTTTGCGGAACAGCAAATCCAGGATTAAATCTCTGTCATCTTGCGGATCGTTGCTTGTGGACAGAGCTGCGGCTTCTATAGTTTCCATCGATAAGATATTGAAAAGGTAGAAAAAATGGAAAGCGTTACTCCAGTTTCCTTCTCGCTTCCGCAGCGTGCGGTGCATTGGGCCACCGCATTGCTCGTCTTCTTCAACCTCTTGTTCACGGAAGGCATGGAAGAATGGAATCGCGCCGTTCGTCGCACCGGCAGTGCGACAGCGGAACAGGTCGCCAGCGCCAACATCCATGCTTATGTCGGTATTGCGATCCTCATTCTTCTCGCTCTCCGTATCATCCTCCGTTTCACGTCCGGGGCACCGGCGGCACCGCCGGAAGAACCCGCTCTCTTCAGGTTCGGGGCCAAGCTGGTGCATGCAGCGCTCTACGTCTTGTTGATCGCGATACCATTGACAGGCATCGGCGCCTATTATCTCGGCAACAGCCAGGCGGGCGAAGTGCATGCGGAGGTTCTGAAGACCCTGCTCTGGATCGTCATCGCCGCCCATGTCCTGGGCGCACTGATGCATCAGTTCTACTGGAAGACCAATGTCCTGCGGCGCATGACGGTTGGCTGAGGCTCAATCGGCCCGCGTGACCGCGAATCCCTGCCGGCGCAGGAGTTTCACGAGCCCTTCCTCGCCCGGCAGGTGAAGGGCGCCGACGGCGATGAATGCTCCGCCTTCCGCGAGAATGGGGGCGGCACGATCTGCCATCACGTGGTTGCGCTTGGTCACGACCAGTTTCTCGAATTCGGCGTAACCCGCATCGTCGTCGCCTTCGGGAGCGATGGTCTTGAGCAATGGCATGATGAGGCCGATGTCGCCGGAGAGATAGAGTTCGGTCATGGTCTCGAAGACATCGTCCATCTTCGGGCCAAGCCTGACAGTTTCGACCAGCGATTTCAGGTGGAACTCGACCGGGATGGCGGCCATGGCCGAGAGCTGCTCGACAAATGTCTCAAGGCCCTTCACCGGCTTGCCGGCGGCAACGGCATCGAGAGCGATCCGCTTGTCCAGAAAATCGGGGTTTGCAGCCTTCCGTGCCATCTCGCATGCGGGAAGCGATACGAATGCCATCAGCATCCAGGGCTTCATGCGCGAGACGGCAGCAAGCGGAATGCCGCGCTGCTTCAAGCCCGCTTCGAGCAGGGCGACGTCCTCCTTCGGCAGCAGCTTTTCGATGGAGCTGCCGTCCGTGAACATGGTGAGTTCGGGCTTCGCCAAAATGCCCGCCATCGCCTTCTTCTCGTCGAGGATCTCGTCGGATTCGATGACGATCGTGCTGCTCTTCGCCTGGGCATCCGCCGCTCCGGGCGGCATTTTCAGGACCCGCGGATCGGAGACATGCATGGTTCCGAGAAGATACGAGGTAGCGACGCCCTCTTTTCCGATCTTCCAGAAGATGCCCCTGCCGTTCGGCACCTTGTCAGTCTCCGTCACGAGTTGCTGATAGGCGGTGGGATTTTCAATCTTCATTTCGTCAAGGAGATTTACGCCGTGACATACGGGCGTTTGCGCTTGCGCAGGCGACAGCGAGCCAAGGACGAGAAGAAGGGAAGCAAGCGCAATCAGATGCGCAGCCGCAATCAGCCACAGGGTGAGACTTTGAGCGCGCCTGAAAAAGGCGCCAGCGGGAGAGGCGAAGGCGGGAGTCGTCATGTCATCCGTCCGGAAAGGCTGCCGGCATATTAGCCATAGGCTCTAGATAAGCACTTAATGCAGGTAGTTAATGAGATATTTACGCTCGCGGGTGGGCGCGGTCGTAGACTTCCAGCAGCCGGGACGAATCGACGCCGGTATAGACCTGGGTCGTCGAAAGGCTGGCATGGCCCAGGAGTTCCTGGATGGTGCGCAGATCGCCGCCACCGGCCAGAAGATGCGTGGCGAAGGAATGGCGCAGCGCATGCGGCGTTGCCGTTTCCGGCAGGCCGAGGGCGCTCCTGAGCTTCTGCATCTCGCGCTGGATGATCGCCGGCTGCAGCGGCCCGCCGCGCGCGCCGCGGAAAAGCGGCTCGTCCGCGGCGATATGGAACGGACAAAGCTTCCTGTAGGTCGCCACCGCATCGAACACGATCGGCAGCAATGGCACGATGCGCGTTTTGCCACCCTTGCCGGTGATACGCAGCGTTGTCGAACCGGGGGCGAGGTCGGCGGGCTTGAGGCCTAGCGCTTCCGAGATGCGCAGTCCGCAGCCATAGAGCAGGGTGAGCACCGCGGCATCGCGCGCGGCGATCCAGGGTTCCTCCTGCAATTGGGCGTCCGTAGTGACGAGGTTCAGCGCCTGGCGATCGGTGAGCGGCTTCGGCAGGGATTTCGGCTGCTTCGGCGCGCGGATTGCGCCGGCGGCTGCGGCGTTCACCAGGCCCTTGCGCTCCAGATAGCGCAAGAAGGAGCGAAGTCCTGCCAGATGGCGGCCTAGCGAACGTGCGCCGGACCCTTCCCGACGGCGCGCGGCCAGGAAGGCGCGCAGATCCGCGGGACGCAGGGTATGGATATCGGCAAGCCTGGCCGGACCTCCCAGGTGAGCGGTCAGGAATGTCAGGAATTGCCGCGTGTCGCGCTCATAGGCATCCAGGGTGTTGTCGGAAAGGCGACGTTCGTTCGCCAGGCTCTGAAGCCATTCGCGGCGTTTTGCGACCAGATCGGGTGCGGCAATAATCAGCAGTTCGTTCATTCCCGGACCCGGTTGAATTCTGAGAAAAGCCGCCCCAGATTGCTACCGACGGCGTTACGAAATTCCTAAGCCCTATTTTAGTCCATGTAACAATGTCATCGTTCGATCATACAGGCTGCGATATAATGGCGGCCTGCCAGCGGGAGTTTCTATGGCGCGCCGTGATTCCACCACCACGTTCGGACAGTTCGCGGAGACAATCGCTCTCGTTTCTCAAGGCAAGCCCGGCCATATCGTTGACACGCTGATCGCCGAGCGCGGCGAGCGCATCGTGAAGAATCCGCTTTGGCCAGTGATGCGACCGTTTCTCTATGCGCTGCTGCGCTACGGCAAGGCAATCGAATTCGCGGACGATGTTGCCAGCATGCCCGGCTTTCAGTCCTTCGAATATCTGAGCAATGTGCTGCAGCTGGATATTGCGATCGCCAATGCCGAGCGCATTCCTGCCGCGGGCGGTTTCATCCTTGTCAGCAATCATCCGACCGGTATTGCCGATGGCGTCGCTATCTTCGACCTGCTGAAAGAGCGCAGGCCTGACATGATGATCTTCGCCAATCGCGATGCGATTCGCGTAAACCCGCGCTTTGCCGAAATGATCATTCCGGTCGAATGGCGGGAAGAATACAAGAGCAAGCTGAAGGCCCGCGAAACTTTGGTTCTGACCAACAAGACGGTAGAGGACGGCAAGGTGATGGTGCTCTTCCCGTCGGGCCGCATCGCCTATTGGGCGGACGGGAAGCTCAATGAACGCCCCTGGAAGACGTCGGCCGTGGGGCTGGCGCGCAAATACAACATGCCCATACTGCCGATCCATATGCGGGCACGCAATTCCGGCCTGTTCTACTGGTTCGCCAAGTGGTCGACCGAACTGCGCGACATGACGGTATTCTACGAACTTTTGAACAAGAAGGGCGACCGTTTCGATTTCACCATCGGCCAGATGATCCAGCCGGATCAGCTTGAAGGTGATGCGGCCGAGGTCACCAAGGCACTGGAGCATCATACCGTCTTCGAACTTGCCGCCAATGGTGATGCGAAGTTCATGCCTCGCTTCTAACTTGCGCGGGATCGTGTAGAAGTCGGACATGCTGCTTCGCTCGATGTTCGCCCAGAACTACCGCTCGCTCCGGTCAATTCGCATGGATCTTTCCGGTGTCAACCTGTTCATCGGCGAGAACGGCGTCGGAAAGTCCAACCTCTACCGCGCTCTTCAACTCGTTCAGGCGGCTGTGCGGGGCAATCTGGCTTACGAGATCGCGGCCGAAGGCGGCATGGCGTCTGCGCTCTGGTCCGGCCCGAGGCGGGAGGAGAAGAATTTTCGGATCAAGTTCGAGGCGGAGGTGCTGGACGAGGAGCGGGCCATCACCTTTCGCTATCGGGTCGAGGCGGGGCTTCGCCCGCCCATCGACGCAGCGGGCTTTGTCTTCGAGCCGCAGGTGAAAGCGGAAGAGCTGTCGGTCGAGACGGGTTCGCGGCCGGTGACGATGATGAAGCGCGCCGGGCCGGGCATCATGGTGCGGGGAACAAGCGGGCGGATGGAGGAATATCCCGAACAGGCGATGACGTCCGAGACGGCGATCGCGCTGCTTGGCGATGCCGGGCACTACCCGGAAGTCGGCGCCTTTCGCCGCCTGGTCGATGGATGGCGGTTCTTTCACGGGTTTCGCACGGACCGGGACTCACCTTTGCGGCAGCCCTGTCTCGCTGTGACCTCTCCTCTCCTGGATCAGGACGGCAGCAACATGGCCGCGGTCTTTGCGACGCTGGTGCACACGCGCGGGGATACGGTGGAGCTCGACCGGGCGGTTGCGGCCGCTTTCGGCGGGGCGAAGCTCTCTGTGCCGGAGCCCGGCGAACATGCGGAATTCGGTCTCGTCTTTCCGGATTTTCCGCGGCGGGTGTTTCAACCGCGCGAGCTTTCCGACGGTCAGATCCGTTTTCTGGGACTCGCGGCCGCGCTGATGTCCTATCGCCAGCCGCCACTGATTGCGCTCAACGAACCGGAAACCAGCCTGCACCCGGACATGCTGCCGCCGCTTGCCGACATGATTGCGGAAGCCTCCCGCTCCAGCCAGATCTGGATTGTCACGCATTCGGAAGTGCTGGCTGCGGCGGTCGAGGCGCGTTGCGGCAGCCGGCCACGCAGAGTGATCAGACAGGGGGGCGCCACCTGGATCGAAGGCATGAGGCTGACGGGGGTCATCGACACACAGGATGAGTAGCCCTCTTCAGGGTTCACTTTTGTTCCGCGTCGGGGCATGTTCGCCGCCCATGGGCAAAGATTCGTCCGATCTCTTCGGTTCGCTGTTTAAAACACCGCCATTGGTTAAAGTGGTGCCGGTCCTGGTGCCGCTGCCGGTGCCGGGCGCCTATAGCTATGCGGTTCCGGAAGGCTTGGCAGTGGAGCCCGGCTCGGTCGTGCAGGTACCAGTCGGGCCGCGGCAATTGATCGGCGTCGTCTGGGACGGCGAGAACGACGACAGGCTCGATCCGAAGAAGCTCCGACCGATAACGCTCGCCTTCGATTGCCCGCCGCTTTCAAAAGAAATGCGCGATTTCATCGACTGGGTTGCGAACTATACGCTCTCGCCGCCCGGGTTGGTGGCACGCATGGCTATCCGGGCGCCGGCGGCCCTCGAACCAGAGCCGATGGTGGAGGGCCTGCGTTACCTCGGCGGCCGGCCGGAGCGTCTGACGCCTGCGCGGACCCGGGTGCTCGATCTGGCCAATCAGGAAGACATCCCCTGGACCCGCAGCGGGCTGGCGCATGCGGCCGGCGTCTCATTAAGCGTCATCGACGGGCTCACCGCACAGGGCATATTCGAAACGGTCTTCCTGGCCCCCCCTCCCGTCGTCGCCAGGCCCGATCCGGACTATATCGCGCCGCGCATCGAGGGACCGCAGAAGGAGGCCGCCGCGGAGATCGTCGACTCGATCCGGACCGGCGGCTTTTCCACGTCGCTGATCGACGGCGTTACCGGCTCCGGCAAGACGGAAGTGTATTTCGAGGCAATCGCGGAGACCTTGCGGCGCGGCAAGCAGGTCCTGATCCTGCTGCCGGAAATTGCGCTGACGGCGAGCTTTCTCGAACGTTTCCAGGACCGGTTCGGCGCCAAGCCGGGCGAATGGCATTCCGATCTTTCGCCGCGCATGCGTGAAAAGGTCTGGCGCGGTGTTGTGACGGGCGAGGTGCAGGTCGTGGCCGGCGCCCGCTCCGCGCTCTTTCTGCCTTTCGAGAACCTCGGGCTCATTATCGTCGATGAAGAGCACGATCCCGCCTACAAGCAGGAAGACCGCGTTTTCTATAATGCCCGCGACATGGCCGTGGTTCGCGCCCGGATCGGTGATTTTCCGATCGTGCTCGTCTCGGCGACGCCATCGGTCGAAAGCCAGGTCAACGGGCTTTCCGGTCGTTACAACACCGTGCATCTGCCGACCCGTTTCGGCGATGCGGCGATGCCAGACCTGCATCTCATCGACATGCGACGCCACCCGCCGGAGCGCGGCGGCTTTTTGTCGCCCCTGCTGATCCGGGCAATTGCCAAGACGATCGGGCGTGGTGAGCAGGCGCTGCTCTTCCTCAACCGCCGGGGCTACGCGCCGCTGACGCTCTGCCGCGTCTGCGGCCATCGTTTCCAGTGCCCGCAATGTTCGAGCTGGCTCGTGGAACACCGTTTCAAGAACCAGATCCAATGCCATCAATGCGGTTACTCCGAGCCGACGCCCGAAGCCTGCCCGGAATGCGGGACGCTCGATCATCTCGTCGCCTGCGGGCCGGGCGTGGAGCGGATTGCCGAGGAAGTGGAGAAACATTTCCCCGATGCGCGGACGATCGTCATGTCCTCAGACCTGCTCGGCGGCGTCAAGCGCATGCGGCTGGAGCTGGAGGCGATCGCCAAGGGCGATGCCGATATCGTCATCGGCACGCAGCTCGTCGCCAAGGGGCACAATTTCCCGCTGATGACGCTGGTCGGCATCGTCGACTCCGACCTTGGACTGTCGAACGGCGATCCGCGGGCGGCGGAGCGCACCTTTCAGCTCCTTTCCCAGGTGACCGGCCGAGCGGGCCGGACGGGTCGCAAGAGCCACGGCCTGCTACAGACCTTCCAGCCGCAGCATCCGGTCATGCAGGCGATCGTTTCGGGCGACGCCAGCGCTTTCTACGAGCGCGAGATTGCCGAGAGAGAAAAGGCGATACTCCCTCCCTTCGGTCGACTCGCCTCGCTGATCGTATCGGCCGATACGCGGGCGGATGCGGAAAGCCATGCCCGCGGGCTCAGAGCCGCTGCGCCTAAGGTTAGCGGCATTTCCGTGCTCGGACCGGCGGAAGCGCCGCTTGCGCTGGTGCGGGGCCGGCACCGTTTTCGGCTGCTCGTACATGGGCGGCGCAATTCCGACATGCAGGCCTTCCTCCGGGCGATGCTGGCAAACGGGCCGAAGCAGCGTGGGTCGGTGCAGATCCAGCTCGATATCGACCCGCAGAGCTTTCTCTAAGTCGCCACTCTTAGCGAGTTGTTTACCGCTTGCGCTAAAATCAGACGATTCGAATAAGGGCGAGAACCGGATGGAACTCTATTTTCCCACTGAACTCGGCGAACAACTCGCTTTCGTGTGCGCCGCGGCAACTGCTGTTCTCGGCCTCGTCGCTTTCCTGTTCCCGGCTTTCGTCCTGCGCCTGACGGCATTCCAGATCGGCGAAGTGCGGCCGGAGGGGTACGCTTCCGTTCGCGCCGCGGGAGCGCATCATCTTGGGCTGGGGCTGACGGCCATCATGCTGGCCCAGGACTGGATCTATATGGTGCTCGGTATCGCACTCGGATTCGCAGCCACCGGACGTCTCGTCTCCTGCGCCTTCGACCGGGCCTTCACCCTTCGAAATATCGCATTTTTCTTACTTCAGGTTGTGCTGGCGGCCGGGCCGCTCGCCTATGTCTTCGGGACGATTTGACGCCTCAATTTGAGGCCGCGGACCACAATTGCCTGAAAATCCCTCCGCTTGCGGGATAAAATGCGGTTCAAGCCCTTGCATCCAAGGCTTTTTCCTCTATCAGGCGTGTTGCGGTGGCCTACATCCTATGCTAGACGAACCGCGAAAGTCGGAAAGGGTAGGGCGCCCGCCCTGCAGGTTCTGAGAAATAATCAAACGATTTCAAGGTCTTGCTGCACCTTTTACGGAAGGTTTGGCGCTTGGATGGCAATACAGGGAAACTGTGCCCGTGGCAGACACGTCCCAGCTTATTTCCGGTGTAGCGGAGCGTTACGCTTCCTCGCTTTTCGAACTGGCTCTGGAGGCTGGTTCGGTCGACAAGGTCGGTGCCGATCTTGATCGTTTTCAGGTGCTGTTGGACGAAAGCGAAGACCTGCGACGCCTGGTCGCAAGCCCGGTTTTTTCCGCCGAGGAGCAGCGGAAAGCCATCGTCGCCGTTGCCGACAAGGTTGGCATCACGGGCCTCGTCGGCAATTTTTTGAAGGTCGTTGCCGGCAATCGCCGCCTCTTCGCGCTCCCCGGCATGATCCGCGCCTATCGCGAGATCGCTGCGGCGCATCGCGGAGAAATCACCGCCGAGGTCACTTCGGCATATGCGCTTTCCACGGCGCAGGAAACTGAGCTCAAGTCGGCGCTGAAGGGCGTTACCGGCAAGGATGTGGCAATCGCCGTGACGGTCGATCCGTCGCTTCTCGGCGGTCTCATCGTCAAGGTCGGCTCTCGTCAGATCGACACCTCCCTTCGCACCAAACTTTCCACCCTTAAGCTTGCACTGAAAGAGGTTGGCTGATGGATATCCGCGCCGCGGAAATTTCCGCAATTCTGAAAGATCAAATCAAAAACTTCGGCCAGGAGGCTGAGGTTTCCGAAGTCGGCCAGGTTCTTTCCGTTGGCGATGGTATCGCCCGCGTTTATGGTCTGGACAATGTCCAGGCCGGTGAAATGGTCGAGTTCCCGGGCGGCATCCGCGGCATGGCGCTGAACCTCGAAGCCGACAACGTCGGCGTGGTTATCTTCGGCTCCGACCGTGCCATCAAGGAAGGCGACACCGTCAAGCGGACCGGCGCCATCGTTGACGTTCCGGTTGGTCCGGAACTGCTCGGCCGCGTCGTCGACGCGCTTGGCAATCCGATCGACGGCAAAGGCCCGATCAATGCAACCCGCCGTTCGCGCGTCGACGTGAAGGCTCCGGGCATTATTCCGCGCAAGTCGGTTCATGAGCCGATGTCGACCGGTCTCAAGGCCATCGACGCCCTCATCCCGGTCGGCCGTGGCCAGCGCGAACTCGTCATCGGCGACCGCCAGACCGGCAAGACCGCCATCATTCTCGATACGATCCTGAACCAGAAGGCCATTCACGACAACGGCCCTGATTCGGAAAAGCTGTACTGCGTCTACGTCGCCATCGGCCAGAAGCGTTCGACCGTTGCCCAGTTCGTCAAGGTTCTCGAAGAGCGCGGCGCCCTGCAGTATTCGATCATCGTTGCCGCTACGGCTTCCGACCCGGCCCCGATGCAGTATCTGGCGCCGTTTGCCGGTTGCGCCATGGGCGAATACTTCCGTGACAACGGCCAGCACGCCCTGATCGGTTACGACGACCTTTCCAAGCAGGCCGTCGCCTATCGTCAGATGTCGTTGCTGTTGCGCCGTCCGCCAGGCCGTGAAGCCTACCCGGGTGACGTCTTCTACCTGCATTCCCGCCTTCTGGAGCGCGCCGCAAAGCTCAACGACGACCGCGGTGCCGGTTCGCTGACTGCTCTGCCGGTCATTGAAACCCAGGGCAACGACGTTTCGGCCTTCATTCCGACCAACGTGATCTCGATCACCGACGGCCAGATCTTCCTCGAAACTGACCTCTTCTACCAGGGTATCCGCCCGGCCGTTAACGTCGGTCTGTCGGTTTCCCGTGTCGGTTCTGCCGCACAGATCAAGGCGATGAAGCAGGTTGCCGGTTCGATCAAGGGTGAACTCGCCCAGTATCGCGAAATGGCTGCCTTCGCCCAGTTCGGTTCGGATCTCGATGCCGCGACACAGCGCCTTCTGAACCGCGGTGCCCGCCTGACCGAGCTCCTGAAGCAGCCGCAGTTCTCGCCGCTCAAGACGGAAGAGCAGGTTGTGGTGATCTTCGCCGGCGTCAACGGCTATCTCGACAAGATTTCCGTCGCGGAGGTCGGCAAGTTCGAGCAGGGCCTGCTGTCCTACCTGCGTACCGAAGGCAAGGCTATCCTCGATACGATCCGTAGCGAGAAGCAGATTTCGGACGACACGCGCGCGAAACTCAAGGCGGCTCTCGACAGCTTTGCCAAGTCTTTCGCCTGAGAACGGATCAAGCCCAACTAACCCCCAGGGGACCGATAACGGATGCCTTCACTTAAGGATCTGAAAAACCGGATCGCCTCCGTCAAGGCGACGCAGAAGATCACCAAGGCGATGAAGATGGTCGCCGCGGCGAAGCTGCGCCGTGCCCAGGAGGCGGCCGAGGCCGCCCGTCCTTATGCGGAGCGGATGAACAAGGTGCTGGCCGGCCTTTCGGCCGCCAACGCCGGCAATGCCGAAGCGCCGTTGCTGCTGTCGGGAACGGGCAAGGATCAGGTTCATCTCCTGATCGTCGCGACCGGCGAACGCGGTCTGGCCGGGGGCTTCAACTCCTCGATCATCCGTCTTGCCCGCGATCATGCGCAGAAATTGCTCTCCCAGGGCAAGACGGTGAAGATCTTGACCGTCGGCCGCAAGGGCAACGACGTCCTGCGCCGCAGCTTCAAGGAAAATATCGTCCACTACATCACCTTCCGCGAAGTCAAGCAGCTTGGTTTCGTGCAGGCGGATGAAGTGGCGCACAAGGTATTGGACCTATTCAATGCCGGCGAGTTCGACGTTGCGACTTTGTTCTTCGCGCGCTTTCAGTCGGTGATTTCGCAGGTGGCAACTGCTCAGCAGATCATTCCGGCAAAGTTCGAAGCGAGCGAGGCAGCGAATAACGGGTCTTCGGCGCTCTACGAATATGAGCCCGGCGAACAGGAAATTCTCGAAGACCTGCTGCCGAAAAACATCGCGGTGCAGATTTTCCGGGCGCTGCTTGAAAACAACGCTTCCTTCTATGGCGCGCAGATGTCCGCGATGGACAGCGCGACGCGCAATGCCGGTGAGATGATCAACAAGCTGACGCTTTCCTACAACCGCCAGCGTCAGGCGCAGATCACCAAGGAACTCATTGAAATCATTTCGGGCGCGGAAGCGCTCTGAGGTAAAGAAAGAGGGTAAGAATCATGGCTACCGCAACGGGCTCGTCCCTCGGCAAAGTGACCCAGGTTATCGGCGCTGTCGTTGACGTCGCTTTCGACGGCGACCTTCCGGCGATCCTGAACGCGCTTGAGACCGACAACAACGGCAACCGCCTCGTTCTCGAAGTCGCGCAGCACCTCGGTGAAAACTCTGTTCGCACGATCGCGATGGACTCGACGGAAGGTCTTGTCCGCGGTCAGCAGGTCACTGATACCGGCGCTCCGATCTCGGTTCCGGTCGGCCCGGAAACGCTTGGCCGCATCATGAACGTCATCGGCGAGCCGGTCGACGAAGCTGGCCCGCTCAACACCGAGCACAAGCGCGCCATCCACCAGGATGCTCCGGCCTACGTAGAACAGTCCACGGAAGCCCAGATCCTCGTCACGGGCATCAAGGTCGTCGACCTTCTCGCCCCTTACGCGAAGGGCGGCAAGATCGGCCTCTTCGGCGGCGCAGGCGTCGGCAAGACGGTTCTCATCATGGAACTGATCAACAACGTCGCGAAGGCGCACGGCGGCTACTCCGTTTTCGCCGGCGTCGGCGAGCGGACCCGTGAAGGCAACGATCTCTATCACGAAATGATCGAGTCGGGCGTCAACAAGCATGGCGGCGGCGAGGGTTCCAAGGCAGCCCTGGTTTACGGCCAGATGAACGAGCCGCCGGGCGCCCGCGCTCGCGTCGCTCTGACTGGCCTGACGGTCGCCGAAGATTTCCGCGACAGGGGCCAGGACGTTCTGTTCTTCGTCGACAACATCTTCCGCTTCACCCAGGCAGGTTCGGAAGTGTCGGCTCTGCTCGGCCGTATTCCTTCGGCCGTCGGTTATCAGCCGACGCTTGCAACCGACATGGGCCAGATGCAGGAGCGCATCACCACCACGACCAAAGGCTCGATCACCTCGGTTCAGGCCATCTATGTTCCGGCCGACGACTTGACCGACCCGGCGCCGGCGACCTCGTTCGCCCACCTCGACGCGACAACGGTTCTTTCCCGTTCGATCGCCGAAAAGGGCATCTACCCGGCCGTCGATCCGCTCGACTCCACCTCGCGCATGCTCGACCCGATGGTCGTTGGTGAAGAGCACTACGACGTGGCTCGTAAGGTCCAGTCGACCCTGCAGCGCTACAAGGCGCTTCAGGACATCATCGCCATCCTTGGCATGGACGAACTGTCGGAAGAGGACAAGCTGACGGTTGCCCGTGCCCGCAAGATCGAGCGCTTCCTGTCGCAGCCCTTCTTCGTCGCCGAAGTCTTCACCGGTTCGCCGGGCAAGCTCGTCGCGCTCGAAGACACGATCAAGGGCTTCAAGGGCCTCGTCAACGGCGAATACGACCACCTTCCGGAAGCAGCCTTCTACATGGTCGGCTCGATCGAGGAAGCAGTCGAGAAGGCCAAGAAGCTGGCGGAAGCGGCCTGATCCTGAACGAGATGGCGCGCGGGAAAATTTCCGGTGCGCCGTCATTGCATAGAACACAGAGCATCTCGGCTAAAACAGAATCGCCTTTGATGCTCTGACTTTTGTTTTCCCGCGATTCCGGATGCAAAACCGCTAGGAATTTTTGCTGGAATTGCTCTAAGGAAGTGGACCGTTATGGCCGACGCTTTCAATTTTGAACTGGTTTCGCCCGAGCGTCTCCTCGTGTCGGAGAAGGTCACCGAAGTGGTGATTCCGGCCACTCTCGGCGAAATGACGGTGCTGGCCAACCACGCGCCGACGATGACGACCATCAAGCCGGGCGTGGTTTCCGTGAAACTCGCCTCCGGCCAGGTCAACAAATACGTGGTGTTCGGCGGCTTCGCCGACATCCTGCCGACCGGCTGCACGCTGCTTGCCGAATCCGCCGTGCCGCTCAGCGAAGTGACGCGCGAGACGCTGCAGCGGCGGATCGAGGTTACACAGGCCGAGATCGATAAAGCCCAAAGCGATGAGCACAAGACCAAGCTGGAACTGTTCCTGGCAGAACTGACCCATCTCAACGGCATCGTCATGCCGGCCTGAGTGCCCAACCATTCAAGAATTGCTGGCGGCCCAAAAGGCCGCTTTTCTTTTGTCTATTGACCTGCGAGCAGGTGCTGATGCAGGCGCGCCGCCCCCGGTGAAAGGGAGCGGTAGCGTGGCATGCCAAGATAATAGCCGTAACCGGTTTCGATCCGATTCGATCCGACTTCGATCAGTGCCCCGGATGCAAGTTGTTCCGCGATCAGTCCGATGCTGCCGAGTGTGATGCCTTCGCCCTGCAGGGCCGCGTCGATTGCCAGCGAATAGGTGGAAAAGGAAAGCCGCGGGTTCGGCCACCTTTTCGGCGGATGCGGGATGCGCGTGAACCATTGCCGGAACGAGATCCAGTTGGCGTTGAACCGCTCGTAGTCGATCAGATCAAGATCGGCAACTTCATCGGCAGTTAGTGATGCGGCATCCAGGCCTCTTCGGGCAAGATAGGCGGGAGAGGCGACCGGCACCAGGATTTCCTTCCTCAGCAGTGTCAAATTCCAGCGCGGGTGTTCGCCGGTGGAATAGAGGATGACGAGATCGTTGGCCTCGGACGCCAGTTCCGATGGTGAATCCGTCGTCAGCAGCCGTACGGAAACGGAGGGACTTTCGTTGTCGAAATCCTTGAGCCGCTTGCCGAGCCAGAGATGCGAAACCGAGCCGCTTGCAGCAATCGAGATGATTTCGCGCCCGCCGCCACGGAAGGGTTCAAGGCTTTCCTCCAGATATTCGAGCATTGCGCGTACTCGCTGGAAAAGCCGCTCACCCTCCGGCGTCAGGGCCAGATTGCGGCCGCGGCGGGTGAAGAGCTTTGCGCCGAGTTGATCCTCCAGCCCCTGGATGCGGCGGCTCACGGCGGCTTGGGTGATATGAAGCTCACGGCCGGCGCGGGAAAAATTCATGAAGCGGCAGGCGGCGTCGAAGACGCGAAATGCTTCCAGAGGAATGCGGTCGAGCATCACGTTTCTCCATAATCTCAAGTCATCCAATATCCCGAAAAACCGATGGATTTGAAGAGCTGAGATTGTGATGCAGACTGAAGGCATTCCCAAACCGGATTTGCTGCCCGTGTCATTCTCGACTTCTTCCATTCCTCGTATCCGCTTCGCCGCCGGGGCGTTTCGTGAGATCGCATCCGCCGCAAAGGCCTTTGAGGGTGCGCGAACCGCCTTGATCGTGATGGATGGCTTCCTGGTCTCTTCGGGATTGGCCGGGGAAATTGCTGGCGATCTGGCCGAGATCGGGATTGAGGCGCGGCTTTATTCGGATTTTTCCGGAGAGCCGAAGCTTGCGCATGTGCGAGCCGCGACCGAAGCGGCCAGAGGCGCTGATCTAATGATCGGTGTCGGCGGCGGTTCGGCGCTGGATATCGCCAAGATCGCAGCCTGCTGTGCGACGTCCAGCGACGATCCGATGTTCTATGCGCTTGCCGCCAACCAACTGCCGAGGAATCCGCTCAAGAAGATCATGGTGCCGACGACAGCCGGCACGGGATCGGAAACGTCCGCGACGAACATTTTTACGGGTCCGGAAGGCAAGAAGCTGTGGATCTGGGGGGTGGAGACCAAAGCGGACCTCGTCATCCTCGACCCGAAGCTGACGATTTCGCTGCCGCCGCATCTCACGGCCTGGTGCGGCATGGATGCCTTCATCCACGCTTTCGAGGCCTCGACCAACCGCAATGCGCATACGGGTGCCAAGCTCTATGCTTATGAGGCGATGCGGCTCATCGCCGGCTCGCTGGAAACGGCGGTCAAGGTGTCTGGCAATCTCGATGCGCGCGGAAAGGTGCTGCTCGGCTCCTGTTATGCCGGCGTCGCGATCGACAATTGCGGGACGGCGGTAGCCCATAATATCAGTCATGCGCTGGCGGGGTTGGCGCCCGTGCATCACGGGCTGGCCACTGCGCTCGGCTTCGAGGCGACGTTGCCGTGGCTCGTCGAAGTCGATACGGCCGATCTGCATGCCGCAGCCAAAGCGATCCGTCTCGATGATGCTGCGGCGCTGCCGGCCTTCGTCTCAGACATGATGGATCGCTGCGGGATAGTGCGCGCGCTGCCGAAGGCATTCGAACCCTTCAATGCCGCCGATCTGGCCGCAGAGATGCGTGCGCCGGAAAATCAGCCGATGCGGCGTTCGACAATCCGCGACATGTCCGATGCGGATATCGATGCGTTCGCCGACAAGATCATGTCGCTCCCGAGGACCCTCTGATGACCGGAATCTACACCCGCGACTACTGGGAAAAGAAACTATCGACGCTGACGCTGGAAGGCCGGCATTTCATCGATGGCGAATATCGGGCCTCGACGTCCGGACAGACCTTTACCCGCGTTCGCCCGATGGACGGCAAGCCCGGCGCGGAACTGGCTCGCGGCAATGCTGCGGATATCGATGCGGCGGTTGCTGTGGCACGAGCAGCGTTCGAAAGCGGCGTCTGGCGAAGCCAAGAACCGCTCGAAAAGAAAAAGGCCATGCTCCGTTGGGCGGAGTTGATCCGCGCCCATGGCGAAGAGCTTGCGCTGCTGGAGACGCTTGATGTCGGCAAGCCGGTGCTGGCATCGCTGAACGTCGACGTGCGGCTGTGTGCGGACGGCATCCAGTATTATGCCGAGATGATCGACAAGATGTATGACGAGATTGCACCGAGTGGACCGAACGCCCTCGCTCTGGTGCGCAAGGTGCCGCTCGGCGTTGTCGGAGCGATCACGCCCTGGAACTATCCGATGATCATTGATGCCTGGAAGCTCGGGCCAGCGATCACGGCCGGCAATTCCGTGGTGCTAAAGCCTGCCGAACAATCCTCGCTTTCGGCGATCCGGCTCGCTGCATTGGCTGTCGAGGCGGGGCTTCCGGCGGGCGTGCTGAACGTCGTTTGCGGTTATGGCGAAGAGGCCGGCAAGCCGCTGGCGCTGCATATGGATGTGGATATGATTGCCTTTACCGGCTCGACCGAAGTGGGCAGGCTGATCATGGGATACGCGGCGCAATCGAACGTCAAGCGCGTGGCACTGGAACTCGGCGGCAAGTCCCCGCTCGTCGTCTTCGCGGATGCCGATCTCGATGCCGCCGCTTCGGCCGCTGCCTGGGGGTGCTTCTACAATTCCGGCGAAACCTGCCATGCCTCGACCCGGCTTCTCGTGCAGCGCTCGGTTCAGGACGAACTGATCGGGAAGATAGAGGCGGTGACGAAAAGCGATATTGTGCTTGCGCATCCCTTCGAGCCCTCGGCACAGATCGGCGCTCTGATCGAGGAAGCACACATGCAGAAGGTGCTCGGCATGATCGCGACCGGCGAGAAGGAAGGTGCACGGCGTGCCTTTGGTGCCGAGCGGGTGCTTTCGGACACCGGCGGTTACTATGTCTCGCCCGGCGTGTTCGTGGACATGACCAACGACATGAGCCTCGCCCGGCAGGAAATCTTCGGCCCGGTCCTGGCGACTATCCCCTTTGATACGGAGGAAGAGGCGCTGAGGCTTGCCAACGACACGATCTACGGGCTTGCCGGCGCGGTCTTCACGAAGGACATGGACCGGGCGCACCGCTTTTCCGAAGCAATCCATGCCGGCACTGTGTGGATCAACACCTATGACATGTCGAGCTTTGCAACGCCCTTCGGCGGATTCAAGCAATCCGGCTTCGGGCGCGACCGTTCGGTGCATGCGATCGACAAATATTGCGACTACAAGACCATCTGGCAGCAGTTCGGATAGGCGGGGGAGGGGACATGAGCCGGATCGCATCGATAGAAATTTCGCATCACCGCCTGGAGCTCGATCCGCCTTTCAAGGCAAGCTGGGACGGCCGGCCGCGGCATCATTTCGACGCGACGATCGTCCGGGTGCGGGACGAGGATGGGCGCGAGGGTATTGGTTCCGGTGATCTGATGAAGGGATTCGACGGCCATGAAGACCTGTTCATCGGTCAGGATCCGCGTCATATCGAGCGACATTACGAGGTTCTGTCGCACATCAACTTCCATTACGGTCGCTGCTGGCCGCTCGATCTGGCACTCTGGGATCTTGCGGGCAAGGTAACCGGCGAGCCGGTCTGGCGCATGCTCGGAGGGCGAACCGATCGTGTCCGGCTCTACGCTTCTTCCGGCGTGCTGCGAGATCCCTCCGCAATGGCGGAACAGGCGGAGCATTATGTCCAGGAAGGGTTCACCGCTATGAAAGTGCGGTTCTCCTCATCCGCCGGCGGGCGTTCGAGCTGGCGCGACGACGTGAAGGCGCTGGAAGCGATCCGCCTTCGTGTCGGCGATCGGCTGGAACTGATGGTCGATTGCAATCAGGGTTGGCGCATGCCCTGGGACACGACGCTGCCCTGGACCTTCAAGGATTCGCTCATCGTGGCGCGCGAACTCGAACGGCTCAATATCTACTGGATGGAGGAGCCGCTGCATCGTTCCGACCTCAAGGGCATGAAAGCGCTCAGAGAGGCGACCTCGGTGCGGATCGCCGGCGGCGAGATGACTCGTGAGCTTTACGAGTTCCGTGACATCATCGAGGAACGGGCCTTCGACGTGATCCAGCCGGACGTGGCGCTGGTCGGCGGTATCACCGGCTGCCGTCGGCTCGTCTATCAGGCGCGCGAAGCGGGCGTGATGTTCACGCCGCATAGCTGGACGAACGGGATCGGCGTGCTGGCGAATGCGCATCTGACGGCCGGCGCAGGCGATGCTCCCTTTCTCGAATACCCTTACGACAATCCGGAATGGAGCGAAGCGCGGCGCGATTTCCCGCTTGTCCAGCCGCTGACGCATGAAAATGGCTGGCTGGAACTCGGTGAGAGTCCCGGTCTCGGCATCGTGCTGAACGAGGAGCGGTTGAAGGCCACGCGGATCGGTTAGGGTCATCGCTGCCAACCGGCTTGTATGCCGGCGCGCAACGCGTTAGCGCTGGTGCCAGGAGGTTTGCGATGATCGACAAGTTGGAATTCTTCATCGCGCTCGCACGCGAAGGCCATTTCGGCCGGGCAGCCGAGGAATGCGGCATCTCGCAGCCATCGCTTTCGGCAGCGATACGGCAGCTTGAGGAGAGCCTTGGCGTGCAGCTCGTGGTTCGTGGCTCCCGGTTCCAGGGTCTGACGCCGGAGGGACAACGGGTGCTGGAATGGGCGAAGCGCATCGTCGGCGACACGCGCACCATGCGCGAGGAGATGCGGGCCGCGCGCAAGGGGCTTGCGGGCCACATCCGGCTCGCGGCGATCCCGACCGCGCTTGCCATGATACCGCGGCTCACAGAACCCTTCCAGGCAAAGCATCCGGACGTCACCTTTTCGGTCGTCTCGCGCAATTCGCTGCAGGTACTCTCCCAGCTCGACAATTTCGAGATCGATGCGGGGATCACCTATCTCGACAACGAGCCGCTTGGCCGCGTCACGAGCGTGCCGCTCTATTCCGAACATTATAATCTGGTCACGGCAGTCGGTACGCCGTTGGCCGATCGCGAGCGGGTGACCTGGAAGGAGATGGCCGATCTTAGGCTCTGTCTGTTGACGCCGGACATGCAAAACCGCCGGATCATCAACCAGCATCTCGCAGATGCCGGCGTCACCATAGAGCCGATGCTTGAGTCGAATTCTATGGTCGTGCTGCTCTCGCATGTTGGCACTGGCCGATGGGCGAGCATCATGCCGCGCAATGTGGCTCGTTCATTCGGATTCGCCAAGCAAATTAGCACGATTCCGATCGTTGAACCTGAGGCCAGTCATATCGTCGGATTGGTGGCGACGCATCGAGAGCCGTTTACGCCGCTGGTCTCCGCTCTATTGCACGAAGCGCGCAACCTGAGCCCTGCGGCGATGGATTGATAGTTTTTTTCTATCGATCAACCAATCTCCTTTATTGACGGTTGCGACATGCGTTGCGAGAGTCCGCCTTCATAGGTGAAGTACGACCGCCGGAGGGCTTCGCCAGCTTTCTGATCCGCAAATGGTCGAAAAGAGGGCCGTGTCGGATCAGCCGGGAGGCTAAAAGATATGAACATGCGCATTTCCGCTGGTGAGTTCACCGAGCGGTCGCTTCAGATCATCAGGGATCTGAAGCATCTCGAAGGCCCGATGTTGCCGATCCTGCATGCGATCCAGGCGGAGTTCGGTTATGTGCCGGAGGAAGTGAAGCCGATCATCGCCAGCGAACTCAACCTGTCGCGCGCGGAAGTGCATGGCGTCGTCACTTTCTACCATGATTTCCGCGAGCATCCGGCCGGCCGGCATGTGTTGAAGCTCTGTCACGCCGAGGCCTGCCAGTCGATGGGCAGTGACCGTATTGCCGATCGTGTCCGTGAACTTTTCGGGATCGACTTTCATCAGACGACGCTGGACGGCGCCGTCACGCTGGAGCCGGTCTACTGTTTGGGCCTTTGCGCCTGCGCGCCGGCTGCAATGCTGGACGGAGAGGTTTACGGCCGCGTGGACGAGCACTGTCTTGATGAGATCATTACGGAGGTGCGCCGATGACGGTGGCAATCTTCGTGCCGCGCGATGCCGCTGCGCTCGCGCTCGGAGCCGAAAAGGTGGCGAAGGCGATTACCCAGGAGATCGCAGCCCGCGGCCTCGATGCGAAAGTGGTGCGCAACGGCTCGCGCGGCATGTTCTGGCTGGAGCCGCTCGTCGAGGTTCGCAATGGGCATGGCCGTGTCGCCTACGGCCCGGTGAAGGCGAGCGATGTGAAAGGCCTATTTGATGCCGGATTCCTGACGGGCGGCGATCATCCGCTCTGTCTCGGGCTGACGAAGGATATTCCGTTCCTTCGTCAGCAAACGCGTCTTACTTTTTCCCGGTGCGGGGTTACCGATCCGGTTTCCCTTGATGACTATCGGCAGTATCAGGGGCTGAAGGGACTGGAAAAAGCGCTCTCCATGGCTCCTGCCGAGATCGTCAGGGAAGTCACTGACAGCGGCCTGCGCGGACGTGGTGGAGCGGGCTTCCCGACCGGCATCAAATGGAAGACGGTTCTGGATGCGGCCGGTCCGCAGAAATACATCGTCTGCAATGCCGACGAAGGGGACAGTGCGACCTTTGCCGACCGTATGATCATGGAGGGCGATCCCTTCGTGCTGATCGAAGGCATGATCATTGCGGGCGTCGCGACCGGTGCCACCAAGGGTTATGTCTATATCCGTTCCGAATATCCGCATGCGATCGAGACGATGACGGAGGCGGTCGAGATCGCCCGTGTCGCCGGTATCCTCGGACCGTCGGTGATGGGGTCGGCGCATGCGTTCGACATGGAAATCCGATCGGGTGCCGGTGCCTATGTCTGCGGCGAGGAGACCTCGCTCCTCAATTCTCTCGAAGGCAAGCGGGGGATCGTGCGCGCCAAACCGCCGCTGCCGGCATTGAAGGGGTTCCTCGGCCGTCCGACCGTGGTCAACAATGTCATCTCGCTTGCTTCCGTGCCGGTCATCATGGATCGGGGGGCGGCCTTTTATCGCGATTTCGGCATGGGCCGGTCGCGGGGCACGATCCCGATCCAGATCGCCGGCAATGTCAAATATGGCGGGCTCTACGAGACCGCTTTCGGCCTGTCGCTGGGTGAGATCGTCGATCATATCGGCGGCGGCACGGCAAGCGCACGGCCGGTAAAGGCGGTGCAGGTGGGCGGCCCGCTGGGCGCCTATTTCCCACGTGCTCTGTTCGATACGCCGTTCGATTACGAAGCCTTTGCGGCCAGGGACGGATTGATCGGCCATGCGGGGATTACCGTTTTCGACGACACGGTGGATATGCTCAAACAGGCGCGGTTCGCGATGGAATTCTGCGCCATCGAAAGCTGCGGCAAGTGTACGCCGTGTCGTATTGGCTCGACACGGGGCGTGGAAACGGCCGACAAGATTGCTCAAGGCGTCGAGCCTGAGAAGAACAAGGCGCTGTTGGCGGACCTCTGCAACACGATGAAGTTCGGCTCGCTCTGTGCATTAGGCGGCTTTACGCCCTATCCGGTGATGAGCGCGATGAATCACTTCCCGGAGGATTTCGCTCCAACACCCTTTATCGAAGCGGCGGAGTAACATCATGTCCCTCGTTCACGAAATCGACTACGGCACGCCGGCGTCCGGATCCGAAACCCAGGTGACGCTTACGATCGACGGGCGGCAGATCACCGTGCCGGAAGGCACCTCGATCATGCGCGCCTCGATGGAAGCCGGCATCCAGGTGCCGAAGCTTTGCGCCACCGACATGATCGACGCTTTCGGCTCCTGCCGCCTCTGTCTCGTGGAGATCGAAGGCCGCGCCGGAACGCCGTCCTCCTGCACTACGCCGGTCATGCCTGGCATGGTCGTCCACACCCAGACAAACCGGCTGAAGGACATCCGCCGCGGCGTGATGGAACTCTATATCTCCGACCACCCGCTCGACTGTCTCACCTGCGCCGCCAACGGCGACTGCGAATTGCAGGACATGGCCGGCGCGGTGGGACTCCGCGACGTCCGTTACGGCTACGAAGGCGACAATCACGTCAAGGCTCGCAACAATGGCGAGATCAACGCCAAGTGGATGCCGAAAGACGAATCGAACCCTTACTTCACGTATGACCCGTCGAAGTGCATCGTCTGTTCGCGGTGCGTGCGCGCCTGCGAGGAAGTGCAGGGTACGTTCGCGCTGACGATCGAAGGTCGCGGTTTCGAGAGCCGCGTCTCGCCCGGCATGCACGAGCATTTCCTGGATTCGGAATGCGTTTCCTGCGGTGCCTGCGTACAGGCCTGCCCGACCGCGACACTCACGGAGAAGTCTGTGATTGCCATCGGCCAGCCGGAACATTCGGCCGTCACGACCTGCGCCTATTGCGGCGTCGGCTGCTCCTTCAAGGCGGAGATGCGTGGCGAAGAACTCGTCCGCATGGTGCCCTACAAGGATGGCCAGGCGAACCGCGGCCATTCCTGCGTCAAGGGCCGTTTCGCCTATGGCTATGCGACCCACAAGGACCGCATCCTCAACCCGATGATCCGCGAGAAGATCTCCGATCCGTGGCGCGAAGTGACCTGGGAAGAGGCTTTTGCGCACGTGGCGTCGGAATTCAGGCGCTTGCAGTATCAGTATGGCCGCGACTCGGTCGGCGGCATCACCTCGTCGCGCTGCACCAACGAAGAGACCTTCCTTGTGCAGAAGCTGATCCGCGCCGGCTTCGGCAACAACAATGTTGATACCTGCGCGCGCGTCTGCCACTCGCCGACCGGTTACGGCCTCGGCCAGGCTTTCGGGACCTCGGCCGGCACGCAGGATTTCGACTCCGTCGAACACACGGACGTGGTGATCGTCATCGGCGCCAATCCGACTGATGGTCATCCGGTTTTCGGCTCGCGGCTGAAGAAGAGGTTGCGCCAAGGTGCCAAGCTGATCGTCATCGATCCGCGCCGTATCGATCTTGTCCGCACGCCGCATGTGGAAGCCGCCTATCACCTGCCGTTGCAGCCGGGCACCAATGTCGCCGTGCTGACCGCGCTGGCGCATGTCATCGTCACCGAAGGCCTGTTCGACGAAAAGTTCATCCGCGAGCGCTGCGACTGGTCGGAATTCGAGGACTGGGCAGCCTTTGTGTCCGAAGAGCAGCACAGCCCGGAGGCGACGGAAAAATTCACCGGCGTGCCGGCCGACCTCGTCCGCGGCGCGGCCCGGCTCTATGCCACCGGCGGCAACGGCGCGATCTATTACGGCCTGGGCGTCACCGAACATAGCCAGGGCTCGACGACGGTCATGGCGATCGCCAATCTTGCGATGGCGACCGGAAATATCGGCCGTCCGGGGGTCGGCGTGAACCCGCTACGCGGCCAGAACAACGTGCAGGGTTCCTGCGACATGGGCTCCTTCCCGCATGAACTGCCGGGTTATCGCCATATTTCCGACGACGCGACCCGCGACATCTTCGAGAAGATGTGGGGGGTGACGCTCAACAACGAGCCGGGCCTGCGTATTCCCAACATGCTGGATGCGGCCGTCGAGGGTACGTTCAAGGGTATCTACATCCAGGGCGAGGACATCCTGCAGTCCGATCCGGACACCAAACACGTTTCGGCAGGGCTTGCCGCGATGGAATGCGTGGTGGTCCACGACCTCTTTTTGAATGAGACGGCCAACTACGCGCATGTCTTCCTGCCGGGGTCGACCTTCCTCGAAAAGGACGGGACGTTCACCAATGCCGAGCGCCGCATCAACCGAGTCCGCAAGGTGATGAGCCCGAAGAACGGTTACGCCGACTGGGAAGTGACCCAGAAGCTTGCGCAGGCGATGGGGCTCAACTGGAGCTATACCCATCCATCCGAAATCATGGACGAGATCGCCGCGACCACGCCGAGTTTCGCCCTGGTTTCCTACGACCATCTCGACAAGATGGGTTCGGTTCAATGGCCATGCAACGAAGCCCATCCGGCCGGCTCGCCGATCATGCATGTCGACGGTTTCGTGCGCGGCAAAGGCAAGTTCATCCGCACGGAATATGTCGCGACCGATGAACGCACAGGCCCGCGCTTTCCGCTGCTACTCACCACCGGCCGCATCCTCAGCCAGTACAATGTCGGCGCCCAGACGCGACGCACCGACAACGTCGCGTGGCATACGGAGGACCGGCTGGAGATCCATCCGCATGACGCCGAGCAGCGCGGCATCAAGGACGGCGATTGGGTGAAGCTTGCCAGCCGCTCCGGTGATACGGCGCTCAGGGCACTGATCACGGACCGCATGGCGCCGGGCGTGGTCTATACGACTTTCCATCACCCGAACACGCAGGCAAACGTGATTACCACCGACTTCTCCGACTGGGCGACCAATTGCCCGGAATACAAGGTGACGGCGGTGCAGGTTTCGCCCTCCAACGGTCCGACCGAATGGCAGAGCGACTATGAAGAACTGTCTCGCCGGTCGCGGCGGATCGCGGGGAAATTGGAGGCTGCGGAGTAACCGCATGAATCTGCTCAAGACCACCGCCACAGTCCCGGAAATCGCTCGTCGTAATGGCGTCATTCGCGCCGGTTCGCGGGTGGTGCCCGAGGAGGTGCCGATCGCCTTTTCCTATGGCGGTTCCACCCATGCGGTCATGATGGGCACGCCCGCCGATCTCGAAGATTTTGCCGCGGGCTTCAGCCTGACGGAGGGTATCATCACCTCGGCGGACGAGATAGAGGAGATCAGCGTCGTCGATGAAGGGCGTGGCCTCGACGTGCAGGTTACGCTTGCCGAAGATAAGGAAGATGCCCTTCGTACCCGCCGGCGGCATATGGCCGGGCCGGTCGGCTGCGGGCTTTGCGGTATCGAGTCGATCGATCAGGCGATACGGCCCGTGCCGGATGTTTCGGCCGTCCTGCTGGCGCTGACCTTGAAGGACGTCACTGATGCTGCCGCATCGCTCAACGATGCGCAACCGCTGCATGCCGAGACCCATGCGGTTCACGGCGCCGGTTTTTTCGTGCCCGGCAAAGGCCTGATCGCAGTACGCGAGGATGTCGGCCGCCATAATGCTCTCGATAAGCTGGCCGGCGCATTGGTTCGGCAGGGCATCGAAGGCCCGTCCGGCGTGGTCGTCGTCACCAGCCGGATTTCGGTCGAGATGGTCCAGAAGACGGCGATTCTCGGCAGTGCCCTTCTGATCGCCATTTCAGCGCCGACCGCGCTTGCCATCCGCACGGCGGAAGAAGCGGGTATGACCCTCATCGCGCTGACGCGCGGCGAGGATTTCGAAGTCTTTACGCGTACCGATCGCATTACCACTGGAGTTGTCGCCGATGTCGCATGATCAGGGGCTGGAAAAACTGATCCGGATGGCGAACCAGATCGCCACCTTCTTCATGTCGCAGCCGGAAAACGTACGTGCCGAAGGGGTCGCCACACATATCAACAAGTTCTGGGAGCCGCGCATGCGCTGGCACCTTTTCGAGCATCTCGACAACGGCGGCGAGGGGCTTCTGCCGCTTGTCATCAAGGCTTCGGTGCTGATCCGCCGACCGGACGCCAAGGCCGGATCGGGCGTCGGCATCGGAGAGGACGCGGAGGAGGGGGCGCCCGGTGGCAAGGGACCGGCATCGGGAGAATCGCTTTCCGAACCGAGCATCCCGGAAGTCAGGGCCTGATAGCGCGAATTTCTGTCTTCCGGATCGCGAAACAACGATTGCCGAGCCGCGTCATCCCAGGGCGGCGGACGAATCTTCGCTCACATAAAAGTTCTCAAAAAAACGGAGGCGGCTCCGATTGACGAAGCGGGAATGCGATCTAGATTGATCGTGGAGCCTGACGCCGCTTTCCCCAAGCTCATCCCGCGCGTTCCGCGCGCCGCCCGGCTCCGTACAGATTATCTCGATCTTCAGCCTTCAGTGCACACGGGAGTTTTCCATGCGCTACAATCAGCTCGGTAATACGGGTCTTTTCGTTTCAGAAATTTGCCTCGGCACCATGACGTTCGGAGAGGCGGGCGCCGCCTCGCAATGGAGCCAGATCGCCGGCGTCGGACAGGACGCCGCCGACAGGATCGTCGAGCGATCGCTGGCTGCCGGCGTCAACTTCATCGATACGGCAAACGTTTATTCGCTCGGCAATTCCGAGCGTATTCTCGGCCAGTCTCTCAAAAATCTCGGCGTAGCGCGCAAGGACGTAATCATCGCCACCAAGGTTCATGGCCAGATGGGCGACAAGCCGAACGATCGGGGTTCTTCGCGCGGCCATATCATGGATTCCGTAGAGCAAAGCCTCGAACGGCTGCAGACGGATCATATCGATCTCTATCAAGTTCATGGCACGGATACGGTGACGCCGATCGATGAGACGTTGCGGGCGCTGGACGATCTCGTGTCACGCGGCCTCGTGCGTTATGTCGGCCTTTCCAACTGGGCGGCCTGGCGCATCGCCAAGGCGCTCGGCATTTCCGAACGCAAGGGCTTTGCCCGTTTCGAGACGGTGCAGGCCTATTACTCGATCGCCGGTCGTGATCTGGAGCGCGAGATCGTTCCGTTGATGCAGGAAGAGAAGCTTGGTCTGATGGTCTGGTCGCCGCTCGCCGGCGGTCTGCTTTCCGGAAAGTACGGTCCCGGTGCGTCAAGCAACGGCGAAGGCCGCCGCGCGAGCTTCGATTTTCCGCCGGTCGATAAGGATCGCGCCTGGGCCTGCGTTGCTGTCATGCGCGAAGTAGCCGCCAAACATGGCGCGAGTGTCGCGGAAGTGGCGCTGGGCTACATCCTGGCCAAGCCGTTCGTGACCAGCGTCATCATCGGAGCCAAACGGTTGGAGCAGCTCGAAGAAAATCTCAAGGCGGTGACCTTGAGGCTCGATGCCGATGATATGGCGAGGCTGGACGAAGTGAGCGCACTGCCGCCGGAATATCCTCGCTGGATGCTCGATCGTCAGGGGGCTGGACGCAGGCCTGCCCCGTTCGAACCAAAGGAATGATCATCAAATAAAGCAAAAGCCGCCGGCGATGTCGCGCGGGCGGCTTTGCAAGCTTATCCGTGGTCCGCTTAGGCGGCCAGGTCTTCCGCCTCGGTGCCCTTGAACATCTTGGCGAGATTCAGGAAGCAGATCATCCCGTTCTCGTTTGCGATGATGCCTTCCGAGAAGGATTTGTCGAAAGAGGCGGAAATCTCCGGAACCGGCTGAACCTGGCTCGAGGGAATGGTGAGGATATCGGAGACGCGGTCGACGAGCATGCCGATCACCATGTTATGCACCTCGGCGACAACGATGGCGCTGCGCTCGTTGGCGACCGTGCTCTTCATGCCGAGCTTGTAGGCGAGGTCGATGATCGGGATGACGGAACCGCGCAGGTTCATGACACCGATCACGTCCGGTGGCGCATGCGGGATCGGGGTCGAAGGGGCCCAGCCGCGGATTTCGCGGATTGTCGTCGTCTTCACGCAGAACTCCTGTTCGTGCAGACGAAAAGCTATGATCTCCAGCGTTTCGCCGCTGTAGCTTGTGGAGTTGATTGTCGTAGCCATCAGAATTCTTCCCAACTATCCGTTGCCTGGGCGGCAGCGGCTCCCCCTGATGCGGCGCGCGCGACCGTTGCCATGAGATTGCGTGCCGGCGATGCGACAGGGCGTGCATCAGGTCGCGCTTGAGCAATTCTATGCGAAGAGTGTTGCCCAAATCTAAATTGTGCCAGGAGATTGCGCAGGGTTTCGGCTTCGCGGGCCAAGCTGTGGCTGGCTGCCGTCGTTTCCTCGACCATGGCCGCATTCTGCTGTGTGTTCTGGTCCATCGAATTCACGGCGTTGCTGATCTCGCGGATCCCCGTGGATTGTTCACGGGATGCTTCCACGATCGCGACGACATTGCCGTTGATGTCCTCCACCTGGGCGATAATCTGTTCCAGGGCTTTGCCAGTCTCTCCAACCAGGGCAACGCCACGCTTGACATGTTCCGAGGAGGTGGAGATCAGGGTCTTGATTTCCTTGGCTGCGGTAGCGGACCGTTGTGCGAGTTCCCGGACTTCCTGGGCAACAACCGCGAAGCCCTTTCCGGCTTCGCCCGCCCGTGCTGCTTCGACGCCTGCGTTGAGTGCCAGGAGATTGGTCTGGAACGCGATATCGTCGATGACGCCGATGATGTTCGAGATTTCTTTGGAAGAGTTCTCTATCTGATCCATCGCGCCGACGGCATTGCGAACAACGGCGCCTGAATGTTCGGCGCCGCTCTTCGTGCGAGAGACAAGGCCGCCTGCTTCTTCGGCGCGCTTGGCGCTGTCGGTAACCGTTCGGCTGATCTCTTCCAGCGCCGCCGCAGTTTCTTCGACTGCCGCTGCCTGCTGTTCCGTCCGCTTTGCCAGGCTGTCGGAGGCCTGGCGGATTTCGCTGGAGCCGCCGGCGATGCCTTCTGCATTCTCGCCGACCGTACGCATAGCCTCTGCCAGCTTGGCGACCGCCTCGTTGAAATCGATACGGATCTTTTCCAGCGTCGGGATGAAAGGCTTCTCGATCTGAGCCGTGAGGTCACCATGGGACAGCGCGGTAAGGCCCACGGCAAGATCATCGACAGCGCGCACCCGCTCGGTAATGTCGGTCGCAAACTTGACAACCTTGAAGACCCGGCCATCGGCATCGAAGATCGGGTTGTAGGAGGCCTGGATCCAGACCACCTTGCCGCCTTTGCCGATGCGCTTGAATTCCTGGGCGATGGCTTCGCCGCCCGCCAGCTTCTTCCAGAATTGACGATAATCGGGGCTGTCACGGAATGCCGGCTCGCAGAACATGCTGTGATGCTTGCCGGCAATCTCGGCGAGCTGGTAGCCGAGGCAGGACAGGAAATTATCGTTGGCGGTCAGGATCTCGCCGGTCGGTGTAAATTCGATGACAGCCTGGATCCGCGAGATCGCATTGATCTTCCCTTCGTCTTCGGCGGCCTTCAGCTTTGCGGCAGTGATGTCAGTCGCAAACTTGATGACCTTGTAGGGCTTACCGCCGGACATGACCGGATTGTAGGACGCCTGAATCCATATTTCGCGGCCCCCTTTCCCGATCCGCTTGTAGGTAGTGGCATCACATTTGCCGCTACCCAGGTGCGCCCAGAAGTCCTTGTAGTCCTGTGACCTCGTATAAGCCGGGTCGCAGAACATGCTGTGATGCTTGCCGACAATCTCGGAGAGCGTATAGCCGAGTGCCTTGCAGAAATTTTCGTTGGCCGTGAGGACGTTTCCGGACAGATCAAACTCGATGATCGCCTGCGATTTACCGAGCGCTGCAAGTATTGCTTTTGCGTCGGCGCCTGGAAGAGAAAGGATGGACATGGACTTGGTCTGCTCCAGCTTGTGAGTTGAGCTTCGTCTCAAGTCGCCAGTCGCTTCTTTGCGAAATAAGCACCGCGCTGCATGGGGTACTTGAGTCTCACAAGAAGTAGCCCATAAAAATTAACGTCAGGTCAATGATTTGCTTTATGTCCTTGGGGAAAATACGTACATAAACTTTATTATATCAATTTTCTACATGAAAGGCGTGCATTTTTTGTGTTTGCCGCTGATGATCAAGCCGAACGGGTCGGGCGATCCAGGACCCGCCGGCCGAAGAGGCTTGCCGTCAGTTCCACCATGATCCGCGCGCTCTTGCCGCGATCGTCAAGGAACGGGTTCAGCTCGACGAGATCGAGCGAACAGACAAGTCCGGTATCATGCAACATTTCCATGATCAGATGCGCTTCGCGGAAGGTTGCGCCTCCCGGTACGGTGGTGCCTACTCCCGGCGCGATATCCGGATCGAGGAAATCCACGTCGAGGCTGACATGCAAAAGACCGTTGGCGGCGTTTACCCTATCGATCACCTGAAGCATGATCGCTGCGATGCCGTTCTCATCGATGGCGCGCATGTCGAAGACGTTGACGCCGTGCTCGGCGATCATCTTCCGCTCGATTTCATCGACGGAGCGGATGCCGATCTGGAAAACATTCCGCGGGTCGACCATGGGGCGGTCGCGGTCGAGGATCGGTGCGAATTCCGCCTGTCCTGTGAAGAAGGCCACCGGCATTCCGTGAATATTGCCTGACGGCGAGGTTTCCGGCGAGTTGAAATCCGCATGAGCATCGATCCAGAGCACGAAGAGTGGCCGGCCGATCCCGGCAGCGTAACGGGCCATGCCCGGCACGCTGCCCATGGAAAGGCTATGATCCCCGCCCATGATCACGGGTATCGTACCGGCTTTAGCCTTTTCATAGGTCCGGTTTTCCAGAGCCCGCGCGAAAGCGCCGACGATCGGCAGATTCTTGGCATCCTGCCGCTCTTCGAGATCGGTTGCAGGTTCCGGGCGCAGGTCTCCGCTATCGCTGACGCGGAACCCCAGGCCTTCCAGCGACTTGACAATGCCAGCCAGACGGAAGGCTGCCGGGCCCATGGCGCACCCGCCGCGGCCGGACCCTTCTTCCAGGGGAACGCCGATCAATGTGATGTCCTTGGAGTTCATTCTCTTCTCCGGGAAAGGCAGGATAAATGAGGCTCGAAATCAGTATTCTCGCTCGTAAAAGATGCCGGCCTTGCCGCCTTCTGTCCCGGCGCCGGCCTTGAGTTTCACGCCTCGGCCGATATCGAGATTGATCGTGGCCTCGGCGCCGCCGGAGCCGCCCTGCTCGACCTGCACATAGGTACGATTGTTGATGTAGCGGCCGACGGAGACGGTCGTCTGGCCCGTCTCGTCGGTGTTGATATCGAGGTCGTCGACGCCGAGATTGCTGCGCAGGGTTTCGAGAAGGGAGGTGGAACCACCACCGGCGAGCTGGGTAACGGCATCGGCGAGCTGGGCGATCTGCAGCGGCGAAAGCCGGGACATGGACTGGCCGAAGATCAGCCGCGCCAGGACCTCATCCTGCGGCAGGGCGGGCGAAGAAGAGAAGGTGATGGTCGGATCGTTCGCCACGCCGCTGACCTTCACGATGATTGTCGTCTGGGCCGAGGTCGTGCTGGCTTCCATGTTCAGGACCGGGATCAGCCCGCCGCCGAAGGTGATTTCACCTTCCGTGAAATCGAGCCGCTTGGCGAGGATGACGATGCGTCCACGGCGCATTTCGAAACCGCCGGAGACGATGGGATCTACTGCTGTGCCGGTTATGGTCAGGTCACCGCCGAGTTCCGCATCGATACCGCGACCGCGGACGAAGATGCCGTTGGGAGCGCTGATCTGCAGATTGAGGGCGATCGGCCTCGAACTGCCGGTTGCCTCCCTGGGACGGAGTTCCTCCATCTGTCGCAGCACATCGGGTGGGGCATTGCGGTGATGGATGTCTATTTCCGCAAGCGAGGTCGGGAGCCGAGCAGGCACGGTGATCGCTGCCTTGGTCAGCGTTACCCGGCCACCAAGGACGGGGCCTGACGTCAGCGGGCCGGTCAGGGTCAAGGCGCCGTCGGCCGTTGCGGCAAAGAGGGTCCCGTCCGCATAGGTTGCCCGCGCCAGCGTGATCCTCAGATCGGCCGGAAAGCCGGAGCCGGGCGTAATGCCGACCGAGCCCTGGATCGAGATGCTGCCGCCGCCTGAGAGCTCGCCGGAGAGCTGGGAAATATTGGCGTTGTTACCGTTGAAGGAGATATTGGCGGCAAGATCAGTAACGGCAAGGTTGCGCCGCACGTCGACAAGCCGTGCGCCGGATGAGGAGGCCGTGCCAGTGATCGCCGGCGCCGAAGCCGTGCCGCCGATTGCCAGATCGATATTGCCGGTACCTTCCAGCACGAAGCCTTGAGCGGCAAGCTGGCCGGCGAGGATGGAGAAGGGCAATTGCCCGTTGAATTTGAGGTTGAGAGGCTTTTCGCCAGCCAGTGAAACCGAACCGCGGCCCGCAAGCGAGATGCCACCGCCACCCGAAAGTCTGGTATCTACGGTGACTGCAGCATTCTGGAAAGTCCCGTTTGCCGTGACGTTCAGTGGTGCCAGCCCCGCAGATGCGGTCTGGCTGACGCCGGCATCGGCCCAGCGAAGATCGTAACGGACGGCAGGCGCTTCCGGCGTCCCGGTTGCGGTGACTGTCCCGGAAATTGTGCCGCGGGCGCCCAGGTTCGGCGCGAAGGCGTTGATCAGGCTTGCGGGCACCGCATTGGCACGGGCGTTGATGTCGAGAGCCGGAACACCGTTCTGAAGGAGAACGCGGCCGGCGGCGGACAGGTCGAGGCCGTCGGACCCCGTCAGGCGGGTGGTGTCTAGTGCGATCGTCCCATTGGCAAAGCTTCCGCTTGCTTCGAGGCGAAACGGACTGATGCCAGCATCGCGCGTCTGGCGAAGCTGTGCATCATTCCATTCAAGATCATAGCGGATGGCAGGAGCGGACGTGGACCCCGTGGCGTTCACGGTGCCGGAGATCGTGCCGGCAGCGTTGATCGCCGGAACGAAGGCATTGAGCAGGTTCGCAGGCAGTGCGTTGATATTGGCCGTCAGGTCGAGGGATGAGCCCGCAGTGCCGTTAACGGTGACGCTGCCGCTGCCGGTCGCGAGCGTTAGTCCGGCAAGCCGCGCACCACCATTGGCGATGGCAATACGGGTGGGGGCGGCAAGCCGAACCGGGATGTTGCGTGGCGAGGCGGTGAAATTCTCTATGCCCACCGAGATCTCGCCATCGGTCTGGACATCACCAACGGCATTGAGCGGCGCATTGTCGTATTGGGCGGTGAGGTTGAAGCCTGTCCTGCTGCCGCTATGGCTGACGTCAAGGTTGATGTCGCTGACGCCAACGGATCCGGCGCCGATGCGGGCGGCGCGCACGGTGCCCTCGGCCGCAATCGCCTTTATGTCCGGAATGGCAAGATCGATGTTCGGCTGGACGATCTCGATCGAACCGCGGCGAAGCGCATTGCCGGAGGCCCGGATTGCGGCGCCGGCCCGGCCATCCGTATTGCTGAAAGTCACGGAGCCGCGGAGATCGCCCTGGGCCTGTTGGGCGGCGAGTGCGGCAAGCATCGAGACATCCGGAAAATCGAAGTTCAACTGGCCTTCCGGCAGGAAATCGGGTGAGAAGCTCAACGCACCATTGAGTTTGTTGGGGCCGACCTCGGCGCTGATTGACGGTGCGCTCGTACGGCCCTGTGTCGAGATTATATCGGCGTTGGCGCGGATCGGCTGGCCGTCCAACGAGCCCGTGGCCGTCAACTTGCCCCTGGGTGCGTTCGGGTCGGCGGTACCGTCGAAGACAACGCTCATGTTCTGGAGCTTGCGGCCGACGAGACGTGCGTCCGCGGAATTGAGAACGGCCTTCACGCCCATTGCGGCGAGCGGGCCGTTGACAGCGATGTCGAACCCCGCAGCGCCCTCGCCTTCGGGCAGCCAGCGCTTCAAGTCCGGCATGCGGCCGGCAAGGTGGCCGGTCACGGTCTGGTTTTCGAGAACAACGTTACCATTCGCCTCAACTGCATTGGAGCGCATCACGAAGTTTTCGAGGCTTACACGGCCACGGCCGTCGGTCGCCGCGTTGACATAACCTTCGGCCGAAAGTTTGCCCTCGAACTTCGAGACCAGCGCGGCCGGCAGCACGGCAGGGTTTGCGAAGACACGGAAATTACCAGTGACAGCCTGCTTCGACATGTCATAGGCGCCAGAAAGTGTGCCATTGACATTGGCGCTGTCAAAGGTCGCCGCGTCGAGGCCGATCGCCGGCGGCGCGAGCCTGAGCGGCGCATCCAGCGTCACAGGCCCGCCGATGATTCGATCGAGGCTATCGTTTGTAAAGTCCGTGCGAGCAACGGTGAACCGGCTGCGGATACTGCCTGCGCGATCGATGAGATTGAGATCCTCGCTTTCCGCCTGCAGACGGATTTGCCCGAAGCGACCTTGCGGCAGTTCGGCGGCGCTCAAGGCAGCCGTTGCGTTGAAGCGGGCCGAGGATGCGGCACCCGTCAGGGTGAAATTGATGCTCTCGAAAGAAAACCGGCTCTCCTGACCGCTGATCGGCCAGACGAAGGCTACCGGACCGTTGGTGCCGGCGAGACCCGCAGTGAGGCTGTTGTCGCCCGTTGGATCCCAGACCCCCTGTGCGGAAATCTTCACGGCGCCCGAGGTGAGGTTGCCGCGTTCGATGTCGACGCGGCCGGAGTCGGCATAGATTGCGGCGACATTGATATCGGTCGTGCCGTCGAACAGAGGCCGGAACGCGGGCGGCAACAGGGTTGCGAGCTGGCCGCCGCCAGTCACCTCGACGCGGTGCCTGCCGTCCTCGATGAGCATGTGCTTGCCGTCGACGGCGATGACCGGGGTGCCGCCGACGCTGCCCTGCAATTTGCCGGCCCAATCGGAAAGCGGACCTTCGCCGTCGAGCGCCAGTTCCACCGCAGGCGCGCCCGGCAGGCGCAGGAGGCGGGCAAGCAGACCACCTTGCGGCTCGGAGACAGCGGCTTTCAGTGTCAGACGATTCTCGGAGGGGGCGTAGACCACATCGGCGGATGCCTTTGCATCCGGCTCATCCTTCCGGGTTGCCTGCAAATCGAGCGAGATGTCGGGTCCGGTCGCATCTATCGAGCCCTTGACCGAGAGGGAGAAATCCCGTCCGGAAAGCGCCTGAGAGAGATTGATGTCCGGCAGGTCGATCTGTGCGACGCGGATGCCGATCGGGAGAGGGGATCCTGAAGAACTCGAAGTCGTTTGAGGTGCTTCCGGAGTGTTCGAGGGCCGCGGCGGACGGATGAAATTCACGGTCTCGGCGGAAATACGTTCGGCACGGAAAACACCTCCGGCCAACGCCGTTGGTGACCAGTCAACCTTGATGCCGCCGATCTGGGCGTAAGGCCCTGCCTTGTCGGAAAGGGTAAGCGTGTCGATCCGCAGATCGCCGGTCAAAAGGCCCTCCGGCCGCGAAAAGGTGATGGTTCGGTCCGGGGTGGAAACAATTGCGGAGATTCGGTCTGCCGCCACCCGTCCGCCAACGGGAGTGAGCGCCACGAAAAGGAGAACACCAAGCGCCATGACGAACAGGATCGCGGCCGCGCCAAGCACGGCTTTCACAACCCATTTCAGCAGGCGAACCATCAGCGTCATGCCCGATATGCTACCTTTCCATCTGCCTTTCAGAATGCCTGTCCTATACCAGCATAGATCCCGTATTGGCTGCCGCCATCGTAACGCTGCAACGGAATTGCGACGTCAAGTCGGAGCGGCCCAAAAGGCGTGGCATATCGTACGCCAATCCCCGCTCCCGCGCGTATATCAGAAAAATCAGGCATGATTCCGGTCGACACGGTACCGACATCGATAAAAGGTACAATGCCGATACTCTCTGACACTTTTACCCGTACTTCGAAAGAGCCCAGCGTATAGGATCGCCCGCCCGTCGGCTCGTCGGCACTGTTATAGGGCGAAATTTCCCGATAGGCATAACCGCGCACCGATCCACCGCCTCCGGCGAAGAATCTGCGTGTCGCCGGAATGCTTTCAAGATCGTCGGCACCGACCAATGTACCGGCCGCAAGCCGGCCCGCGAGCACGATGCCATTTTCTTCCCCGAAGCCGAGATAGCCGGAGATCGAACCTTCGAATGAGGAGAAGACCGTGCCGTCCAGAAGCTCATAGCTGGGCTTTGCCGCAAGCGTGGCGTGATAACCTTCTGTAGGGTCGAGCTTGTTATCGCGGGCGTCTCGTTCGAAACCGACCGGCAGACTGACCGTGAGGTACTGGTTCTTGCCGAATGCGTCATCGGTATTGATCCAGGCCACTTCGCCGCCGCCGGTGAGCTTGTCTCTTTCGTTCAATTCATAAGCAATGCTGGCCGAATAGGTGATCGATTGCGCCTCGTAGGCATCCGGCGTCTCGCTCTTGGCTTCGAGACGGGATTCGAAAGTAGCCTCGGGCACGAAGGCACCGGGTTTGGTGAATATGATGCCGGCGGAGTAGTCGTAGGTGCCGAGATCGGTCGTGGCTCCGATGCCGGACACCTTGCCCTCGATACGCAGCGATTCGGCCTCGCCGAACAGATTGCGATGACCCCAATAGCCTTCAAGGCCGATTCCGTCGATCGAGGAGTATTCGGCGCCGAAGCCGAAATAACGATGTTTGCCTTCTGAAACCTCGATCGTCAGCGGCAGCGAACCATTCGGAGCGAGTCTATCCGCCTCGCGGATCGTCACGCTCGAAAAGACACCGAGCTCGCGCAGGCGGTCATTCGCCTTCTTCAGTTGCTCCGGCGAATAGCGCCCGCCTCTGTCGAGCCGCGAATAACGGCTGATGAAGGCGGCATCGACGGTGCGCGAGCCCTTGACGGCCACCGCACCGAAAGGCGCCATGGGACCACCGACAGCACCAAGCACGACATCGATGGTATTCGTCCTGTGATCGGCGGTTACCTGTCGCTCGGTAAGCTTTGCAAGCGGCCGGCCCTCATCCTTCAGATCGACGAGAAGCTGCTCGCCGGCTTTGAGGATGAGGCGAGATCCGGCTTTTCCGCCGGGAACCAGGTCGTATTTTGCGGGATCGCGTCCGACGGCATCTCCTTCAAAACGCACTGAGCCAAGCTTGAAGACCGGACCGGGGGCGATGCGAACCGTCACCGGAACCGGCGCCGCGTGATTGAAGGTCGGATTGGGTGGCAAGCTGTCTATGTCGGTGCCGTCGACGGAAATATGTACGGTGCCGCCGTAACGCGCTTCTTCATAAAGAACGGCGATCAGTCGGTCGCGGTCTTCCCGTGCCTTGATGATGACACCAAGATCGCCGGAGATGGGCTGCTTCTCGTCGGTGACGAGCGACGCCGCATTTTCGAGGCGCTCCTTGAGATCCTTGTCCGCATCTCCCGTCTCGAGTGTCACGTCGTACCGGACAGGATCGATGACCTCGACCGTCTCCTCTTCATCCCCGAAGAGCGTTATGCCGAATATCTTGAAGGCGTAGGCATCGTTTGCGAGCGGCGGAGCAAACAGAAAGGCGGCGACGAGCATTGCGACGATGCCTGCTCCCCTCAGCTTCCGGTCCTTTTCCCGCCCCGTACTTTTGTTTCGCATACGCAAATTAACTGTCGACGCCTCGGCTTTGAGTCCTCATAGCCCCCAACAAAACCTATCTAACGGCAAAAGAAGGGGCGGGGTACCCCTTGTCTGTCCTTCGCGATGATTTCATGAAAGAAAAAGCCCCGAAGCGTGCTCCGGGGCCACACATTCCGCCGGCAATCCGAGCGTTTATCGGTAACCGCGCGGGCAATCGTCGACATAGCGACGGCCATAGCGGTCGCGATAGTAGCACTGACCGGGCTGTTCGGCGACGGAGCCGATCAATGCACCCGATACGCCGCCGATCGCGGCGCCGACAGCCGCACCGCGGACGTTGCCTGTCGCGAGGCCACCGATCACGGCACCCGATGCAGCGCCGATGCCAGCGCCTTGTTCAGTTGCGGTGCAACTCGCGAGCGATGCGCCAAGCATCAGAAGCACGATGGCTTTCTTCATGACATTTCTCCTTATGTCTTATTATGGCCGGCCCTTCCGCGGCATCCGCCAGCAAGCTCCAGCACTATCGCGGGAACAATAGGGTGCGATGTAGAAGAGTCCATATGCCGCCTTCATTTCTTTGAGGAATTTGTCCTCGAATCGCTCGTGGAAGCGTCAAGACGGGTTCCGAGGCCGACCAAATAATTGACGTTTCCATAGAAAGTAGCAGTTGATCCTCTCCGTAAAAAAGCAAATGATGATGCCCGTATCCGGGAGAGATGCGAGGAGGAAAATGATGACGAAAGTGACGCTGACCGTGAACGGCCGCACGATGAGCGGCGAATGCGAGGATCGCACCCTGCTCGTGCACTTCATCCGCGAAAAACTTGGTTTGACCGGAACGCATGTGGGATGCGACACGACCCAGTGCGGCGCTTGTGTCATCCATATGGACGGCCATTCGGTCAAAAGCTGTTCCATCCTCGCGGTACAGGCTTCCGGTTCAACGATCACAACGATTGAGGGGCTGGCCGGCCAGGGCGAACTGCATCCGGTGCAGGCGGCCTTCAAGGAGCACCACGGACTTCAATGCGGCTTCTGCACGCCCGGAATGGTGATGACGGCGGTCGACATGATCAAGCGTGAAGGCGGTTCGCTGACAGAAGAGAAGGTCCGCGCAGGGCTGGAAGGCAATATCTGTCGCTGTACCGGTTACCACAATATCGTCAAGGCCATCCTCGCCGCCGATGCCGAAATGGCATCGGGCCGTCAAGCGGCGGAGTGAAGGCAAGCGAATAGGGAGTAGCGAATAGCGAATTGGCCGCTGGTTTGGCCCGTCGCTACTCGAACTCCCTCTATTCGCTACTTCCTATTGGCTATTCGCTCATTTCTGGAGGAGATGAAAATGGGTGTTGAAGGAATCGGTGCACGCGTAACCCGCAAGGAAGACAAGCGTTTCCTGACCGGCAAGGGGCGCTATACGGACGACATGATCGTCCCCGGCATGAAATCCGCCTACTTCATTCGCAGTCCGCACGCGCATGCCAGGATCAAGAGCTTCGATGCGAGTGCCGCGAAGTCCATGCCGGGCGTCATCGATGTGCTGGACGGCAAGCAGCTGCAGGCCGATGGCATCGGCAATCTCATCTGCGGCTGGATGATCCATTCGAAGGATGGCTCACCGATGAAAATGGGCGCATGGCGGCCGCTCGCCGCTGAAACCGTGCGCTATGTGGGCGATGCGGTTGCGATCGTCGTGGCGGATTCCATCGGTGAGGCCCGCGATGCGGCGGAAGCCGTCGTCATCGACTATGAGCTGCTTCCGGCCGTCACCGAGGCGACCGCAGCGCTGGAGGCTGGAGCGCCGCAGCTCCACCCGGAAGCATCAAACAACCTGATCTTCGACTGGCAGCTCGGCGATCCGGATGCGACCGACCGGGCGATCGCGTCGGCCGCGCATGTCACCGAGATCGAGATCGTCAACAACCGGCTTTCGCCGAACCCGATGGAGCCGCGCGCCACGCTCGGCATCTATGATGCGGCCGAAGACCACTACACCTGCTATACGACGAGCCAGAACCCGCACGTGGCTCGCCTTGTCATGAGTGCGTTCTACAATGTCGCGCCGGAAAACAAGCTGCGCGTCATCGCGCCGGATGTGGGCGGCGGTTTCGGCTCGAAGATCTACATCTATCCAGAAGAGATTGTCTGCCTGTGGGCTTCGAAAAAGACCGGAGTGCCGGTGAAATGGACTTCCGACCGCACAGAAGCCTTCCTTACCGACGCCCACGGCCGTGACCATATTTCCAAGGTGAAGATGGCCTTCGATGCGGACAACCGCATCACGGCGCTGAAGGTCGACACGATTGCCAATCTCGGCGCCTATATGTCGCTCTTCTCCTCGGCCGTGCCGACCTATCTCTATGCGACGTTGCTTTCCGGCCAATATGCGATCCCGGCGATTCATGCCAATGTCCGCACCGTCTATACCAATACCGTGCCGGTCGATGCCTATCGCGGCGCCGGGCGCCCTGAAGCCACCTACTTGCTTGAGCGCACAATCGAGACGGCGGCGCGCGAGCTCGGCGTCTCGCCGGCTGAACTGAGGCGGAAGAATTTTATCCGTTCCTTCCCCTATCAGACGCCGGTGATCATGAATTACGACACCGGCGATTACGAAGCTTCGCTCGAAGCTGCGATGCAGGCGGCCGACTGGAACGGCTTTGCTGCCCGTAAGGCACAGTCGGAAGCCAGTGGCAAGAAGCGCGGCATCGGTATGAGCTGTTATATCGAAGCTTGTGGTATTGCACCGTCGCAGGCGGTCGGTTCGCTCGGCGCAGGTGTCGGTCTTTGGGAATCGGCGGAAGTACGGGTGAATGCGGTCGGAACGATTGAGGTTCTGACCGGCTCCCATAGCCACGGCCAAGGTCACGAAACCACGTTTGCCCAGCTCGTCGCCGGCCGACTCGGCGTGCCGATCGACAGCATCAACATCGTTCATGGCGATACCGACAAGGTGCAGATGGGCATGGGCACCTATGGTTCCCGCTCCGGCGCAGTCGGCATGTCGGCGATCGTCAAGGCACTCGACAAGGTCGAGGCCAAGGCAAAGAAGATCGCGGCGCATCTGATGGAGGCGGACGAGCAGGATGTCGTGATCGAAAACGGCGAGTTGAAGATCGCCGGTACGGATAAAGCCTTGCCCTGGTTCCAGGTGGCGCTCGCCGCCTATACGGCCCATAACCTGCCGGCCGGTATGGAGCCCGGGCTTAAAGAAACGGCTTTCTACGATCCGGCCAACTTCACCTTCCCGGCCGGCTGCTATATCGCGGAGGTCGAGATCGATCCGGAAACCGGCGAGACGGACATCATCCAGTTCGTCGCCGCCGATGACTTCGGCAATATCATCAATCCGCTGATTGTAGAGGGCCAGGTGCATGGCGGTTTGGCCCAAGGCATCGGCCAGGCGCTGCTCGAGGCTGTGCACTATGATTCGAACGGTCAGCTCCTGACGGCGAGCTTCATGGATTACGCCATGCCGCGCGCCGACGACCTGCCGTCCTTCAAGCTGTCGCACCAGAACACGCCTTGCCCAAATAATCCGCTCGGTATCAAAGGATGTGGTGAGGCAGGTGCGATCGGCTCGCCGCCGGCGCTGATCAACGCCATCACCGATGCGATCGGCAATAACGGGCTTACCATGCCAGCGACCCCGATGAAGGTCTGGCAGGCGATGCACGCGGCTCATTGAGGAGGAATGGACAATGTATGCAACCAGCTATCACCGGGCTTCCTCCGTGGAAGATGCCGTCAAACTCCGCGCCGCGCATGAGGAGGGTAAATATCTCTCCGGCGGCATGACGCTGATCTCGACCATGAAGCAGCGGCTCGCCGCGCCGACCGATCTCATCGATCTCCGGCATATCGCGGCTCTGCGCGGGATTTCGATCGACGGCCGCAAGGTGACGATCGGCGCCGCCACGCCGCATGCCGATGTCGCCGGTTCCCGTGAAATTCGTTCCATTTGCCCTGCGATCTGCGAGCTCGCAAGCCATATCGGAGACCCGCATGTGCGCCATATGGGCACGATCGGGGGCTCGATTGCCAATAACGATCCGGCGGCGGATTATCCGGCTGGCTTACTTGGCCTTGCTGCGACGGTGATTACCGACCGACGTTCGATCGCGGCGGATGAGTTCTTCACGGACCTATTCGAGACCGCCCTTGAGGATGACGAGATTGTGACCGCCGTCTCCTTCGATGCGCCGGAAAAGGCAGGTTATGCGAAGTTCAACAATCCGGCCTCGCGCTTCGCGATGGCCGGCGTCTTCGTGGCAAAGACGTCCAGTGGCGTGCGTGTCGCCGTGACCGGCGCCGGCTCGAACGGTGTCTTTCGCCATTCGGGCTTCGAACAGGCGCTTGCTTCCGACTGGTCAGCCGATGCTCTGTCGAACATCGCGGTGGATTCGTCCAATCTTCTCTCGGACCTGCATGCCAATGCGGAGTATCGCGCCAACCTCGTGAAGGTCATGGCGAAACGAGCCGTCGTTGCTGCGGGTTGATAACCAGTCGCGATCCGAACCGGAAAGGAAGGAGCGCAGGCGCTGCTCTTTCCTTCCTCATTGACGTGGATCAATTATGACATTGCCGATACTGGCTAAGTCTTTTATTGGAATAATTCAAAAATACGGGCCTTTTGCCGCAGGTGGGTTTTATCACGCATCGCGGGGTTGACGAAAAGCGCGACTGAAACCAAAACCAAAGCAGGTTCTGGAGTGTGACATGGATTTCGAGGCATTTTTCAAGAGCGAACTGGACGGGCTTCACACGGAGGGTCGTTATCGGGTGTTCGCCGATCTCGAACGGCATCGTGGCAATTTCCCGCGCGCCACACGCCACACTCCCGACGGTCCGAAGGAAGTAACCGTCTGGTGTTCCAACGACTATCTCGGCATGGGCCAGAATCCCGCCGTGATCGAGGCGATGAAGGAAGCCATCGATCACTGTGGCGCGGGTGCGGGAGGCACCCGGAATATTTCTGGAACGACGCACTACCACGTTCTCCTCGAGCGCGAGCTTGCCGATCTGCATGGCAAGGAAGCGGGCCTGATCTTCAACTCGGGCTATATGTCCAACTGGGCAACGCTTGGAACGCTCGGCCAGAAGATCCCAGGGCTGATCATTTTCTCCGATGCGCTAAACCATGCGTCGATGATCGAGGGCATCCGCTACGCCAAATGCGAACGGGTGATCTGGAAGCACAACGATCTCGATGACTTGGAGGCGAAGCTCGCGGCCGCCGATCCGAGCGCGCCGAAACTGATCGCCTTCGAATCCGTCTACTCGATGGACGGTGATATTGCCCCGATCAAGGAAATCTGCGATCTGGCCGACAAATACGGAGCGATGACCTATCTCGATGAAGTGCATGCGGTCGGCATGTATGGCCCGCGTGGCGGCGGCATTGCCGAGCGCGAAGGCCTGATGGATCGGCTGACGGTCATCGAGGGGACGCTTGGCAAGGCGTTCGGTGTGATGGGTGGCTATATCGCTGCCTCCACAGCACTTTGCGATTTCATTCGCTCTTTCGCCTCCGGCTTCATCTTTACGACGGCACTGCCGCCGACATTGGCTGCCGGTGCGCTTGCTTCGATCCGGCATCTGAAGGCAAGCCCCTTCGAGCGCGTCCGTCATCAGGATCGCGTTCGCAAGTTGCGCACCATGCTCGACCAGCGCGGCATTCCGCACATGCACAATCCCAGCCATATCGTGCCGGTCATGGTTGGCGATGCTGCAAAGTGCAAATGGATTTCGGATATCCTGCTCGATACCTGCGACATCTATGTCCAGCCGATCAACTACCCGACCGTGGCAAAGAAGACCGAACGCTTGCGCATCACTCCGACTCCGCTGCATTCGGATGCCGATATCGAGCATCTGGTCGGCTCGCTGCACCAGCTCTGGTCGCGTTGTGCGCTGGCAAGGCACGTCGCGTGACCGGTCTGAAAATCGGATAAGCCAAATGGCCGCTTATGCGGCCATTTCATTTTTCGCGATGATTTCACCGGCCCGCCTGCGGGCTTCTGCATCCGCCGCGAAAACCTCGTCCATGGTCGTGGCTGCGCCGTAATCTGCCATGCTGTCCATCACCTGTTCGGTAATGTCGGCCATATTCAGGAAGCCGATGCGGCCGGCACAGAAGGCGTGGAAGGAGGTCTCTTCTGCTGCATTCATGGCTGCGCCCTGTATGCCGCCGCGTTCAAGCGCCGTTCGCGCGAGCCGCAGTGCAGGGAAGCGCACTTCGTCCGGGGCTTCGAAATCGAGACGTGCGAGTTTCGCGAAATCCAGCCGTTCGACATTGAGCTTCGGCCGGTTCGGATAAGTGAGCGCATAACCGATCGCGGTGCGCATGTCCGGGCAGCCGAGCTGGGCAAGCACCGAGCCGTCCGTGTACCCGACCATGGAATGGATGACCGATTGAGGATGGACGATCACCTCGATCTGGTCCGGCTTCAGATCGAAGAGGTGTTTCGCCTCGATCATCTCCAAAGCCTTGTTGAACATGGAGGCACTGCCGATCGAGATCTTCAATCCCATCGACCAGTTAGGATGGGCACGGGCGGTCTCTACCGTAACGCCCGCCATCGCCTCGCGTGTCCAGGTGCGGAAGGGGCCGCCTGATGCAGTCAGAACGATGCGTTCCACGGCATGATGCTGGTCGTCTTCCAGCGACTGAAAGATTGCGCTGTGCTCGCTGTCGACCGGAATCAACCGCCCGCCGCCTTCGGCAACCGCGTTGATAAAAAGCTCACCGGCAGAGACCAGGCACTCCTTGTTGGCAAGGGCGATGTCGGCGCCTCGTTGTGCGGCGGCCAGCGTCGGTGCGAGCCCCGCAGTGCCCACGATTGCCGCCATGACCCAGTCGGAATCCCGCGCGCCCGCTTCGATCAGTGCGTCGCGCCCGGCGGCCACTTCAATGTCGCTGCCCGCAAGCGCGTCCTTCAGGGCAGAATATTGAGCGTCATCGGCAGTAACGGCCAGTCTCGCGCCGCAGGCCTTAGCCTGTTCGGCCAGGAGGGCGATATTGGCATTGCCGGTGATCGCAACGACGTCAAAAGCCTCACGACCGCCGAGCTGATCCACGACATCGAGCGTGTTGACGCCGATCGAGCCTGTGGAGCCAAGAATGCTGATGCGGCGTTTGCCGGTACCGGCCATGATATCTTCCGTTTCATAAAGCTGCCGCAGGTCTACAAGCGAAAGTCGCAGCTCACAAGGCTTGAATTTCATCAGGCCGCGACCAAGTGCTGCTTGATCCGGGAAGTGACTTCAAGCGAAATAGGTCATGAGTGCGAGACAGGAAATAAAGACCACATGCGTGATCGCAGGAGCCGGGCCGGCGGGCCTGATGCTCGGTTATCTGCTGGCGCGGTCGGGGGTCGATGTCGTGGTGATAGAGAAGCATGGCGATTTCCTGCGGGATTTTCGCGGCGACACGATTCACCCGTCGACCATGGAAGTGATGCAGGAACTCGGCCTCATCGACGAGTTCCTGAAACTGCCGCATACGCGGGCGCCGAAATTGTCCGCTGAAATGGCGGGCCGAACGATTACCATCGCCGATTTTTCCCGCCTGCCGGTGAAGAACCGCTTCATCGCCTTCATGCCGCAATGGGATTTCCTGAGCTTCCTTGCAGCTCAAGCGCAGGGATATCCGAATTTCCGGCTGATCATGAATGCAAAGGTCACGGAACTGTTGGAAGAGGGTAATCGGATTTCAGGCCTCGTGGCAGAAACGACCGAAGGCAGTCTCACCGTCCATTCCAGGCTCGTTATAGGTGCAGACGGCCGGAACTCGGTAGTGCGGGAGAAGGCGGGGCTCATCGTCGAAAGTTTCGGCATTCCGAGCGAGGTGGTCTGGATGAAGCTTTCGAAACAGCCAGGCGATCCAAACGAAGTGATGGGGCATGCCGGTCCGCGACAGGGCTTCGTGCTGATCGATCGCGGTGACTATTGGCAATGCGGCTATGTCATCCGCAAGGGAACGCTTGCCGAAATCCGCGAGAAAGGCATCCAGGTCTTCCGCCAGATGGTGATCGATGTTTCGCCGCTGCCGGCGGACCGCATGCAGGAAATCCGGACATTCGACGATACGAGCTTGCTCACCGTCCGCATCGACAGACTGAAACAGTGGTGGCGACCGGGACTCATCTGCATCGGCGATGCGGCACATGCGATGTCGCCGATCGGCGGTGTCGGCGTTAACCTGGCAATCCAGGATGCCGTGGCGGCAGCCAACATCCTGGCGGCTCCATTAGGGGAAAACCGCCTTTCCGATGCCGATCTGGCGGCCGTGGAAAAACGCCGCGGCTTTCCGACCAAAGCGACACAGAAGTTGCAGCTGATGATGCGCAGCCGCCGCCGCGCCGATCAGGCGGACGAGCAGAGACGAAAAGGCCCGCCCGCCTTTATCCGCGGCATTGCCCGATGGCCAGTGCTTGCCCATCTGGCAGGACGCCTCATCGGCCTTGGCTTTCGGATGGAACATGTAAGGCTGCGTTGATGCGGCCTACTTCTTGACACCCATCACTTCGGCGCAGCGCGAGAAGCTGAAACCTTCGCCATCGGTGTCTTTCGTCGCGCGCAGCATGCGGATGATCTTGTCGGCGCCGGTTGTAATCTGCAGTTCGCAGAAGAGATCCTCGGTGCGGGCCGGCGAAATCATCTGTGGCGCGGCCGGTTGAGCCGAAATGCCGAAGGACGAGGTTTTGGTGGTCGTGACGGTGCTGCCATCCGCCTTTTTCTGCGTTTCCGTCGTCGTGCGCATAACCCGGTTCGCATCCTGTTTGGCGGGTTGCGGTGTCTGATACTGGGCTGGAATATAACGCGTCGTCTCGCCGCCGACCCAGGTATAGATCGTTCCGCCGTCGTTCAGCGGGAAAGACGAAACGGGCGGCCCGTAATAGGTGAAGAAGGAATCGACCGGCTGGCCGATCCACTTGGACTGGATCGCCTGGTTGGCTTCTTCCGTCGTCGTACAGCCGACCATGATCATGGCCAGCACACCGAGTGCGGCCACGCAAGAAAAACGCGAATTCATTGACTAGCCCCCGAAATATTCCGCCAGCTTCCCCTTAAAGTGGCGCATGACTTTCTATGGCCAGCAAATCGGCGAGGCAATCGGGACGTTACCTGTCCGGGAAGATGTCCACAGCCACGGAAGCAAGCCCTGACTTGGCCCGGCGCCAGATCACTTTCCGGCGGGGCGCAAGGACCACACTTCCGGCTGAGCCAGAGCCATCTGCCCTGTGGCGGACATGCTCGCAGGCTGGGGTCGTTGAATGGGAACCGGGGCATCAAGCGGAAGCACGAGATCATCCCCTTCTGCCTGCGTGGCTGTTGCTCCGACATCGTTCACGGCCACCATGCTTGGCGAGGCGGCAAGATGCGGCGCGAAGGCGAGGATATATTCATCCGCCGGCTTTGGGGCAGGGGTCTGCAGATCACCTTCGTCGTCGCGTTTCTCGTAAAACGCATTGCCACCGGCCACGGTCACATAGTGCATGTTGTCGTAAGGGAATTTCAGCCCATCCTGATGGAAGAACATGGCTTCCTTCACTTCGGGATTTCGTTCGCCTCGAAGGATGGCGTCTGCAGCAGCATTCAGTTCAGGCGCCGTTTCTTCTTTCATCACGCGTGTCATCACGCCCGGCGCGAATTGCTTCTCTTGCGAAACAACGCCGCAAATCGTCTCCGGATAAGCACCGGAAGTCAGGCGGTTCATCACCACACTGCCGACGGCCATGAAGCCGTCTTTGCTTGACCGCTTGGATTCGAAATACATCGCCCGTTTCAAGCATTCGCGGTCAGTTGCGGTATAGGTGTACACCTGCTTCGCGCTTTCAATCGACGCGGTATTCGTCTTCACGGAATCCTTGGTGATTGACGATGTCGTCTGAGACGACGTGCAGCCAGCCAGAAGGGCGAATCCAACCAGGCAAGCTGCCCTCCGAAAAGGGGCGTAAGTGATCGCCGTCATGATGTCCCCGCGATAAAATTTCAAAAATCACCTCGGCGCGAAAAGAGGTACCTCAAGCGCCGCTTCGGATCAAACAAAATCTATAAAGGTCGCAAAGGTTAAGAAAATCATTCTGATACTGGAGAAGTTGGCAAGCGGCAGCGCCCCAGCCGAATCAAGCCGTGGAAGGATCAGTTCCCTGTCCCTGTCCGTGCGTCTTATCCGACGAAGGCGAAGGTTCGCTCTTTCAACAGCCCACGCTATTTCCTACCGAAGGCTCTTCATGTCGACCATGTCCATGTCGGTGAAGGATTGATTGTCTCCTGCCATGCTCCAGATGAAAGCATAGGCAGAGGTGCCTGCGCCGCAATGGATTGACCACGGCGGAGAAAGGACAGCCTGCTCGCTTCTGACGATCAGATGCTCCGTGGCCTCGGGGCGTCCCATCAGATGCACGACGAACGCGTTTTCCGGCAGGTCAAAATAGAGATAGGCTTCCATGCGGCGATCATGCAGATGGGCCGGCATGGTATTCCAGACGCTGCCGGTTTCGAGCCGTGTCAGTCCCATCAGGAGCTGGCAGGTCGGCAGAACCTTCGGATGGAGATACTGGTAAAGTTTGCGCTTGTTCGAGGTGGCGCCGTCCCCGAGATCGTTCTCGATCGCGTCCATTCTGCTGACGATCCGCGATGGAAAGCTCGTGTGAGCTGGCGCGCTGTTGATATAGAATTTTGCAGGTGTCGACGGGTCAACGCTTTCGAAGGCGATTTCCTGCGTTCCCTGGCTGAGATAAAGCCCGTCCATGGGTTCGAGATCACAAGTCGTGCCATCGGCCATGACGCGGCCCGGGCCACCGATATTGATAAGACCGAGCTCACGGCGCTCCAGTAGATAATCGGTCCCGACGAGCTTTGCCAGTTCTTCGCCGACGATCAGCCGACCGTTCGTGGGCATGGCACCGGCAACGAGCATCCGATCATAATGGGTATAGACCGCCTGGAGGCTTCCTGGGACGAAAAGCGTCTCGATCAGGAAGTTTTCCCTGATCTCTGCGCCTGTCATACGTTCGGACTGGCTGTAGTGGATTGCATGGCGCGTTTGAACGGTGGCGGTCATGTCTTTTCCTTTCGCGTCGCAAAGCGTCGGTCCTGACGTCCGCGCTTTGCATTTGGCCGGGTCTTCTGCGTTTCTACCAAGAGCCTATAACTCGAGTTTGAACGCAGAAACGGGTGAACCTCTCCGGAGAAAGAGCTGCTCAAGCTCGCCGATGTCAGGACATATGAGTGAAGCGTGGAGCGATCTCGTCGCATCATCGCCGACGGGAAGTGCCATAGCGGCGGTCGCCAATACCGTCGTACCTGCGGGGATGTCGCCGCGCAATTGCGGCAGCAGCGTTTTCGCATGAATCAGGTTCGTGTTGGCAATAGGGCTCATCGCAAAACCCGCCCGCCGCACATTCGGTGAAAGGTCAATGATGGCGCTGATATCGCTTTGGCCGTGCCATATCGCCCGGCCTTCCGACTGCTCAGCCCGATCCACATTGAAATCGGCACGCTCAATGGCAAAGCCACCCTCGGCGGTTTTCAGCCCTCGCGGCGTGGTGATCCGATGGACGCGTATATGCCATGGATTCGCAGGCAGAAGCCAGGTCTCGACAACCACGTCGCTCCAGGGACACCAGCGCGAATAAAGCCGGTCACCGGCGATCAATGCCTCGTCCAAGGTCTCCCGCATGCGAAAGTGCACGTCGTCGTCGGACAATCCAAGCATGCCGTCGAAGCTGGCGGCAGCAAAATGCCGGTCATCGGCTTCGATATTGAAGGCGTAGCGCGTCGAATAGACGAATTTCGAGTATTTCTCGTTCGCCCCGCGCATCTTGTCGTGCTGCTGTCCGGACGATAGGATTACCACATTTCCAGGCGTGTGCATGGCGACCATGCCCGGCCCCTTCAGCGGAACCGGTTGTGGAAATTCTGGCGCCGGCGCTTCTTCCGCGGTCCAGAACGGATGATCGGCCGGCAGCGCCAGAGGCAGAAAGAATTTGAGCGCCCAGTAAGGCGATCCCGCCGAATTGTAGCTCTCGCTCATCAAGAGGTTCGGATAGCCGTAGCCGATCGAGAGGACACCATCACGATCGGCGATCGGTTTGTCCGACCACCAGCGGATATGCCGCATATAGTAGCCCTTGATCTCGCTCCAGGGCAGTGCCTCGACTTCGGAGAAGGCGAGTGCTCCCCAAAAGCCGCCGGCGGCAAATCGATAGGTCTGACTGCGTCCGAAGGCGAGCGCTGCTCCATCCGGGCCAAACCAGTGGCGAATATCTCTGGAAAAGGTTCGTGCGCGCTCCCGGAAGCGGGTTTTGCGGGCCTCGTCGCCTTTCGCCAGGGCGGAATAGATCAGGCCGTAGAAATGCATGGCAAAGGGAATGTAATGATCGACCCGGCGCACCGGTCCGTCGCGATACCAGCCGTCGCCGATGTCGAATGCCTCCAGTTCGTCGAGGTAGGCCGTGGTTTTCGACCGGTCGAAGTCCACCCCGACGCGCTCAAGCCCAAGGTCGACCAGCACGCGGAAAAATTTCCAGTTGTTGTCGACGAACTCGCGCTCGCGGGCGTTGACGAGATAGGCTGCGATTGTGCCCTTGTCTTTTGGGGCCAGCGGTTCCCAGATATGCTCCGGAACCATTGCGAGAGCAAAACCGATGGCAGCCAGTTCCACCAGCCGCTGATTTCGATCGGCAACGTCGCCCCAGTATTCAGGATGGGAGGGGTCGGTGCCATTTGCGAGGCCGCGTCGATACAGATCCCAGAACGGAAAAGTGCCACCGCCGGCAACCAGGGGCACAATACCCCAGAGCGGTCGTGCAAAACCCTCCAGATCGGCCGCGGCCCTATCGAAGAGAGCGCCGGTTGCGCTCAGGCGTACGCGAGCACCGCCTTCGGAAAAATAAGGCAAGATCGGCTTGAAAAGATCGATGATCGCCCTCGAAAGGTCGTCACGGGTCTTCAGGGGGTTGCCGAAAAGAGGATTGGCCTGAGCGGGATCGTAAATCACGAGCGATATCCAGGAATATGTCCAAAGAGAGTTGACCGCGAGAGGAGCAGTCCCGCGGTCAATCATGGCAGGAGTTATTTGATCGCTTTCACGCCTTCCGTCATTTCCGTCAGGCCCTCATCGATAGAGATATTGTCCGTCATGATCGCGTCATGCGTACGGTTCAGCACGACCTCGATCTTTGCCGCGTTCGGGTTCACCGCCATTTCCAGGAAGGACTTGCCAGCCTCAAGTGCCGCCCTGCTGTTCGCATCCTGCGGGAAGCCGGGAACGGACGCGATCTTTTCGCCGACATCGTCTGTGCGCTGGGCCGGAATGGTACCGGTGGACGCGATGATTGCCGCCCCCTCCGGCCCGGTGACGAACTTTATGAAATCAAGCGTCACCTCCTTGTGATCGGAATTCGCGTTGACGGCCAGGCCGGAGATCTGCGCTGCGGTGGTCCCGGCCGGCACGCCTTCCGGATGCGGATACTTCACGATGCCCCAATTCTTGCTCTTGGACTCGCCTGAATTGACCTTGGCGATCTGCGTGCCGATGAACCAGGTGCCCATCGGCAACATGCCGATCGTTCCGTTGAAGAACAGAGCCGAATAATGGGTATTGGAGGTTTTCAACGACGCATAGGACGGGACCACACCGTCCTTCTGCAGGGCAAGCGCCCGCTCGTACCAGGGTTTGAGGAAGGCATAATCGCCATCGACCAGCGTATGCTTGCCGTCCAGGATGCCGGGCAGCTGCACCGTCGAGCGCCAGGTATGGAAAAGGGCGCCATAGGTCTTGTTCGTGCCCATGCCGCCGGTGAGTTTGGTGGCGATCTGGTCAAACTGCGCCCAGGTCATGTCATTCGTCGGATAGGGCACGCCGGCTTTGTCGAAAATGTCCTTGTTGTAATAGACGACCCAGAAGTCGGACCGGAAGGGGAGGGCATAGATCTTGCCATCTACCGTCAGTTCCTCGATCAGGCCGCCGAAGGGCTCCGCATCGATCTTCTGCTCCTTCATGAAGCCGCTGAGATCGCTGATCGAACCGGCGCGCACCAGGTTGGCATAACCGGGAACGTCCTTGACCGTGACGATGTCGATATCCTTCGATCCACCGGTCAACTGCGTTGAAATCATCTGCTGGTAGTCCTGCGAGCCGAGATCGACAGGCTCGAACTTGACGTTCGGATGTTTCTTCTCGTAAGCCTCGATCAACGGCTTGTAGTAGGCGACCTTGTCCCAATCCCAGAGCGCCCATTTGAGTGTGACCGCGTCGGCCGGCTGTGCGAGCGCAGAACCCGCGGCCGTCGTGGCCAAGGCCAGTCCGGCCAAGGCAAGTTTCATTGTTCTCCCAAAATGATCCAAAGACATTCCGATTCTCCTTCCCTGAGTGTTTCTGGATTAGATGTTTTGTGTCGTGTTGCGGGCGTGCGGCTCGCGTTGCTCTTGCATTGCGATTGGCAGGGCTAGAACCATCGTCGTCGCCCGATGAACGCCGAATGCGACGGCAAACATTCCAAGTGAAAAATTCAGCGTTGCCGGCATGAAGACGGAAACCGGATAGAAGGCGATGTGGGCGAGCCAGAGGGCCGATACAAAGGCGATTGCCGCAAGCGCCGGAAGCGGGCGGATAATTGAGGCAATCGCCGCGAGGCGCAGCAGCCTCAACGCCGGAAGATCGCGCATCACCATCAGGACGATGACGTGACATGCCATGACCGCAATGACGGCAGTCACGACGAAGCTGACGGTCAAGGGCGCCACCAAAGCCAGATTATCTCTGGCCGCGGAAGCGTAGCTCGCAGTCGCGTAGGCCCCCACGCCAAGGGCGACGGTGAAAGCAAGCCCCCACCCCGTGGCGCGCCAGAAATAGCGGATGAATGCTTCGCTGAAATCACGCAGCAGGTAGATATTGCGGTCCTCGACGAAAGCGACGCAAATACGCGCAGTTGCGGCGATTGCCGCCGGCAGGGTCACGACGAACATCGCCGCGAGAATGAACAGGATGTTGAGTTTGACCATTTCCCACCATTCACGCGCGAAAATTTCCGCGAACAGGGCAAGCCCGGTCTTCTTTGGGGCATCCTTCGGAATGCCCCGTCCTTCCTTTGTCCACATGTCGCGCAGCCATTGCATGGCCTCTCCCCGCGGAGCTTCAATACAGGATCGAGCGCTCCGTCTCCTTGTCGAACAACTGCATATTGCTCATGTCGGCGACGAGCGTGACTTCGTCCCCGATTCCTGCCTTGAACCTCGGTGAGACGCGCGCGATCAGACCGCGTCCGCCCGCTACCATGTTCAGATGCACTTCCGAGCCCATCGGCTCAGCCAGTTCGACGATCGCCTTGAACGGAGCCAGGTTCTCCGCAGGGATGTCGGCCGGTGGCAGCTCATGAAAGTTTTCCGGGCGGATGCCGAGCACCAGTTCCCGATTTTCGTAAGGTGCAATGCGGCTCTTGTCGAAATGTGCCGGCAGCGGCAGTTCCCGGCCGTCGAAGACTGCAAGATAACCATCGCCGCGACGCTGGATCACTGATGGCAGCATGTTCATCTGCGGTGCGCCTATGAAGCCGGCCACGAACATGTTGATCGGCCGGTCATAAAGGTTCTGCGGCGTATCGACCTGTTGGATATGGCCGTCCTTCATCACCACGATCCGGTCCGCCATGGTCATGGCCTCTATCTGGTCGTGGGTCACATAGATGAAGGTCGCGTCGAGCCGCTTGTGGAGCTTGGTGATTTCGGCGCGCATCGTGCCGCGCAGCTTCGCGTCGAGGTTGGAAAGCGGCTCATCCAGCAGGAAGACGGCCGGATTGCGCACCATGGCGCGGCCGAGCGCGACGCGCTGGCGCTGGCCGCCGGAGAGAGCCTTCGGCTTTCGGTTCAGCAGATGCGTGATATCGAGGATCTTTGCCGCTTCCTGCACCTGGCTGTCGACAAAGTCCCGCTTCGCCTTCCGGAGCTGCAGGCCGAAGGCCATGTTCTTGTAAACGGTCATATGCGGATAAAGCGCATAGTTTTGGAAGACCATGGCGATGTCGCGGTCCTTGGAGGGAACATCGTTCATCACGTCGCCGCCGATCTTGAGCTCACCGCCGGAAATCTCCTCCAACCCGGCAATCATGCGCAGTGTCGTCGATTTGCCGCAGCCAGAGGGGCCGACCAGGATGATGAACTCCTTGTCGGCGATTTCGAGATCGATGTCGTGCACGACGGTCAGCGCGCCGTAGGTCTTGTTCAGTTTCCTGAGTGAAATGCTGGCCATCAGGTCCTCTCACCAATAGGAAGACCAGTTGCGCGAAAGGCGCGTCAAAGCTTCCATGTAATAGTAATCTCCCCAGGAGACGCACTCGTCGACGCCTTCGCCGCGGCAGGTGTTGTAGGGGGATTTCTTCGAATAAGTCCCGTGCAGGACGAGGCCGTTCGATACGGCGGGATCCTTGACGGCGTAGCGATCCACGAGGCTCTTCATCATGCGGCGTGCCACTTCGCGGTATTGCGATGCGGTCTCAGGCTCGACCAGATCAGCCATTTCGAGCAGGCCGCAGGCGACGATCGAAGCGGAGGAGCTGTCACGGGGCTCGCCGTCCTCGTCCGAGAAGATGAGGTCCCAATAGGGCACCATATCGACCGGCAGGCGCCTGAGATAGAAGGCGAGCAAGCGATCGAAGGTCTGGCGATATTCTTCGATCCGTTCATATCGGTAGGAAACCGCCATCCCGGCGATGCCCCAGGCCTGGCCACGCGCCCAGGCGCTTTCGTCGCTGTATCCCTGTTTTGTCACGCCACGGACAGGTGCTCCCGTCACCGGGTCCAGGTAGAAGGTATGATAAGTAGAGTCATCGGGCCGGATGGAATTTGCTAGCGTCGTTCGGGCATGCATCAGCGCTATATCGCGATACTTCGGATCGTTCGTTTCACGGCTCGCCCAATAGAGGAGCGGCAGGTTGAGCAGGCAGTCGATGATGTAGCGGTATTCTTCCGCGACGCCCTTGCGGCCCCAGGCCTGGATAAACCGGCCGATCGGCTGAAAGCGCGCGATCAACTGGTCTGCCGCGAGTAGCGCAGCCTTGCGGCCATCCTCATCGCCGACCAGTTTCCATGCGGCGATGCAGGACGGCGAATAGAGGAACCCCATGTCGTGATGGTCCGTCTCGATGCGGTCTTCTATTCGGTGGAGGAAGCTCTGGACCTGGATCTGCGCAGCATATTGGAAGATCTTATCGCCGGTATGCTCGAAAGCGAGCCAGATTTCTCCCGGCCAGAAACCCGCAGTCCACTGGTTGTTTTCGACGGCAGGATAGACATTGCCGACGCTCGAATGATTCTGCGAGACATAGGTGAATTCCGGCAGATTCCGCCTGACCTGCTCGACGGCGATATCGAGCGCGGTCTTAACCTCGGTATCGGTGATCGGCTGCGGGGCGACGGACGAGGCGGCATTCATGGACTTAACCCTTGAGACCCGACGAGGCGACACCCTCGACGAAGAAGCGCTGCAGAGACAGGAAGACGACGAGAACCGGGATGAGTGCTACGACCGAGGCGGCCATGATCAGTCCGTATTCAGCCGAATATTGGGAAATGAACATGCGCAGGCCGATCTGGATGGTCTTCAGCTCGGTCTTGGTGAGATAGATCATCGGCCCGAGGAAGTCGTTCCAGGTGGTGACGAAGGTGAAGATGGTCAGCGTCGAAAGCGCCGGCTTCGAGAGCGGCAGCATGATCTTCGCCCAGATCTGGTACTCGTTCATGCCATCGATGCGCGCCGCTTCGCAGAGTTCCGTCGGGATAGACATATAGAACTGCCGCATCAGGAAGACGCCGAAGGCGGTAAAGGCTTGCAGGCAGATCAGCGCGAGATGTGTGTTGTTGAGCCCGAACTCCCGCATCAGCAGGAATTGCGGCACCATATAGACCTGCCAGGGCATGGCGATCGTTGCGATATAGCCGAGGAAGAGCGTGTTCTTGTAGGGAAAGTTGAGCTTGGCGAAGGCATAGGCCGCGAAGCTCGACGTCAGGAGCTGGAGGAGCGTGACGATGATGGTCAGCTTGGACGTGTTATAGATAAAGAGCGCCAGCGGAATCTTCGTCCAGATGTCCACGTAGTTCTGCCATTGCGGCTCGGACGGGATCCATTCGATCGGGAAGGCGAAGACGTCGCGGCTGAGCTTCAGCGAAGCCGACAGCATCCAGGCGAAGGGCATCAGCATCACTGCGGTGATGACGATGGCGATCGTATAGATGGCTACGGTCTTGGCCGTGATTTTGCGTCCGGCGATCCTCATGACCTCAGTCCTCCCTCTGACGGCGGAACTGGATGACCGTGACGGCGAGCACGAGGAAGAAAAGAACCAGCGCGATCATGCTGGAATAGCCTAGATCCCAGGAGATGAAGGCCTCGTTGTAGATGTGGTAAACGAGGACGAGCGTGGATGTGCCCGGACCGCCTTGGGTGATCATGTAGACCTGATCGAATACCTTGAAGGATTGGATCGTCAGCATGACCGTCACGAAGAATGTGGTCGGCGCGAGCTGCGGCACGGTAACATAAATGAATTTCTGCCAGGAATTGGCGCCGTCGAGGTCGGCCGCCTCGTAGAGTTCGGAATTGATGCCCTGCAGGCCGGCCAGATAGATGACCATGTAATAGCCCATGCTCTTCCAGATGCCGAAGAGGACGACCGTGACCATGGCCCAATGCCGGTCGGCCGCCCAGCCCGGCATGTCCTTTGGATCGAGGCCGAGCGTGTAGAGGATCATGTTCACCGGTCCCATTTCGGGATTGAAGATCATGTTCCAGACGACGGCCACGGCGACCAGCGACGCGACATATGGGAAGAACATCGCGGTTCGGAAGAAATCGCGGCCGAAGATCTTCTGGTTCAAAAGGATTGCGAGTCCGAGCGCGCAGAGAAGCGTCGCCGGCACGGAAACGACCGTGTAGACGATGGTGTTCCAGAAAGCGGCGATGAAGGCCTTGTCCTCGAAAAGCCGCCAGAAATTATCCAGCCCTGCGAAGGTGATCGCGTTGGAGCCATCCCAATGCATGAAGGCCAGCGCGAACGCAAAGGCGATCGGTCCGAGAGTGAAGACGGCGAAGCCGATGAAATTCGGTGCGATGAAGGTATAGGCGACCAGCGCATTCTGTATCTTGCGGCGGCGCTTTGACAAGGCCTTCACCTTGCGCCGGGGATCTGCCGGTGCATGGTCTATCGCCGTGGCCGTATTCGAAATGGACACCGATCCTCTCCTCCCGGCTGACCGCCTGCGACATGAAAGCCGCCAGGCACGCAATTCCGTTCTTGCCTACGGGCGCATCCTTGCGCTCCTCCCTGCCTCCTGCTGCTGCACCACATAGCATATCTTCCACATTGGTCAAACAAGTTATGAATAAATCATATGAATTTTGTGGCGACGGCAGAATACGTATGATAGGTGAGGGTTGCGATCTGAAACTGGCTGCGCTTTGGGAGGAGAAACATGTTCGGTGAGATGACGGGGAAGCTGCCAGGCAATTTGGTCGATTTCTGCCCCGGTGCTCCTTTCTCGGACCGCGCTGCCTGGACTGCTGTGCCCGCTCCCCTTCGCGCCGTGGTTCTTCAGGATGCCGAAGAAACGCTCAAGCGGCCATGGTCGCTTATCCTGGCATCCGACTACCGGGAATACGGTGAAACGGGCAACCGGTCCCGTTTCGAGGAGCTTTACTTCAGCCGGCGACGCATGTTGAACAACCTTGTGCTCGGGGAGTTGATCGAGGGGAGGAAACGCTTCCTACCGGCCATCGTCGACGGCATTTTCCTGATTGCCGAGGAAAGCGGCTGGCAGTTGCCGGCACACAATTCCTATGAGAGGGGTGGCCCGCGTTCTGCTCTTCCCGATACCGCCCGGCCCGTGATCGATCTTTTTGCAGCCGAAACCGCAGCGCTGCTTGCCACTGTCGTGGCATTGATGCGGAACGAACTGGATGCGATGAGCCCCGAGATCGTCGCCCGTATCGAACGGGAGATCGGGGTTCGCATCTTTGAACCTTACTTGGCCAGGCATTTCTGGTGGATGGGCCGCGGCAGCGAGCGGATGAACAACTGGACGGCCTGGATAACCCAGAATGTCCTTCTGTCCGTTTTCTCCCTTCGCACTGAGCAGCAACTGCGCCGGAAAGTCGTCGAAAAGGCCCTCCGCAGCCTCGATGCTTTTCTGAAAGATTATGCCGAGGATGGTGCTTGCGAGGAAGGCGTTGTCTATTACCGGCATGCCGCGCTCTGCGTGCATGGCGCGATGACCATCCTGGATGCTGCAGCACCGGGCGTTTTCACGTCCCTCCGGAGCGAGCCGAAAATCCGCAACATGGCCGAATATGTTCTCAACATGCATGTTTCCGGCCGTCACTATTTCAATTTCGCGGATTCTTCTGCGGTGGTCGAGCCCTGCAGCGTGCGCGAGTATCTCTTCGGCAAGGCGGTCGGATCAGAGGCTTTGGCATCGTTTGCCGCAGCCGACAGAGTGCGTGCGGAAAACCCGCACCTGCCGCAGGAATGGAATCTTTGGTACCGGGTGCAGGAGTTGCTGGCGGGACCGAAGATCTCCGACAAACCTGATCAGATTCCGGCACGCGATATCTTCTATCCCGGCATCGAGTTGTTCATTGCACGCGACGAACACTTCGCTCTCGCAGTGAAGGGCGGCAATAACGGCGAAAGCCACAACCACAACGACGTCGGAAGTGTGACACTCTATAGGGATGGGCGGCCATTCCTCATCGATGTCGGTGTCGAAACCTACACCGCCAAGACCTTTTCTCCGAGACGGTACGAGATATGGACGATGCAGTCGGCATATCACAACCTGCCGACTTTCGGCGGCGTCATGCAGTCGGATGGCGAAGGCTTTGCTGCGCGGGATGTGGAGACCAGTTTCGATGAGGCGGAAGCGCGCATTTCCCTCGATATCGCCGGCGCCTATCCGCCGGAGGCGCAGGTCCATAGCTACCGGCGCGTTGTCTCACTCCTTCGAGGGCGCCACGTGGAAATTTCGGATATTTGTGAAGGGGATTTGCCGGCCGTTCTGTCGCTCATGACCTGCTTCGAGCCATCAGTCGCGACGGGAGTGATTGAAGTGCCGCCCCTCGGCCGGATCGAGTTGCAAGGCGCCGGCAGAGTGGAAGTGGAGCCCATCGAGATAGAGGATGCACGGCTGAGGAAATCCTGGCCCGCCAAGATCTACCGGGTGCTTATCCCTCTTGCCGGAAAAAAACTAACACTACGGATCGCCTGAGGAGGACGGGATGGAGTTGACGTTGAAGGTGCTTGGCGTCAATGGGACCGTCCTGGCAAGTGCGACAGGAAAGGACGAGGTCTTTCTCGTTTACCGCCAGGACTACCGGGAAGGTGATCGGATCGTTGTATTGGCATCGGAACCGGGACATGTCGTTCTCGCGCTTGACGACACGATCGGCTCTGCGGCAGCCTACCTCAAGAGTCCCTGCTATTCTCTCAAAGTCCCTTTCGGCGACAAGCGCGCCTGCTATTCCCCCCGTGCATTTCAGGGTGATATCCACCGGCTCCATGTGCGCAAGGCCCGGCCGGACGAGATCGCCTCACGGAGGAACCTGGCTCTCAATCCATGGGATGATCATGCCAATACGACGCTGTTCCCGCATGTGAAAGCCAATGCGGAGACGCGCGGCGAAGCGGTGTTTGCCGCGCGCAATGCGATCGACGGCGAGAAGGCCAACGACAATCACGGTTTCTGGCCCTACACGAGCTGGGGTATCAATAGAAATCCGGAAGCGGCACTCACGGTGGGGTTCGGTCGTCCGGTTCGGATCGACGAAGTCGTCTTCTATCTGCGAGCGGATTTCCCGCATGACTCATGGTGGAAAAAGGCAAGCATCACCTTTTCGGACGGCGAAACCGCTTGCTTTCCATTGGCTAAGTCAGGGGCAGGGCAATCCTTTTCGATAAGGCCCAGGACTGTCGAATGGATCCGCTTGCACAGCCTCGTCAAGGCCGAAGATCCTTCATTCTTTCCGGCGTTGACACAGATCGAAGTGTGGGGAAGAGACGTTGACTAGGGCCGGGTATGGGTGGCGAGGATCACCCATGTAAGGTGCTGGCTGACCTAGCCCGGAAATGTTCGGAAGTCCTTGAGCAGGTCTCGATATCGGATCTGACTGCCTCTCAAATGGTCGCGCATGGCGTTGCGTGCGGCTTCCTCGTCCCGATCGGAGATCGCCACGACGATTGCCTCATGCTCCTTGTGGATCATTTTTCGATAAGCGGTTTGTTCGGCCGCCCGCGACTCGTTGACAATCTTTGATTGGGGAATGACCGCGGAACCGTGGAACTCCAGATGCTGCTTGAAAAGCGGGTTATTGGTGGCCTCGGCAATGGCGAAGTGGAGGGCGAGATCCGCTTCGCGGATCGATTCATCATTCTCGATGCATCTGAGAATTTTCCGATGACACTCAAAAATCGCCTCCTCCTGCGCCGGCGACCGGCGCAGCGCCGCAAGGCCTGCCGCTTCGATCTCGAGCGGCGCGCGGACTTCGAGGACTTCCAGATCGGAGGATACGCGCGCCTTGTCGACCCGTCGTCCGGAAAGCGATGGATACGCCTCGGTGCCGAGAACAAATATCCCGGCTCCCTGGCGCACTTCGACAAGCCCATCGGAGCGAAGTGCCGCGACCGCTTCCCGGATCACGGTGCGGCTGACGCCGTGCGTCTCGGTCAGTTCGATTTCGCTCGGAAGCTTGTCGCCGGGAGAGTATTGACCGCTCAAGATAGCCTGCCGAAGGCTTTCTCCAACTTGTGAGACCAGCGATCCGGGACCCCTGCTGCGATCCTTCATTTGTACTGCCACGCCTTGATCCCTTTGCATTGGCCTTTCGGAGCACCACCTCAATGTGCAATCCTGAAATTTCGATTCATCAGACATGTATGACAAATAGGGCTTCGTTTCAATGGACGAGTCGACGGCGGATATCTCTCCCCGACCAATTATCGTTATCGGACGCAAGAATCTTATGCCGCTGCTCGTGTCCAGAGCGGTTCACTGCTCAAAAGATAAGTTGATGCTCGAGGTCGATCAGGCTCAAGCGACCGGTCTCTTCAAGTGACCTGATCCCAGCGCGATTAGTATGATGATCTTTGCGGCCTGCTCATCATCGTGCGGCCTTCGTCACGACAAGGCAACTCAGACGCCTACCATTGGCGTCGGCAGCCGCGAGGGCTAAGTCAAGCCTTCGGTCGTCAGTGTGCGGTTCCATCCACGATGACGTGATCATGATCCAGTGAGCATTTTTCAATGCGCGCATGAATCTTGTAGACCTCGCGCAACATTTCGGCGGTGACCACGTCGCGAGGCTTGCCGCAGGCGCGCATGCGGCCATTGGCGATGACCAACACCTTGTCGGCAAAGCGCAGCGCCTGATTGAGGTCATGGATTGCAATCAGCACGATCATGCCCTTGGTGCGCGCCTGGCGCTGCATGAAGTCGAGCACCTCGACCTGGCGATGAAGGTCGAGCGCGCTGGTCGGTTCGTCCATCAGCATGATTTCCGGTTCCCGGATCAACGCCTGGGCTATGGAGACGAGTTGCCTTTGGCCACCGGAAAGTGCGCCAAGGTCTCGGAAGGCGATCGAAGTGATATTCAGCGCCTTCATGATCTCGTCGATGAAACGCAGATCGCCGTCACTGACGGCCCAGGACTGGCCCTGCTTGCGGGCCAGCAGGATAGACTCATACACGGTCAGAACGGCGTTGGCGGAAGTGTCCTGAGGCATGTAGCCGATGGCATTCCCTCTCCTGGCTCCGTCGATCACAACACTGCCGGGCCCCTTCAGTATGCCGGTGATCCGCTTAAAGAGCGTTGACTTGCCGGCTGCGTTCGGACCGATCACCGCGATCATTTCACCGGATTTCATCATCGGTGTCGTCACGCCTTCGACGAAGAGCTTGCGACCGTGGTAGGCGCCGACCGATTGCAACTGCAACGCTACCATGAGCGGCTCCTGTTGGAGAGGATAAGCGAGAAGAAGAAAGGTACCCCAACCAGCGCGGTGATGATGCCGATCGGAAAAACCACGCCTGGAATGATCGATTTCGACACGATCGATGTCAGCGAGAGCAGGAGTGCGCCGGAGAGGATCGAGCCCGGCAGGAAGAAGCGCTGATCCTCGCCTAGGATCATACGGGCGATATGCGGTCCGACGAGGCCCACGAAGCCGATCGTGCCGACGAAACTCACCGGCACAGCGGCCAGCAGCGAGATGATCAGCATGGTCTCCAGCCGGATGCGGCGGACGTTCACGCCGAAGCTGGCGGCTTTGTCTTCGCCGAGACGGATGGCGCTCAGAGCCCAGGCATTGCGCGCAAACAGCGGCAGGGCGATCAGAAGGACGGCAAGCGTGACCCAGATCTTCGGCCAGGTCGCCTTGGTGAGACTTCCCATCGTCCAGAAGACGACCGCCGACAAAGCCTGCTCGGTGGCGAGATACTGCAGGAAGGCGAGCAGGGCGTTGAAGGTGAAAACCAGAGCAATGCCGAGCAGGACGACCGTCTGAACCGAAACGCCGCGGGCTTGCGAGATGAAATGGATGAAAAGCGTGGCGATCAATGCCATGATGAAGGCGTTGACAGGCACGAGCATACCGGCCGCAACCGGCAGGAGCGAGACGCTGGTGACGATCGCAAGCGCGGCACCGAAGCTCGCCGCGGCCGAAATGCCGAGCGTGAAGGGGCTCGCAAGCGGGTTGGCCAGGATCGTCTGCATTTGAGCCCCTGCAACGGAAAGAGCGGCGCCGACCACGATTGCCATGATGGCGACCGGCATGCGGATATCCCAGACGACGGCCCGGACCTGCGGCGAGACGGAGGACGGATCGAGAAGGGCAGCGACGACTTCACCGAGGTCGTAGCGGGCCGGCCCCCAGGCGAGATCGACGGCAAATGACAGGCAAAGCGCGCCCGTCATCACCGCAAGAATTGTCAGCTTGCGCCGGGCGAGGGCGCGATAGCGCTCCTGCCCGGCTTCGATTTCGATCGACGGAGCTGCGACCTCGGCCATCGGCGCTTACCGATCCTCTTTCGCGTTGATCCAATAACCCGGCTGATAGGCGACCGGCAGGAACTTCTCGTGGAATTCCTTGAAGGTGGCGTCCGGATCGAGATCGGCGAAAAGGTCCGGGTGGAACCACTTGGCCATCTGCTGCACGGCGACGAACTGATAGGGGCTCGTATAAAATTGATGCCAGATCGCATGAACATTGCCACTGGCGACGGCTTTCGAACCGGTGAAAGCAGGATTTTCCATCAGCGCATTCAGTGCCTTGCGGCTATCGTTGAAGGTGGACGCGGCGCTCGGGCCAACGTTCACATAGTCCTTGGCATTTTTCGTCTGGCTCCAATTGGAACCCGTGACGACAACGATATCCGGATTGGAAGCAACAACCTGTTCGGCATTGATGGAGCCCGTATAGCCAGGCAGGAAATCGGAGCCGAGATTGTGGCCGCCGGCCCAATCCACCATCAGGCCGAAATTGTCCGGGCCGAACGTGCCGCAGCACTCCACGAGTCCGGCAGCGCGGTACATGAAGACGTTCGGTTTCGGCGGATTGGCCGCCTTGAGCTTGTCGGTGACGCGCGCCATCTGCTCCTTCCAGTAGGCGGCGATGGCTTCGGCACGGTCCTCGTGGCCAAGGATCTTGCCGAGAATCTTCAGACTCGGTTCCGTGTTGTCGAGAATGTGTTCGCGGAAGTCGATATAGACGATCTTCACGCCGATGCCGTTCAGCATATCCTCGAGTTTGACTTCGTCGGCGGCCTGCTTGCTGCCAATCGGGAGCAGCACGACATCGGGATTGAGCTTGACGACCGTCTCGGTCTGTAGCGTGCCATCCGTCAGGTTGCCGAGGAAGGGAAGTTCCTTGCCCTTCGGGAACTTCGTGACATAGGTGTTGAAGCCGTCCTTGTCGGTCGTCCACAGGTCGTTACGCCAGCCGACGACCTTTGCGAAGGGATCCTCCTTTTCGATCGGCGCCACGGCGTAGAGCATGCGGCCTTCACCCAGGATGACGCGCTCGACCGGCTTGTCGAAGGCTACTTCGCGGCCAGCCACGTCCTTCACCGTGAAGGATTGTGCCATTGCAGGCGAGGCCAGAAGGCCTCCAAGCACAACCGCAGTTGCTGCAGACAACTTCATGAAATTCATCTGGAAACTCCCCCGATGACTGATAATGTCAACAGGCATAAGAATTATGACTTTTGGAATCAAGTTTTATGTTTTAGAGCTTTTCCAAAGTGCTGATGTGCAGGGGTGGCTGTGATGAACCTGATGAACACCAATTACTCTATCCGCGATGAAATTCGTGATTTCTGGTCGGAAAGGGCTGCAACGTTCGACGAGAGCGTCGGCCATGAAATCTTCTCCGAAGAGGAGCGGAGAGGATGGCTACGGTTGATCAGGAAGCATCTGGGCGAAGGAGAAGGCCGGGCGGCACTCGATCTCGCCTGCGGCACGGCGGTCATCTCGCACCTGATGAACAACGTTGGCTTCAGGGTGACGGGCCTCGACTGGTCGGATGCGATGCTGGCGCAGGCGCGCGCCAAGGCGAAGACGCGAGGCGCGGATATCCGTTTCGTCTCGGGCGACGCGGAAAACACGATGGAGCCGAAGGAGAGCTACGACGCCATCACCAACCGCCACCTGGTCTGGACGCTGGTCGATCCGCCGGCGGCTTTCCGCGAATGGCTCTCCGTCCTGAAGCCAGGGGGGAAGGTCCTGATCGTCGACGGAAACATGGGCAAGGAAACCTGGGTCAAGAGCCTTCAGAAGTTCTGGGCGAAAATGACAGGCAAGCAGCTTGTGAGCCACATGGCGCCAGAGATGATGGCACGGCATCAAAGCATCCGATCACGGGTCTACTTCTCCGAACGAATGCCGGCGGAAGCGATTGTGGATTTGCTGCGTCAAGCCGGTTTCGAGGACATTGTCGTCGATCGCAAGCTGTTCGACATCCACTGGGCGCAAGCCCGCAAGATGCCCTTCCTGCGCGGGCTCGAGCGCATGGTGCAGGATCGGTATGCGATTTGCGCGACCAAGCCAAAGTAGCCTTCCCTCCTGATATTTCATCGGCATTTTGCTGCGCTCCGGCTCTGAAACAAAAAAAGACGGCTGAGATTGAAAGCCGCTGGACAGGTGAGCATCCTTTGCATATGTAATGATATTACATTACATAAATGCCGACATCGGGAGAAGCCAATGGCTCGCTCACAATCATTCGCCACTTGACTGCGATCTCGAGTGGTCTTTATCTGGCGAGTGACGGTTCCCCGAGTTCAATGCGAAGGGATGAAATGGGAACACGGTGCGGAGACCCGAAGGGGATCCAAGACCGTGGCTGCCCCCGCAACTGTAAGCGGATTGCCGTCCATCCTCGTGGCGCCGAAAGGTGCCATGCCACTGCGCAGTCCGGCGCGGGAAGGCAGATGGACGACAGATATCCGCAAGCCAGGAGACCTGCCGTCGAATATCGATCCATCGTCACGGGCGGGGATGCCCGGAACAGGAGCAGGACATGACTATCATCCGCGCCTTTTGGCGCCCTGGCACTTCGTATCCCCCAAATCTCGACGATTATTCCGTTGATCGGGCTGCCTCACGGGCATTCTGAGCCTCACCACCGTCCGGCACGCGGGCTTGCCGCCGGCGTTCACGTCACATTTCGGGGAAACACGATGCATATCTTTCTGAAACGGCCGTTGCATGTTGGCCTCGGCGCCTTCTCCTTGATCGCCTCCGGCCTGTTCCACAGCGCCGCTGCGGCGGAAACCAGCTATCCTCTCACGCTCGAAAATTGCGGCCGGCAGGTCACCTTCGAGAAGGCACCGTCGCGTACGGTCTCGATCGGTCAGAGCAGCACCGAAATCCTTTATCTCCTGGGGCTGGCGAACAAGGTGGTCGGTACGGCGCTTTGGGTCGGACCGGTCCTCAAAGGCTATGAGGATGTGAATACGAAGATCGAACGGCTTGCAGACAACGAGCCTAGCTTCGAAAGCGTGCTCGGCAAGAAGCCGGACATCGTTGCCGTTCAGTTCCAGTGGCAGGTCGGGCCCGAGGGCGTGGTCGCCAAGCCCGAGCAGTTCGAGGAACTTGGCATTCCGGTCTATACGTCGCCATCCGATTGCATCGGCAAGGAAAATTCCGCCGCCAGCGACGGCATCCGCCATCAGGTCTTCACCATGGAACTCGTCTATCGAGAAGTCCGCGATCTCGCGAAGATCTACAACGTCCAGGACAAGGGCGAGGAGGTCGTGGCCGACCTGAAGCGGCGCGAGGAGGCTGCCCGCGCCAAGGTCGCCCCGGCGGAAGGCAAGCTTTCCGCCGTCTTCTGGTTCTCCAGCGCCCAGCAGGATTCTGATCCCTATATGGCAGGCAAGAATGGCGCGCCCGGCTATATCATGTCGGCTCTCGGCATCGAGAACATCATAAAGACCGATGACGAGTGGCCGACGATCGGCTGGGAAACCATCGCCAAGGCCAATCCGACCATGATCGTGGCGGGCGCCATGGAGCGGCGGCGTTATCCGCTGGACAGTATCGAAGCCAAGCACAAGTTCCTTGAGACGGATCCCGTCGCAAGCCTGATGCCGGCCGTGAAGAACGGTCATGTCTTCGACATGGATGCACAGGCGATGAACCCGACGATCCGCACCATCGAAGGCATCGAGGCGTTGGCCGATGCCATCGCCGCTGCCGGCCTTGCGAAGTGACCCTCCAAGTGGGCCGGGCGATATCCTCAATCGGACGAATGGGCGCGGTTTTCCTTGCGCTCGTCGTCCTTGTCGCCGCGCTTTGGCTGGGTGCGGCGATCGGTGAGACAGCGATCCCGCTCGAGGTGGTCGCCAAGACGGTCGCTAACCGGCTATGGGATGCGGGTTATCCGCTGGAACCGATCGACGAAGGCATTGTCTGGAGCTATCGGTTAAGCCGCGCCGTAGTCGCAGCCTGCTGCGGCGCCTCACTCGCTTTATCCGGCGTCGTGCTGCAATCGCTGCTGCGCAATCCGCTGGCCGATCCCTATATCCTTGGCATATCGGCCGGGGCTTCCACCGGTGCTGTCGGCGTGGCGATCCTGGGAGTTGGTGCGGGCCTCCTGACGCTGCCGATGGGAGCCTTCATTGGTGCCCTCGTCGCCTTCGCGCTTGTCAGCCTTTTGGCCGCCAAGGCGGGCAGGGGAACGGCCGCCATCATCCTTGCCGGCGTCGCGGGCTCGCAGCTCTTCAACGCGCTCACCTCCTTTATCGTCACCAAGGCGGCGACCGCCGAGCAGGCGCGCGGCATCATGTTTTGGCTGCTCGGCAATCTTTCCGGCGTCCGTTGGCCGGATGCCTGGCTCGCCATTCCTGCGGCTCTATTCGGCCTTGCGGTCTGCCTCTGGCATGCCCGGTCGCTTGATGCCTTCACCTTCGGCGCAGAATCGGCCGCTTCGCTCGGCATTTCGGTTCGCCGGACCTATCTCACGCTGGTCGGCATATCCGCGATGATGACGGCGGTCATGGTCTCCATCGTAGGGTCGATCGGCTTCGTCGGGCTGGTCATCCCGCATGCGGCGCGCATGCTGGTCGGCATCCGCCATGGCGTGCTCCTGCCGGCGGCAGCGCTGATCGGCGCCGCCTTCATGATTGTGGCGGATATCCTGTCGCGCATTTTGATTCCGGGCCAGGTTCTGCCAATCGGCGTGATCACCGCGCTCATCGGAGCGCCGGCCTTCGCCTTGATTCTCGGACAGAGGAGAGGCCGCGCATGATGCTTTCGGCCAGGAATGTTTCATGGGCAGCCGGAGGCGCCGAAATCCTGCGCGATGTCTCGCTTGACGTGCGGTCAGGCGAATTTCTCGGCATCATCGGCCCGAACGGTTCGGGAAAGACGAGCCTGATGGCGTTGCTTGCCGGCATCCGCAAGCCGAAGTCGGGCGAAGTCCTGCTGGACGGCGTGCCGATCGGCACGCTCGGGCGGCGCGAGGTTGCCCGCCGGTTGGCACTAGTGGAGCAGCAGGCGGAGACCGGCGAGCGGATTACCGCCCGGCAGGCGGTCGAACTTGGACGCACGCCCTATCTAGAGCCGCTGTCGCCCTGGTCGCCGGAGGACGACACGATCGTAGAGGCGGCGCTTCAAAACGTCGATATGCTCCACCTGTCCAGCCGGTTGTGGCACACGCTTTCCGGCGGCGAACGCCAGCGCCTGCATATCGGCCGCGCGCTCGCACAACATCCGCGAATCCTACTTCTCGACGAGCCCACCAACCATCTCGACATCGGCCACCAGATCGGCCTGCTCGATCTGGTGCGTCGGCAAGGTTTGACTGTGGCGGCGGCTCTGCACGATCTCAATCATGCGGCCATGTTCTGCGACCGCCTTGCCGTCATGCAGGGCGGGCAACTGGTGGCGCTCGGCGCACCGAGCGATGTGCTGACGGTCGAATGCATTCGGGAGGTCTTCGGCGTGGAGGCGGAGATCGATCAGGGCAGCGATGGCAGTTGCTTCATCCGCTACATACATAGCCATGGGTTCGCCCCATACGGCATCATCGTTCGGGAAAGATGTACGGCTGAAGTCGATTGCACATAGGGGATCGTGAGCATGGACGGACGCAACCACCACCTCAAGGAGGATATCCGCGAATATTGGTCCAAGCGGTCGGAAACCTTCGATCTCGCCTTTGGTCATCGCATACCGCCTGGGCCGGAACTTGAGGCCTGGGCCGCCGCAGTCCGTCGGAGCCTCGGCAACGAACCGCTCAAGGTGCTCGAACTTGCCTGTGGCACCGGCGAGGTGACCAATGTGCTCCTCTCCCTGGGGCACGAGGTCACGGCGCTCGATTTTTCCGAAGCAATGCTGAATGTCGCGCGGCGCAAGCATGCGGGGCGGAAACGGGTACGGTTCATCCTTGCCGATGCGGAGCAGACGATGGAGCCGGACGCAAGCTATGACGCCGTCGTCTGCCGTCATCTCGTCTGGACGCTGACTGAACCTGAACAGGCCCTTGCCGATTGGTGTCGGGTCCTGAAGCCGGGAGGGAAACTCCTGATCTTCGACGGCGATTGGGCAAGGCCGACGCCGGTTGGGAAATTCGCGTCTTACGCCATCCGTCTCATCGACCGGCTGAGCGGAATCGATCCGCACTATGATGGCGCCATGAGTGACCGGCACCAGAACATCATGGCCTGGCTGCCGTTTGGTGAGGGCCTTACCGTGGAGAGGCTTAAGCCGTTGGTCGAAGCGGCGGGCTTTGAGGACATAGAGATTTCCTCCCACCGGCCGATCGCCGCGGCACAGCGCAAGACCGCCAATCTGAGAAACCGATTGAGAACGCTGCTTTACCGGCGCTTCATTCTCTCCTGCCGGCGTTGAACTCTAATAGGAGGGATTGAAGGCACAGGGTCGTCCCCGCGGTGCCGAATATGGGGTTGAGCCCGTGCCTATTTTGGGCGCACTGCACAATTTTTGGCGCCTATGTGATTGATGTTTGGCAGATGCGAGCATGACTTGAGAGCGAAATAACGGATTTAATTACCTTTTCGTATTTGGCACAGCTCTTGCTTCTAAACTGGTGAGGCCAAAGGGCCGCATTTTTTAGCGTCCAACGACGGGCGCCCCAGGCAAAGCCGCTGATCAGGATATCTCGCACACCTTTGGTGTCCGCGTACCTGGCCAGCGGCTTTTTGTTTTTAACCCCTAGCGATGGATCGGCACGACCTTGTCGGGCCCTGGAGAAGCCATGTCTGTACTTGAGAAAACACAGCCCATGTCCGCCGGCGAACCAGCCAAAGCATTGTGGATGTCCACGATCGCCTTCACCGTCTGTTTTGCCGTATGGACGATCTTTGCGATCATCGGGATCCGCATCAAGCAGGATCTCGGACTGAACGAAGCCGAGTTCGGATTGCTGGTCGGCACGCCGGTCCTGACCGGTTCGCTCATCCGCATCCTCCTTGGCGTCTGGACCAGCCGTTATGGCGGCCGCCTCGTTTACACGCTCACCATGCTGGCCGCTGCATTGGCGACTTTCCTGCTGTCCTATGCTCAAACCTATACACAGATGCTGATTGCCGGTCTCGGTGTCGGCCTTGCCGGTGGTTCCTTTGCAGTCGGCGTCGCCTACGTCTCGCCCTTCTTCCCGGCCGAAAAGCAGGGGACGGCACTTGGCATCTTCGGCGCCGGCAATGTCGGCGCGGCCGTGACCAAATTCGCTGCACCGTTCGTGCTCATCGCATGGGGATGGCAGGCTGTCGCGCAGATCTGGGCCGTAGGGCTGGCGTTGATGGCAATCGTCTTCTGGTTCACCACGACGGATGATCCGGCCTTCCGCCTTCGCCGCGAGCATGGTGTTGTTTCCAAGAGCCTGCTTCAGGAGTTCGCACCGCTGAAGAACGCTCAGGTCTGGCGCTTCTCGCTCTACTATTTCTTCGCCTTTGGCGGCTTCGTTGCCCTGTCGTTATGGCTGCCTCGCTATCTCGTCGGCGTCTATGGCTTCAACCTTGGAGTCGCCGGCATAATCGCGGCTGCCTATTCCATTCCGGGCAGCATCTTCCGTGCCTTCGGCGGCGTGTTGTCGGACAGGAAGGGTGCGCGCAGCGTCATGTATGCGATGTTCGCGGTATCGGCCGTTGCCACGCTCATCCTTTCGCTACCGGCAGCCGGAACCGGCTCCGCACTCGGGATCACGCCGGGCGTCTTCATCGTCGTCATTTTCGTTTTGGGCTTCATGATGAGCCTCGGCAAGGCCGCCGTCTACAAGCATATTCCGGCATATTACCCGGAAAGTGTCGGCGCCGTCGGCGGTATCGTCGGCATGATGGGCGGTCTCGGCGGCTTCATTCTTCCGATCGCCTTCGGCGTGCTTAAGGACATGACCGGCCTTTGGTCCAGCTGCTTCGTGCTGCTCTTTCTGATCGTCGCAATCTCGCTCGTCTGGATGCACTTGTCGGTAAAGCAACTCGACCGTCAGGGGCTCTCCGCTCAGCCAGTGGCCGCCACCTGAGGTCCTGAGATTAACAGCCCCAGCGAAGGCCCGTACCGATTACGGAGGAAGGTAGACCTATGGACTGGCATCTGATCGGCGATATTTCCGACATTCCGCTGCGCGGTGCGCGGTGCGTGAAGACACCGCAGGGCAGGATCGCGGTGTTTCGGACGGCGGAAGACGAGGTGTTTGCGACAGACGATCGTTGTCCCCACAAGGGCGGGCCGCTCAGCCAGGGCATTGTGCATGGCAAAGCCGTCACCTGTCCGCTGCATAACTGGGTGATCTCGCTCGAAACCGGAAAGGCGCTCGGTGCTGACGAGGGGGAGGTTCGCACCATCCCCCTCAGAAACGACAACGGCAGGCTCTTCATCGCGCTTGAGACTCTGATGACGGTGGCGGCGGAATAAATGGCAACCGATGTGAAGACTACCTGTCCTTATTGCGGTGTCGGCTGCGGTGTCATCGCTTCCGTGGCGGATGACGGCGTCGTTACGGTAAGAGGCGATCCGGAGCATCCGGCCAATTTCGGCAGGCTCTGCTCCAAGGGCTCCGCGCTCGCGGAAACCATCGACCTGGACGGGCGCGGGCTTTTTCCCGAGATCGGGGGCCAGCGCGCCAGTTGGGACGCGGCACTTGATCTCGTCGCGCAAAAATTCTCGAAGGCGATTGCCGAATACGGACCGGATTCAGTTGCGTTCTACGTCTCCGGCCAATTGCTGACCGAGGATTATTACATTGCCAACAAGCTGATGAAGGGTTTCATCGGTTCGGCCAATGTCGATACCAATTCAAGGCTTTGCATGTCGTCTTCCGTCACCGGCCATCGCCGCGCCTTCGGGTCCGACACAGTGCCAGGTGCTTACGAGGACCTGGAGCTTGCAGATCTTGTAATCCTCACCGGCTCCAATCTCGCCTGGTGCCATCCGGTGATCTATCAGCGATTGGGCGCAGCGAAAGCTGCACGGCCAAGCATGAAGATCGTGGTCATTGATCCGCGCCGCACTATGACCTGCGATATTGCCGACCTCCATCTTGCGATCCGGCCCGATGGCGATGTTGCGCTGTTCATGGGGCTGCTTGCCCATCTGGCGGCCAGTTCCGCGATCGATCAGAACTACATCGCCGCTCATACACAGGGTTTTGCCGAAGCCTTTGCTACTGCTTCGGCGCTCTCTCTCATCGACCTTATGGAGCGCACCGGTCTGCCATCCATGCAGATCCGCGAATTTTTCCGCCTGTTCGAGACGACGAAAAAGGTCGTCACCTGCTATAGCCAGGGCGTCAACCAGTCCTCTTCCGGCACGGACAAGGTCAATGCCATCATCAATTGTCATCTGGCGACAGGCCGCATCGGCCGGCCCGGCATGGGGCCTTTCTCGCTGACCGGCCAGCCGAATGCGATGGGTGGGCGCGAAGTGGGGGGGCTCGCCAACATGCTGGCAGCCCATATGGCAATCGAGAGCGCCGAGGATCGCGATCGCGTGCAGCGCTTCTGGGTCTCTCCAACCATTGCGTCTAAGCCCGGGCTCAAGGCTGTCGACATGTTCCGTGCTGTCGCCGATGGACGCATCAAGGCGCTCTGGATCATGGCGACCAATCCGGCCGTTTCTATGCCGGATGCCGATGCGGTCGAGGCGGCAATCAAGGCCTGTCCGTTCGTCGTGGTCTCGGACATTCTGAGGGAAACCGATACTGCCCGCCATGCGCATGTGCTGCTGCCTTCGCTCGGCTGGGGCGAGAAGGACGGCACGGTCACCAATTCCGAACGACGCATCTCCCGTCAGCGGCCGTTCCTTCCCACGCCTGGCGAAGCGAAGGCTGATTGGTGGCAGGTAGCAGAAGTCGGACGTCGAATGGGCTTTGCCGGCTTCGATTTCCATTCGCCGGCCGACATCTTTGCCGAGCACGCGGCGCTCTCGGCGTTCGAGAACGATGGCGGCCGTGATTTCGATATCGGTGCCTATGTCGGAATCGACCGTCCCGCCTATGACGCCATCGCTCCTTTTCAGTGGCCGCGGTCTGCCGGCATGAAACCCGGCGTGACCCGTTTCTTTGCAGACGGCGGATTCTATCACTCCGATCGCATCGCGCGGTTCATAGCCGTGCAGGCCCCTGCCACCAGCCGCACCAATGAACAATACTCGCTGACACTGAACACCGGCCGTATCCGCGACCATTGGCACACGATGACGCGGACCGGCAAAAGCGCCCGGCTTAGCAGCCACATCGCCGAGCCCTTCGCGGAGATGCATCCAGCAGATGCGATGGAACTTGGCATTCGGGATGCCGATCTGGTCGAACTCGAAAGTCCGTATGGCAAGGCGGTGGTCCGGACACTGGTGACCGAACGGCAGGCGCGGGGAAATATCTTCGTGCCGATGCACTGGAACGACCAGTTCGCCGCCAAGGCCCGTATCGATGCGCTGGTCGCACCCGTTACCGACCCCTTCTCCGGTCAGCCGGCTTCCAAGAATGTCGCAATTGCTGTCCGCCCCTTCAAGGCTGCATTCTATGGTTTCGCGATTTCCGTCGATAGGCCAGCTGTTTCGCAGGCAGAATACTGGGCGCTCGCCAAGGCGGCCGGCGGCTGGCGAATAGAGCTCGCTTTCATGGATGCGATGGAGGACTGGGTGGGCTGGTGCCGTACCGCGTTCGGCATCCCTGAAGAGATCGAACCGCTGGGTTATGCCGATGCTCAGTCCGGGGATCTACGGCTTGTCTTCTTCGAGGGCGAACGACTGATTGCCGCGCTTTTTCTCGCACGCGAGCCGGTTGCAGTCGCGCGCAATTGGGCGGTTGATCAGCTTGCCGCCAAGCATGTCGATCTTCGCAGGCGCTTTGCCGTCGTTGCCGGGCGCCCGGGCGCCGATCAGCCGGATCCCGGTGCGACTGTCTGTTCCTGCTTCTCGGTCGGTGTGAACCGCATCATCTCCGCCATTCGTGGCGGTTGCCACAGCGTTGAGACGGTGGGGAGAGAAACCAAAGCCGGGACGAATTGCGGCTCGTGCCGCGCCGAGATCAGAGGGATCATCAATGGCTGCCTTGCGGCGGCAGCGGAATGACCCGACGAGATCGTCGAGGCGATTAATGTGTGCCGTGGATCGTGGCGTTTGCCGGGCAGGCGTTTTCCTGCGTCGGTTATTGAACTCCAGCGTCGGGCGCCGGCTTTTCCCTGCGGCCCTGATGATCGAAGAAATGCAGTTTTTCCGCTTGCGCCGTGAGTCCGATCTCGCTGCCGAGGGGTGGCGCCATATGGTCATCGCTGGTTACCAGGCACAGCTGTCCATCCGGCAGCGTGACATGGAGAAGCGTGATGGCACCGGTATATTCGCAGAGACTGACTTTGCCGCGCAAGATGCCGTCTCGAGCTTCGCTCACCTTCAGATGCTCGGGGCGCACACCCACGCTCTCAGCCGAAGCCGGAACAATGGCCGCGGGAGTGAGCAACTGCGCATTGGCTGCCGGCAGCACGTTCATCTTGGGACTGCCGATGAACTGGGCGACGAACATATTGGCGGGCCTTTCGTAAAGCTCGCGTGGTGAGCCTACCTGCTCGATCCGCCCGTCGCGGAGCACCACGATCTTGTCGGCCAGTGTCATCGCTTCGATCTGGTCATGAGTGACATAGATCATCGTGGTCGACAGCCGTTTGTGCAGGGCTGCGATTTCCGAGCGCATGTGCACGCGCAACTCGGCATCGAGATTGGAAAGCGGCTCGTCGAAAAGAAACACGTCCGGATTGCCGACGATAGCGCGCCCGATCGCCACGCGCTGGCGTTGACCGCCGGAGAGTTCGCGCGGGTAGCGATCGAGCAGGGCGTCGAGCTTGAGCGTAGCGGCCGCCTCGTTGATGCGCCGCTGGCGCTCCCCTGCCGGTACTTTGCGCACCTTCAGTCCGAAGCCCATGTTGTCCCTGACTGTCAGATGGGGATAAAGGGCATAGGACTGAAAGACCATGGCAACACCGCGCTCGGAGGGTTGGACCTCGTTCACCAGCCGGTCTCCGATCATCAGCTCCCCGTCGCTGATATGTTCGAGCCCGGAAATAAGCCGCAGGAGCGTGGATTTTCCGCAGCCGGAAGGGCCGACGAACACGACGAACTCGCCGTCATCAATCCTTAGATCGACGCCGCGGATGACGTTGACGCTGCCAAAGTGTTTTTCGATGCCTTTGAGCAATAGACTGGTCATGGGAATAGCTTTCTCATCCCTTCACGCCGGAAAGCGCGAAACTCTCGATGATTTGTCGTTGCGCGATCAGATAGACGATCAGGATCGGCACCACGGCGAGACTGGTTGCGGCGAGCTGCAGGTTCCAAAGGGGTAAACCGTAGCTGTCGTTGAAATTGGAGAGCGCGAGCGGCAGTGTGAACATCTCCAGCGAGCTCACGAAAATCAGCGGCTCCAGGAACAGGTTCCAGGAGAAGAGGAAGGTGATGATGGCAACGGCCGCCAGCGCCGGGCGCGACATCGGCAGTGCGATCTGCCACCAGACGCCGAAGCGGGAAAGGCCGTCCATCTTGCCGGCTTCCTCCAGTTCCTTCGGCAGCGCGAGGAAATACTGTCGCATGAGGAACGTCGCCATCACGCCATGGGGGCCGAAGGTCGGCAACAGGATCAGCGGCCAGTGCGTGTCCACCAGACCCGCCCAGCGCATCAGGAAGAAGTTCGGGATGATCGTCACCTCTTCCGGCACCATCAGCGCGGAGATGAGGAACAGCATCAGCAACCCGGCACCCGCAAAGCGCATGCGCGCCAGCGCGTAGCCTGCGAGCGAGGCGATGAGGAGGGTGAGCACCGTCACCAGGATCGCGATATAGAGCGAATTGAAATACTGCCGCGCAAAGGGCTGATAGGTGAAGACCTCGATGAAATTCTGCCAGCGCCAGACACGCGGGATGAGCGTGGGCGCGCCGAAAATCTCGGTCACGCTTTTGAAGCCCGCGGAGACCATCCAGATAAACGGAAAGACGAAGGGAATTGCGGCAATCAGCAAGGCTATCGTCCAGCAGGCGCGATAAAGGATCTGGATCTGGCGCTGTGTCATTCCATGCCCTTTCGTCTCAGCATCACCTGCACGATGGTCAGCGCCATGACGATGACGAACATGATCATGGCGAGCGTCGAGGCGTAACCGACGTTGAAGAACTTGAAACCCTGCTGGTAGATGTAGAAGGCGAGCACCAGTGTGCCGTTTTCCGGACCACCACCCGTCATCTGGTAGATGTGGTCGAACACCTTGAACGAGCCGATGGTGGTGATGACCATGATCACCAGCGTCGTCGGCGCGAGAAGCGGCCAGGTGATCATGCTGAAGATCTGCCGGCGTGAGGCACCTTCAAGACGCGCGGCCTCCTCGTAATCCCGCGGAATGGCCTGCAGCGCCGCAATGTAGAGGATCATGTTGAGGCCGACCATCTTGATGACGCGGGTGATGATCACCGCTGCCATCGCCCAACCGGGCTCGCGCAGCCAGTTGGGTCCGGTGATGCCCACCAGAGCCAGCACCTGATTGATGAAGCCGCCTTCACCCTGCAGCAGGAATTTCCACACGATCGCCCAGGCGATCGCCGAGGTAATCACCGGTGCGAAAAACACCGTGCGGAAGAATACGACCCCGAAGAAGGGTCGCGAGAGCGCAAGCGCAAGCGTCAGGGCCAGCGCCATGTTGAGCGGCACGAGGCCGAGTGCGAAGATGACCGAATTGCGTACGACATGCCAGAAATCGGGGTTCTCCAGCAACGCATTCTCGAAGTTGCGCAGGCCGACGAAAGTCGCCTGCTGGGTCAGCAGGTTCCATTCGGTCAGCGAGTAATAGACAACAGCGCACAACGGGCCGAGGAAGAAGATAAGAAAGCCGATGAAGGACGGGCTGACAAACAGCCACGCCTCCATCATCTCCCTTGCTTTCAGCGTGAGCCAGGGCTTCTGGCTACTGCGCGTCGTCTTGAGGTTGTGAATGATATCGGTCATCTTCGGTCGTGTCAGAGCAGCGGCTGGATCGCCGAGCAGATTCCCTTGATGGCTGCGTCGACATCGGCATTGGCCTTCCACAGGGCATCGACGCGGGGCGCCATGGCGGCGAGAATCTGCGGCGATTTTTCGTGAGCCGGATGCACCCGACCGTTGGCGATTGCCGCTGCGACGTTCTTCATCATTTCCGGCGGAATGAGCTTGTTGCCGTTAATGAAGGCGTCGCTTTCAAGCACGCTCTTACGCGCCGGCGGGAAGAACTGCGCCATGATGGCGACATTCTCCTTGCTGGTCATATGGGCTATGAATTCGGCAGCAATGTCCTTGTTCTTGCCCTGTGCGAAGACGACGAGACCGGCCTGGCCGATCACGGGCGATTCACCACCGGGTCCGGACGGCAGCGGTGCGATGCCCCACTTGAAGCCGGCTTCCGCCATCTTCGATGCGCGCGAGATCTGGTTCACCGTCATGGCCGAATTGCCGGAGAAATAGTCACCCTGTTCGCCGGGCGGCACGATCGACTTGTCCTTGAACACCATATCGTGCAGTTGCTTGACCGCTTTGACCGCCTCGGGCTTGTCGAAGCCGCATTCATGGTTCGACCAGATGTCGCCACCATAGGCCCGGATCGGCGGCAACAAGGCGTGGGTCATGCGCGACGCATAACCTTCGCCGTCCTTGAACTCGAAACCCCATTTGCCGGGATTGGCTGCGGTCAGCTTTTTGGCGACCTCCTGGAACCTGTCCATGTTCCAATCGCCCTTTGCCGCGAGCGCCAATGGGTCATCGAGGCCGGCTTTGTCGAACATGTCCTTGTTGTAATAGATCATAAACGGCGAGGTGGAGAAGGGAATGCCGTATACCGTATCGCCCTTCTGCCAGAGCCCCATTGCCGGTTGAGAAAAGTCGGCGAAGTCATAGCCTTCGGTGGCTTTGAGCGTCGGACCGAGATCCATCAGCAGATTGGCGTTCTCGAAGGCCGGCGCGGCATCCTCCATCATCCAGGCGATGTCGGGCGGATTTCCGCCGGCAACCTGGAAGGTCAGCTTCTGGGTGTAGTCGTTGACCGGCACCGTCTCGAACTTCACGTTGACGTCAGGATGCTTGGCCTTGAAGCCTTCGGCGATGCCGTTGAGCATCTTGAGATGCACCTCGCTGCCTGTCCATACCGTCATGCGAAGATCCGTCGCGAAGGCGGTGGACGTCATTGCGTATAATGTCAGAGCGGATGCTGTTATACCTGCTAGTGTGGCCCTCATGGTTTCCTCCCCTTTGGTCGCTGGTCATCGGCCCTCATCGAGTGAATGCCTTGGCATTCCCTCCGATTGTGGGCAGTTAGCTGCGGCCTGTTTGAACAGGCCACCCTTGCGGCGAATAGATCCGCCACAGTTGTCTTCAAATCCCGCGCGCGCCGATCATCCGGACGCTCCGGGAAGAGTGCCGGGCGCATCACCGATCGACCATCCTCCGTCGACTGGAATGTTCGCGCCCGTGATGTAGCTTGCAGCATCACTGCAGAGAAAAACGAAAGCTCCGACCAGATCCTCCGGCTGGCCCTGTCGGCCCACGGGGATTTTAGCCGTAACCGCCTTGAGGAATTCCGGATCACTGTAGCGTTCGGCGTTGGCCTCGATTTGGATGGCGCCCGGCGAAACGACATTGAGCGTAACGCCGCGATGCCCGACGTCACGGGCAATGGCGCGCACCGCCGTCAATTGTGCCGCCTTGAGCGATGCGTAGACCACGGTTTCGGCCCGGGGCCGTGCCGCCATGATGCTGCCGGTCGCAATCACCCGGCCCCAGCCGCGTTCAGCCATTGGCGGAACAAGCTTGCCCGTGAGGGCCAGCAGCGCCGAAAAGTTGGCTGCGACATGGGCATTGATATGGGCTTCATCCACCTCCTGCCAGGGCAGGCGGCGTTCGATGGCGGCATTGGCGATCAGGATATCGATCGGGCCGTACCGGTTGACCACATTATCTGCAAATGCCGCTATGGCCCGCTGATCGGTAAAGTCCGCCTCAAGCACCGGGGTGTCATCGCCGATCGCGCGCGCTACTTCTCTTGCACCCGTTTCGTTGCCGAAATGGTGAAGGATGACGCCGGCGCCCTGCTCGGCGAGTCCGAGCGCCACAGCCCGGCCAATGCCGGAACTTGCGCCGGTCACCAGCGCACGCCTGCCTTTCAGCGAGAAACACGGCGATGTCATGACGCACCGCCACCTAACTTGTCGGCAACTTCCAGCGATGCGATGTCGGCAGCGTCGAAATGAACCCGTATGCTCTGCTCGGCCAGATCGGCATCGCCGGCGGCAATCGCGTCATAGATCGCCTGGTGGCGGGCGATCGTGGCGCGCCAATCGGCATCGCTGCGGTTGGCCCGGCGCGAAAACAGTTCGGAAACCTCGCGCTGCACGGAGCGCATGCCCTCCATCTGCACGCGGATCATGGCGTTGCCCGTGGCCATGGCAAGGCCGAGGTGGAAAAGAATATCGGCCGCAGTGAAGCCGGCTGGTTCATGCAGCGATGCCTGCATGTCGACCAGTCCCTGCCGCATGGCTTCAAGACCTTCCGGATCGCGACGCTCGGCGGCGAGCCGGGCGATGCCCGTCTCGATTACCCGGCGCATTTCGTTGGCTTCCTGCAGACGCTTCAGGCTGGAACGTACCGCGTAGCCATAGATGCGATCCATCGGCTCGCCGCTGAGCGCCTTGGCGCGCGCGACCTTGCCCTGCTGGGTGAAAATCAACCCGGCTGCCGTCAACTGGCGCAGCGCCTCGCGCGCAATCGGCTTGGAGACGCCGAATTCCCTGGCGATTTCACCTTCCGGCGGCAGAGGTTCGCCGGGCGAAATGCGACCATCGAACAGGGCGGCTGCGATCGCGTCGGACACCCCGTCCGCCAGTCGCGACGGGCTGGCTGGCTTGGATGTGAATACGGGTTTCCGTTCCGGGTTGTCGGTCATTTGTGTCCTCATATTTTTAACACTAGCACAACGGTTTATAACTTAGCAACTAGGTTTATCAGTTGCCAAGATGATAGCTGATCGCTAAAACTAACAAAATCGCCCGAAAGCGGCGACTGAATTGTGGAGGACGACAACGCCGATGGAGCCCGCGCATCCTGCAACCAAGGAGGCGATCCGCATAACGGATGTGATCGCCCATCCCCTGAGTCAGACGCTGCCGAAACCAACGGTAACGTCCTGGGGCACCTACAGTCAGGTTTCGATCGTGCTGGTCGAGGTGCGAACCGATGCCGGTATCATCGGCGTCGGCGAGACGCTCGCGCGGTTCTCACCCAAGGCTTATGCGGAACTGATAGAAACCTCGCTCAAGCCTCGCCTTGTCGGGCAGGATGCACGCAACATCGGTGCATTGTGGCAATCCATGCGCCGCTCGCTCTCCGGCCGCGCCGGCGGCATGCTGATTGAAGCGATCGCGGGAGTCGATATCGCGCTTTGGGACATTCTCGGAAAGGCGGCGGGCCTTCCGGTCGCCAAACTGCTCGGCGGCATGGGGGGCGAGCGAATCGATGTCTATGCCGCCGCCGTGAACTGGGTAGACGACGCCGAAGCCGACAGGGAACTGGAGCGCTATATCAACGAAGGGTTTCCGCGTATCAAGGTGAAGGTAGCGAACCCGGTGAAGGAAGCCTGCCGGCGTATCGAGCGCCTGCGCAAGCGTGCCGGCGATGACATCGGCCTCTGCGTCGATGCGAACTGGGCCTACAATCTCGATGAGGCGATCGAGGTCGGACGGGCACTGGGCGCCAATGGCTATTTCTGGTTCGAGGAGCCCTTGGCGCCGGAAAACGAGCAGGGCTACGAAGAACTGCGCAAGCGTTGCGACGTGCCGATCGCTGCTGGCGAGAGCAACTTCACTGCCGATCAGGCACAGCGGCTCGTCGCCAACCGCACCCTTTCCGTCCTCCAGCCGGATGTCGCCCGCGCCGGCGGCATATCCGAGACGCGGCGCATGGCCGATTATGCCGGCCTGCATGATGTCGCTTATGCTCCCCATATCGGCATGTCCGGCATTATCTGCGAAACGGCAAGCGTTCATCTGGCGGCTGCACTTCCGAATTTTCGGGTCATGGAATGCGAATGCGACCTGAGCCCCTTCAAGCGCGAACTCGCCGATCTCGATCCGGGCTGCCTGCGGCAGAGAAATGGCACGCTTGATGTTCCGACCGGCCCCGGCCTCGGCATCGAAATCAATTGGGACGCCGTAAAGCGGCTCCGCGTGCAGTGAGGCCATGACACGATGACGACACCCTTTCACTCCCCCATGGCCGAAATGACCGAAGCAATGCGCCTGGCCATGCTCCGGGCCGATCCCGCGCTGAGCCGCTTCGACCCGCTGCCGCGCATACTCTCCTTCGACGACTTTTCGCGCGGCCATTGCGGCTGGTCGCAGCTGGTCGGCAATTATGAGGACAGTCTCGATTCCATGCTGCCGGGTTATGCGCAGCATTCCAGCGCCATGCTCTCTACTCTGGGGCATTGGGATGCCGGCTCCCATGGCGGAATGGATTCCTCCTATGCGTTGAAAATTGCCACGAGGGCGCGGCCCGGCGCGCAGAACGTTGCGATCAAACGCCACACGTTTCGGAGGCGCGGACCGATCCGCTTCGAGCTCTTCTTCACCTTCAAGCCTGAAGCGACGGAGCTGAAACTCTCTGAGACCGATGTGCGCTCGATCGGTTTGCTGTTCGACCTTCAATGCGGCGACCGTGACGGCGACGGCGAACGTGTCATGCCTCATCTGCGTTTTCTGAACGCGCTCGACGGCAAGCATTTGCAGAAATGGCAGTACAAGCGCGAAACCACGCGCCTCATGCCGATCGGTAGCGAGGACAAGACCGTCAGCCACTATCACCTTGCCCCCGGGGGATGGCTCGATCTGCCGGATGGCGAGCAACGACTCTGCTACAACGAAATTCCGACCAAAGTGAACTGGAGCTACCTGCGCTTCGACTTCGATCTCGTCTCGATGAAGGCGCTCGGTCTTCAGTGCAACGACCGCAGCTTCGATCTCTCGAACTTCGATTCGATCCGCATTCCGGCCATGAAGAACCTGTGGTGCATGCTGAATTTCTGCCTGTTCGCCGAGACGGACGTCGCCAAGCGCGCCTTCCTGTATGTCGATTCCATCTGCATTTCCGGGGATTTCTGATGCTGCCCGAAAATATCACCGCCGTCGTCTCCCGCAACGAGCGCTGGAGCGGCGATGCCGCGAGCGAGCCCTATGAAGCCGGCTGGGCGCATGAAGCTGTCTTCTTTGTCCGCGCCCTTAAAGATCCGGTCGGCAAGATGCCCAAGGGCTGGGTCGAGATCTCCCCCGATGGCATGCATTGGGTGCCGGAGGGAACGGAATTCGCCATGCCTTTGCAGCGCGACGGCATCGCTGTCGCCCGTCTCAAAGGCTTCGGAAACTGGTTGCGCGTCGCGACGCGTTTCGAGGATGGCGCAGAATGCACCGTGCTGGTTACGCTGCATCTAAAAGCCTGAATGATAAAGGGCAGAGATCTCTCCCCCCTTTATCGTTTCATTCAGCCGAGATAGGCGCCCTGCGCCAGAAGCTCGCGTCGCAGGTCTTCATAATCGACATGTCGAGGGCTCGCCCGGTTGCCCACCGAGAGCGCGGCAGCAATCCCGGCGGCCTGTCCGAGTGCGAAACAGGGCGGCATGACGCGGATGGCGCTCAGTGCCTCATGGGTGGCTGAAACTGCCCGGCCTGATACGAGAAGGCCATCGTGATAGCGCGGCAGCATTACACGGTAGGGTATCTGGTAGATATTGGCTGTGGCCGGTGCATCGCCACCCGTCCCGCCGCCCGATCCTGTCGGATCGTGAATGTCGAGGGGATAGCCGCAAAGGGCAATCACATCTTCGAACGAGCGGCCCGAACGGAGGTCGTCCAGGGTCAGTTCATAGTCGCCATCGATGCGGCGCGTCTCCCGAACGCCGATCTGCGTTGCGGTATCTCTGAGTTCGACCTTTTCGAAGCCGGGGAGATTGTTGCGGAAGAAATCGAGCAATGCCACGGTCTGCTCGCGGCCTTCGATCTCCGCCAGGGTCAACTCCTTTGCATCAGCACCGTTACGGCGGAGCACGCGGCCGGTATTGATGCGCCAGACGCCGGGCTCCATGGTCTTGTAGAGCCCGATGCCACGCCGTGGCGCCGGGAAGCGGCCTTCCGCGGTCGCCTTCGCGACAATCGAGGCGTAAGGCCGGTAGTCCTCCGGGTGAGACCGGACGTATTCCTCAACCACCTGATCGTTGACGTTCTGGACGCGGAAGAACAGGGTCTGCGGCTGGGCAAGGCCGTCGCTGTCTCGCCCCTGTCGCGTGTGCACGCCTGCGAAGTGGGCGACGTCGCCATCGGCGGAGCAATCCACCACGACCTTCGCTCGGGCGGCCCTCAGGCCGCCTTTGCCCGCGCAGACGACACCCAATATCCGCGGATTGACCGCCTCGCAGTCGTCGACAATGGCATCAACGACCATCGTATGCAGCAGCAGGTCGACACCGGCTTCCAGACACATACGCTGCGCCACCACCTTTGCCGCCTCCGGCTCGAAGGGCGTGACCTTGTCATGACCATAGACGATGAAGCCGCAGTAGGCCGATCCGGCCGGAATGGTGCTCGGATGCAGGGCACCCCCAATCGCCATCATGCGCTGCACGAATTCCTCGTATACGCCGCGGATGAGTTGCTGGCTCCCGTCGAGCGAATAGGATGTCATGCACGGGCCGACGAGGCCCGCTGTCAGGTTTCCTCCGAGAAAGCCGTAGCGTTCGATCAGGCGAACTCGCACATTCAGGCGCGCCGCTGCCACGGCGGCCGATATTCCCGAAGGTCCGCCTCCGATGATGAGTACGTCGACGTCATCGAGTTCGGGAATATCGGCCGAATAGGCGTAGCGCTGCTCAGTCTCCTCCATCCCATTGCCCTCCGGTATCAGCGAAACATCGAGCCGCCGTCGACGTCGAGCGCTGCGCCGTAGACGAAGCTGGCCGCGTCCGAGCAGAGGAACAGGATGGCGGCGGCCATATCTTCCGGCCTGCCCATCCGCCGCACGGGCAGATTTGCAGCGATGCGCTCCTTCAGCGAAGGATCGATATGAGCATGCATGGGGGAATCGGTCGGTCCGGGGTTGAGGGCATTGATCCTGACCTTCTTGCCGGCAAGTTCACGCGCTACGGACTTGACCAGCGACAGTGTCGCAGCCTTCGATGCTGCATAGGCGGTGTCGGCGATCAGCCCGCCGCCCCCGTGAACGCCGGCATCCGAGGCCACGCAGACGATGTTGCCGCCTGCCGGATTTTCGAGCATGCGCTTCACGCCGGCCTGCACCGTAAAGAAGGTCCCGAGCAGATTGACGTTCAGCACGCGCTGCCAATGGGCCCAATCCTGTTCGAAGAGGCGCTTGGCGGTGATGATTGCGGCGCAGGTGACGACATTGTCCAGCCGCGCGAGATGAGCATCGCAATAGGCGAAGGCCTCTGCGATGCTCTCGGGATTGCTGACGTCCACCTTAACGGTATGGATCTTCGCTCCGCCTTTCCGCAGCTCCGAACCATAGCGTTCAAGCCCCGCCTCGTCGCGATCGGCCATCACCACTTCTGCTCCTTTGGCGGCAAAAGCGCGGGCGGTTTCCAGCCCCATGCCGCTCGCGGCTCCGGTGATCAGAACGGTTCGTCCGGCGTAACTGTCATCGGCAAAGGGCGTATAGGCTTGGGTCATCGTTAAATGTCCTTGATTGGAGCGCGGCTGGGAAAGACAGAGATGGATGAACAGCACCGATCCAGGGTTGATGTCGTTCAATCTGGGAGATAACTTAGCAACTATGTTTTCTAGTTGTAAAGAGTGCTTTCCGCGGTTTTTGCACGCGTGATCCAGCGGCACCGCCGCGGATACCTATGAGCCGCAAGTCGGCCTGTATTTGAAGCTTGAGTGCCAGCTTTTATTGCGGCATCCATCCCGCCGCCAAGGGATGATCCGAGCCAAGGGGCAGCCGCACGATTTGACTATGGCGAGCCGATGCGTAGATCGCGGTAATGAGCTCGATTGAGTGATAGCTCTCCTGAAGCGTCGGCAGATAGAGGTCGGGCTGGCCCGTGAGGCAGGCATGGATGTCGGCAAACAGGCCGGGGAATCTCGAAAGGGTCTCGGGAATATCGGAGAGGGCCGCATCGATCTCTGCCTGTCGTGGCGGATCGGTGGCCGTGAAACTCCAGGGACCCGCGCCGATCTGGTAAGGTTCCGTGCCCGAGGTTACGGTAACGTGCTCGAAGCACATACGAAGTCGTGAGCTGTTCCCCGCGGCACCCAAAGTGACCGAGGAGGTGACCAGAGCCCCCTCGCTGGTGCGCATGGAAAGGGCGGCGCAATCCTCGGTCTCCACGGGATTGACGCGCGTGTCCAGAAAGGCTGCTATTTCGGTGACATCGCCGACAAGGTGGGTCATCAGATTATGGATATGGCAAGCGTGGCTGACGAGGACGCCACCGAGCTCTCCCTTCCAGGTGCCTCGCCACCGCTCCTCATAATAGGTGGGGCCACGCTGCCAATGGGTCTCCAAGGCCACCAAATAGGGCTTTCCCAACAAGCCGCGTATCTTCAACTCGTGCGCTGCACGATAGCCGGCTCCATAGCGATACTGAAATACTGGGAAGACCTGTCTGCGCATCTCCGCCGCGAGGTTCGCAATGCGCCGAACGTCGGCAATCGAACCTGCCAACGGCTTTTCGCAGACCACGTGCTTCCCGGCCTCCAGCGCGGCCAGGGTCATCGAGGCATGCAGTTGAGGCGGCAGGCAGATGTCGACGAGATCCACTTCGGGATCTGAGAGGACCTGGTTTATGTCCCGAATGGAGCGGCTGCCAGGCGCCTGTTCGGCGGCCTCTACCGCGCGGGCGAAGTTGAGATCGCAGACATAACGCACCTCGAATAGTTCTGGCAGCGTTGCATAAGCGGCCACGTGGGCTTTGCCGATGCCCGCCCCGACGACTGTCACCCGGATGCGATCGCTCATCGAGTTGCGCCGCCTTCCGCCAAAAGCTGTGCCTGCAGCGCCAGTTCGGTCGCAAGGAACGCATGGGATTGAGACATGGCGGTCTCGGTTCGGTTTTTCACATCCGCGGCAAATCTTCCGAAGAAAGGTTTGCCCGCGCCTTTGGCATCGAACCGCTGGACGCCGGATTTGTCGGCGAGAAAGACGTGATCCCCACCGGGTTGGCCCGCGATATCGATATATTTGCGCAGTTCGATATAGCCGTCGGTCCCGAGAATTGTCATCCGCCCGTCTCCCCAGACGGGAAGGCCATGTGGCGTCAGCCAATCCACCCGTGCATAACCACGGCCCCCATTGCCTTCCAGCAGCGCTTCGCCGAAGTCCTGGAAATCCGGCCGATCCGGATTCGCAACATTGGCCACATGAGCGGAGATCACCCGAACTTCGGTCGACCCGGTAAAATGCAGGAACTGGTCGAATTGGTGGGCGCAGATATCGGTCAGGATGCCACCGCATCGCGCCCGGTCCCAGAACCAGCCCGGCCGGAGATTTGCATTGAGACGGTGCGGCCCGAGCCCCACCGTCTGGACCACCCTTCCAATTCGGCCTTCGGCAATCAGGCGGTCCGCCAAGGTGGCGCTTTCAACGGACACACGCTCGGAGAAAGAGACAAGCCAACGGCGTCCGGTCTCCGCCACAGTTGTACGGATATCCGCAAGCTGCTTCAGGCTCGTGCAGCCGGGTTTATCGACCAGCACATCCTTTCCATGGATCATGGCCGAGACGGCAATTCCTCCACGCTCGCTGTTGATGCCTGCAGAAAGAATGAGATCGATACTCGCGTCTTCCAGAATGGCCTGCATCGGTCGAAGCGGCATATCCGGATAGGTGTCCTGGAATGCCGTGCGTGCCTCATCAGGGGTCTCATCGCCCGTTGTCCACGCGACGAGCGTGGCGCCGGCCTCCCGCATGCCATCTATCATGCCGTAGATATGCCCGTGGTCTATGCCGATGACGCCGATGCGAAGGTCGAAGGCCATGAGGACTATCCTTTGAGGTGGATGCCGCGAGCCCGCAGCATCGACTGGATATTGACGAGCGAGCCAGTTTCGATGGAGGCGTTGGCGGCGATGCCGGTGAGAATGGACCATGCGCCGGCGACATGGTCGGAAGCGCGGCCATAGCGGTCCGGCTCCATGCCTTCCGGATCAAAGATATATCCGAGCATGACCGGATCGGCACCGCCGTGGTCGCCCTTCGCCTTTGGAACCTGGACCAGGCGTGGCGGCTCTCCAGCCAGGTGCAGTTCGGTGGTGATGGCATCTTCGTCCGCATGCGCGCGCTTGCCGCCGAACACGCCGTGGACTTCCACATGGCGATGGGTGATGTCGCCCTTGGTTCCCTGGAATTTGATCTCCAGCCCTTCCCATGGCGAATAGGCGGTCAGGGTGTAATTGGCCGTGACGCCGGACGCATAGCGAATATGCGCCTGCATCGTATCCTCGATGCCGATCTCCTCGTCGAAGACGCAGCGATCGCGGAAGTAGCCGTCTTCGCCTTCGGCCTCGAGGTAGAGCGCGCGAAGGTTCTCGTCGGCCGACAGATCGAGCTCGAAATCGCATCTGGCGGCCACGGGACAGCCCGTGCAGCGTGGGCCGCGGCCTGCAAGCCCCAGTTCGACCGCCGTTTCCGGGCGATAGAAAACCCGCTTGCCGGATGCCAGAACCTCGGTCGGCACCGAGCCGAGCCACCAGTTGAGCAGATCGAAATGATGCGTGGATTTATGGACCAGCAGCCCACCGGAGTTCTCCTTCTGCCGGTGCCAGCGTCGGAAATAGTCGGCGCCATGAACGCGGTCGAGATGCCAGCGGAAATCGACGGCCGTCACCGTTCCGATCGTGCCGGACGCAATGAGCTCCTTGATCTGGGTGCGGGCAGGAGAATACCGGTAGTTGAAGGTGACCGTGACCTTCCGGCCGGTCCGCCTCTGGGCATCGACAATCTGCTTGAGGCGGGAAAGGTCGATCGTCAGCGGTTTTTCACAGATGACATCGCAGCCGGCCTCGAAAGCACGGACGATATAGTCGGCATGCAGGAAGTCGGGCGTTGCCACGACCACCGTATCCGGCTTCTGTTCCGCAATCAGGCGGTCGAAATCGGAAGCAAGATAGGTCGCGACGCCGTTCGTTCCCGGTTTGGGGACTGCCTTCGCTGCTTCTCCCAATCGACGGGCATTGCTGTCGCAGAGCGCGACGATCTTGTGCTTGTCTGCGTAATCTTCGATCACGGAATCGCGGAACATCTGATGCCGCGAGCCACATCCGACAATGGCAATCTTCACTGGACCAGGCTTTCGTTCTGAGTGGGCTCGACGCGCTGACCGGCGCTATCGAAATAATGGAGGTCGAAGAGGTCGAAGCCGATCGTCACCGGATCGCCCATGCGACAGGGATTGCGGCCGCTATCGCTGGCAAGCAGAACCTGGCCCGAAGGCAGGGCCACATGCAGCAGTGTCTCGCTACCAAGATATTCCACAAGCCGGATCGTTCCCTCGGTCGTGACATCGCCGCCGCCCACCCGCAATGACGAAGGGCGTACGCACAGGGTCATGACTTCGCTCGTGGCTGTAAGAGCAGGAATGGCGAACCGGGGCAGGTCGGCAATGTCGACGAGGGTTTCACCTGCCTCACGCAACACCTTTGCCTGCAGCATGTTGATCTTGGGCGAGCCGATGAAGCCGGCAACGAAAAGGTTCTGGGGCCGGGTGTAGAGCTCCTGCGGCGTTCCAACCTGCTCGATCTTGCCGCCTCTCAGCACCACGATGCGGCTTGCCATGGTCATGGCTTCCACCTGGTCATGCGTCACATAAATCATTGTCGTTCCGAGACGCGTATAGAGTGAAGCCAGTTCGGCCCGCATCTGCACACGCAGCTCGGCATCGAGGTTGGAAAGCGGTTCGTCGAAGAGGAAGAGCTGCGGCTCGCGCACGATAGCGCGACCGATCGCCACGCGCTGCTTCTGCCCGCCTGAAAGCTGGCGCGGCTTGCGGTCCATCAACTGCTCGATCTGCAGGATGCGAGCTGCCTCGGCCACCCGGTGTTCCACTTGCTGGCGTGGAACGTTGAAATTCTGCAGGCCGAAGGCGAGGTTTTTCCTGACGTTCATGTGGGGGTAGAGAGCATAGCTCTGAAACACCATCGATAGCTCGCGTTTGGACGCGGGCAGGTCGTTGACGATCCGTCCGCCGATGGCGATTGTTCCTTCGCTGATGTCCTCCAGGCCGGCGATCATGCGAAGAAGGGTGGATTTCCCGCAGCCCGAAGGGCCGACAAGGACAAGAAATTCGCCGTCGCGAATATCGAGGTTCAAACCCTGGATGATGGACAGCGCCCCGTAGCGCTTGCCGACGTTTCGAAGCGTCAATCCTGCCATGCGTCTTGTTTCCTATTTCATGCCGGAGGTGGCGATGCCACGAACGATGAGTTTCTGGAACAGGACGAAGAAGATCACGACCGGCACCAGCGAAAGCACGGACATCGCGAACATCTGGCCGTAGGCCGACTTGCCTTCCTGATCGAGGAAGAGGCGCAGCGCCAGCGGCACGGTATAGCTCTTGATGTCGTTGAGGTAGATCAGCGGCGCGAGGAAGTCCTCCCAAACCCAGATCAGCGAAAAGATAGCGGCCGTGCCCATCGCGGGCAGGGAAAGCGGCAGGATAATCGCCCAGTAGATCTTGAAGGGCGAACAGCCGTCGATCATCGCAGCCTCGTCCAGCTCCCGGGGCAGCTGACGAAAAAACTGCACCATCAGGAAGATGAAGAAGGCGTCGGAGGCCAGGAAGCGAGGCACGACCAGCGGCAGATAGGTATCCACCCAGCCGAGCCGAAGGAACTGCACATATTGGGGAATGAGGACCACATGATAGGGGATCATCAAGGTCATCATCATCAGCGCGAAGAGGAAACGGCGGCCCGTGAAGCTCAACCTGGCGAAGGCATAGGCCGCGAAGGAGCAGGAGATCAGGTTGCCGATCACCGAGAGCACAGTGACGATCGCCGAATTGACGTAGAAGAGTGTGAAGGACTGCGGCAGCGCGTTCCAACCCTCCGTGTAGTTGTCGAAGCGGAACTCCGACGGCCAGAGCGTCAGGCTTCCGAAAATCTCGTTTTCCGGCTTGAAGGAAGAAGCGAGCAGCCAGAACAGCGGGTAGAGCATCACACAGGAGACGCCGATCAGAAAGATGTGCTTCAGGATGCGTCCGTTGCGTGCCCGCTTGCCTCGGCGCAAGCGCATTTCATGCGCAATCTTGGCGGCTTCCTCCATCTCGACGGACAGGTCCATATCAATCGCGCTCGTTCTCATAATGCACCCAGTATTTCGAGGTGAAGAAGGCGATCGCCGTAAAGACCGCGATGATGACGAGAAGCACCCAGGCAAGCGCAGAGGCATAGCCCATGCGGAAGAATTTGAAGGCCTCGTTGAAGAGGTACACCGTATAGAACAGCAGGCTGTCGGCCGGCGCTCCGGTGCCGTTGGAGATGATGAAGGCACTCGAAAAGGTCTTGAAGGCTTCGATCGTCTGCAGCACCAGGTTGAAGAAGATGACCGGCGCGAGAAGGGGCAGGGTGATCCGCGTGAACTGGCGCCAGCGCGGCGTTCCATCGATCTCCGCTGCCTCGTAGAGGTCGCGCGGTATGCCCCTGAGGCCGGCGAGGAAGATCAGCATCGGTGAGCCGAACTGCCACATGGCTAGGATCACTAGAGTATAGAGCGAGGTATCGGGATCGGTGATCCAGGCGGCGCCTTGAATTCCGACGAGGGCCAGAACCTGGTTGACGACGCCATCCTCGGCAAAGAGCTGGCGCCACAATATGGCGATCGCGATCGAGGCGCCGAGCAGGGACGGCAGGTAGAAGATCGCCCGATAGAGGCCGATGGTGCGCAGGCCGTGGTCGAGCAGCATGGCGACGCCGAGCGCCACGATCAGTCGCGCCGGCACCGCCAGCACCACATAAGTGAAGGTCACATCCAGCGCCTTCCAGAAGCGCCGGTCCCGCGTGAACATATATTCGTAATTACCCAAGCCTATCCAGCGCGGGTCGCTCACCATGTCATAGCGGGTGAACGAGAAATAAAGCGACGCCAGGATAGGCCCCAGGGCAAGCAGGAAAAACCCGACCAGCCAGGGCAGAAGAAAAACATAAGCCGGCGCATTGCGGGCAAAGAAACGCTTCATCGAGACAACCTTGTTGTCGGAAGGGAGGTCCCGGATGGAACAGCCGGGGCCTCGGTTCAGGCGGTCACTACTGGGCGCGGTCGACGATATCCTGTGCATCCTGGATGAACATGCCAGCGGCTTCCGCGACCTCCATCTTACCGAGCACTACGTCGGTGCCGGTGCGCATGAAGGCGTCTCGAACCTCGCCGGCACCCTTGGGCGCGGGGAGGGGGAGCGGCCCGACCTTGCTCTGGATCGCATCGAAATAATCGACCGAGAGCTTCTCGACTTCGGTGAGTTTCGGCGCCAGCGCGGCACGGACCTTCGGCGAGCAGGGGATGCCGCGCTCCAGGCCCAGAATGCCGGTGATTTCCGGATCGTTGACCCAGGCGTTCATATAGGCGATCGCAGCCTCGGTGTCCTTTGCGTCACGAGTGAGCGACAGGAACATGGACGGCTTGATGAACTGGCCCTGCTTGCCGCCAGCCTTGTGGGGTATCATCGCGGCGCCGATCTTGTCCTTCGATACTGCCTGAATTCCGACAAGCTGGTTGGACCAGAAATGCGACATGGCGGTGTCGCCGACGGGGACGCCCGACTCGGCAATCGGCGGATCGAGAATGACGGTCTTGTTCTTGTCGCGCACGACGTCGGCCTTGCGCAGGTCGGCCCAGAACTGCCACCATCCGGACACGTCCTCGGCCGTCGCGGTGACCTTCCCCTCCGGCCCATAGAATTCCCGGCCGTTCTGGCGCACCCAGGCTTCGAAGGCTTCGATCATCAGGGAAAGATCGTCCGAGCCCTTCATCTTGCCGCCGGACTTGGAGGTGATCGCTTCGCAGGTCTTGGAAAAGTCATCCCAGGTCCAGTTGATCAGATCCACATCGATGCCGGCCTCCTGGAAGGCACGGGTATTGTGGACCATCACCTGGCTGTTGGAGCCGATGTTGAGTGCATAGAGCTTGCCGTCGACCTTGCCGCCGTCGAGCGGCCCCTGATCGAAGTCTGCGATCATGAGGCTCTTGCCGGCGAATTCGTCAAGCGGCTTGAGCGCGCCGCGATGGACGTATTCGAACAGGAACCGGTAATCCATCTGCACCAGATCGGCCATGTTCCGGCCGGCTGTCTGGGTCGCCATCTTGGTCCAGTAATCGCCCCAGCCGATCGTCTCGCCGGAAACTTCGATGCCGGGGTTCTTCTTTTGGAAGGTGTCGATTACGGCAAAGGTGCGTTTGTCACGTTCGGGATTCCCCCACCAGTAGTGTCGGATCGACCGATCCGCGGCGATCACTGGCATCGGAAATGCAGCAGCGGCGGTCGCCGCGCCTATCGTGCCCAAGAGGGCTCTTCTTGTCAGTTTGGTCATGTCATCCTCCTCCTCTAATCCGACGTGCCTCATTCGCACCGGGTGTTCGATATCATTCGAGACTTCTTGCGCTCCGGCCCCTCCTGCCGGAAACGCTCCAATCTTCCTTCGGGCAGTTCGCCTAGATGTAACTGCGCAGAAGTTCGGTCAGGCAGAGCATGGCCATCGCCTGCCCATAAGGCATGGAAGTCAGCTTGATCTGCCGGTAGAAATCGAGGTCGTGGCCCATGGCAGTGCCGAAGGACACCTGCTGCAATTCGCCGTCGGGACCGATGTTGTCGATGACCCCTTTCATGGCGCGTTCGGCGGTTTCCAGATAATCCGTGGTAAGATATCGCTTACGCACACCTTTCATGAGGCCGTAGGCGAATCCGGCCGTCGCCGATGCCTCCAGATAGCTCGATGGGTCGTCGATCAGCGTATGCCAGAGGCCTGACGCGTGCTGGTATTGCTGCAGGGACGTTGCCTGGCGCCGAAGCAGCGACACGAGATGACGACACAGAGGATCGCTCTCCTTCAGGTCCAACAACTCGATGAACTCGGGAATGGCGATTGTGATCCAGCTATTGCCGCGGGCCCAGCGGGCGCGGGCGAAATTGTGATTGCCGGCGAAGGTCCAACCGTGAAACCAGAGGCCGGTCTCCGTGTCGCAGAGATATTGGGCATGGACCAAGAACTGGTATTTCGCCTCTTCGACGAATTCCGGGCGATCAAGGACAAGGCCGATCTTGGCGAGCGGCAGCACGCTCATCATCAGCGTGTCGTCCCACATCTGCTGGTCGTTGACGTTGTTGTAGACAATGTGCTGAAGGCCGCCTTCGCGGGTCCGCGGCATGTCATGCATCACCCACTCGGCCCAGGTCTCCAGATAAGGCCGCCAGTGCGGGTTCTGTTTGAGTTCGTAAAGATAAGCCAGTATCAGGAAGGGGGCCATGGTGTTGACATTCTTGGTGGGCGTGCCCCCTTTCAGCCGGGCGTCGAACCAGTCCGTGATGATGCCCATCGTGTCCTGGTTACCGGTCAATTGCCAATACTTGAACAGGCCATAAAGGCCGATGCCGTGGGTCCATTCCCATCCGGCCCAGCCCTTCGTATCGATGACACGTCCGTCATCGAGGCGCAGGAGGAATTCGCCGGTACGATCCTCGATATGGATGAGGTTGTCGGTCAGCCGATCGATGAGATCGCACACATCATTGCGCTGGATAAGGGGTTGCTTCTGCCTCAGCAGCGGATGCATGTCTGATTTTCTCCCCAATATTTCGGAACGCTATTCCGGAAATTAGGAAACCATACTCCTAAAGGCTTTTCAACCTTGTTTTTTGCTGCTTTGTGCGATGCTGCAAAAGCTCATGGACCTGCCCGACCACGTCTTGACATAGGCGAGGTCAAATTTCAGAATATGATTTCGAAAAATCCAGAACACTTAAAATGTCAGACCCCAGCTCCAAAACGGAAAATGTTGCCGCTGTCCTCAAGGTCTTCGCCGTTGTGGAGGCTCTTGTCGAGGAAAAGAGGGTAAGTCTTGCTGACCTCGCTCAGCGGGCGATGACATCCAAGACGACCGCGCATCGCTTGCTGCAGACGATGGTAGACCTCGGTTATGTGGAGCAGGATCCGGAGACGGAGAAATATGGTCTGACACTGAAACTGTTCAGTCTCGGAGCCAGATCCTTGAATGAACAGGCAGACCTGTTGCGGGCAGCCGACAAGGCGATGGGTAAGCTTTCCCGAGCCACGGGCGAATCCATCAACCTCGGCATTCTGGATGATCGGGACCAGAAGGTCGTCTACATCCATAAATATGATTCCGCCTACAGTCTTTCGATGAAGTCGACGCTTGGACTTCGCAATCCACTGCACAGTACCTCGCTCGGAAAGGCGTTGCTTGCCTGGCGAGACGACGATGAGCTCCGCGAGCGGCTGGGCAAGATGGAACTGATCAAACTGGCGCCTCGGACCATCACGGATCGGGAAGAACTGTTCGCCCAATTGCGACTCACCCGCGACCGAGGCTTTGCCGAAGAAGTGGAAGAGAGCGAGGCGGGCGTGCGCTGCATGGCGGCGCCAATCTTCAATTATATGGGCAAGCCGATCGCTGCCATGTCGATTTCCTTTCCCCTCTTTCGCTTCGATGAAGGAAGGAAGTCGGAATATGTGAACCTGCTCACAACCGCGGGCATGACAGCTTCCAGCGCCCTGGGCTACCGGCCGAAGAGTTGAGATGATGTGCAGTCGTTAGCCGAGAGCTACGCCATTGGTCGCCACGTAGACGGAGTAAAGGGAGGTGGTGGCGGTTATGAACAGGCGGTTTCTCCGCTGTCCGCCAAAAGTGAGGTTCGCCACCGACTGCGGCACGAGAACCTTGCCGAGAAGCCTGCCTTCCGGTGAGAAGCAGTGCACGCCATCTCCAGCGCTCGTCCAGACATTGCCTTCGACGTCCACCCGGAAACCATCCGGCAGACCATTGTCGAGACTGCAGAAGACTCTGCCATTGTTGAGCCGCTTGCCCTCGATGACATCAAAGACACGGATATGGCGGGGTGCCTTGACGTCATGGCTTGACGCCGAGTCCGCCACATAGAGCTTTCTTTCGTCGGGCGAAAAAGCGAGGCCGTTCGGCTGGCCGAAATCGGTCACCACAGCTTCGAGTTCTCCTGTCTCGGGATCGAGCCGGTAGACGTTGCGCGTCTCCTGTTCGGGCTCCGACCGATAGCCCTCGTAGTCCGACTTGATGCCGTAGGTCGGGTCGGTGAACCAGATGCTGCCATCCGAGCGCACGACCACGTCGTTTGGTGAATTGAGCTTCTTGCCCTGATAGCGGTCTGCCAGCACCGTCAGTGTGCCATCGATCTCTGTGCGGATGACGCGGCGGCCCCCATGCTCGCAGGAAATGAGCCGACCCTGTCGGTCGCGCGTGTTGCCGTTCACGAAATTGGAGGGCGAGCGGAAGACCGAGACCCCGCCGTCCGGTGTCCAGCGTAGCATTCGCTGGTTGGGGATGTCGCTCCAGATCAGGCAGTTGAGATCGGAAAACCAGACCGGTCCCTCGGCCCAGCGGCACTCTGAATAAAGCTCTTCGAGGCGCGCGCTGGAGACGATCAGCTGTCGAAAACGTTCGTCGTGGATTTCGTAAATGGAAGGCGTTTGCGGCATGGTTGTCGTCCGATTGGGAGGGTGTTTCATCGGGTGGATTGGCGGCCGCCGGCCATGAGGATGACGGCAATGATGATGAGGCCGGTGAGGATAAGGCGGAACCCCGCGCCGAAACCATAGGTGTTCAGCATCGATACCACCAGGAACATGAAAAGCGAGGCGCCCCAGATGCCCGGAATATTGGAATTGCCGCCAGCGACCGCAGTGCCGCCAATAACGACGACCGCAATCGACATCAACAGGTATTCCGCTCCCATGTTAAGCGCGGCACCGCCCGAGAAGCTGGCGAGCAGATAACCGCAGATCGAGGCGAGCACGGCGCAGAGCATATAGGTCACAAGCCGTGTGCCATCGACGGGAATACCGGTCATCCGGGCCGCGAACGTGCTCTGTCCGATCGCCGATATCCAGCGGCCGTAGATGCTTTTTTCCAGCAGCAACCATGCGATAGCGGAAAGGGCGAGGGCGACGATTGCCACGTTCGGGATGCCGAAGAGGCTGGATGTAGTGAAGCTTGCAAGAATTTCCGGGGGCTTGATGCGCAGGCCCCGGTTCGCCCAGATCGCCGTCGACTGAACGATGAAGCTCATGGAGAGCGTCGCGATGATCGGCGGGATGCGAAGCAGTTTTATAAGTGCGTAGTTGCCGATGCCGATCATGGTGCCGAGCAGAACGGAGAGCAACAGGCCGACGACGATCATGCTATCCTGAACATCCATCAGCTTCAGTGCCAGCGTACCGGAGAGTGTCATGGTGGCGGGCACCGAAAGGTCGATATTGCCGGGACCAAGCGTGATGACGAACATCTGGCCGATGCCGACGATGACCGAGAAGGCGGCAAAGGTGAGGGCCGCTTGAGACAGGCCGAGCGAGCTTGCGCCACCGGTGAAGAGCACCGTAATGATCCAGACCGTGATGGTGGCGGCGAAAGACCAGATCCAGGGCTTGGAGAGAAGGAGGCGGGGCGCGTTCATTGAATTTTCTCCCGCCGCTCCAAACGGTTCAGGAAGAGGCGCAGCGCCAGCACGACGATCAGGATCGCGCCTTGCGCACCGATCTGCCAGTCCGGCGAAATGCGCATGAAGGACAGGAAGGAGCCGGCCAGCGCCAGAGTCAGCGCACCGATGACGGCCCCGATCGGCGAAACCCTGCCACCGACGAACTCTCCGCCGCCAAGGATCACTCCGGCGATCGACAGCAATGTGTAGCGGAGAGCGATGTTGGCGTCGGCCGAGGTTGTCAGGCCGACGAGCGCGATGCCCGAGAGTACGGCGAAGACAGCAGCCAGGGCATAGGTCGCGGCCCGGATGCGGATCACCGACCAGCCCGCACGCTCGACAGAGCGGAAATTGCCGCCCACGCCACGGATCAGCACGCCGAAGGAAGAGCGCATGATGAGGAAATGGGTGACGGCCGCGATCACGACGCTCGCAACGATTGCCATCGGCACGAAGGGCGGCTTCGAGGTCATCAGCCAACGCACCCAGCCCGGCACTTCACCGCCCGGAGACGGTAGCATCAGCACGGCAAGGCCGCCCCAGAAGAAGCTCATGCCGAGAGTCACAACAATCGAGGGGAGTTCCCGGACATGGATGATCACACCCATGGCCGCATAGGCGGCGATCGCACCCAGGAAGATCAGGACGCCGATTAGGGGCGAAGCTTGCAGGAAGGTCGCCGTGACGCAGGCACAGAAGCTGACGAATGTACCCATCGACAGGTCGAGGTCGTTGACCGCCATGATCAGCATCTGCGCCACGGTCGCGAGCGCGATCGGCACGGCGAGATTGAAGAGCAGATTGAGACCCGTATAGCTCATGGCGCGCGGCTGCATGTAGAAGACGGCCGCGAGCAGCAGTGCGAGCGACACTGCCGGGATGATCAGGCGGAGGGTGCCGGAGGAAAGCTTCATGCAGCCTTCTCCTCGCTGAATGACGCGGCCAAGATGTTCTTTTCGGTGATGTCATCACGAACAAGCTCGGCGACGATTGCGCCTTCGCGGAAAACATAGACCCGATCGCAGAGGCGTATTTCGTCCATTTCGGTCGAGTACCAGATGAAGGTTCGGCCTGACATCGCCTCGGTGCGCAGGATTTCGTAGACTTCCTGCTTGGTGCCGACATCGACTCCCCGCATAGGATCGTCCATCAGCACGATTCCTGCCGCGGTCGCCAGTGCCCGGGCAAACAGGACTTTTTGCTGGTTGCCGCCTGAAAGCGACAAGATGCGGTTTTGCATGTCGGGCGTGCGGATTTCGATGCGTTTCTTCCAGTCTTCCCCGAGCCTGTCCTCACGGCTGCGGTCGATCATGCCGCGGGAGGAGAGCTCCCCAAGCGAGGTGATGCTGAGGTTTTTCAGGATGCTCCACAGCGCAAACGTACCGTTGAGACTGCGGTCGCCCGCCACAAACGCAGTTTCCCGTCGACGGGCCGCCCACCAGTTGCTGTTACGAGAGAGATAGAGCTCGAGAAGCGCCTCCGTCTGTCCGTGGCCGCCGAGGCCCGCAAGACCGACGATCTCGCCACGATAGGCTTCGAAGGCCAGGCCATGGCCGCGCCGGGGCGACATCGAAAGAACCGACGAGCCTGCTTTCATGGCGGTTGAACGTTGCCACTCCCGCTCGCGCACCACGCTGCCCATGGCTTCAACGAGGCTGCGGCTATTGAATTCGAAGGCCACGCGATCAGCGACAACGCGTCCATCCTTCATCACCACGATACGGTCGGAAGTCGAAAGGATTTCGCCCAGGATATGGGAGATCAGCAGGACTGAGCCGCCTTCGGCGACGAAACGGCGGACATAGGCCATGAGCTGAGCCGCAAGCCCGGCATCCAGTGACGACGTCGGTTCGTCGAGGATAACGAGCTTCGGTCTTGGGCCGATGCCGGCGAAGCTGATGGCGATCTCGACCATTTGCCGCTCGGCGATCGAGAGATCATCGATCGTACTGTCACAATCGATGTCGTGACCGGGAAAGATCTCCTTGAGTTGCGCCTTGATGAGGGCGAGCGCCCGACTGCGCCAGTTCCAGCCTTTCAGGTCTTCATGCATGATCCTGACGTTCTCGCTGACCGTCAGGTTGGGGCAAAGCGACAACTCCTGGAATACGCACCGTATCCCGTTGGCACGCGCCGCCGAAATCCCGTGCTGCCCGGCATCGCCGCCATAGCTGACGGTGCCGGCATGCGGGGTGAGGCTTCCGTTAATCACATTGACGATGGTCGACTTGCCTGCGCCGTTATGCCCGACCAGACCGACACACTCGCCGGCATGTATGGTGAGATCCACGCCGTCCAATGCCTTGACGGCGCCGAACGTCACCTTGATGCCTCCAGCTGCAACCACCTCTGTTTTCGGCATTCCGTCAGTCATATGCGTTCGTCACGGAGGGTTGGTCGGCAGGCCGGTGAATATCCGGACGCGGCTTTGAGCTGCGCCGCGTCCGATCTATAGGGCCGCTGGCGCTATTTAGCGCTTGCGATCACCTTCTGGGCGTCTTCCAGCGTGTATTCGACATTCGCCACGCCACCCTTCTGGGTGCCGGCGAGGTTGGTTTCGAGGTTATCCTGGTCGATGCGCAGGAAGGGAACGACGAGATCTTTCTTGACTTCTTTCCCGTCGAGGATCTGCTGAGCGACCCAGAACGCGAGCGTCGAGACGCCCGGCGCGATCGAGACGGACATCGTCTCATAGCCGTTCTTGTCCTTCTGCTGTTTCCACCAGACGAGTTCGTCTTCGCGATTGCCCATCACGATGGTCGGAGTCGGGCGATTGGCCGCGGCAAAGGCCTGAGCGGCGCCATAACCGTCCCCGCCCTGAGTCACCACGGCTGCGATTTCGGGAAGGCTCGGCAGGATGCCCGCGACCGCGCGCTGCGCAACGTCCTGCGCCCAGTCTCCGTTGACTGACCCCACGACCTTGAACTGCGGGTTCTTCTTGACGCCCGCTTCGATGCCCGCATGGATTTCGTCATCGACCGAAACGCCGGCCAGACCACGGATTTCGAGAAGGTTGCCGCCCTTCGGGAGTTTCTTTGCGAGATAGTCCAGCTGGCTCTCACCCATTGCCTTGAAATCGACGGCGATCCGCCAGGCGCAGGGCTCGGTCACGATGCCATCGAAGGAGACGACGATGATGCCCGCGTCGCAGGCTTCCTTGATCGCGCCATTGAGAGCGGTCGGAGACGCCGCATTGACGACGATCGCATCATATCCCTGCAGAATGAGGTTCTGGATTTGCGCGGCCTGTTCGGTCGCCTGGTTTTCTGCAGTGGTGAACGGATCAGCGGCTGCCACGACGCCCTTGGCGACGGCATCCTTGGTGATCTTGTCCCAGCTTGTCAGCATGGCCTGTCGCCAGGAATTGCCGGCATAATTGTTTGACAGGGCGATTTTCTTGTCGGCGGTGTCGGCCAGGGCAGAAATCGGCCCAGCGACGCAAGCGACGGCTACAGATGCAAAAAGCATCTTCCTGATGATCATGATTTCCTCCCTAGCACCCACGAGATCTTCTCCGTTCCGCTCCTCAACGGTATTTCGGAGATAGTGATTGCACTGAGCTTCATTTGCCCAGTAAAGCGAGCATGGAGGAGAAATCAGGTGTTGTATAGGCGCATTCAAGCAACCTTTTTGCGGGCATTCGCGCAGAATCTGCGGGTTCCCGCAAGACAAGTCCGACAGCAAGGCGCTTAATGAGGTTGAGGACTGGGAGGAGGTCCGACATGCTCGATTCGGCCCGAAGCACGCTTTTCGACCGCTATCTTGGTATATCGCGGCTGCTGGCGGGCCAGCTCGATTTCCATTCCATCATACAGGCGGTCGCCGCCGAGATCAGCCACATCATTCCGCATGACCATCTCGATGTCTGTATCAAGATGTTGGACGGCAAATATCACATCGCCTACGAAAGCGGCCTTGAAACCGCATGGAGCAGACAGCCGCCGGCGCTGCTGACCGGTAGCCCCATCCGGACCCTGTTGTCGGGGGAAGTCGATTTCCTGCTGTCACCAGACGCCTGCTCCGACCCCCGGTTTCACTTCGAAGGAGCCTTTTCGAGCCCGATCATCGAACTGTCGTTGCGCAGCCGTCTGCATGTGCCGCTGAGGGTGCAGGGCGATATTATCGGTGCGTTGAGCTGCTCCAGCCACGAGGCTGACAGTTATACGATGGAGGATGTCGAAAATGCTCGTTCGATCGCTGACCTGCTCGCCCCCTATTTCTTTGCCTTACGTGCCGCCGAGCAGGCCAAGCATTCGGCGATCGTTGAGGCCGAAGCGCGTGCCCGCGAAGAGGGGCTCAGACTCGGCGCCTTGAAACTGACCGAGGCGCTGGAGATCGAACGGCAGAGGATCGGCATGGACCTGCATGACCAGACCCTTGCCGACCTGACGCGCCTGACGCGGCGAATGGAACGGCTGACAGGCCTTTCGGAAATATCGGGTGAAACGCTGGAACCGCTCTGTCGCATGTTGCAGCAATGCCTTCACGACCTTCGCCAGATCATCGAAGAGGCGAAACCGTCGGTTCTGCAACTGTTCGGAGTGACGGAGGCGATCGAAAACCATCTCGATCGTTCCGTGCGCGAGAGCGGTCTGCCAGTCGAGTGGAGGATACTCGATGAGAGCGACGGGGCGCTTCTCAATATCGGGCAGACGGTGGCGACGGCGCTTTTCCGGATCGTCCAGGAAGCCGTCAACAACGCGATTCGCCACGGGCAACCCACATCAATCCTCGTGCATCTGCGCACATTCGAACGGATGTTATCGATCGAGGTAATCGACGATGGCGGAGGGATAAAAAAGCTGCGTGACAGGGCAGGCCATGGAATTGATAACATGAAAACGCGCGCACGCTTGATTTCCGCGCGGTTTGAAATCGGGCGGAACACCGGCGGTCGGGGGACAGTGGTTAGAGTAACGCTGCCGATCGATCAGAGCGACACTTCGGAGAACTTACCATGAAAGTGCTGATCGTCGAGGATGATCCGCTGCATCGGTCCTACCTGCATGAGGCAGTGCGTGCCGCACTGCCGGAATGCGACATGGTGCTGGAGGCGGAAAACGGTCTAAGCGGTGAGATCGAGGCCCGAAAGTCGCGCATGGAACATGTGATCATGGACCTGCAGATGAGCGAACGCAATGGCATCGAAGCGGCCAGAACGATCTGGCGGGAGAGGCCAGATACCAAAATCCTGTTCTGGTCCAACTATTCCGATGAGGCCTATGTCCGGGGTGTTTCAAGGATCGTTCCGGAAGGGGCGACCTATGGCTATGTCCTGAAATCCGCATCGGACGAGCGGCTGAAGTTGGCTCTTAGAAGCGTCTTCATGGAATCCCAATGTGTGATCGATCGCGAAGTGAGGGGAATTCAGCAGAAAAGCCTCGGAAACGCCCACGGATTGAGCGACGCGGAATATGAGATTCTGGTGGATGTAGCACTTGGCTTGACAGACAAGGCAATCGCCCAACGAAAGAAGCTTTCACTGCGAAGCGTTCAGAACCGCCTGCAGCAGCTTTATGAAAAGCTTGATATCTATCAGATACCGAACGCGCAGAATGAAGGCTGGTACAATCTCAGAATGCGAGCCGTCGCCGTGGCGCTTCTTCGAAAGATCTTGAATACAAGCGCACTGGAAAGGGCGGAACGCGAGTTACGAGATTTTGTACAGTCCTGATTGGATATGGTTAGGCGCCGGTGCAGATCTCGCATCCAGTGGCCTCGACCGGCATTGATGTTGTTCTGCCGTCACTATTTTGCAGCGACTAAGTTTTGTGACGGATTTTCGAAGGAAATCGCCTTCCAGTATCGGCGATCTTCCCCTAGCAAGGTCGCGCGTGAATTTCATCAAGGAGGAGAGCCATGAAGATCACCAGACTGGAGACTGTGCGGGTGGCGGAGCGCTCGAACCTGCTCTGGGTTCTCGTCCATACTGACGAGGGAATCACAGGTCTCGGTGAAACCTTCTTTGGTGCGGAAACGGTTGAAAGCTATACCCACGAATATGTCGCGCCGCGCGTGATTGGCCGCGATCCGCTGCAGATCGATCTCCTCGCGCAGGACCTTGTCGGTTATGTCGGCTTCCGGTCATCCGGAGCCGAGGTGCGCGGCAATTCCGCCTTCGACATCGCGCTGTGGGACATCTTTGGCAAGGCGGCAGGCCAGCCGATCGCGCAGCTTCTCGGTGGTTTCAGCCGTAGTGAAATCCGCACCTACAATACCTGCGCAGGCACCGAATATATCAAGAAAAACACCGGCCAGGCGACAGCCAATTACGGACTGACGGGCGGCACGGCCTATGATGATTTGAACGGCTTCCTGCATCGCGCCGACGAATTGGCGGAGTCGCTGCTCGAAGAGGGCATCACAGCAATGAAGATCTGGCCCTTCGATGCGGCCGCTGAGAAGACCAAAGGCCAGTATATCTCCGCTTCCGATCTGAAGCTTGCGCTGCAGCCGTTCGAGAAGATCCGCAATGCAGTCGGCGACCGGATCGATATCATGGTGGAATTCCACTCGATGTGGCAGCTGCTGCCGGCCATGCAGATTGCGAAGGAGCTGGCGCCTTATAAGACCTTCTGGCACGAAGATCCGATCAAGATGGATAGCCTTTCCAGCCTGAAGCGTTACGCCGAAGTGTCGCCGGCGCCAATCTCGGCTTCCGAAACGCTCGCAACGCGCTGGGGTTTTCGCGATTATCTTGAAACTGGCGCGGCGGGCATCGTCATGCTCGACATTTCCTGGTGCGGCGGGCTCTCCGAGGCGCGCAAAATAGCGTCCATGGCTGAGGCCTGGCATCTGCCGGTCGCTCCGCATGATTGCACCGGTCCGGTCGTTCTCTGCGCCTCCACCCATCTTTCGCTCAATGCGCCGAATGCGCTGGTGCAGGAGAGCGTCCGTGCCTTTTATCGCACCTGGTATCGCGATCTCGTGACGGCGCTGCCGGAGGTGAAAAACGGCATGATCACCGTGCCGCCGGGGCCTGGTCTCGGCATGGCGCTCAATCCAGAGCTCGACCGTGCCTTCACCGTCAGCCGCCGGACCTCTGACGCATCCGATCTCTAAGGTGAATCCGAATGAATACTTCGACCGCGACGGCGCTCAGGATCACGAGCATGACCGGCCCGTTTCTCATGCTTCTCGGCATGCTCATGTTCGCCCTGAACGATGCGATGGGGAAGTGGCTTGTCGCGAGCTACGGGCTCGGCCAGGTCATCCTGATCCGCAGTCTTGCTGCGCTTGTTATCCTTGTTCCCATGGTCTGGATGGCCGGTCTGAGCAATCTTCTCAGTGTCGACCGACCGGTTATGCAGTTTGCCAGGGTGGCGTTCTCAACAGCCGAGGTCTTCTGCTTCTATTACGCCGTTATGTATTTGCCGCTCGCAGACGTCATGACCTATTGGCTGGCTGCGCCCATCTATGTGGCGGCCGCCTCGCCCTTCCTGCTTGGAGAGAAGGTCGGCTGGCGGCGCTGGACGGCAATCGCCGTAGGCTTCATCGGCGTCATCATCACGCTCGAGCCTTCCAGCGCCATGTTCACGATGCCGGCGATCATCTCGATTGTCGGCAGTGCGGCTTTTGCGTTCATGCTGATTTCCGGCCGCTTCCTGCGGGGCACGCCGGACAGCACCCTCGTCTTCTTTCAGGTCGCGGGTGCAGGCCTGGCTGGCCTTGTGTTCGCGCCGGTGGACTGGTCACCGATCGCATCCAGCCGTGATCTAGTCCTTCTCGGACTGCTCGGCATCGTCGCCATGGCCGCACATATGCTGGTGAACCGGGCGCTCAAGATATCCGACGCAGCAACTGTCGCGCCGCTTCAATATACATTGCTGCTCTGGGCAGTGGTTTTCGGCTGGATTTTCTTCGGCGATGTGCCCCGTTTCGGCATGCTGATCGGGGCCGCGCTGATCATCGCTTCCGGTCTGTTCATCTTCATTCGCGAGCAGATGCTCAAGAAACGCGAGACGGTCCTGCCGTCCATCCCCGAATAAAAGCAAGAAGCCTGCGGGGCGAAACCGCAGGCTTCCGATTGTCGAGTGGCTTGTCGCTTACTTGCCGCGGATCTGCTTTAATTCGGAGAGAATCCCGTCGACGACATCCGCCCCAATCTCTGCCTTGTGCTTTTCGTAGACGACCATGGACTTTTCACGGATGCGCTCCTGCTCCTCGGGGGAGAGCGCATTTACCTCGAGGCCTTCCGCCTTGATCTTCTCCAGCGACTTCTTGTTGAGTTCCTGGATGACCTTGCGCTCCTCATCGCGGCCGACAATCGCGCATTCACGCAGGGCAGTCTGTTCTTCTGGCGTATAGGTGTTGAAGATGGCCTTGGAGAAGAGGAACAGGAACGGCGTATAGGCGTGGTTCGTCTCGGTCACATATTTCTGCACTTCGAAGAATTTCGACGTATCGATCGTCACGTAGGGGTTTTCCTGTGCGTCGATTGCCTTGGTTTCAAGTGCGGAGAAGACCTCGCCAAAAGCCATCGGCGTCGCATTGGCGCCGAGATTCTGGAAGGTGTCGAGGAAGATATTGTTCTGCATGACGCGAACCTTCATGCCTTGCAGATCTTCCCATTTGTTGACCGGGCGGACCGAGTTGGAGAGGTTCCGGAAGCCGTTCTCCCAATAAGCCAGATTGACGAGGCCGGCGGCGTCGAGCTTCTCGTTCATCATGTCGCCGAACTTGCCGTCGAGCACCTTGTAGGCTTCCTCGGAATTGGCAAAGAGGAATGGCAGGTCAAAGACGCCGAGTGCCGGGACGATCCCCACAAGCGGCGAAGACGACGTTACGACAGCTTCCTGCACGCCGGAACGGAGAGCCTGGGTGGCCTGAAGGTCGCCGCCCAGCGCGCCGCCCCAGAAGGCGGTGAGCTTTAGCTTCCCGCCGGATTTTTCATCCAGGCATGTCTGCATCGCGTTGATGCCGTTGCCGACCGGGTGGTCGGCGTTGATGCCGTTCGAGACGCGGATATTGCGCTCGTTGAATTCGGCGAAAGCCGGAGCGGATGCCGAAACGGCGAATGCGAGTGCGGTTGTTGCAAGTAAAAGTTGTCTCATGAGTATCCTCCCGTGGATGGTTGATTGAGACGTTGAGACTTTATTCCCTCAATGCAGCCAGCGTGCTGGCACGATGACGATGTCTGGGAACAGGACGAGCAGCATAAGTACGCAGATCTGGGCTGCGAGGAACGGCAGAATGCCGGTTACCACCTTACCCAGAGGAATGCGCCCCACACCGCTGACGACGTTCAGCACGACGCCGACGGGCGGCGTGATGAGACCGATACAGCAGTTCATAATGAAGAGAACGCCGAAGTAGACCGGATCGATACCCGCCTGCTTGATGATCGGCATCAACACCGGCGTCAGGATCAGGATGGTGGGTGTCAGATCGAGTGCCGTGCCGACGACGAGGATCAGCAGCATGATGACGAACATGAGAAGTTTTGGCCGATCGATCAATGGCGCAATATAGCGTGTAACCTCGGCCGGAATGTTGGCAGCCGTAATCAGCCAAGCGGAGACGAGCGCCGCGCAGACGAGGAACATGATGATCGATGTCGTCTTTGCCGCTTGCAGGATGACGCGTGGGAGATCCTTTGGTTTCAGCTCCCGATAGACCACCATCCCGACGAACAGGGCGTAGGCCGCTGCGATGACGGCAGCTTCGGTAGGCGTCACCACGCCCGCTTTGATCCCGCCGAGGATGATGACCGGCATGCCAAGTGCCCAGAGGGCGCGACCGGTGGCACTGAGCCGGTCAGTGGCGGAGGCCTTCGGCAGCGGTGCGACATTGTCCTTGCGGACGACGACCAGCCACGTGGCTACAAGCGAGAGGCCCATGATGAGGCCCGGCACGATGCCGGCCATGAAGAGCTGCGTGATCGAAACGTTGGCGGCGACACCGAAGACGATAAAGGCCATGGAGGGTGGGATGACGGGTGCGATAATCCCGCCCGAGGCAATCAGGCCGCCAGATCGGGGCACGTTGTATCCAGCCTTGGCCATCATCGGGATCAGGATCGCGGCAAGGGCTGCCGTGTCTGCAGCTGCCGATCCGGAAATGCTGGCCATGATGACGGCCGCCATGATGGCGACGACACCGAGACCGCCGCGGATGTGGCCCACACAGGCGATCGCGAACTCGATGATGCGCTTCGAAAGGCCGCCGGAGTTCATCAGTTCGCCGGCGAGGATGAAGAACGGAATGGCGAGAAGCGTAAACGTGTCCGCGCCGATGATCATGTTCTGCGCTATGATCTGGCTGTTGAACATCCCCATGAACCACATGAGGATCACACCGCAGAACATCAGTGCAAAAGCGACAGGAACGCCGATCGCCATGGCTCCGAGCAGTGAAGCGATGAAGACAAGAAGGGTCATCAGCCACGCTCCGAAAGATGTTCGAGGGACATGTCTTCGCCGGCGAAGGCGGCGAGTTCCTTTTCGGTCACGCGACCGGTGACAAGGCGAACAAGGCGTTCAAGCGCGATTATCACGCAACCGGCGCCTGTAAAGAAGCCGATGCCATAGACCCATGCCATGGAAAGGCCGGTCACCGGGGCGCTCATGCTGGCATTGATAGGTAGTTGCTTCCATGTTCCCCAAAAGAAGATGCCAGAACAGCCGATGATCACGAGATTGCTGACGATCATGCAGACGATGCGGCCTTTGCGGCCGAACAGCGCAACCACCGTCTCCACGCCCATGTGGCCGTATTCCCTGAAGCCGACGACGGCACCGATGAAGGTCAGCCAGACGAAGAAGTAACGGGACATTTCGTCCGACACCGTCAGGCCGGAATTGAATGCGTAGCGGAGCACGACGTTCACGAAAACCATGAGTGCCATGCCCGACAACAGGAAGATCAGCAGCAGTTCCAGAAACTTATAAAAAAGATCGATCGTCTTTTGCATTCGCTCCTCCCTTTTCCTCACAAGAGGCCGCGTCCGGCAAGATTCTTCATCAACGCCGTCAAGCCGAAATTCCACTCGGGACAGTTGTCGCTATGTTCGACCCAGTTAACTAGGCGCCCCAGCTTCGGCGTCGAGATTTCCACGCGATCACCGATCTCATGGGTGAAGCCAAGGCCTTTGCCGCGACGGTCTTTGACCGGTGCAAACATGGTGCCCAGGAAGAACAGGACGCCGTCGGGATATTGATGGTTGCGATTAAGAAGCTGGGAGACAAGATTTTCCGGCGAGCGGCTGATTGCCTGCATGGGGCTGATGCCTGTCATGATGAAACCGTCCGTACCCTCGACCGCCAGCGAGATTTCCGCGGATTTGATGTCATCGATGGTGAAGTTGCCATCGAAGAGGCGAACGAAGGGGCCGACGGCGCAAGAGGCATTGTTATCCTTGGCCTTGCTGAGAAGCAGAGCAGAACGGCCTTCGAAATCGCGCAGGTTGACGTCGTTGCCAAGTGTCGCGCCAACGATCTTGCCTTTCGAAGTAACCGCGAGCACCACTTCCGGTTCGGGATTGTTCCAATCGGACTTCGGATGGATGCCGATGAGCGCCCCGCAACCCACCGACGACATCGGCTGTGCTTTCGTGAAGATTTCCGCGTCAGGGCCGATGCCCACTTCGAGGTACTGAGACCAGAGTCCCATTTCCTGCAGCAGGGCCTTGACGCTCGCAGCTTTTTCCGAACCCGCAACGAGACCTTTCAGATTATCGCCAAGGACTGGCGCCAGCCGGCTGCGGATATCCTGGGCGCGCAGCGGATCACCCTTCGCCTGCTCCTCGATGACGCGTTCCAGCATGCTATCGGCAAAGGTGACGCCGGCCGCCTTGACCGCTTGCAGATCAGCGGGCGCAAGGAGTTCGCCCGCAGTGCCGTCGAGAAACGATGCGAGGCTGCCAAGCTCGGCGAAGCGCGAGGTATCTTTCAGCTTGCTTGCGAGGTCCTCGATTTCCAGAAGCCCCGACATTGTCAGCGCGACCGGAGAAAGGTCGAACAGATGACCTGAGGAGAGAAGGACAGGGCAGGGACCGCCTAGGGCCTTGGACCAGGCGCGGCCGACAAGCAGCGCATCCGCCGCATCCAGGGGCAGTATGGATTCAGGAGCCAGCGCCCGTTCGATATTCACGCGATGATCCTCCTTCACTTGATCGATGCCGAGCCTCCACTCCATCGATCTATTGTCAGGATGTCTGACAACATTCTCTGCTAGGTTTTAGTGTGACTTTTTCACCGTGTCCAGCGCGTGTACCAAACCATCCCCGAAATTATAGATCGATCTAAGAGATGACGAGGCCCGAACGAAGGCCGGATGCTATTGCATTTCCAGCTGCAGATTGAGTCGGCTGGCAGCGCCCTCGAGATGATAGCGCATGACTTTTTTCGCCTTCGCAGGATCACGTGTGGCGATCGCATCGCGGATTGCGACATGCTCGGCGATGGTGATTTCCACAATCTCTTCCAATATGGCAGTCGCCCGAGCGGCATTGATGGCGACGTGGATACGCTCGGCAATGAAGCTGATGAACTGGAGAAAATATTCATTCCGGGTTGCGGACGCGACCAGACGGTGAAAGGCGAGATCGGCGACGATGCCTTGTTCGGTCCATTTCTCGGCTCCCGTCATCTGCGCCAGTGCTTCATCGAGCTTGGCGAGATCATCAAGCGTATGATGGATTGCCGCCAGTCCCGCAGCTTCAACCTCCAGGGCCATGCGCAACTGGAAGAGGCTGCGGAAGCTATCGGGGTCGGAGAGGTTGCCCTGTTCGATTCGGATCGACTGGCGCCGCTCGATCTCCGTGGCGAAGGCCCCGATGCCTTGTCGGGTCTCGACCAGACCTTCATTGCGGAGTTGCGCGATCGCCTCACGCACGACGGAGCGGCTGACGCCGAACGTCTTTGCCAGCAAATGCTCTGTCGGAAGTTTCTGCCCCGGTGCTATGCGGCCCTCGCTGATTTCGCGGCTTATCTCGGCGGCGATGCGCGCCGGGAGATGTTCGCTTCGCCTGATCTGACTGAAATCTGCCACCGCCACCTTCATCTTCCCTTTCCCGAAAAGTCTTCTACGACTTCGGCTGGAAATTCAACTGGCATCCAGGGTTCATCATCAGGCCCGGATCGATGGCGCGCTTGACCGCGGTCAATAGCTTTCGGTGGGTCTCGGGCAGCCGTGCGTCGAAATCAGGCCGTTTGAGGCGTCCGATGCCATGCTCGGCGCTGATGCTGCCGTAATAACGGTCGACCACCTCGTTTAGCACCGTCTTTGCCCGGTAGATGCGCTCGGCCCGTTCATCCGGCGCCAGTCCGGCGGGCGGCAGAACATTCAGATGGACATTGCCGTCACCCACATGGCCGTAGGATACGCTGATGCAATCCGGAAGAGCCTGAAGGATAGCCGCTTCCGCATCGGCGACGAACGATGCGAGCTGCGAAAGCGAGACAGAAATATCGCTGCGCATATGCGATCCTCGCCTGGCTTGTCCTTCATTCATGCCCTCGCGGATCAGCCAGAGGTTCCGGGCCTGGGCCTGCGACGCGGCAATTGTGCCGTCGACCACCAGGCCATCCGTCATGACGCCCTCCAGGAAACGCTGCATAAGATCGTCAATGTCGACGAGGCCGGAACCCGATATCTCCATCAGGACATAAGCGGGGTAATCGGGGGCGATGAGAATCGGCAGATCGGGCATCGCTTCGCGCGCCAGCGTGAAGGCGAGCGGCGGCATGAATTCGAAGGCCGACATCAGGTCGCAGCAGTCCCGCCGCGCGCGACGATACAGGCTGATCGCGTCTTGCAGCGAAGCAAGGCCGAGGAGAGCGGTTGCGACCTTGTCCGGATAAGGCATCAGCTTGATGGAAACCGCTGTGATAATGCCGAGCGTGCCTTCTGCGCCGATGAAGAGCTGCTTGAGGTCGACACCACGGTTATCCTTGCGAAGGGTGGAAAGCCCGTCGAAGATCGAACCGTCCGGCAGGACGACCTCCAGCCCGAGGACGAGCTCGCGCGTCATGCCGTACCTGAGCACGTTGATGCCGCCTGCATTGGTGGAGACATTGCCGCCGATCCGGCAACTTCCCTGCGCGCCCAGCGCCAGAGGAAAGAACATACCTTTCTCGGCGATTGCCTCCTTCATTTCCCAAAGGATGCAGCCGGCCTCTACCACGGCTGAAAAGTCGTCCGCGTCGATCTTCCGAATGCGATTCATGCGTTCAAGGCTGAGGACGACATGCCGTTCCGGCATATCGGGAATGGCACCCAGAACAAGGCCGGTGTTACCCCCCTGCGGAACGATCCCGAGCCCAAGCTCACGGCAAATCCTCACGGACGCGGCGACATCTTCCGTGGACCGCGGCCTGAGGACAGCGACCGCACCGCTTGTCACATCGCCGTGCCAATCGCGGCAATAGTGCGCCATCGCGTCGGCATCAGTCAGGACAATATCATCCCCAAGCGCCGACTGCAGGGCGAGGCGGTGCTCACCAATCCCATCCGTTTCCGCGACTGTCATGCTCTTAATCCTTCGGATCATTCGCCCCAAGGATGGTCGATTTCGTTCTGCGTCATGCGCGGCACGTCCAACTATCCTATTTCCAAATGAAGCATATAAGGTTATCAGACAACCATACAAGATAATTTCTCAAAGCTGCGAAGATGAGCGGCGCCAGCGGAAACGGGAGGTTTCATGCATATCTTGATTATCGGAGCGGCCGGTATGGTAGGTCGCAAACTTGCGGCGCGCCTCATTGCAGATGGCGGCATCGGCGAGAAGCCCATCGAGAAGCTGACACTGGTGGATGTCGTCGAGCCGGAACATCCGGAAGGTTTTGGCGGAAGCGTCGTGACGCGGAAAGCCGATCTCTCCGCCCCCGGAGAGGCTGAGCAGCTCATCGAATCCAGGCCGGACATGATCTTCCATCTCGCAGCGATCGTTTCCGCGGAAGCCGAGCTCGATTTCGACAAGGGATACCGGGTGAATCTGGACGGCACGCGCTATCTCTTCGATGCTGTCCGCGTCGCGCATAACCAGGATGGGTACAGGCCGCGCGTCATCTTCACGTCATCGATCGCGGTTGTGGGGGCGCCACTACCTTTCCCGATTCCTGATGATTTTCACCTCACGCCGCTCACCAGCTACGGCACGCAGAAGGCCATATCGGAACTGCTTCTGTCCGACTACACACGCCGCGGTTTCTTCGACGGCATCGGCATTCGCCTGCCAACCGTCTGCATCCGACCGGGCAAGCCGAACAAGGCCGCATCGGGTTTCTTCTCCAATATTCTGCGCGAGCCGCTGATCGGGCAGGAGGCAATCCTGCCGGTATCGGAAGATGTACGCCACTGGCATACATCGCCCCGATCGGCAGTCGGTTATCTGATCCACGCGGCAAAACTGGACCTTGATGAGGTCGGACCGCATCGCAACCTTTCCATGCCCGGTGTCAGCGCCACGGTCGGCGAACAGATCGAAGCGCTCCGTCGTGCGGCAGGTGAAAGGGCGGTGCGACTGATCCGGCGCGTTCCGGACGAGATGATCATGAAGATGGTCGCGGGGTGGGCGCCCGGGTTCGAAGCGAAGCGGGCTACGGCATTGGGCTTTACGGCTGAGAAAAATTTCGACGAAATCATCCGGGTTCACATCGAGGACGAGTTGGTGTCCATTGGCGGTTGAACGCGAGAATGCGGCTGTTTCGGCTGGATCCGGCATTTGGAGATGAGAAGCCGCATAGCCGCGTTCTCGTATCAGCTACGACTGCGACACGTTCGATCCGCTGACGATGCCGGTGCTCATCAGTATGGTGCTGATTATCATCGGTAAGGCGATCGAAGGATCGGCGGCGCCATCCTCCTGACACCCATGTTGCTGCCGATCATGACGGAGTGCATATCGACATGGTGCATTCCGGTGGGGTCTTCATCACCAATCTGACGATCGCTGGCACAACACCGCCCGGCGGTGGTGTGCCGTATGTTTCATCGATGGTGAGGAAATGCCGATGATGCCTATGGATGTGAGTATAGGCTGCGCCAAGACCTGCTTTTCAATCGGAAGCGAGATCCGATCGCTCTCTTGCTGCCGGCAGGTGATCGACCATGACGGCAGGCATAATTTTTCATAAGGCCTTCTTATCGCAACGATCAGTAAATCCAACTTAAATTTATCAGTCGCTTCCGATATGAAGGAAGGCAAGGGAAGGTGATCGCCGGTGTCTCTTGCTTAACCGAGCGGAGGCCCAAAATCTTGCACGTGTGAACTTCATACAAAAGGTCGATATTGAGCTGAAGCTAGCCGATTGGTCGGCGGACGCTACTCCCCTGGATGCAGATATTGAGAAATCAAGGAGGAAATGATGGACACCAAAACCGACAGCGCGGGCAAATGTCCCGTCGCACATGGCCATACACCTCGCGGCAGATCCAACCGCGATTGGTGGCCTAGCCAGCTCAACGTCCAGATTCTTCATCAGAATTCTGGCCTGTCCGATCCCCTGGGCAAGGCGTTCGACTATGCCGAAGAATTCAAGACGCTCGATCTCGACGCTGTGAAGAAAGACCTTCATGCGCTGATGACGGATTCACAGGACTGGTGGCCGGCAGATTTCGGCCACTACGGCGGCCTGTTCATCCGCATGGCCTGGCACAGTGCCGGCACCTATCGCATCACCGATGGCCGCGGCGGCGCCGGCGCCGGCCAGCAGCGTTTCGCTCCGCTCAACAGCTGGCCGGACAACGCCAACCTCGACAAAGCCCGCCGCCTGCTGTGGCCGATCAAGCAGAAATACGGCAACAAGATTTCCTGGGCGGACCTGATGATACTCACGGGCAATGTTGCCCTGGAATCGATGGGCTTCAAGACTTTTGGCTTCGCTGGCGGTCGCGCCGATGCCTGGGAGCCGGAAGAGCTCTTCTGGGGTCCGGAAGGCACCTGGCTGGGCGATGAACGCTATAGCGGTGAACGGCAGCTCTCAGAGCCGCTCGGGGCCGTCCAGATGGGCCTCATCTACGTCAATCCGGAAGGTCCGAACGGCAATCCCGATCCGGTTGCCGCCGCGCGCGACATCCGCGAGACCTTCGCCCGCATGGCGATGAACGACGAAGAGACCGTGGCATTGATTGCCGGCGGCCACACCTTCGGCAAGACACACGGTGCCGGCGATCCGTCCTTCATCGGCGCCGAGCCGGAAGGCGGCGCTATCGAAGACCAGGGACTCGGCTGGAAGAGCACGTTCGGCACCGGTGTCGGCGAGGATGCCATCACCGGCGGTCCTGAAGTGACTTGGACGCAGACCCCGACGAAGTGGAGCAACTACTTCTTCGAGAACCTCTTCAACTGCGAATGGGAACTGACGAAAAGCCCGGCCGGTGCGTATCAGTGGAAGGCGAAGAACGCGGAGGCGTCCATCCCGGATGCCTATGACGTGTCGAAGAAACATGTCCCCACCATGTTGACCACCGACCTGTCGCTGCGCTTCGATCCTGCCTATGAAAAGATCTCGCTTCGTTTCCTCGAGCACCCGGATCAGTTCGCCGATGCCTTCGCCCGTGCATGGTTCAAGCTGACCCATCGCGACATGGGACCGAAGGTGCGTTACCTCGGCCCGGAAGTGCCGGCCGAGGACCTGATCTGGCAGGACGTGATCCCGGCCGTCGACCACCAGCTCGTGGACGAAAAGGACGTCGCCGACTTGAAGGCCAAGGTCCTTGCCGCCGGCCTTTCGGTGCAGGAACTGGTCTCGACCGCTTGGGCTTCGGCCTCGACCTTCCGTGGTTCCGACAAGCGTGGCGGTGCAAATGGCGCACGCATTCGCCTTGCCCCGCAGAAGGACTGGGACGTGAACCAGCCGGCACAGCTCGCCAGGGTTCTTGGCGTCCTCGAAGGCATCCAGAGGGACTTCAACGCTGCCCAGACCGGCGCTAAGAAGATCTCGCTCGCCGACCTGATCGTTCTTGCCGGCGCTGCGGGTGTCGAGAAGGCTGCCAAGGCCGCCGGATACGACATCACCGTACCGTTCACGCCGGGCCGCATGGATGCATCGCAGGAACAGACCGACGCCGTTTCCTTCGCGCCGCTCGAACCGCGTGCCGACGGTTTCCGCAACTATGTCAATAACGGCAGGATACAGTTCATGCAGCAGGAAGAGGCTCTTGTAGACCGGGCCCAACTGCTGACGCTGACTGCACCGGAAATGACGGTGCTCGTCGGCGGCCTGCGCGTGCTGAAGGCCGGACAGCCGGAGCATGGTGTCTTCACTGACAAACCCGAAACCCTGACGAACGACTTCTTCGTCAACCTGCTGGACATGAGTACGGAATGGGCGCTAGTTTCCGGCAAGGACGGCGTCTATGAGGGGCACGATCGGAAGACGAAGGCGCCGAAGTGGACCGGCACGCGCGTGGACCTCATCTTTGGCTCGCATTCTCAACTTCGGGCCATCGCCGAAGTCTATGCCCAGTCCGATGCCAAGGAAAAGTTCGTGAGGGACTTCGTTGCCGCCTGGAACAAGGTCATGAACGCCGATCGTTTTGATCTGATCTGATGACCAAAGCCCTGCCTGGGCGCGGCTTCTCGGCCACGCCCAGGCATCCCTCGCCGGATTGGATTTCCTCCCCGGATCTCGCAGGCAGCCGGATCGTAAGGCGCATAGGCGGCGCGACGTGAAGAAGATGATGGTCAATCATCCCACATATGTCATCGGCAGTTTTGGACGAAGGTATCCGGGAGCTCAACCGGCTCCGCGCCTATAGGGAACATCCCGGTTGGATTGGTGATCCCGGCGCGATTCGAACGCGCGACCCCCAGATTAGGAATCTGATGCTCTATCCTGCTGAGCTACGGGACCACTCAGGCGACATCCATACAAAAGCCGCCCGATTTAGCCAAGTCTTTTCCGCAGCTTTACTCCGTCAATCGCTGCTCGGCGAGCCGCACCCAATAGGAAATGCCGTAAGGGATCGCCTCATCGTCGAAGTCGTAATGCGGATTGTGGAGAGCTGCCGTATCGCCGTTGCCAATGAAGATGAAGGCGCCGGGCCGCCGTTTCAACATGAAGGCAAAATCCTCGCCGGCCATCGCGGGATCGACATTGGTGTCCACGTTGGAGACGCCGACAACCCCGGTCGCGACACTGATTGCATGTTCCGTCTCCTGATCATGATTCGTGGTGACCGGACATCTGCGTTCATATTCGATGTTCGCTTCCGCGCCATGTGCACTGACGATACCCTCCACGATCTGGCGGATACGCATCTCAGCAAGATCACGCGTCTCCTCGCTCAGCGTCCTGACCGTACCCCAGAGGGTTGCCTCATCCGGGATGATGTTGTGCGTCGTACCGGCGTCGAAGCGCGTCACGGAGATGACGACCGAGCGTAGCGGATCGGCATTCCGGGCAGCGATCGCCTGCAGGCTGCCGACGAGCTGCGAGCCGATGAAAATCGGGTCGATCGTCTTGTGCGGCTGGGCTGCATGGCCGCCGCGGCCCTTGATGGTGATGGTGAAGCGGTCGGGCGCGGCCATGATGCCTCCCTTGCGGATGGCGAACTGGCCGACCGGAATGCCCGGCATGTTGTGCATGCCATAGACTTCCTCGATACCGAAGCGCTCCATCATGCCGTCCTCGATCATCGCCAGTGCGCCGGCGCCACCTTCCTCCGCAGGCTGGAAGATGAGGACAACGCTGCCGTTGAAGTTGCGGGTTTCGGCGAGGTATTTCGCCGCACCCAGCAGCATGGACGTGTGCCCGTCATGGCCGCAGGCATGCATCTTGCCGGGTGTTTTCGAAGCCCAGGCCTTGCCGGTGATTTCATCGAGCGGCAGAGCGTCCATGTCTGCACGAAGCCCGATCGTGCGGCTAGCCGGGCCTTTGCCGTGGATGATGCCGACGACGCCGGTCCGGCCGATGCCGGTGATTACCTCGTCGACACCGAATTCTTTCAGCTTCTGTTCAACGAAAGAGGCGGTGTTCTCGACGTCGTAAAGAATTTCGGGATTTTCGTGAAGATATCGTCGCCATCTGCTGACTTCGGTCTGAAGCTCGGCGGCCCGGTTCAAGATTGGCATAGGGTTCCCTGTTTTTGTTGCTCACGCGGTTATGAATCGTCCTCCCCTGCAGATAGTGCCTGTCCTGATTGACGCAATCAATCTTCTTTGCCATTGCTTGGCCACATAGGCCGCATATGCGCCACACTCGTTAAGCCGCAACAACGAGGGACGACCTTGCCGATTTCACCCGTTCGACCTGGGGCCACTGCCCGGCTGATTTCCGCTTTCACGGCCTTCGGCTTGCTCCTGTCGGCTGGAAGTGCCGCTGCCAAGCCGAAGATGGTGGTCGACGTGAGGACGGGCAGGGTGATTGCCCACGAGGATGCCTTCCTCAAGTGGTATCCCGCCTCGCTGACCAAACTCATGACGGCCTATGTCACCTTCACGGCGCTGAAGAGCGGCAAGCTCACGCTCGATACGCCGGTGGTCATGAGCAAGAAGGCGACCGAGCAGCCGGCAAGCAAGATGTATTTCAAGCCCGGCTCCAGGCTCACCATGGACAGCGCGCTGAAGATACTGCTTGTGAAATCGGCCAACGACATGGCCGTCGCGGTTGCCGAGACCGTTGGCGGTTCGGCCGACCAGTTCGTGGCGATGATGAATGCGCAGGCCAAGGCCCTTGGCATGACGTCGACGCATTTCATCAACCCGCATGGACTGCCGGGAAAGGGCCAGTATACGACAGCCCGCGACCTTGCACTGCTGGCTCTCCGGCTGAAACAGGATTTTCCGGAATACCAGGGTTATTTCTCGCTGGAAGGCATCGATACCGGCAACAAGCAGTATACCAACTTCAATACGCTGATCGGCCGTTTTGATGGCGCGGACGGCATGAAGACCGGTTTCATCTGCGCCTCCGGCTTCAACCAGGTCGGCTCGGCGACGCGTGACGGCCGCACGGTGATTTCCGTCGTGCTGGGGTCGGACAGCCTGGCCGGCCGTGCGGACGATACGGCCAATCTTCTGCAACAGGGACTGACATCTTCGCCGAGCCAGGGCGTGCCGCTTGCCTCTCTGGCTCCTTATGGCGACACGGCCGCCGTCAACGATGTCAGCGCGGAGATCTGCAATCCCAAGGCAGCCAAGGTGCGCAGCGAAAATCGCGACGATGCCGGCCGCATGGTGCTGCACTCGCCCTATATTCACGAGATGACCAGGCCGCCGGTCTACAGCTTCGCGGGCGTTCTGTTCGGAGGCGAGGACATTGCACCCGCCAAAGACAAGGTCGCATCCACCAAGGGCAGGAAAGAGATCGCCAATGTGCCGATCCCGCAGCCCCGCCCGACATTCTGAAGTGGAATAGTTGATGTCCTCTATCCGCGGCCGGATTCCGGTCTCCATCCTCACCGGCTTTCTCGGTGCGGGAAAATCGACGCTGCTCAACCGCATCCTCAAGGACCCGGGGACAAGCGACACTGCCGTCATCATCAATGAGTTCGGCGAAGTCGGTATCGACAATTTCCTGGTCGAGGCTTCGGGTGACGCCCTGGTGGAACTTTCCAACGGCTGCCTCTGCTGTACCGTCCGCGGCGAACTGGTCGATTCGCTGGCATATATGATGGATGGCATCCAGACCGGCCGGCTGAAGCCCTTCCGCCGCGTGGTGATCGAGACGACCGGCCTAGCCGATCCCGCTCCTGTCATGCAATCGGTCATGGGCAATCCCGTGATCGCGCAGAATTTCGAGCTTGACGGCGTGATCACGGTGGTGGACGCGGTCAACGGGCTCTCGACGCTCGATCGTCATCAGGAGGCGGTGAAACAGGCAGCGGTCGCCGACCGGCTCATCATCTCCAAGCTTTCCATGGCCGATGCAGCCCAGATTGCCGCCCTCAAATCCCGGCTCGCGACGCTCAATCCGCGCGCGCCAGTCGTCGATGGTGACGGCGCGGAAGCCGGTACGGCGTCGATTCTGGAAAACGGGCTCTACGATCCGGCGACCAAGATCGCTGACGTGGATCGCTGGCTGCACGACGAGATAGCGAACGATGCCGAAGAGCATCATGATCACCATCACGACCATGAACATCACGGACACGATCATCATGGGCATGGGCACCATCACCACCTTCATCATGACGTGACCCGCCACGGCGAGAATATCCGCTCGTTCTCGATCATCCACGACAAGCCGATCGATCCGATGGCGATCGAGATGTTCGTCGATCTGCTGCGCTCGGCGCATGGGGAAAAGCTGCTCAGGATGAAGGCGGTCGTGGCGCTCTCGGACAATCCGGACCGGCCGCTCGTGCTGCACGGGGTGCAGAGCGTATTCCACCCCCCGCAGCGGTTGCCGAAATGGCCGGAAGGTTCCGATCGCCGCACCCGCATGGTGCTGATCACACAGGACCTGCCGGAGGCTTTCGTATCGGATCTGTTCGCCGCTTTCACCGGACAACCGCGTATCGACCGGCCGGATCGAGCGGCGCTGGAAGAGAATCCGCTCTCCGTTCCCGGGCTCCGGATGTAAATCCGCCTATCCCTTACGGATCAGGAAACGGTGGCCGGCTCCGGTCTTTTCCGAGCGGATGAGCGCATGACCTTCTTCGGTGCAGAAATGCGGGATGTCGATGCCGGCCAGCGGGTCGGTCGTTTCGATCAGGAGTTCCGCACCGCTTTCCATGCTTTTCAGCCGCCGCCGCGTTTTCAGCACGGGCAGGGGACACTTCAGGCCTCTCAGGTCGTAGAGGCCGTCAGCGGTGGAATTCATTCCGTGCTCCAGAATTTCCAGAACGGCTTCTTCTTGACTTCCGTGACCTGCTGCGGTGCCGCATAGGCAAGCGGGTTCTGTTCCGGGATCGGAACGGTTGTCGTCCCTTGAGCGGTTGCTGTGGTGGGAGCCGGCGTCTGAGGCGGCGTGCTGGCTGTCGGCAGGCGGTCCTGCTTCATCCGCTCGGCGGCGGAGGAGGCACGCGGCGAGGAAGCGGCGGAAGCGAGCATGGTATTGGCCGGCTTGTTCTGCGCAGCCATGCGTTTCTCCATCATCGCCTTGAATTCCGATTGGCTCATCAGTTTGCCGGCTTCGAGCGAGGTACCGGTCGGCGCGTAGGCCAGGTCGCGGCCCTTGCGTTTCTCGGCGACAACCGCCTTGCGTTCCGCTTCGGAAGGCTCGTACCAGACCTTGCCGTCGAACTTGTCGAGGGCCTTCTGATAGGCGAGGTCATAGGTCTTTCCATAGGAGGCCAATGCGGCCACCAGCGCCGGCGGGGTCGACATGGCCGGGCAGGCGGACGCTGCGTTGAACGTACCGTTGCCTTCCACCTGCTGGTTGAAGACGTATTTCTTTTCGCAGACGGCGACTTCCGGCGGGCGCTTGGTGACTTCGAAATTATCGTAGCCGGCCTTCAACATCTTCCAGAAGTCATAGTTCGAATTGTCGCGGTGGCGGACCATGTTCTCCGCGGTCATGCGGAAGGGAAGAGCCTGGAGCTGAATAGTCGTCTGGCCGCCCTTGAAGGCGTCGCGGGCGAAGGCATAGATTTCCAGAACCTGCTCATCGGTCATGGAATAGCAGCCGGACGACGAGCAGGCTCCATGGATCATCAGGTTGGAACCGGTGCGGCTGTTCGCCTGATCGTAACGGTTCGGAAAGCCGGTATTGATGGCGAGATAGTATTTCGAGTAGGGGTTCAGATGCGCCGGCGTCAGGTTATAGAAGCCTTCAGGAGCCTGGCGATCGCCTTCCTTGACCTTCGGACCAAGCTTTCCGGACCAGGCGCAGATGTCGTAGCTCTTGATCACCTCGAAGCGGTTGTCGGCCCTTGCCTTCCAAACCTCCAGCTTACCCTCTTCCTTGAGGATGCGGACCATGATCGGCGAATTGCGCGGCATGTTCTTCTTCTGCATCTCCGCAAGGATGCGGGAAGGCAGAGGCTGCTCGACCTTGTTCTTGACGCTCTTGAGATCGGTGCTTGCCGAATCGAGCGTGTCATTGCAGCCCGTCAGCGCGGTTGCCACGAGAAGAGCGAAGGCGATGTGTTTCATCAGACGCATCGGAACGGACCACATGGATTTCGAAAGCCGACCGGGATCGGTACGGGACTTCGATCAATAAAGCGGTAATCTTTACATCTTCTTAACCGCTTCTATCCGTCTGTCCAGCAAAACCGCCCAACATCACTGTTTACAGCAATGTGGCCAAATTTGGCAATTTCAGCGGCAGCCGTCCACGGATTAGAGATTGCGGCCAATATCGAGGAACTTCTGCCGACGCGCGGACCTGAGTTCGTCGCCGGACAGTTGCCCCAGATCGTCAAGGGCTGAAGCGATCACCTTGCCGGTCGCGGCGATCACGGTATCCGGTTCGCGGTGCGCTCCGCCGAGCGGTTCGGGAATAATGCCGTCGATGATGCCAAGCGCCTTCAGGTCGTCCGCCGTGATCTTCATGTTCGTGGCGGCTTCCCGGGCGCGGGTCGAATCACGCCAGAGGATGGAGGCGGCACCTTCCGGCGAAATCACCGAATAGATCGCATGTTCGAGCATGTAGACACGGTTACCCGTGGCGATCGCGATTGCTCCGCCGGAACCGCCTTCACCGATGACGACCGAAACCATCGGCACCTTCAAGGCCAAGCACATTTCGGTCGAACGGGCGATGGCTTCCGCCTGGCCGCGTTCTTCGGCGCCGACGCCCGGATAGGCGCCTGCAGTATCGACCAGCGTGATCACCGGCAGGCCGAAGCGGCCGGCCATTTCCATGACGCGGATCGCCTTGCGATAGCCTTCCGGACGGGGGCTGCCGAAGTTGTGCTTGAGGCGCGTCTTCGTATCATGGCCCTTTTCCTGGCCGATGATTGCGACTGGCATGCCGTTGAAGCGGGCAAGACCCGCCTGGATCGCGGCATCCTCGCCGAAGTTGCGGTCGCCTGCGAGCGGCGTGAAATCGGTAAACAGCCGGGTCGAATAGTCGGTGAAATGCGGACGCTGCGGATGCCGCGCGACCTGCGTCTTTTCCCAGGCTCCGAGCTTGGCGTAAACCTCCCTGGTCGCTTCCCTGACGCGGGCCTCGAGCCTCGTGATCTCCTCGGACGTATCGATGCTCTCGTCTTCCGAGGCGAGCTTTTTCAGCTCATGGATCTTCCCCTCGAGATCCGAGATTGGCTTTTCGAAATCGAGATAAGTCTGCATGAGATCCGGTTTCCCGTTACTTCTTAGCTCAGGAACGCGGAGTTCCCCGTTGCGGTCGGGCCTCTAATCCCGGTTTTTGGCCTGTTTTGCAAGAGGGTGATGCATTTCAACAAGCTCACGCAGCCGTTCTTCCAGAACATGCGTATAAATCTGCGTGGTGGAAATGTCTGAATGGCCAAGCAATTCCTGCACTACGCGGAGGTCCGCTCCGTTCTGAAGGAGGTGGCTTGCGAAGGCATGGCGCATCACATGCGGCGAGATTGTCGTGGTTCTGAGACCGGCCCGAGCGGCGACGCTTTTCAAATGGCGCGCGAAGACCTGCCGGGGAAGATAACCCTCTTTGCCGGACGACGGGAAAAGCCAGGGGCTGTCTCCGGTCCTGGCAACCATGGCAGCGCGGGCTTCGCCATAGGATTTCAGCGCGGCAATGGCCGAGCGGGAGAGCGGTACCAGCCGTTCCTTGTTTCCCTTGCCACGGATCATCAGGAAACGGCCTTCCTGGTCCAGGACCTTGATGGGCAGCGAAACGAGTTCGCTGACGCGCATGCCGGTGGCATAGAGAAGTTCGAGCAACGCCAGCATCCTGAGGCGGGAAAGTTGGTCCGGCCCAGGCTCTGCCGCCTCCTTCGCGGCAAGTTCCAGCAGCCGGGTCACATCATCCTCGCTCATGGTCTTGGGCAGCGGGCGGCCCTTTTTGGGCGCTTCGAGGATTGCGGTCGGATCGTCGCCGCGCAGGCCTTCCGCATAGAGAAACTTGTAGAATTGCCGCATGGCCGACAACCGCCGCGCCTGGGACGAGGCCGCAAACCCCTGTTTGCTCAGATGGGCGAGATAGGCCGCAAGATCGGCACTTTCGGCGGTGAGCGGAGTTTTCCGGCTCGAAGCAAGGAAGGAATGCAGGTCTTCGAGGTCGCGCTCGTAGGAGGCGAGCGTGTTGCCGGCCGCGCCCCGCTCGGCGCTCATCATTTCGAGAAAGGCCTCGATATGGGCGCGGGAAAGATCGACCATGTCCGTTTGCCGTTATCGTTGAGGTGATGCCGGGTTCAGCCGCTCGGAAGGAATGCGCACCGTCACATCGCGTTCGCGCGGCTCCACCAGCATGACGAGCGCCACCATGCTTCCATAAACGATGCCTGCGATCACCGCCAGCACGAAGAGGAAACGAAAAAGGGTGGGCATCCGGAACTCCACAAGGTTGCGTCGCACTATATCGATAAAGGTTTATGGAAGAACAAGAACAAACAATCCTCCGCTGTCTTTAGGTATTGCGACGGCTTGACGCTGCCCCGGCATTTGTCGATACCGTGTTCGAAACGGACCTGACGATGACAGAAGCTGCAACCTCCGCCGCACCGACCCTCAGCGAAAAGGCGCGTGCCGTTCTCGGCAAGCGCAATCTCGTCTTTGTCGGTCTGATGGGCGCCGGCAAGTCGGTGATCGGTCGGCTTGTTGCGCAGAGCCTTTCCATCCCGTTCGTGGATACGGACGCGGAGATCGAGAAAGTCTCCCGCATGACCATCAGCGAGCTGTTCGCGGCCTATGGTGAGGCGGAGTTCCGCTCACTCGAGACCCGCGTCATCGAGCGCCTGTTGAGGAATGGACCGCGCGTGATCTCGACCGGCGGGGGCGCCTTCATCAACGAGAATACGCGAAGGCAAATCAAGAACGGCGGCATTTCCATCTGGCTGAAAGCCGATCTGGATGTCTTGTGGGAGCGTGTCAGCAAACGCGACCATAGGCCGTTGCTCAAGACAGAGAACCCGAAACAAACGCTCGAAAACCTGATGATCCAGCGTTATCCGGTGTATGCCGATGCGGATCTGACCGTCCAGTCGGGGAATGTCCGCAAGGATGTCATGGTCAACGAAGTGCTGTCCGCCATTGTCGGCATGGCCGATCATTCCAGTGAAAGTGAACTGCGATGAACGTATCTTCCCGATCTCCCGAGCGATCCCTGGAGCGCCTTGTGCATGTGCCGCTCGGCGATCGCGCCTACGACATTCTGATCGGTCCCGGCCTGATTTCGCGGGCCGGGGGCGAGATCACGTCGCGGCTCAAGGGCCGCAAGGCGGCGATCGTCACCGACGAACATGTGGATCCGCTTTATCTCGAAGCCCTGATGGACAGCCTGCAGACCGACGGTATCGAAGCGGTCTCCCTGACGCTGCCTGCGGGTGAGAAGACGAAGAGCCTCGAACATCTGGCAACCGTCACCGATATGGTGCTTTCGGCCCGCATAGAGCGTAACGATTGCGTGATTGCGCTTGGCGGCGGGGTGATCGGCGATCTTGCCGGCTTTGCCGCCGGCATCGTTCGCCGCGGGGTGCGTTTCGTGCAGATCCCGACCACGCTTCTGGCGCAGGTCGATTCCTCCGTCGGTGGCAAGACCGGCATCAACACCCATCACGGCAAGAACCTGCTCGGTGTTTTCCACCAGCCGAGCCTCGTGCTTGCCGATACCGCCGCGCTCGACTCGCTTTCCGAGCGGGAGTTCCGCGCCGGTTATGCGGAAGTCGCGAAATACGGGCTGATCGACAAGCCGGATTTCTTCGTCTGGCTGGAAAAGCACTGGAGAGAGGTCTTCGAAGGCGGTCCGGAGCGGATCGAAGCGATCGCGGTGAGCTGTCAGGCGAAGGCCGATGTCGTCGTCGAGGACGAGCGGGAAACGGGCCGCCGAGCGCTTCTCAATCTCGGCCACACGTTCGGCCATGCGCTGGAAGCGGCGACCGAATATGATAGCAAGAGGCTCGTGCATGGAGAGGGTGTTGCGATCGGCATGGTGTTGGCGCATCAGTTCTCGGCGAGGCTCAATCTCGCAAGCCCGGACGATGCCGGGCGGGTCGAGGCCCACCTGAAGGCCGTCGGTTTGCCGACTTCGATGAGCGATATCCCGGGCAAGCTGCCGCCGACTGAAAAATTGCTCGAGGCGATCGCGCAGGACAAGAAGGTCCAGGGCGGCAAGCTCACCTTCATCCTCACGCATGGCATCGGCCAGTCCTTTATCGCGAACGACGTGCCATCGTCCGAAGTCTTGAGTTTTCTGGAGGAAAAGCGACCGAAATGACGTCGATGGGAGGGCTGTTGTCGCGTGCCGTCAACGCGTTGATTCGCGGACTTCTCCGTCTGTTCGGTGTTTCGCTCTCTCCTGAGACGCTTGCTTTTTCGAACCACGACGACCTGCATGCTGCGCTCGACGCGATCCATCGCGAGGGCAATTTCGAGAGGCCGGACCGGGATCGATTGAGCAGCCTCTTCGAGCTGGAAGAGCTGGAAGTCTCCGATGTCATGAAGCATCGCACCGTGATGCGGGCGGTCAATGCCGACGATCCGCCGGACGTGGCTGTTCGCACCGTCCTGGAAAGCCCCTATACGCGCATGCCCGTCTGGCGCAATTCGACGGAGAACATCATCGGCATCGTGCATGCCAAGGATCTGCTGCGCGCGCTTGCCGAGCCGAATGCGCAGCTGGACAATATCGACATCGTCAAGATCGCCCAAAAACCGTGGTTCGTGCCGGACAGCACCAGCCTCAAGGATCAGCTCAATGCCTTCCTGCGCCGCAAGGTGCATTTTGCCGTCGTCGTCGACGAATATGGCGAGGTACAGGGCATCGTGACGCTGGAGGACATCCTTGAAGAGATCGTAGGCGACATTGCCGACGAGCACGACATCGAGATTCAAGGTGTGCGCCAAGAGGCGGACGGATCGATCGTCGTCGATGGATCGGTGCCGATCCGCGATTTGAACCGCGCGCTCGACTGGAACTTACCGGATGCCGAAGCGACGACGATTGCCGGCCTTGTCATTCATGAATCGAAACTCATCCCCGAGGAGCGGCAGGCCTTCACCTTCTATGACAAGCGCTTCATCGTCATGAAGCGCGAGAAGAACCGCATTACACGGCTGAGGATACGACCGGCGGACGAGGCTACATTGCCGGCGGAGTAGCCTTCAGTAATCTTGAGGGTCGTCGGGGCGGCCCCTGCGTATTCGCCTGCTGGCTACTTTTGTGCGACAGTTTCCGCGTAATCCGGTGCTCGCAGCCTGGCGATCTGGGGGGCGACGATTGCGATGAACAATCGGGTATCGTCGAAAGCTCTTGCGGATAGCATTGCCCCATGAACCGAGGCCATCAGCAATTGGGCTTCCTCTTCCGGTCGGTTGTCCAGCCGGAACAGGTCCTGCTCCACTCCTGCCTGCAGCACCGAGGTGAGCCATCCTGCAAGACCATGGAAATGGGCGCGGACGCGTGATGCAACGCCTTCCGGCAGCATCTGCATCTCGCTGGCGAGCATCGCGCAGACGCAGAAGGGTAACGAGGCATCCCGAATGCATGACTGCCAATAGTTCATGTAGGACTGCAGTTGTTCGGCAGGGTTTGAGACCTGCTCGCGCAAGGACTTCAAGCCCGCTTCCGCCTGGTGCCTGTAGCGATCCACCAGCGCCGAGACCAGCTCGGCCTTCGTCGGAAAATGATGGTGAATGCTCGCCTTCCTGATGCCGATCGCAGCCGAGATGTCGGCATAGCTGAACCCGTTATAGCCTCCCGTGACAATGAGAGACTGCGCGATGTCGAGAATTTTTTCCGAAGTCGAAGTCATTGATTTCATACCGATGCCTACCTTCTGATAGGCAGATTGTCAAGAATGTTGCGGCGCTCCCGCTTTTCACAAGGAAGTGTTTGAGCGTCGGGTTGATCTAGAGGATTCATCTTCCTACTAGTAGGTAGTCAACAATTAGGAGCCTGTCAATGCAAAGCCAATCTTCCACCCAATCCAACTGGCTGCGATCCTATTATTTCGTACGCGCCACATTCTCCATTGCCTGGATTGCCGCCGCCATTCTCTTCAGTGCGCAACCCGGCCCCGCCACGTTTCTGCTGGTGATCTACCCGTTGTGGGATGCGCTCGCCAATCTGGTTGATGCCCGGACAAACGGCGGCCTAAAGGTCAACCCGTCCCAGTCATTAAATGTCGTGGTCAGCATGATAACGACGCTCGCCGTCATCGTGGCGGTCAGTAATGGTACATACGCCGTCCTGGCCGTGTTTGGGGTCTGGGCGATCCTTTCGGGTCTGCTTCAACTGTACACGGGGGTAAGGCGCTGGCGTGCCTATGGCGCGCAATGGGTGATGATCCTGAGCGGTGCGCAGTCGGCCCTCGCCGGCGGCTTCATGATCAGCCGATCCCTTGGCACGGCGGCGCCGACCATCCTGGACGTCGTACCCTATGTCGGGTTCGGCGCTTTTTATTTCCTGCTTTCGGCAATCTGGCTTGTCGTCGCAGCCTATCGCAGAAAATATGCATAGGCACTGCCTGGTCCGGCGACGGCAAACTTGTTAATTGCCGCCGCCGGAAGAAGAAATACAGCTCATTTTTCCCCGCAACTCACCGGCAAGGCCCCATCAATCCGCTCGGCATTGATATGGCGCGATGATCGCTTTTGACGCAAAGCCACCAGCATCCACCCTAATCACGGGAGCGGTGATCCAGGCCGGCAACGCGTCTCAAAACGAGCGCTTAGGCCTTGGTCTCTCCCATGATTATTCCTATCTAAGCCCTGCTACCAGTTTGTCGGTTCGCCGGGTGCTGCGGTTTCCACCGCCAGCGCATGCAAGCCGGCATCGAGTTCCGGCTTCAGAAGCGCGTTCACTATTCGATGTCGGTCGATACGGCTCATTCCGGAAAATTTGGCTGAGACGACACGGACACGCATATGCGTCCCCTCGGCGCCGGTGAAGTGCGGCTGATGACCGGCATGCTGATGGCTTTCGTCGATGACGACCAGCCGTTCCGGCAAAAGGTTTTCGGTAAGCGTGGCTTCGATCCGGGCTTTGACGGACATGTTCGGCTCCATGACAACGTAGGTCGCGGCGGCGACCTCAAAGGGGCATCCCACAAACCAGTAAGAAAGCGCTTTGTCAATTCTTGCCGCATCCTGCCGGCCATCCCATAATGAGGGCCTTATGAAGCTAGATTCCAAATATTTCGATCGTATCCGGACGCGCCGGAACAGGCAGCAGGAAGCGGCTCCGCAGACGCCGACCTGTCAGTGGGACGGGTGTGACAAGCCCGGAGTTCACCGCGCTCCCGTGGGCCGCAACGCGGAAGGCCAGTTCTTCTTGTTCTGTTTCGAACACGTCAAAGAATACAACAAGGGCTATAATTATTTTTCCGGTCTTTCGGACGGCGAGATCGCCCGGTACCAGAAGGAGGCGGTGACGGGCCATCGCCCGACCTGGACGCTCGGCGTCAACAAATCGGCCAAGCAGGCTCCACTTCATTCGACCGTGCGATCCGGCGGTGCCCACGCGCAACGGTTCAGGGATCCGTTCGGCTTCGTTTCGCAGGCGCGCGCCGGCGGCCCTCGCTTTCCACCCCAGGAGCGCAAGCTGAAGACGCTGGAAGCAAAGGCCTTCGACACGATGGGGTTGACGGGGAATGCGACAGCGACTGAAATCAAGAGCCGCTACAAGGAACTGGTCAAGAAGCATCATCCCGATGCCAATGGCGGCGATCGCGGCTCGGAAGAACGTTTTCGCGCTGTCGTTCAAGCATATCAGTTGTTGAAGCAGGCGGGTTTCTGCTAAGCCGTAAAAATTGCGTCAGTGAGGATGACGGACGGGCGGCGGCCCGTGCCTTGGAGAGATGATGAGTAAGATTGATCTAGATATTTCCAATCTGCCCGATACGACTGTTTCGGTCCGGGAAGTTTTCGGCATCGATACGGATTGGAAGGTTCCTGCCTACAGCAATGGCGACCCCTATGTTCCGGATCTCGACCCGGACTACCTGTTCGACCGCGATACGACGCTCGCCATCCTTGCAGGCTTTGCACATAACCGACGCGTCATGGTGTCCGGCTTCCACGGCACCGGCAAGTCCACCCATATCGAGCAGGTCGCAGCCCGTCTCAACTGGCCTTGCGTGCGCGTCAACCTCGACAGCCATGTCAGCCGTATCGATCTCGTCGGCAAGGATGCGATCGTGCTGAAGGATGGCAAGCAGGTCACCGAATTCAAGGATGGTATCCTGCCCTGGGCCTACCAGCACAATGTCGCGCTCGTCTTTGACGAATACGATGCCGGCCGCCCGGACGTCATGTTCGTCATCCAGCGCGTGCTGGAATCCTCCGGCCGCTTGACCCTGCTCGATCAGAGCCGCGTCATCCGCCCTCACCCTGCCTTCCGTATCTTCGCGACCGCCAACACTGTCGGCCTCGGTGATACGACCGGCCTCTATCACGGCACCCAACAGATCAACCAGGCGCAGATGGACCGATGGTCGATCGTCACCACGCTGAACTATCTGCCGCATGAGAAGGAAGTCGACATCGTCGCCGCCAAGGTGAAGAGTTTCGGCGCTTCCGCCGAAGGTCGCGAGACGGTTTCCAAGATGGTGCGCGTTGCGGATCTTACCCGCTCGGCCTTCATGAATGGCGACCTTTCGACCGTCATGAGTCCGCGCACGGTCATCACCTGGGCGGAGAATGCCGAGATCTTCGGCGATATCGCCTTTGCCTTCCGCATCACCTTCCTCAACAAGTGCGACGAGCTGGAGCGCACGCTGGTCGCCGAGCAGTACCAGCGCGCCTTCGGTGTCGAGCTGAAGGAAAGCGCAGCCAACATCGTTCTCGGGGCATAAACGCACGGAGGCGGCATCATGGCAGTGCGCGGAGACAATTCGAAGGCCAAACCCGGCGGGCCGGTGGATACCGAGCCGTTGCGGCAGGCGATCACCGGCTGCATTCGCTCGATTGCCGGCGACAACGAGGTCGAGGTTTCGTTCGCGAACGAGCGCCCCGGTCTTGCCGGCGAGCGTATCCGCCTGCCGGAAATTTCCAAGCGACCGACGGCGCACGAACTTGCGGTGACCCGTGGTCTTGGCGACTCCATGGCGCTGCGGCTTGCCTGCCATGATACGAATGTCCATGCCAATATGTCGCCGCAGGGCTCCGACGCCCGCGTTGTTTTCGACGCGGTCGAGCAGGCCCGCGTGGAATCGATCGGGGCACTGCGCATGGCCGGCGTCGCGGCTAACCTCAATTCGATGCACGCCGAAAAATATGCCAAAGCGAATTTCTCCGGCATCGAGCGGCAGGAAGATGCGCCGGTCGCGGAAGCCGTCGCCATGCTGGTGCGTGAAAAACTGACCGGCGAGCGGCCGCCCGCCAGTGCCGGCAAGGTGCTCGACCTTTGGCGGCCTTTCATCGAGGAAAAGGCATCCGGCGATCTCGACAACCTGAAGGGTGTGATCGAGGACCAGCAGGCTTTCGGCAAGCTCGTGCGGCACATGCTGTCCTCCATGCAGATGGCGGAGGAATTCGCGGAGGAGGACTCCGAGCCGGAGGAAATGGAGAAACCGAGCGAGGAAGACCAGCCGCGCAGCAATGAGACCGACAACGAGGACGTCGAGGAAGAGGCCGGTGCCGACGCCGCGCCCGCCGAGCAGAGCGAGGCTTCCGACGATGAACTCGAAGACGGCGAGATGGACGGTGCCGAGATGTCTGACGAGGACATGTCGGACGACAGCGACGAACATTCCGAGACGCCGGGCGAAACCCGTCGTCCGAACAGCCCGTTCGACGATTTCAACGAAAAGGTCGACTACAAGATCTTTACGCAGGAATTTGACGAGGAGGTCACGGCGGAGGAACTCTGCGACGAGGTCGAACTGGACCGGTTGCGCGCCTTCCTTGACAAGCAGCTTGCTCATCTCCAGGGCGCGGTCGGGCGGCTCGCCAACCGTTTGCAACGTCGCCTGATGGCGCAGCAGAACCGCTCCTGGGATTTCGACCTGGAAGAAGGCTATCTCGACCCGGCCCGCCTCGTGCGCCTGATCATCGACCCGATGCAACCGCTTTCCTTCAAGAAGGAGCGCGACACCCAGTTCCGCGATACGGTCGTTTCGCTGGTCATCGATAATTCAGGCTCGATGCGCGGCCGGCCGATTACGGTTGCGGCCACCTGTGCCGACATCCTTGCCCGCACGCTGGAACGCTGCGGCGTGAAAGTCGAGATCCTCGGCTTCACGACTAAGGCCTGGAAGGGCGGGCAGGCGCGCGAGAAGTGGCTCGCCGGCGGCAAGCCTCCGACCCCCGGCCGCCTTAACGACCTGCGTCATATCGTCTACAAGTCTGCCGATGCGCCCTGGCGCCGGTCTCGCCGCAATCTCGGCCTGATGATGCGAGAGGGCCTGCTTAAGGAGAACATCGATGGCGAAGCGCTGATGTGGGCGCACCAGCGCCTCATCGGCCGGCCGGAACAGCGCAAGATCCTGATGATGATTTCCGACGGCGCACCGGTCGACGACTCGACGCTGTCGGTCAATCCGGGCAATTACCTGGAACGGCACCTGCGGGCGGTGATCGAGCAGATCGAGACGCGCTCGCCAATCGAGCTTCTGGCGATCGGCATCGGCCACGATGTGACGCGTTACTACCGCAAGGCCGTGACGATCGTCGATGCGGACGAGCTTGCAGGCGCCATGACCGAGCAGCTTGCGGCGCTCTTCGAAGAGAATAACGGTCATTCGACGGGCCGCATGCGCCGGGCCGGTTGAGGCTTGCTCCCTTGAAGCTTGTCCGTCTTGCCATCTGCTCCGCGCTTTTCAGCGCGCTGGCTTTTCCGGTGGCGCCGGCGACGGAGAGCGTCTCGGTGAGGGCGCGGGCGATCACGAAGTTCAAGCGGGGTTCGGCCGAGACGCGTTTCGGTCCGCTCGAATTCCTCGGTGGCATCGAGTTCTCGTCCTCCGACAGCCGGCTGCAATCGTTGTCAAGCATACGCTTTCGCTCCGATGGCCAGGGCTTCGTATCCGTCCTCGATATCGGCAACTGGCTGACGGGCAGGATCGAGCGGGATGCCGGCGGTCGGCTTTCCGGCCTCTCGGATGTTTCGATCAGCCCGATCCTCATCCAAGGCGGGCGTGCCGGTTCGAAATATTATACGGATGCCGAAGGGCTGGCTCTGCGCCGGGGACAGGCGATCGTCAGTTTCGAGCAGCGCCATCGCGTCGATGTCTATCCCGATCCGGGCTTTGAGACTTCCGCTCCGTTGAAGACGCTCGATCCCGTCATCCCCCGCCATGAATTTCGGATGAATGCCGGGATGGAGACCGTGGCGGTCTCGCCTTCCTCAAGCCCGCTCAAGGGGGTGCTTGTCGTCGTCACGGAGCACAGCATCGACGATGACGGCAATTCGTTTGCAGCGATCCTTGAGGGGCCGCTGAGGGGTGTGTTCAAGGTCGCGCGCCACGATCCCTACGATGTAACGGATGGCGCCTTCCTGCCGAGCGGCGATTTCCTGCTGCTGGAACGCCGCTTCAGCTTCACCGGTGGGCTCGGCATGCGCATCCGCCGGATCAGGGGCGACAGCATCCGTCCCGGCGCCGTCGTGGACGGCGAGGTGCTCATCGACGCCGATATGGGTTATGCGATCGACAATATGGAAGGGCTGGACGTCGTTATAGGGCCAGAGGGAAAGCCGCATCTGATCCTGGTCTCGGACGACAACGGCAACCTCCTGCAGCGGAACGTCATGTTGGAGTTCCGGCTGAACCAATAGCGGTTTCCGGCTTCAGTCCTTTTTCGCAGCCTTGTACGCATCAAGCAGGTATTGAACAGGGATGCCGTCGATCCTGGCTCCAGTCATTCTGCATCCCGTGAATTCCGCGCCTGAAAGGTTTGCGTTCTGGAGGCGCAATCCGGAGAGATTGACGTCATCGATGGACCAGCCCGACATATTGCTATCCGTGAATGTCGCCCCAGAAAAATTGATGTCGTTGAACCTTGTTCCGGAGAGGTTGATATTGTTGAAGCTTGTTCCGGAGAGGTTGACGTTTTCAAATGACGAACCTGAAAGGGTTGAATTCGTCGCTTCAACAACGTCGATGACATCGTGAATCTTCATTGGCGTCCACCTTTTTTGAACCGTCGCTGGCGCGCGCAAATTGCAGCGCTTTTGTGCGACTTTCAAGTGGAGACGAGGCGGCTTCCGGTCAGGCGGCCTTGGCCACCTGCGGCATCGGCTTCAGCACGTTCATCAGCGCGCCATAGGGCAACAGCAGCACGATACCGACCAGGATCTTGACGACAAGATCACCCAGCGCCCAGGAGACCCAGCGCGGAGCCTCGATGGCGAAGGCGCCGAGGATCGGAGCCGAGGCGATTGCGAAATCCTCGTTCGGGCCGATGAAGACAAAGATCGCGGCGAAGGCCAGCGAGAAAAACAAGAGAGTATCGAGCGCCGAGCCGAGAAGGGAGCCCGCAAGCGGCGCACGCCACCAGGTCTGGCGGCGGAGCTGATTGAAGACCGAGATATCGAGAAGTTGGCCGATGAGATAAGCGGTGCCCGATGCGATCGCGATCCGCGGCGCGGAGGCCAGGAACGAAAGCGTCACACCGACGATGAAGCCGACGAGGACGATGCGGCGGGCAATTGCCGGGCCGAACTGTCGATTGGCGAGGTCGGTGACCAGGAAGGCGACGGGATAGATAAACGCGCCCCAGGTCAGAAGGTCGGCGAGCGCAACGCCCCAGAACGTTCCCGTGACCGGAAACTGAACCAGGAAGTTCGAGGCGACGACAACGGTCGCCATGATCAGAGCATAGATGAGGGTATAGCGTGTCACTTGCATTTTTTTATCCTGGGTGATGCCACCAGTTGGAGAAATATTGAGGCAAGAGAAAAGGCTTGTCCGGTTTTACCCGTTCAAGCCTCCCTCAAAGCCGGATGATATGTCGCCGGGCGATTAAGCGGCTTCGGCGGTCTTCTTGACGATCTGGCGGCGCAGCAGGCGAGCGCGCATCGACAGTTCGTTTTCGTCGGACTTCAGCAGGAAGGCGTCGAGACCGCCACGATGCTCAACGGAGCGCAGGGCATGCGCGGAAACGCGCAGACGGAAGCGCTGGCCGAGTGCGTCGGAGATCAACGTGACCTGGCAGAGGTTCGGCAGGAACCGGCGGCGGGTCTTGTTGTTGGCGTGGCTTACATTGTTGCCGGTCTGAACGCCTTTGCCGGTCAGTTCGCACACACGAGACATGGATACACCTTTGTTCTTCTGCAATCGGATGGTCTTTCCGGGCAATACCCGGCACCCCGATCCAACTGGTCCTGATTGGAAAGTTGCGGTTCTATAGTCAGTGAGGTCCGCCGCGTCAAGCCAAACCTTGGCCAAACCCCGGAGATTCCGCCTATGGTGAGATTATGCCGCTATTTTCTTGCCATTATGCCCGGTCTATATGTGGGTGGGAAGGCGCTTTCGGCGTCCTCATCGTTCAGAGCAGAATCATGATTCCTCGGGGCCGTTTCGTCAGTGCATTCATGTTCATCTTCGGACTTACCGCCGTTCCGATCGGCTCCGAGGAGATCCGGCATGTCAGCGAGTACGACATTTCGCTCGGCATCCTGCCGATCGCCAAGGCCTCTTTTTCAAGCGAATTTAACAGCAAGGACTACAAGATCACCGGCATCTTCAAATCCGCCGGCATCGTCAACATCATCAGCCGCATCTCGGCCGAGACCAATGTGAGCGGGCGCATGCAGGCCGACAAGCTGCAAGCCGATCGCTACAATCTCGTCTACAGCGCCGGCAAGCGCACGCGTATCTACGAGGTGGAATATCGCAACGGCAATGTCACCGAAACGACCGTCAAGCCCGAGCCGAGACGCAATCCGAAAAACTGGATTCCGGTAACGGAGGACGATCTGCATTCCGTTCTCGATCCGCTGAGCGGGCTCATCTTCCCCGCCAATGCCAAAATCTGCCCGAGCCGCCTGCCGATCTATGACGGAGAGTCCCGCATGGATCTGGTGCTGACGCTGAAGGGCATAAGGCCCTTCTCGACGGATGGCTTCAAGGGCGATGCGATCGCCTGCTCGATCCGCTATGTGCCGAAATCCGGCTTCCGCCGGGGGCGCAGCGATATCGAGTATCTCAGGAAAACGCCGATGGAAATCTGGTTTGCCAAGGCACAGTCGGCGAATGTATATGCTCCCGTTTACGCCCGCATCCCCACCAGGATGGGGCCGGTATATGTGACTGCCGTCAAGTATGGCGGCTGAAATGACGCTCGGCAGGGCGTCGAGGGGGCAGGGGTGAAAATCCGGGGAACTCTGATCGGCTTCACTGCGATCCTGATGTGGTCGCTGCTTGCGTTGATGACGGCCGCATCCGGCAAGATGCCGCCGTTCCAGCTTTCAGCGGTCACCTTCGCGATCGGCAGCCTGCCGGGCATCATCCTTTTCATCATGAAACCGCGGCGCATCGCGTTTTTGAAGCAGCGGCCGAAGGTCTGGATCACCGGCATCGGCGGGCTGTTCGGCTATCATTTCCTCTATTTCACGGCGCTCCGGAATGCGCCGGCGGTGGAGGCAGGCCTTATCGCCTATCTGTGGCCGCTATTCATCGTGGTCGGCTCCGCCTTGCTGCCGGGCGAGAAACTGCGCTGGTATCATGTGATCGGCGCCGTCGCCGGCCTCTGCGGCACGATCACCATCGTATCGCGCAACGGTCTGTCGTTCGACGACGCCTATCTGGTCGGCTATGGTGCGGCTTTCCTTTGCGCCTTCACCTGGTCCGGCTATTCACTGTTGACGCGGCGCTTCGATCGGGTTTCGACCGATGTCGTGACCGGCTTCTGCCTCGCGACTTCGGCCTTGTCGCTGATCTGCCATCTGGCCCTGGAGACGACAATCTGGCCGGCAAATGGCGGTGAATGGGCGGCTGTCGTCGGTCTTGGCCTGCTGCCGGTGGGGGCGGCCTTCTACGCCTGGGATTACGGTGTCAAAAACGGCGACATCCAGATCATCGGCGCGGCGAGCTATGCGGCGCCGCTGCTGTCGACGCTGATCCTGGTCGCCACGGGTTTTGCCGAACCTGACTGGCGTATCGCGCTGGCCTGCCTGCTGATTACGGGGGGCGCGGTGCTTGCCGCGCGCGACATGTTCCGGCCGAAGCCGATCGGCGAGGCGGTTGCTGAGTAGGCGTCTCCGAATAACCGGAGGCGTCGGGGGGAAAGATGTCCGTTCTTTTGTCTGTCGTGCTTGCCGCGTCGATTGCGCTTGCACTTTTCTATTTCCGTTGCCTTGAAAAGCGCTCAAGCCATTGGCGCGCTGCGCTGAAGACCGCGCCCGTCCTGCTGCTTGCGATCTACGCGCTGCTCATCCAGGCGCCGCTTCTCCTGGTCGCGGCGCTTGCGCTCGGCGCCTTGGGGGATGCTTTCCTTGCCTATGATCGAGAAGGTGCCTTCCTTGCCGGTCTTTCGGCCTTCCTCCTTTCACATCTCGCTTATATCGCGCTCTTCTGGCCGTCGATCATGCCGGAATTGGTCGTTGCCAGCCCCTGGCGCTACACCGCGGCCTGGACCTTCGTCACCCTGATGGCGATGATGCTTCTCGTGCTCTGGCGACCGGCCGGACCGCTCGCAATCCCGGTCGCGGCTTATGCTGTGGCGATTATCGCCATGGCGTTGTCTGCCGTCGCGCTGAAGCCTGTCCCGCCATCGGCGGGCGCCATCCTGTTTGTGATGTCGGATACAGCGCTCGCCATCCAGACATTCCTGGTGAGGGCGGATGATCCTGTGATGAAAAGACTCAGGCCCTTCGTCTGGGGCACTTACTATGCTGCGCAGCTTGTCTTTACGCTGGCGATTGCCGGGCTCCCCTATTGAGCCGAAAGTTCCCGACTGGCCGAAGGAAGATCAGCCAGGTAGCCAGTTGGCCAAGGGGGATATCAGCCCGGCTCCCAGCCGGGTGGCGCCATTTCGAAGCTTGAAAACTCGAACCCAGGCGCGACCGTGCAGCCGACCAGTGTGAAACGGCCGAGCGGTTCTGCCGCCTGCCAGGCATCCGCCGGCACGATCGCCTGCGGCCGCTCGCCCTTTGCCAGATCGATGCCGAGCGTCACTTTTTCCGTCGCCTTGCCATCGGAAATGCAGAGAAGCAGCGGATCGCCGTCATAGAAATGCCAGACCTCCGCCGCGTCGCGCACCCGGTGCCAGTGGGACCGCTGACCGGCTTCAAGCAGGTAGTAGATCGCAGTGGAATGACCACGGGTGCCGCCATTGTCATCGCGGAAGGTCTCGGCATACCAGCCGCCTTCCGGATGGGGCTGCATGTCCAGCACCCGGATTATCTCCTGGATATCCATTCAGAAATTATCCTTCCGCTTGCGGATTTCGGCAAAGACCTCTTCATTGGACCTGCCCTCCATCAGCAAGTTGCGGCGGATGGCAGGATCGGCGGCGCGCAGGAACGGATTGGTTTCCTTCTCCAGCCCGATCGTGGTCGGAATCGTGAATTTCCCCGCAGCGCGGTTTTCCTCGATCTCCTCGGCTCGAGCCTGGAGGCGCGGATTGTCCGGATCGATCGTCAGCGCAAATCTGGCATTGGACAGCGTGTATTCGTGACCGAAATAGACCGCCGTCTCGTCCGGCAGGACGGCGAGTTTCTGCAGCGAATGCCACATGTCGGCCGCCGGGCGTTCGAAGATGCGGCCGCAGCCGAGCGCGAAAAGCGTGTCGGCCGCAAAGAGGATCTTGTCGTCCGGGAAATGGTAGCAGATGTGGCCGGCGGTATGGCCGGGCGTCTCGATGACGCGGACGAAGTGGTCGCCGAACTGGAACTCGTCGCCGTCCGCCATGGTCTTGTCGAGCCCGGGGATCGCCACCGCCTCGTTGAAGGGTCCGATGATGTCGAGCCCGAATTTTTCCTTCAGCGCCAGATTGGCTTCGACGTGGTCGGTATGGTGGTGCGTGGTGAAGATGTGGGTGATTTTCCAGCCGCGGCGCTCGGCGGCGTCGAGGATCGGCTTTTCTTCGGGCGCGTCGATCGAAGCCGTCAGCCCGCTTTCCGGATCGTGGACCAGGACGCCGAAATTATCGCTTCGACATGAAAAAACTTCGAGTTCCAGTGGTTTCATATCATCGCCCCTATTGCTCAAATCGCTTCGCGGGACAATGTAGGGGCTGCGTCCTCGAAGTCCAACCACTTGCCTGACAGATGTCCGTCGATATCGTTGATCTCCGCGAATTCTATCACTCGCCGCTCGGCCACCTCGCCGAGCAGTCGATTGCGATGGCGCTTTCATCGCTTTGGGCGCGGCTGCCGGAAGAGCGGCTGGTTGGGCTCGGTTACGCCGTGCCCTATCTCGATCGGTTCCGCGCCGATACCGAGCGCACCTTCGCCTTCATGCCGGCAGGCCAGGGCGCGGTAAACTGGCCGGTTGGAGAACTCTCCTCAACGGCGCTGGTCTTCGATGAGGAATTGCCGCTGCCGGACTCCTCCGTCGATCGCGTGCTCATGGTGCATTCGCTGGAATTTGCTGAAAATCCGCACGAGACGCTGAAGGAACTCTGGCGGGTGCTCGCGCCCGGCGGCCGTCTCGTCATCGTGGTACCGAACCGGCGTGGCGTCTGGGCGCGGATGGAACATACACCGTTCGGTTCAGGTCGGCCCTATTCGCGCAGCCAGCTCACCTCTCTGCTTCGCGAGACGAATTTCACGCCCGGGGCCAGTGCCGAGGCGTTGTTTTTCCCGCCGTCGAAGATCCGCATCGTCTTGAAGCTCCGGCATGTCTTCGAGCGTATGGGGCGGCGCTTCTGGCCGGTCTTTTCAGGTGTCATCGTGCTTGAAGCGCAAAAGCGGCTCTACCAGGGCCTGCCAGTCGCTGCGCGCGCCTCCCGCCGCGTGTTCGTGCCGGTGCTGGCGCCGCAGGGCGTACAGACGATGCGGATGCGTGACGTTCATCCCCGCTGACGGCGCTTCGCTTTGGGATCAGGGTCGTCTTTCGAAACGATCCACCGGAGCGTTTTGTCGGCGGCACCGACCATTCCTCGCCCCTCGACAAAGGCCGTTTTCGGCTTTAATGCCACTCAGATCATCGCCGCTTGAGGCATTTCCGAAAAGGTTGATCCGATGAACATCGTCACGAGTGAGCCCGTTCCACGTCCAGGCATCCTGGATATTGCCGCCTATGTGCCCGGCAAGGAACATGCTCCCGGTGTGGCGCGTGTCTTCAAGCTGTCCTCCAACGAAACGCCGCTCGGGCCGAGCCCGAAAGCGGTCGAGGCGTTCAGACAGGCCGCCGGCAATCTCGAACTCTATCCGGACGGCCAGGCGCTGGCGCTGCGCGAGGCGATTGCTTCCGTGCACGGCCTCAATGTCGCGAACATCATGTGCGGCAACGGGTCCGACGAACTGCTCGGCCTGCTCTGCCATGTCTATCTCGGATCGGGCGATGAAGCGATCATCACCGAACATGGTTTCCTGGTCTACAAGATCCAGATCATGGGGGCAGGCGCCAGGCCGGTCGAGGTCAAGGAAAAGGATTGTACGGTCGATGTCGACGCGATCCTTGCCGCCGTGACCGAGAAGACGAAGATGGTCTTCATCGCCAACCCCGGGAACCCTACCGGCACTTATGTCCCGGTCGCTGAAATCCGTCGCCTGCATGCGGGGCTGCCGAAGAACGTCATTCTCGTTCTCGATGCCGCTTATGCGGAATATGTCCGCAAGAACGACTACGAAGCGGGGCTTGAGCTGGTTTCGAACAACCGCAACGTGGTGATGACCCGCACCTTCTCGAAGGTTTATGGTCTTGCTGCACTGCGTATCGGCTGGATGTATGGCCCCGCCGGTATCCTCGATGCGCTGAACCGCGTGCGCGGTCCGTTCAACATGAATGCACCGGCGATTGCCGCGGGTGCGGCTGCAATCCGCGACCAGGCTTTCGTTGAAAAGGCGGTCGAACACAACACGCTGTGGCTCGACAAGCTCACACATGCTTTCGAGGCGATCGGCCTCAAGGTAACGCCGTCCGTCACCAATTTCGTCCTCATCCATTTCCCCGATGCGGACGGCAAGCGTGCGCCGGAGGCGGATGCATTCCTGACGAGCCGTGGTTATATCCTGCGGGCCGTGAAGGGTTACGGTTTCCCGAACGCATTGCGCATGACGATCGGCACGGAAGAAGCCAATCGCGGCGTCATCGAGGCGCTCGGCGAATTCATGGGTAGGAGCGCATGACGGAGCCGCATTTCGACCGGATCGCGCTGATCGGCATCGGTCTCATCGGGTCGTCGATCGCGCGTGACGTCAAGGAACTCGGGCTTGCCCGTGAGGTGGTGATCTCCACCCGCAGCGCCGAAACGCTCAAGCGCGCCGAGGAGCTGGAACTTGGCAATCGCTATGTGGCCTCCGCTGCGGAAGCGGTGAAGGATGCCGATCTGGTGATCGTCTCGGTGCCGGTCGGCGCGTCGGAGGCGGTGGCAAAACAGATCGCCGGTAGCTTGAAGCCTGGCGCCATCGTCACCGATGTCGGCTCCACCAAGGCTTCCGTCATCGCCCAGATGGCGCCGCATGTGCCGGAGAACGTGCATTTCATTCCCGGCCACCCGCTTGCGGGCACGGAGAAGTCCGGTCCGGACGCGGGCTTCTCAGGCCTGTTCCGCGACCGCTGGTGCATCTTCACGCCGCTGCCGGGCACCGATCCGGCAGCGCTCGACAGGCTCAAGGCCTTCTGGACAGCGCTCGGCTCGCGCATCGACGAGATGGACCCGCAACATCACGACAAGGTTCTGGCGATCGTTTCGCATCTGCCGCACATCATCGCCTACAATATCGTCGGCACGGCGGACGATCTGGAGACGGTGACGGAATCGGAAGTCATCAAATATTCCGCTTCCGGTTTCCGCGACTTCACCCGCCTTGCCGCTTCCGACCCCACCATGTGGCGCGACGTCTGCCTGCACAATAAGGATGCGATCCTGGAAATGCTGGCGCGCTTCTCGGAAGACCTCGCTTCCTTGCAGCGGGCGATCCGCTGGGGTGAGGGCGACAAGCTGTTCGAACTTTTCACCCGCACCCGCGCCGTCCGCCGCTCGATCATCGAGGCCGGCCAGGATGTCGATGCGCCGGATTTCGGCCGCCACGCGCTGGATCAGAAGAAGTGAGCTTCTTGGTTAGATCGGCGGGATTTCGCCGATCGGGATGAAGCCGCCAGCAAAGACCTTGCCGCGGGTGATGGTGAGGTCGAGCGAAGCGTTCCTGCCGCCGCCCAGCGCCGACAGCATCCTGGAGACGGTTTCGAGCGTTGAGGCGATCTCCGGGAAGGCCTCTCCGAGACTGTTTCGCCAGGCATCGATCTGCTCGATCCTGAGTCTCAGCTTGCCGGAGAGATAGCCTTGTTCGTCGAAGGAAAAGGGTCCGGAAACGGTAATCAGCCGACCTTGGCCGAGATCGGCAGACAGGCTGCGCATCTCACCTTGCGTGCCGTAAAGAACCAGTCCGTTCGGATCGCTGCCATCGATCATGCCGGCGCGACCATTGAGGGTCACATCGACATTGGCCGTCAGCCGGGGAAGAAGCTGCGGCATGTCCTTCATCATCAGATCCGTGCCTTCGAGGGTCATGGCCGCATCGAGATCGCTGCCGTTCTGGCGCAGATGGATTTCGGTATGGCTGGCGCTGATATCGAAAGCCTGGCCGGTTGAAGATGAGACGACACTGGTCTTGGCATTCTCGATCACCGTCGAAGTTCGCTCTACGCCCCGAAGTCTGGTGATCAGGCTCGACTGGAAGTTCTCCCAGGTGGTCGAAACCGTAAGACCATGGCCGGTACGGGCTTCCACCGGCGAATCGAGTTCCCAGACGATATGGCCGGGATTGTAGACCTGAGCGGCGGAGCGCAGGGCGCCGAAGGTGGCAGAGATCCCGTTTACCCGATCATCGATCGCGACCTTCGAGCAGAACAGGCCGATCCGGAAAGGATAGCCGCGATATTCCGCATCGCTGCATTCGGCGGAAACGCCGTTCTTCTCCTGGCTGCCGAGCAGCGTCAGGGTCCGTTCCCTCAGGGTCGATGCGGCATAGAACCAGCCGGCGGTGTAAAGTGCGATCACCAGCACAACGCCGCAGGCGAGTAGCCATAATTTTCCGCTGACGCCAGTTCGGCTTGACGCTGCCATGATGTTCTCCAATGGTGCTGAAAACGAAAGGCCAGTCTGTTTGATTTAATTGGTGTTGCGCGCGATATGGACGAATTTTGGGTGTTTGGCTACGGGTCCCTGATGTGGAATCCGGGTTTTGCGTTTGAGGAAAGACTGACCGCACGTGCCTTCGGCTTTCGCCGTTCCCTCTGTGTATGGTCGTATGTGCATCGCGGTACGCCGGAAAAGCCGGGTTTGGTGCTCGGTCTTGATCGTGGCGGCTCCTGCCGCGGCGTGGCTTTCCGGATAAGCCGGGAAGATCGGGAGGATGTCCTCGATTACCTGCGACGCCGCGAGCTTGTCACCAATGTTTACAGGGAAAAGATGCTGCCCGTGTTGCTCGGCGACGGGCGGCAGGCGAGAGCGGTCGGCTATGTGGTCGATCGTCAGCATGTGCAATATGCCGGCGCGCTCGGCGTCGAGGAGGCGGCCGAAATCGTCCGTGCGTCCGTTGGCCAATCTGGACCCAACGATGCCTACGTCTTCAACACGCTCGCGCATCTGAAGGAGATGCGCATCCGCGATCATTGGCTGGAAGGCGTGGGAGCTTCCGTGGCGGCACGCCTTCAAGCCGCGGTCTGAGCTTTCAGCTCCGCCAGGCGCCTCACCGCCGTGGGCGGTAGCGGCAGCTGCGGATTGGCTTCGACAGTCTCGATCAGCAGCTTGTCGCTCTCGCGCTCCATCGTCTCAAGGAGATGGGCGTAGAAGGCATCCGGATCCATGCCGGGCGCGATCGGCGGCAATATGCGCACCTTGAAATGGCCGGGATGCTTGATCAGCTTGCGGCGGCCCCAGAACAGGCCCCAATGGGCGACGACGGGCACCACGGGGACTTGCACGTCGCGATAGATGCGGGCGATGCCGTATCGGTATTGGGGTTCGGCTCCCGGAGGGCGACGTGTGCCTTCGGGGTAGATGATGAGCTGGCGGCCGTTTGCCATTTCCTCCCGGGTGCGCTTCATCACGTCGATCATGATCTTGCCGCGGGCGCCGCGATTGACCGGAATCATGCGCTGCTTCATCGCGTACCAGCCGAACAGCGGAATCCACATGAGCTCTCGCTTGAGGATGTAGACCGGGTCCCTCTGATAGGGCAGGAGGGCTACCGTGTCCCATGCGGACTGATGCTTCGGCGCGAAGATGCAACCGCCCTGCGGTACGTTCTCCAAACCCTCGATCTCGAACGTGGCCCCGACGATCTTCGCCATCAGCCAGTTGCAGGAAGCGGCCCAGGCTTTCGGAATCCGATAGGCGGCCTTGCGCGGCATCAGAAAATAGATCGGACTCAGCACGATCATGCGAATAATGAGATTCGTATAAAAAGCCGTGTTGAAAAGAACCGAGCGTATCAGAAGCATGAATGGAAGTTCCTTTTGGACCGCCGTTGCCTACACGAGATCGGCTTTCGAAAAAAGCACCTTGTGTCGGCGGCTCCATGGACGCGACTGACTGTCAGGGCTCCGGCTTGGCCGCCGTCTTGGTGGCCGCTTCCGTGCGCAGCCCGGTGCCCCGCTCGATGCCGATCCAATCGCGCACGGTCGCCAGAACGACCTTGCCATATTCTGCGAGCATGGTGCGCAACACATCCGGTTCGGCGAACCATGCCTTGCGGGTGAGGTCGGAATTGACCACCGGATAGGGAATGAATTCGGTCACCGGATCGGCGCGGCGCAACTCGTGCAGGCTGCGCAGCATGTGGTAGTTGTTGGTCACGACCAGCACGGACCTGTAGCCGTGGTCGTGGATCCAGCGGTTGATCTCATTGGCATTGCCGATCGTGTCGATCGCGTCATAGCCGATGTCGACGCAGCAGGCGAAGAGGTCCAGCGAGGCCTGGGTTACCTTGCGGATCTGGTTCGGTGTCGTGGAGGGATGGGCGCCGGAAATCAGAAGCCGCTGGCCGGCACCATCCCTCAGGAGACCGAGCGCCTGCTCGATGCGCAGGTAGCCGCCGGTCAACACGACGATCGCGTCTGCCTTCACGCCATCCGGTGCCTTGAGCGATGTGACGGAATTCGCAAACCACAGGAAACCGCCGAACAGCACGGCTACGAACAAAACGCCCGCCATGATGACGCGGCGTGCAACCCAGCGCAGCCGGCCCTTGCGTGAAAACAAGCCGGCGGGCGGACGGTTCGGCTTGCCGTCTGCTCCATTGTCGGGTGTCATCTGAGCCGGTGTCATGATCGTGCATAGCCGGAGATTCGTGGCGAGAACAGGGCCAACCTATAAGGGGAAGAAGCCCGGTTCAAGAAGATGGCGCTCCATCGGAACGCGCCGGATCGGACCGTATGAGGTCGATTTCGTCGATCGTTCGCATCACGGTGAACCGGGCCGTCAGCGTTGTCAGCAACGCAATCACGATCATCGTGGCGAAAATGCCGAGATAACCGGTGATGCCGATTGTGAAGGAGCCGAAGAGAGCGGTTGCCTGATCGCTTTCCGGTGTCGCCAGCGAATTGGCCTGCCACATGTTGGCAGCGGCGAACAAGGCCGCCGCCAGCACGCCTCCGGCGGCCGAGCCCTTGATGCTGATCTTGAGGAAATGCTTCTGAAATTCGCCTGCCACGAAGGAACTCTCCGCACCGACGAAATGCAATACCTCGACGATATGGCGGTTGCCGGACAACGCTCCCCGCGTTGCGAAGACGACCGTGAGGATCATTGCCGTGAAAACCAGTATCAGGACCCCGGTTCCGATCAGTACCGTCGTCTGGGCCATGGAGACCAGGCGGTCCACCCAGGTGCGGTGATCATCCAGAAAGGCTTGCGGTATCTCCGTCTTCAGGAGGTCGCGCATGGCCGCGAAATCCGGCGGATTTTGTTCGTCGATGGTGATGATGACAAGGCGCGGCACCGGCAGTTCGTCGAGGTTCAATCCGGTGCCAAGCCAGGGTTCCAGCAGCCGGGCGGTCGCGTCCTCGTCCATGATCGTGCCTTCGCGGGTGCCGACGAAGGTGAGCGCCAGCTCGCGGGCCTTCTTCAGCGCCGCGTCCATGTCGAGCCCTTCTTCGGGCTTGATCTGGATGGTGATCTCACGGGAGATCTGGCTCTGCCAGCCTGCGGCGGTCGCCCTGACCATGGTGACAGCGCCAAATGTCAGACAGGCGAGGAACGCCATGATGGCGATCACCACCATCAGCGCATTGCCCTGGATATTGGAGGGCGGCAGGATCGGAGCGGTGGGTCTCACCCGCATTTCCGCCCGGCGTGGCTGTTGTTGGGTTGGCGGCGCCGGTTCCGGCTGCCTGCCGGCCCCGGTCGCTTTCGCCGCCTTCAGGATTTTTTGGCCAAGCTCATTCATAGATGTCGAGCCGCCCCTCCGTCAGGATCATCCGGCGCGCATCCACCTGATCCATCAGGCCTAGATCGTGGGTGGCGATCACCACCGCGGTGCCGAGCCGGTTGAGTTCCAGGAAGAGACTGAGGAGCCGCCGCGCCATCGGTGGATCGACATTGCCCGTCGGCTCGTCGGCGAGCAGGATTTCCGGCCGGTCCATCAGCGCCCGGGCGATTGCGGCGCGCTGTTTCTCTCCGCCGGAAAGCACCGGCGGCAGCACATTGATACGCTCACCCAGCCCTACCCATTTCAGGAGTTCGATCACATCGTTGCGATAGGAATTTTCCTCCTTGCCGCGGACGCGCAGCGGCAGCGCCACGTTTTCATACGTCGTGAGATGGTCGAGCAGACGGAAATCCTGGAAGACGATGCCGACACGCCGGCGCAACATGGGGAGTTCGGCACGCGGGATCTGAGACAGGTCCCGCCCGAACATATGGATGATGCCGCGGGTCGGGTGCAGCGACATGAAGAGCAGACGCAGAAGCGTGGTCTTGCCCGCGCCGGACGGCCCCGTCAGGAACTGGAACGACCGCTTGGGGATGTCAAAGGTCATGTCCCGGAGAATTTCCGGACCCATCCCGTAGCGCAGGCCGACATTTTCGAAATGAATCAATGGGTGACCCAGTCTCTCGCCTTCAGATTTCTGGTGCTCGTTATCTCTTAACGACCCGGGTAAACGGACGGTAAATCACGCGCGTAAAAAAGGCTAATTTCGGGTCGCGTTTGCGAAGCATTAACCATTTAAATTTACGACTGAGCGGGATTCGTTTCAATGCCCGCAACCCCGAACATCGGGGAAAACGGGCCGAAGAGGCCCCATGAGCACGTTCCACAGCCAGCAGGGCAAGACGGTCATCCGAATGGACATCCTTCCGCCGGATCATCCCGGCCGGGCAGGACGGGTAATGCAACGTCGCGGGGAGGTCATCGACGCTCAGTTCGTCACGGTTCGTGATGTTTCCCGTCGCGCTTCAAAGCCGCGCTCGCATAACGACAATCGTAACGACCCAGGATCTGCTGTCGATGCCGAACCACTCCTGCAGCGGATGGTCGCGGCGGGCGAACGTGCCTTGTCGCGCCTATCCGCCGATTTCTTCTCGGCTGTCGTTGCGGTCGTCTTCGTCACGGTTTTCAGCCTCGCAGGCGGCTTCTCTTTCCTTTTAAACGGATCGGACGCGGCTCCGGCGGGCCTGGCATTCGACATCACGCATGTCACCATGACACCACAGGACGCCAACGGCATGCGCGTGCTGCTGATCAACGGAATTGTTGAGAACCGCAGTGGCGGCAGTCGCGTCATGCCGTCGATCCGCGCTGATCTGATGTCCGGCGAAGAGCTGGTGGCGAGCACATTGATCTCGCCCCCTGCCTCCGCCATCGCGGGCGGTCAGAGCCGGGGCTTTTCGGCGCGCGTACCGCATCCTGGTGGAAAACTGCCGGACCTCCGGCTTTCGCTTGCCGAACGGGGTGCGTAAGCCTTTTTATTTTCCGGCCGTTTGTGCTATCGCAGCGCTTTAACGGACACGGAGAACCTCATGCCCGTCGTGCGCGGCAAGACCATTGAGCCGCTTTATACCGCCGAACAGATCGCCGAACGCAACCGGGCCATGGCTGCCGAAATCGCTGTCGGCCCGACCAAAGATCTACTTGTCATCGCCATCCTCAAGGGCTCGTTCATTTTCGCTGCCGATCTTCTGCGGGCGCTGCATGATGTCGGCCTTGCGCCTGAGGTGGAGTTTATCACCCTGTCGAGCTACGGCGCCGGCACGGTTTCGCAGGGCGTGCGCATCGTGAAGGACATCGACAGCGACGTGAAAGATCGCGACGTGCTGCTGATCGACGATATCCTTGAATCCGGCCGCACATTGCTTTTCGCCAAGGAGATGCTCTACGAGCGTGGCGCCCGCCACGTCTCAATCGCCGTGCTGCTCGACAAGCGCGTGAAGCGCAAGGAGGCGCTGGAGGCGGATTATGTAGGCTTCGAATGTCCGGATTATTTCGTGGTTGGTTACGGCATGGATGTTGCCTATGCCTTCCGTGAATTGCCTTTTGTCGGTGTCGTCACCGGCGATGCGTGAAACCTGGTGGCAAGGTGTTAACCATCCCAGCCCAGTAAAGGCCAATATTTACTCCTCGACAAGAAAACTCTGGTGAGTTGCTCCCGATATGAAACACGACAGGGAGCGATGATCGCTATGGCAAAGATCCTGATTACCGAGGACGAGGATACGCTCCGCAGCTTCGTCGCGCGGGCGCTTCGTCTCGACGGTCATGAGACACATGAAGCAGGTGACGGCGCCGAGGGTCTCGAAAAGCTGAGCCAGGGCCCTTTCGATTTGCTGCTTTCCGATATCCGCATGCCGGTCATGGACGGAATCGAGCTGGCGCATCAGGCTTCCGTCAGGTTCCCGGGCCTCAAAATCCTGCTGATGACCGGGTATGCCGAACAGCGCGAGCGCGCCGATGACCTTACTGCCAAGATCGTCGACGTGGTGCAAAAGCCGTTCGCCCTTCCGGACATCCGCAAGGCCGTCGCCGCGGCCCTGGCGGCCTGAGGGCGGCAAGAGGTGACGCAGTCGAGATCTGCTCGCCCCCTCACCTTGCATTTCTGACACCTGGCTTTCAGCCAAAGTTTTGAGTTTGCTACCTCTCCTGCAAGAGGAGAGGTAGGCTGCCGCGTTCACAAATCATGATCTTGGCGAAGCTAAGCCGTGGATTTTGTCGGTGAGGAGATAATCTTCTCCGCTATCTTATATCCAGCAGCCGCTCCAGGTATTGCCGTTCGGCCTCGCCGGAGAGCGCGTTGCCGAGTCTTTCGCGGATCGCTTCAAGGATCTCGCGGGCGCGCTGCACGTCGATCTCGTCCGGCACCTTCACCTGATCGCCGAAATCCGGGCCTGACGTGGCACGGGGCCGGCCAAGCGGGTCGCGGCCGTTCTGGCCGCCTTGCGACGACATGCTCTCACCCGGGCCACGGTCCTGACCTTGCCCCTGGCCCTGCTGCATGGCCTGCATCATCTGCTGCATCATGTTCTGGGCGCCCTGACGCAGCGCACTGAGCGCGTTGCCCTGACCCTGGACTGCCTGCTCGCCCTGGCCTTCGCCAAGCGCGCGGCCGGCATTGCCCATTTCGCGCTGTGCTTCGCCAAAGCCTTCGCCAGGCTGCATGCCGAGGTCCTTCAGGCCCTTCTGCAACTCTTCCAGCTTTTTGCCGAGGCTATCCTGTTGCGCCCGGAGGTTCTTCAGCGCCTCGCGAAGCTGTTCGGCCGTCATCTGGTCGGTATTCTGCTGACCCTGCTGGCCCTGTTGCCCCTGCTGACCTTGTTGTTGGCCCTGCTGCTGCTCGCCTTGCTGTTGGCCCTGCTGTTGCTGGCCCTGCTCGTTGGGCTGCTGGTTCGGATTGCCGCGCTGCATACGGTCGCGCAGCGCCTGGTCCAGCTTGAAGGTCTGGTCCATCAGCCGCTGCTGTTCCTGCATGATCTCGCCGAGTTTGTCGATCTGCTGACGCATCTGGCTGTTCTGCTGCTGGCCCTGCTGCCCGCGCTGCATGCGGCCGGCCTGCAGATTGTTCATCATCCGCTGCATTTCGGAGAGGAGTTGCTGGGCGGCATCGCGATTGCCGGACCGGGCGAGGTTTTCGATCTGGTCCATCATGTTCTGCAGGTCGCGCTGGCGGATGACGTTCTGGGCCTGCATGTTGTTCGGCGCCTGCGGGGCGTTCTGCATCCGCTGGGCAAGCTCGTTCATGAACTGCTGCATGGCTTCGCGCAGTTCCTTCATCAGACGGGCGATCTCCTCATCCGAGGCCTTGTTCTCAAGTGCTTCGGCAAGATTGCGCTGCGCATCGCGCAGCCGGCGTTCGGCGAGCGACAGATCGCCATCCTCGATGCCGATCGCTATTTCCCAGAGATAATCGGCGGTGTCTTTGAGCTGTTCCTCGGTGCGGGAAAGCTTCATGCGTTCCTGCGCCGAACGGATCAGCAGGAAATGGGCGAGATTCGGGATGGTCTCGTCAGGACGGATCGCCAGCGCTTCATTTAGCGCGATGGCGCGCGGCATCTGACGGGTGTCGAGTGCGAAGACCTGGCGCTCCTCCGCGACGGCTGCAGCAAGCGGCTCGGAGAAACCGCGGGCTGGCAGCACCATTTCATGGGGAGGGCTTCGGCCTGTCTGGCTGGCGCCATCCTTGGCGACGAGCGTGACCCTGACACGTTTGCCGGCAAGCGGATGCTCGGTCAGGTTCCGGCTCGTCAGTCCCTTGACCTCGCGGCTGTTCTGGCGTGGCAGGTTCAGCCTGTAATCCGGCGGAGGATAGAGTGGGGTTGCAGCCGGATCCTGTTGTTCAACCGGCTCGATCAGCGCATGCGCTTCGCGGATTCCATAATCGTCTTTCCCGGTGAAGCCGATTTCAAGAGCACCGTTGACGGAGCGTCGCGGTTGCCCGTCGAAGGCGATCTCCGGCGGACGGTCGGGAATGACTTCGAAAGCCCAGCTCTGGCCATTTACGGTCAGGTTGCCGCTCTCGGCGATGTTGAGCGCGTAGGTACGCGGCGGCATCTGGTGGTTTATCTGCGGCTGCGGCGGTTGGGCCGGAGCCTGCTCTGCTGTTTGTGCACCATCCCGCTGCGGCTGTCTGGCCGAAGCTTCGGCGATCTTTTTGGCCTCCTCGGTGATGAGCGTAACCTCCTCCCCGCCGGCTTCCGGTGTGAAGATCACGGCCTCGCCACCTTCGCCGCCGGTGACGCGCACGGTGAGTGCGGAGTTCTGGGGGATGGATACGGTGTTGACCGCGGCATTCACCTCGCGACCGGTCAGGAACACCGGTGCGCGGCCGGTATAGGAAGGCGGCGTCAGCCAGGCGTCGATGCGCAGGTCGGGATTGACGCTCGGTGCAGGCGGAGCCGCGCGGAACGCATCGGCCGGCGAGCCGCCGCCGTTCGAGAAGGAGTAACCGAGCGCGATTGCAAAGACGAGTGCCGGGATGGCGCGCAGGGCGAAGCGGTCATGCCTGGCGATATCGGGCTGCGGCAGGCCGGCATCGAGGGCGGCGATGCGTTCAGCCATGCGGATCTGGTGTTCCTTCCAGAGCGCCCTGGAGAAGGGCGTCTCGAAGGCCGGCTCATCCTCCTGCACGCCGACCGGCTGGTGGGGCAGGTTGTTGCGGTCTTCGAGAAGCCGGTCGGCCTCTTCCGAGGCCGGCCAGCGCAACCGGCCGAAGGGAAGGATGGAGTAGAGAAAGGCAAGAGAGAAGCCGCCGAGCAGAACCCAGCGTACCCAATCCGGCGCAATGCGGAAAATCCCGAACCAGGCGACCGACAGGAAGAGCGCTGCTATTCCCAGAGGAGGCAGCAACAGCGGTAAAATCCGCTCGAAAAACAGGACGATCCGCGCAAAGGAACGCTTCAGCGCGACGCGGCGCGCAAGCACAGGATGCGATTCGAAGGCACCTTTGCGGATGAAGCTCATGCGGTCCGTCTCCAGTCGTGGCGGCGCAAATCAAGCTTTAACGATAACGATCTTTGTGGCGAAGACGAGGGCAGGAGGCGTTTCGCACCCATATTTTCCGGTGTTTCCCCGAAAAGTGAACGGATGTTAACCCGTCACGCCAGCCATGCGGGTACAGAATCGAGACCGATAAGCTCTTCATAGGTGCGGCGCGGGCGCACGACGTGGAATTCACTGCCCTTCACCAGGACTTCCGGCACCAGCAGGCGGGAGTTATAGGTTCCCGCCTGGACGGCCCCATAGGCACCGGCCGACGCAACGGCGATCAGGTCGCCCGGCTTCGGTGCCGCCATCTCGCGGTCGAGCGCCAGGTAGTCGCCGGTTTCGCAGACGGGACCGACGACATCGGCCTTGATGCGGGGGGCATCGGCAGGGGGCACGACGACCGGGCGGATCATGTGATAGGCATCGTAAAGCGTCGGGCGGATCAGGTCGTTCATCGCGCCGTCGACGATCACGAAACTCTTCTCGCCGCTATCTTTCACATAGATGACCTCGGTCACCAGAATGCCGGCATTGCCGACAATCAGGCGGCCGGGTTCGGTGACGATCCTGCAGTTCAGCGAGCGGAGCTGGCGCTTGACCGTATCTGCATAGGCGTCCGGCAACGGCGGCGGATTGTTGTCGTCCTTGTAGGGGATGCCCAGGCCACCGCCGATATCCACGTGGTCGATGCGATGACCGTCGGCCCGCAGCGTGTCGACGAGTTCACGCAGCAGCCGGAAGGCATCGTCGAATGGCTCAAGCTCGGTGATCTGGCTGCCGATATGCATGTCGATGCCGGTCACCTCGATACCGGGCAGGGTCGCGGCATGGGCGTAGACGTCGCGGGCGCGCTCGTAGGAAATGCCGAACTTGTTTTCCTTCTTACCCGTGGAAATCTTCGCGTGGGTGCGGGCGTCGACGTCCGGATTGATGCGGAAGGAGACATGCGCCTTCTTTCCCATCTTCCGGGCGCGCAGGTTGAGCACTTCCAGTTCCGGCTCCGACTCGACGTTGAAACAGTAGATGCCGGCTTTCAGCGCGAGATCCATTTCCTGCACCGTCTTGCCGACGCCGGAGAACATGATACGGCTCGCCGGAATGCCGGCCGCCAGCGCGCGGCGCAGTTCGCCGCCGGAAACCACGTCAACACCTGCGCCAAGACGTCCCAGTGTCTTCAGCACCGCCTGGTTGGAATTCGCCTTCATCGCATAGCAGATCATGGTGTCCACGTCGGCAAAAGCCTGGGCGAAGACCTTGTAATGGCGCTCCAGCGTCGCGGTCGAATAGACATAAAAAGGCGTGCCGACAGCCCTTGCGATCTCCGGGATCGGCACGTTTTCGGCGTGCAGGACGCCGTCGATATAGTGAAAATGGTTCACGTCAAAACTCGAAAAAATTAAAGAAGCGGGTCGAGCACGAAGGGCTTGTCGGCGACAGGCTCCGGTTTCTTCTGCTCACCCGGCCTGGTGACCTTGCGGATGTTCTGCTGTTCCACCGGCGTGCTCGGGCGGTCGAGATCGCCCTTGCGGCCGCAGCCCGCGACGACGATGCCGGCAAGGCTCAGCACAAACGCTATGCGGGCAATATTCACCAGGGATTTCGACATTCTCTTGACCTTCTTCGGCACGGCTTGAGGGAACTGTCATAGCGAAGTTCCACTCGCTTGTGCAGTGTCATTCCGGCATCAATTGATCTCAGTTGCGGGCGCGCCACCAGGCGATCTGCTTCCTCACCTCCGTCGGCGCGGTGCCGCCGAAGCTGGTGCGGCTGGCGACAGAGGCATCGACCGACAGGACGTTGAAGACCTTGTCGGTGATCGCAGGATTGATCGACTGCAGTTCTTCCAGCGACAGTTCGGAAAGGTCGCAGCCCTTCTCTTCGGCAAGCGCCACGACGCGGCCGGTCACATGATGGGCGTCGCGGAAGGGCAGGCCGACTTCACGCACCAGCCAGTCGGCAAGGTCGGTCGCTGTCGAATAACCGGCACCGGCGGCGGCGCGCATCTTGTCGGCACGGATCGTCATGTCGCGCATCATGCCGGTCATCGCGGCGATCGCCAATTCCAGGTTCTCGGCGCAGTCGAAGACCTGTTCCTTGTCTTCCTGCATATCCTTGGAATAGGCGAGCGGCAGGCCTTTCATGACGGTCAGCAACGCGACCAGCGAGCCGTTGATACGGCCGGTCTTGGCACGCACCAGTTCGGCCGCATCCGGGTTCTTCTTCTGCGGCATGATCGAGGAGCCGGTCGAGAACGCGTCCGAGAGGCGCACGAAGCCGAATTGCGGCGTCGACCAGATGACGATTTCTTCGGCGAGACGCGACAGGTGCACGGCGCAGATCGCTGCGACGGACAGGAATTCCAGCGCGAAATCGCGGTCGGAGACGGTGTCGATCGAGTTGCGGGTCGGCTCGCGGAAGCCGAGCGCCTTTGCCGTCATGTGGCGGTCGATCGGGTAGGGCGTGCCGGCAAGCGCCGCGGCGCCGATCGGGCTTTCATCGAGATGGTCGATCGCGTGGCGCACGCGGGCGCGGTCACGGCCGAACATTTCCACATAGGCCATGCAGTGATGGCCGAAGGTGACCGGTTGGGCGGTCTGCAGATGCGTGAAGCCCGGCATGACCGTTTCGGCATGCTCTTCCGCGCGATCCAAAAAGGCGGCGATGAGGTCAGTCAGCATCCGCTCGGTCTTGGCGAGCTCTTCCTTGACCCACAGGCGGAAATCGAGCGCCACCTGGTCGTTGCGGGAGCGGGCGGTATGCAGGCGGCCGGCGGCAGGACCGATCAAGGTGGCCAGCCGCGCCTCGATGTTCATGTGGATGTCTTCGAGCTTTCTGGAGAATTCGAACTTTCCGCTCTCGATCTCTGACATGATCGTGTTCAGGCCGGACAAGATCTTGTCTTTATCTTCGCGGGAAATGATGCCTTTCTCCGCCAGCATGGTCGCATGCGCTATAGAGCCGCGGATATCCTGGGCATAGAGCTTCTTGTCGAAACCGATCGAGGCATTTATCTCCTCCATGATCGCGTCCGGTCCCGAAGCGAAGCGCCCGCCCCACATCTGGTTGGAAGATGCCGCGTCCTTCGTGCCCTCGGTCATGATGCCTAAGTCCTGGAGTAGTTGATGACGACCAAAAGACCTTTCGGCCTTCCTTCCGCCCGGTTGATCGTGATTGCCGCCGTTCTCGGAATTCTTGCCGGCGCCGTGGCGGTATACGTGAGGAATATGGGGTCTGGCAATGGTGAGGATGCCCTGTTGGCGGGATCATCCGGCGCCTGCGAGGGCGCGATCGAGAAGGTGAAGTCCGTCTCGCAGTTCTCCAAGGGCCAGGTTGCCGCCATGGTCGCTGCACAGCCGCCCCGACCGCTCGATCTTGCTTTCAAAGGCCCTGACGGAAGGGACCTCAAGACCGCCGATTTCGCCGGCAAGACCGTGCTTCTCAATCTCTGGGCCACCTGGTGCGGTCCCTGCCGCGAAGAAATGCCGGCGCTGAACGCATTGCAGAAGGAGATGGGCGGTGCGGATTTCGAGGTGGTGGCCGTCAATATCGACACGGGCGGTGACGAAAAGCCGAAGGCGTTCCTCGCCGAATACGGTGTCGATCAGCTTGGCTATTATCGCGACAGTTCGATGGGCGTCTTCAATAGCTTGAAAAAAGAGGGCCTCGCCTTCGGCCTGCCGGTGACGCTGATCATGGACAAAAAGGGCTGCCTGATCTCGGCCATGAACGGTCCGGCGGCCTGGGACAGCCCGGACGCCAAGGCGCTGATCACCGCCGCGAAATAATCCTGTCTTCGGGCACCGCTCAGTAAAGCGGCGCCAGATCCACTCCGTAGAAGAGGCCGCGGCCAACCCGGCCTTCGCTCCGTTCGACCGAGATACCGAATTCGGCTGCGATCTCCCTGACGATTGCGGCTTTGATATTGGCGTCCACCCCGGCCTTGTAGGTCAGCTTGTAGTCGAGGTCCGCTTTGAAGACAGCACGGACGATATGGGCATTGGCTTTCTCGCGCTGCTTCCTGAGTATATTCCTGCATTCGGGTCCAAGACTGTTCTCGATCATCTCGAGTTTATCCAACCCGTATTCCTGATATTCGATATTGCTGAACTTCATCGTCAGGTTGCTGACATAGCTGGCGCTGACGCCGAGCCCCAGCGCCTTGAGATTGTCCGCGCTGAAGGAAAAATTTTTCGCGCTGCCGAAGTCGGTGATCTCGGCACCGGATTTTTCCGGGTTTCCGGGAAACTTCACGAATTCCGGCGAGCAGATGTAGCCAAGGGATACGTCCTGCTTGTCGTTGTAGGCGTTCGCCCGTTTCCAGACGATGTTACCCGGGCCATAATTGGTGCTGGGCGGGACCGTCGTCAGGTAGCCCGCCTTTCTGACAATGGTCCTTGGGTTTTCGGAAGTGCAGCCGCAGATCAAGGCAGCGGCCAGGACGAGAATTGAGCATTTGTGCATTGATGATCCCCCGAGTCGATGACGACAATGTAGGGATCACACGTATCGCGTGTCTACTTACCGAGTAAATCCTAAGGCTGCATTTGGCGAGGCATCAGGTTGTCTCCGGCAATGCCCATTTCAGCGCGTCGGCACCGGCGTCTCGCCGCGATAGTCGTAGAAGCCGCGGCCGGATTTGCGACCGAGCCAGCCGGCCTCGACATATTTTACGAGGAGCGGGCAGGGGCGGTATTTCGAATCCGCCAGACCGTCGTGCAGCACCTGCATGATCGACAGGCAGGTGTCGAGACCGATGAAGTCGGCGAGTTGGAGCGGACCCATCGGATGGTTGGCGCCGAGCTTCATCGCCGTATCGATGGCTTCCACCGAGCCAACGCCCTCGTAAAGCGTATAGATCGCCTCGTTGATCATCGGCAGCAGGATACGGTTGACGATGAAGGCGGGGAAATCTTCCGCGACCGTCGCGGTCTTGTCCAGCGAGGCCACGTAGTCCTTGGCGGCCCTGAAGGTCGGCTCGTCGGTAGCGATGCCGCGCACCAGTTCCACAAGCTTCATCACCGGCACCGGGTTCATAAAATGGATGCCCATGAACCGTTCCGGGCGGTCGGTGGCGGAGGCGAGCCGCGTGATGGAGAGCGACGAGGTGTTGGTGGCAAGCAGGGCATCCGGTTTCAGGACCGGACAGACCTGAGCGTAGATCTTGCGCTTGACGCTTTCATCTTCGGTCGCGGCCTCGATTACCATGTCCATGGGGGCTAAGTCGTTCAGGTCGGCGGAGCCGGAAATGAGGGAAAGCGCAGCCTTCCGCTCCTCGTCACTCAGTTTTCCGCTGCTTACCTGCCGGGCGAGATTGCCGTTGATGGTGGCAAGTGCTGCTTCGATCCGGTCCTTGGAAAGATCGTACATCTGCACCTTGTAGCCGGCCTGCGCCGAAACATGTGCAATGCCGCAGCCCATCTGGCCCGCTCCGATGACGCCGATATTCTTCATGGCCGAACTCATTGTTCCGTTCCTGGGTTTCTGCTCCCGAGGCGCTGACGCTAACGTTCGCGTGCGCCGATCTTATGAAAATGCCGGACTACATGGATGCAGTCCGGCAGATTGTTATTCCGCTATTTGCGGTTTTGCCAGCATTTTTCGCGCTTGCGAAATGAACAGGCCTTCAAATCGCTCACAGCGCCTTTTCAAGCTGCGGCAGGATCTCGAAAAGGTCACCGACGATACCGTAGTCGGCGACCTGGAAGATCGGTGCTTCCTCGTCCTTGTTGATGGCGACGATGACCTTGGAATCCTTCATGCCGGCGAGATGCTGGATGGCGCCCGAGATGCCGGCTGCGATGTAGAGGTCGGGAGCGACCACCTTGCCGGTCTGACCGACCTGCCAGTCGTTCGGGGCATAACCGGCATCGACGGCGGCACGGGAGGCGCCGACGGCGGCACCCAGCTTGTCGGCCACGGGAAGGATGACTTCCTTGAACTTTTCCGCCGAACCGAGAGCCCGACCGCCTGAGATGATGATTTTCGCCGAGGTGAGTTCCGGACGCTCCGACGACGAGAGCGCATCCGATACGAAGCTTGAAACGCCCGGGTTCGCCGCTGCCGATACGGTTTCGACCGGAGCGGAGCCGCCCTCGCCAGTCGCCTGGAAAGAGGCGGTGCGCACCGTGATGACCTTCTTGACGTCGGTCGTCTGCACCGTCTGGATCGCGTTGCCGGCGTAGATCGGCCGTTTGAACGTATCGGCGGAGATCACTTCGATGATTTCCGAGACTTGGCAGACGTCGAGCAGCGCTGCGACGCGCGGCATGATGTTCTTGGCCGAGGCGGTTGCCGGAGCGATGATCGTGTCATAGGCACCAGCCAGCGAGACGACCAGTGCCGCCAGCGGTTCGGCGAGCTTGTTGGCGTAATCGGCGCTGTCGGCGAGCAGGACCTTGGAAACGCCGGCAAGTTTGGCCGCCGCATCGGCTGCCGCACTGGCACCGGAGCCGGCGACCAGCACATGCACGTCGCCGCCGATCCTGGAGGCCGCGCTCAGCGCCTTGGCGGTCTGGTCGGACAGGCTCGAATTGTCGTGTTCTGCCAGAAGAAGAATGGCCATGATGTTTACTCCCTATCCGCCCCTTAGAGCACGCCGGCGGTCTTGAGGCTGGCGACCAGTTCCTCGACCGACTTTACCTTGACGCCCGCCTTGCGGCCGCCCGGCTCTTCCGTCTTCAGGACCTTCAGCCGCGGCGCGGTATCGACGCCGAAATCGCCCGGAGTCTTCTTGTCGAGCGGCTTCTTCTTTGCCTTCATGATGTTCGGCAGCGAGGCATAACGCGGTTCGTTGAGGCGAAGGTCGGTGGTGATGACCGCCGGCAGCTTGACCTCGATCGTCTGGAGTCCGCCGTCGACTTCGCGGGTCACCTTTGCGGAGCCTTCGGAAAGCTCGATCTTCGAGGCAAACGTCGCTTGCGCCGAACCGAGGAGGGCCGCCAGCATCTGGCCGGTCTGGTTGGAATCGTCGTCGATCGCCTGCTTGCCGACGATGATCAGGCCCGGCTGTTCGGCGTCCACGACACCCTTCAGGATCTTGGCGACGGCGAGCGGTTCGACCACGTCGTCGGTTTCGACCAGGATCGCCCGGTCGGCGCCCATGGCGAGCGCGGTGCGCAAAGTCTCTTCCGCCTTGGCCGGGCCGATCGACACGACTACCACTTCTTCCGCCTTGCCCGCTTCCTTCAGTCGCAGAGCCTCTTCGACGGAAATCTCGTCGAACGGGTTCATCGACATCTTCACGTTCTGAAGCTCGACACCCGTGCCGTCCGCCTTCACGCGGATCTTCACGTTGTAATCGACAACTCGCTTCACAGGCACCAGGATCTTCATAGGGTCCTTCCTCGACTTCTCACCGGCGGCAAATTGCGACATTCACCGCTTCCTCATTTGTCAGTGGGCGACATGGATACGCATTTTTCGCGCGACTGCAACGCGGATTTGCAGTCAAAGCTTGCCGTTTTCTCATACATCTATTCGCGAACGGCCATTACCTGCGGCACGCCCGACTTCCGTTCGACCGCTTTCGGCGTCACGATGGCGCGGTCGAAAAGCGGCACGCCTTTGCGGCGCATGAAGAGGACGAGGACTGCGCCGGCGATGATGCCGCCGACATGTGCGCCCCAGGAAACGGCGCCATCAAGGTCCAGGGCCAGCATGGCGAATTGCTGCACGATCCAGAGCGCCAGCGGAATGAAGGCGGGCAGCGGCAGCGGGATACGGAAAAGAACCAGCACCCAGACCCTGACGCGTGGATGAAGCAGGAAATAGGCCGCGACGACACCGGAGATCGCGCCAGAAGCACCGATCAACGGGCCCTCTGATGAGGGCACAACGAGGCCGTGAAGGGCGGCACCGGCTGCAGCGCAAACCAGGTAGAAGATCAGGAACCTGACATGCCCCAGCGCGTCCTCGACATTGTCGCCGAAGACCCAGAGGAACAGCATGTTGGAGGCAAGGTGCCAGAAATCCAGATGCAGGAAGGCGTAGGTGATGAAGGTCGCATCGTCCGGCACAATGATGAGCGACGGGTCGAGCACTGCGTAATCGAATATCACCGCCGGAATGAAGCCGAGGCCCAGCGAGGCGTGTTCGACGATTGCCGGGCTGGCGACGGTCGTGAACAGCCAGACCAGCACGTTGATGGCGATGATGCTGATCGTCACATACTGGACGCGGATATATTTCAGTTCGACGGCGTCGTGCAGCGGGATGAACATTTGCCTTTAATCCCTCCCGCTTTCTCTTTCAGCGGTTTTTTCCCGGAACCCAAAGGATATCCGCCTTGCCATGATCGTTGGCGAAGCGCGCCGCCACGAACAGGAAGTCGGAAAGCCGGTTGATGTATTTCAGTGCCGCCGCACCGATGGTTTCACCGCGTGAAAGCTCCACCATCAGCCTTTCGGCCCGACGCGCGACCGTGCGGGCGAGATGCAGATGGGCAGCAGCAGGGGATCCGCCCGGCAACACGAAGGACGTGAGCGGATCGAGGTGGGCATTCAGGGCATCGATCTCGGTCTCCAGGCGGGTTGCCTGGGCTTCGATGATGCGCAGCGGCTCGTAGTCCAGTGCTTCGCCCGTATCGGGTGCTGCAAGATCGGCGCCGAGATCGAAGAGGTCGTTCTGGATGCGGAAGAGCATAGCATCGAGCTCGGCCATGCCCGCGGTATGGAGCCGGGCCAGACCGACAGCCGAATTCGTTTCGTCGACAGTGCCGTAAGCCTCGACCCGGAGATCGTATTTCTCCCGCCGGGGGCCGGAAACCAGCGACGTCGTGCCCTTGTCGCCCGTGCGCGTATAAATCTTGTTGAGCTTTACCATCCCGCCATCATCAGAATCAGCTCGGGCGACCGCCGCCCGTGATCCACAGTGTGAGCATGATGAGGACGATTGCGATTGCCTGCAAGAGGATACGCAATTGCATCAGCTTGTTGGATTTGTTCGCATCCGTACCCTTCATCATGTTGAACAGCCCGCGGATCAGGACGATCACGACAAGCCCCATGACGATCACGGTAAGGACGGTGGTGAAAGTGGACATTCTAGGATTGCTTTCGTTCAGTCGAGCCGGCGCATGAGTTTGTAGAAGAGGTCGGCCGGAAGTATTCTTTTCAGGAAGGCGCCCTGCCTGGCGGGCTTCGTTACCAGATAATGTGGCCTCGGGCGAGGCGCGGTCAAGGCGTGCGTCAAGACATCATAAACCGCTTCGGGTCCGAGTTTGTGGCGGCTGATCGGACCTCTCCCATCGAGGCGCTTGAGCTGCCGCTTGTATTGCTGGGCATGCACCGAGCCTTCGAGATCGATATTCTCTTTGATCTTGGCGAGCGCGTTGGCCGTAAAACGGGAGGCGATCGGCCCCGGTTCGATGAGGCTCACATGGATGCCACTTCCTTCCAGCTCCATGCGCATCGTGATGGTGAGCCCTTCGAGCGCATGTTTCGAAGCCGTATAGGCGCCGCGATAGCGATAGGGCAGCAGGCCGAGGATCGACGAGCAATTGACGATGCGGCCGTGGCCCTTTGCGCGCATGATCGGGATCACCCGCCGCGTCAGCTCGTGCCAGCCGAAGACATTCGTTTCGAACTGTTCGCGCAGCACGTCGGTCGACAAATCCTCCACGGCGCCCGCCTGGCCATAGGCACCATTGTTGAAGAGGGCGTCGATCCGGCCGCCTGTGCGCTCCTTCACGGTTTCCACAAGTGCGGCAATCGTTTCGGGCTTCGTATAGTCCATCAGCAGAGCCTCGATGCCGTCGGCTTCGAGCGGAGCGAGATCGCTCTCTTTGCGCACGGTCGCGAAAACCCGCCAGCCATCCGCCTTCAGGGCACGGGCGCAATGGGCACCGATGCCGGAGGAACAGCCGGTGACGATGATCGTTCTCCTGTCATCCATTTGATCTCATCCCTTGCACAATGGAAAGGGTTCCTCACATATTTTGCGCCAAGTCACAACGGAGTTGCCCTTGTCCGAAGAGAACCGGCCCTACAGGTGGTACAAACTCGCCTTCAAGGTGCTTTGGGATGCCTATTGCCACTTTTCCGACGACGATGGTTGGGCGATGGCGAGTCATGTGGCACTCTCGGGCCTGCTGGCTCTCTTTCCGTTCCTGATCTTCGGCACGGCGCTGGCCGGTTTCCTCGGGGCCGGCGGTTTTTCCGAAACGGCGATACATCTGCTTTTCGATACCTGGCCGGCGGATATCGCGGCACCTATCGCATCCGAAATCCAGCGCGTCCTGACCATGCCTCGCGGCGGCCTTCTGACCGTATCCGTGCTGGCGGCAGCCTATTTCGCTTCGAATGGGGTCGAGGCGCTGCGGATTTCACTCAATCGAGCCTACCGCGTCACCGAAACCCGACCCTGGTATGTGACGCGCCTCGCCAGCCTCGGCTATGTGGTGATCGCGGTCGTGATCTTTGCCGTGATCAGTATCCTTCTGCTTGCCGTGCCTGTTGCAATGCGGTTCGCTGAAACGCGCTTTCCCTGGCTGATCAGCGATCTGGCAAGAGCCGCCAACTGGGGCCTTTACGGCACGGGGCTGCTTTTGATGATCGGTCTCCTGCTGTCGCATAAATGGCTTCCGGCGGGGCATCGGCGGATCATCGACATCCTGCCGGGCGTGCTGATGACGATCGCCTTGTGGATCGGCTTCGGCCTCGGCTTTGCTGCCTATCTCTCGACCTTCGCCAATTACGCCGCGACCTATGCGGGTCTGGCGTCGATCATGATCGTGCTGATTTTTCTCTACATGGTCGGCGTGATTTTCATGCTGGGGGCCGAACTCAACGCCGCCCTGATGAAGTACCGGGTTTATTCGGTATTCTCCCGGTTGAGGAATGAGCGTCGCCGGCGCGAGGAAGCGCTCTCAAAGACCGACGAGGCGGCGGATGTCGTGGGGAGCGAACCCCTGGTCGCGGAGCGCCGCGAGCCCCGTTGAGCCCTCGCTTTTCGAGAGTTTCTTGCCGTCCGGCCCAAGGATCAGCCTGTGGTGATGATAGACGGGTTGCGGAAGCTCAAGCAGTTCCTGCAATAACCGATGCACGGCGGTCGCTTCAAAAAGGTCCAGCCCGCGCACCACATGGGTAATGCCCTGGGCCGCATCGTCCACCGTTACCGAAAGATGATAGCTCGACGGCGCATCGGAGCGGGAAAGCACCACGTCGCCCCAGGCCGTGGGGTGCGCAGTGATTTCGCCGCGTGCGCCGTCACCCGTCTCCGTCCATTTCAACGCATCGCCCGTCAACCGGAGCGCCTTGTGCATATCGAGCCGGAAAGCGTGCCGCACGCCCTTTGCAATCAGTAACTGCCGTTCCGTCTCGCTGCGATGCCTGTCATCCTCGGGATAGAGCGGCGACCCGTCGGGATCGCGAGGCCAGCTCTTCCCGCTCTCCTCATGCTCCGCGACCCTGGCCTTCACCTCTCCGCGGGTCAGGAAGGCGGGATAGACAAGGCCCATTTCCATCAGCCGGTCCAGCGCGGCGCGATAGTCGTCGAAATGCTCCGATTGCCTCCATACCGGTTTTTCCCAGTCCAGCCCGAGCCAGGAAAGATCGCGATAGGCGGCCTCCTCGAATTCCGGCGTACAGCGGGCGAGGTCGATGTCCTCGATGCGCAGCAGGAAGCGCCCGTTCGTCTTCTTCGCCATGTCGTGGTTGAGGATCGCCGACAGCGCGTGGCCGAGATGAAGCAGCCCGTTCGGGCTTGGCGCAAAACGATAGGCCGGTTTATCAAAGGACATGGCGGGCATGGCTTCTTCTGCCATGCTTTTCGACAAACGGCCATGGGAGAGGTTGAACGGACTGATGAATGCCATTCGCGATCATTCGGACATCGAGGCAGGCCTCGATGCGCTTGTCCGTCTCGACCCGCGGCTTGGGGCGGTCGTCGAGGCCTCGGGTCCGGTGCCGCTGCGTCTCAGCAGGCCCGGTTTCGAAGGCCTTGCCTCGATCATCGTATCCCAAATGGTATCGAGAGCGAGCGCGGAAGCGATCTGGAGACGAATCACTGCGGCGGGGCCCGTAACGGCGGCCGATTATGCAGCGCTTTCCCCGGATGTTGTTGCGACATTCGGCCTCTCACGGGCAAAGGCGGCGGCGCTTCTCAATCTTTCCACAGCTATTTCGGAAGGGCGTTTCGATCTCGATTCCATCGGCAAGTTCGAAACAGCGGAAGCGATCCGGCGGATAACCGCGCTTCCCGGCATCGGCCCGTGGACGGCGGAAGTCTATCTGATGTTCTGCAGCGGTCATCGGGATATCTTTCCTGCCGGTGACGTGGCGTTGCAGGCGGCGGTCGCGCATGCCTTTGGCCTGGAGGCTCGTCCCTTGGCCAAGAGCCTGGCGTCCATGGCGGAAATCTGGAGCCCGTGGCGATCGGTCGCGGCGCGGCTTTTCTGGGCTTACTACGCGGCGAAAATGCGTCGCACCGTCACGCCTCTGGTGTGAAGGCGGGGTCGAGTTATCTCACTGCATTTATTGGGCTTCACAATCCTGTAACAACAGACCTAATATAGAAAGTACAGATGCCGAATCGGGTAGGAGCGTCACTTGACGATTGCAGTCTCCCCGCAGGCCCTGCCGGCGCTCGTGCTGAACGCTGACTACCGGCCGCTGAGTTATTATCCCTTGTCGCTGTGGTCCTGGCAGGACGCGATCAAGGCGGTTTTCCTCGACCGGGTGAACATCATCGCGGAATACGAACAGTCGGTCTGCTCGCCGAGTTTCTCGATGAGACTGCCGAGCGTCGTCAGCCTCAAGACTTACGTCCAGCCGACCCGCAACCCGGCCTTTACCCGGTTCAACGTCTTCCTGCGCGACAAGTTCGAGTGCCAGTATTGCGGCGAGCATGATGACCTGACTTTCGATCACGTCATCCCGCGCGCCCATGGCGGCGAAACGACCTGGGAGAATGTCGTGGCGGCCTGTTCGCCCTGCAACCTCAGGAAGGGCAGCAAGCTGCCGAAGCAGGCCGGCATGTTCCCGCACCAGAAGCCCTATCAGCCGACGGTGCAGGACCTGCACAACAACGGCAGGCTCTTCCCGCCGAACTATCTGCATGAAAGCTGGATGGACTATCTCTACTGGGATACGGAACTGCAGCCGTAACCCAGGCATCGTCGAAGGCTGTTCAGGCGGCCTTTTTCGCACCGATAAAGGCTATGGCTGCCAGCATCACGCTGGCGATGACGTTCCACCCCGCAAAGGACAAGCCCAGAACGCGGAGCGCCGCTTCCGTGCAGGAGGGGCCATGCACCGCGTTGAGATCCGACAGGAGGTTGCCGGCATTGGTGGTCACGCCGGCGCCGCCTCCGCAGCTTGCTGGGCCCTCCCAGAAGCCCCATTCGACGCCCGAGTGATAGACGCCCATGCCGGCGCCGACGAGCATCATCACGCCGATGGCGACGAGCAGCGCACGGGTGACCCAGGCGGGCAGGCCGATTGCGGCGGCGACAATGGCGAGAATGCCGACCGGAATACCGTAATAGTAGGGGTCGCGCTGCAGCAGGCAGAGGGCACAGGGAATATAGCCGCCGATATACTGGAAGGCGAGCGCGCCACCCACGGTCGCGGCCATGCCGAGCGTGACGAGAACGGCGTAGCCGATACCGGCGCGGGAGCCAGGGGTGGAAGCTGTCAGCGCCATTGCGCTCTTCTCCTGTTTCATTCCTGGCTCACTTAGAGCAGATCAAGCAGGGCTGTAAATGATTGTGGGCGAGACACATCGTCTCCATTCCGGCACTTTTTCGTGAGTTTGCGGAGGATTTGTGGTGTTATTTCTCCAAAAGAAGGCTATCCGGAAATAGCGCGACGATCGGCGATCGGTTCCCGGCTGCAAGCCGCAGCCATGCACTCGGTAAAGATAAAATTCATGTTCAAGACGGATGTCTGCATAGTTTCAGCCCGACGGCCGGATCTGCTCTCCGATACCCTTTCGAGCCTGTCACAACGGATTTTCAGCAACCTCGATCTTGTCAACGTCTACATGAACCTTGACCCGATCTTCGGCGATGCCAAGGATCACGAGGCCTGTGTTTCGCTGTTCCGGGGCCATTTTCCGACGGGCGTGCTTTTTGAGCCGGAGGCTCCCGGATTCGCCAATGCAGTCCGGAGACTGTGGCTGGCGACAACTGCCGATTTCGTCATGCATTTCGAGGACGATTGGGTTGCCTTGACTGACATCGGTGAGGAAGCCTTCGAACCCTTTTCCGACCCTACTGTCGCGCAGGTCTCCTTCCATACGGAGGAGAAGAATTGGGACGTCAAGAAAAACGGACATCTTCATCGGAAGAACGAATACTTCAGGCTTGCCGGCGTGAAGCTTCCGAAATTTACGCACAGGCCGATCTTTACGACCTCGCCGTCGATCCTGAGAGGTCCCTTTGCCCGCGCATGTGCGGGGCTTATGGACGTGACAAAAGATCCGGAAAAGCAATTCTATTCAGATGTCAACCTGCCCCTTCAGGCCTATGTCTGCAAATACGACAACTATATTTTTTCCCCTCAGAACAAACCGGTGATCAAGGACATCGGCCGGAATTGGAGAGAGGAAAAAGGGATCAAAAAGATCATCAGGGACTCCAGCTCTTTCTGGGAAGCCAGCTAATCGATACGTTCGGCCCTTTCTGTTTTCGAGTGCATGACCTGAAATACGGCAACCAAGTATTTGTTGATATTGTTGCATCATTGATCTTCGCCGTAGCGCAGATTGACAACAGAGGGAAAATAGTCAGAACCGCTTGCGTAAGGCGGGAATAGGTATCGGAGTGCTAGTTGAAGAGAGATGCAGTCCCTTTGGAAGTGGTGGTTGTGAACCTGGAGCGGTCATGGGAGCGGCGCCAGCAAATGACGGCCCTCTTAACGCCGCTCGGCCTTTCATTCAGCTTTTTTCAAGCGGTTGATGGTAAAGCTGCCCACCATCCTCTTTTTGACCGGGCCGATCAGAAGCTCGCTGAAATCCGCAGAGGGTTCACCCTGAACCCCGGTGAACTTGGATGTTTCGCCAGCCATTACCTTCTCTGGCAGCGCTGTGTTCAAGACAATCGACCGCTGCTTATTTTCGAGGATGATGTCGCGATCAACGACGGCTTCCTTGAAGCCTACAGGTTGGCTTCGGAACGGATCAGCCGTTGCGGCCTCATTCGCTTTTCCGGGCACAAAGAGAGAGCCTACACGCTCCAAGAAACGATTGACGATCAGTGGAGCATCGTGCGCTTCTTCAAGGGGCCGCATGGCACCTCTTGCTATGCGGTTTCACCGAAGGCCGCGGCGCGGTTGATCGCAACAGCTTCCGTCTGGTTCGAGCCGGTCGATTGCCATCTCGATCGGTTCTGGACACATGGCGTCAATTCTCTTGCAATCTTTCCGTATCCGGTAAGGCATGCTGCGGACACGGAGGAGCAGTCTGAGATCTGGCAGGGTACCAAACGGGCGCCGAAGTCGCGGCGCTTTCGTCGCTGGAGGGCCTTGTATCGCGCGCGGGACGACGTTGGGCGGTTTCTTGCCAATCTGCCCTATTCGTGGCGCAAATCCTTCTGACTGCGGGTTCAACGACATGCCGGCGCTGCAGGCGGGCAAACCAAACGACGAGATCTATGCCCATGGCCGTTATCGCACATATCGTCGGTGGACTTGGCAACCAGATGTTCCAGTATGCCATGGGCCGATCGCTATCCATCGCGACCAATCAGGAACTGAAACTCGATCTTACCTCGATGGAAAAATACACCCGTCGGCGGTTTGCGCTCGGCCAATTCGATATCAAGGCGACTGCAGCCGCTTCTCGGGATCTGCCTGCAACTCGCAAGCGGTCGAGCGTCGTCCGCCGGATGCAGCAAATATGGAGATCTCGAAGCCCGGGTCGGCATGTCGTGGAAAAAGGGCAGGCTTTTGATCCTGAGGTGCTGGGCCTGACGGGCCCGGTTTATCTGGAAGGGTATTGGCAAAGCGAAAAATACTTTTCCGCCATCTCGGACACGATCCGCCGCGACTTCAACCTTGCCTCTCCATTCACCCCTCCACGGGCGGCCGTTCTTAACAGGATCAAGAGTTCAAATGCGGTGTCCGTCCATGTCCGGCGGGGCGATTATGTCACCAACCCTCATGCAAATGCAGTGCATGGGACGTTGGAGCCTTCTTGGTATCAAGGTGCGATGTCTCGCATGGCGGAGCGGATGGGCGATGTGACCTTTTTTGTCTTCTCGGATGACCCTGCCTGGGCGCGGGCCAATTTGCCTGAAACCTGGCCGGTCATATTCATTGAGCCCCAGGATGATGATCTGGATGCGCAGGACATGCATTTGATGGCTGCCTGCCGCAACCACATCATTGCCAACAGCACCTTCAGCTGGTGGGGGGCATGGCTCAATCCCGAGCCTGCAAAGCACGTGATAGCACCTTTGAACTGGTTCAAATCCGCGGCTCATATCGAAAAGGACCTCGTGCCTGCGGACTGGGAGCGTTTATGATGCGCCGTATACTGGCTGGAACGGGCTGCGTTTTGCAGGCGGGTGCTCCATGATACGTGCCGGATTTATCTCAAGTTCTCCAAATTGGGACTGGCTACGTCAGTTTCCCGATTCAGTTCCCGAGTGGGATGGAGTCCGGTTCGACTTTTCCGGCAATACTGAAGCCTGCGATGTCATATTCGTCTATGATGGCTTGCCGACGAAGGTCATCACTGCGGCTGCCGGATATCGAGTGTTCGTTGCTTCCGAGCCGCGGGCCATCAAGGCTTATGATCCGCGTTTCCTCTCGCAGTTCGACATGGTGCTGACTACTGATCCGCAGACAGTCCATCCGAATTTCAGACTTTCTCAAATCGGATTGCCGTGGCTCGTCGGCGGCTGGAATTCCGATGGTTCCATTCGTCAAAGGGGGATGTGTTTTGACGAATTTGAGAACTGGCGCCCAGCCAAAACAAAACTTGCGTCCATCGTTTCCTCCAATAAAGCTTATGCAGAAGGGCATCGTAGCAGGCTAACATTCGTACAGCGTGTCAGAGAATATTTTGGCAACGAGATAGATTTTTATGGGCGTGGAGTTAACAGCTTTGCGGATAAATTAGAAGTCCTGGCGCCCTATCGATATCATATCGCCATTGAGAATTCGACATATAATCACTATTGGACAGAAAAATTGTCAGATCCATTCTTGGCGATGACTTATCCAATTTATTATGGTGCGCCAAATATTATTGATTACTTTCCAACCGGTGCTTTGACGTCGATTAATATCTTGGACATTGAGGGTGCGATCGGCAAAATAAAGAAGATCATCGAATCGGATCTGGCTGAGCGCGCAATTCCCATCCTGGAAGAAGCTCGTCGTCTGGTGCTGTACGAGAACAACCTCTTTGCGATCCTCGCGGAGGTCGCTAAGGACGTGGCAAAGATGGGTGCGCTCCAGAGAGGAAGTCATGGCGCTTTTCTCGAGGCTGAACAGGTCTATACGTCTTCCCGCGGAGCTAAACTTGCGAATTCGGCAAAAAAACAAGCGCGTAAGATTTTCAGTTTTCTGAATCGTGATCGCTTCTGACTTCTTGCCGGCAGCAGAAATCCGTTGCGATGTCGACTTTGAGAGCGACAAGATCGCTGCCGCCTCAGGCAGACATCTACAAAGGCTAAAGATGAAGATTCGACTTTTTAAGAGAAGAAACGACCGACGGTTCGATGTTACGACTGAGGTTCGCCCATCCAGTCGCGTCAGCCGAGACTCGAATGTCGGCAGGTATTGCTACATAGGGGAGCGATGCGACATCACGAAGAGCGAAATTGGAAACTATGTCTCGATAGCAAATAACGTAACTGTAGGTGCGGGAGAACACTATGTTTACGAGATTTCTACAAATAGTATTTTTTACCGCAATCCCTATGCCGAGCTGACCAGCGGAGAATGTTCCATAGGACACGACGCTTGGATTGGCGTCGACGCAATAGTCCGCAGGGGAGTTAAGATTGGTATAGGCGCGGTTGTCGGCGCAAATTCTTTTGTCAACTCAGATGTCCCTGATTTTGGGATCGTTGCCGGCTCCCCTGCAAAACTTATCCGCTATCGGTTCGAGGAAGCTCAAAGAGGGATGATACTTGATAGCCGCTGGTGGGAGGCGGACTTGAATGAAGCCAGGATCATCATTTCAGATTTGAAGGCCCGCATGTCTACCCAGCTTGGCTAGCCACGATAGACAATGACTGGGGCCTGTTGCCATAAATGGCCGATCCAACCCGGATTTTCTGAAGACAAAGCTCAAAAAACAGAAAATGGTGCCCCGTGCCGGAATCGAACCAGCACTCCTTTCGGAACCTGATTTTGAGTCAGGCGCGTCTACCAATTCCGCCAACGGGGCACTTTGGTAACGGCAAGCGCTCTAGCACGGGGCTGCAAGCCGATGCAAGAATGAAGTGCCGGTTACCATGTCGAAAGACTGTGACAAGTCCGATACTGCCTTGCAGCATGTTCCCGATAGCCCATTGCGTTAACAGGCTTCCGCACCCTTAGGTCCCCCCGGCGGTCCTCTTGTGCTTCAAGTTTCGAACATGTTAGCTGGTGCAGCAAAATGAGAAACATTGCCCATGAAACTGCCTGCCGGCGCCTCCTATGAGGACCTCATCCGCGATTTCGCCTGGGAGATTCCGTCCAGGTTCAATATGGGCGAAGTGGTCAGCGACGCCTGGGCCGCGGAGCATCCAGACAGCATCTGTCTTGAGCATTTCAGCCCGAACGGCCGACATCTGGCGCTGACCTATGGCGCGCTTTCGGGGCGGTCTGCGTCGCTCGCCAACGCCTTCCTGTCGCTCGGTTTGAAGCGTGGCGACCGGATCGCGCTTCTCCTGCCGCAGAGCTTCGAGACAGTCATTTCCCATGTGGCAATCTACAAGATGGGCGGTATCGCGCTGCCGCTCGCATTGCTTTTCGGTGCCGAGGCGCTGGAATACCGGTTGAAGGCATCGGGTGCTGCGGCCATCGTCACCAATGTCTTCGGTCTCGCGCGGCTTGCCGATATCCGGAACAAGCTGCCGGATCTCAGGCATGTGATCGTCACCGAGGATGTGCCGGCTGGGGAAGGCTTGGTCTCGTTCGACACGCTGATTTCCGCTCATCCGCCGCTTTTCGATGTAGTCGAGACCGGTCCCAACGATCCCGCGCTGATGATCTTCACGTCCGGCACGACCGGTCCGCCGAAAGCGGCGCTGCACGGTCACCGGGTGCTCGCCGGCCATATTCCCGGCTTCCAGCTCGGCCATGAATTCGCGCCGCAGGAAGGCGACAGGATCTGGACGCCGTCCGACTGGGCCTGGGCCGGCGGCCTGCTCAACGTGCTGATGCCGGCGCTGATGCTCGGAATACCGGTCGTCTCGTCGCCGGCGCAGAAATTCGACGCCGACATGGCCTTCCGCATCATGGCGGAGATGGGGGTGCGCAATGCCTTCATTCCGCCGACGGCGTTGCGGCTGATGAAATCGGTGGAGAAGCCGCTCGAAAAATACGATCTGAAACTTCGGACGATCGCCTCGGCCGGAGAGGCGCTCGGGCGCGAGACCTATGACTGGGCGAAATCGGCACTGGGATTGACGGTCAACGAATTGTTCGGCCAGACGGAATGCAATTTCGTTCTGGGATCGGCGGCCAATCTCGGCGTCTCGCGCGGTGGTGCGATCGGGCGCGCCGTGCCCGGCCACCATGTGGCTATCGTCGATGAGAAGGGTATCGAGGTGCCGGTCGGCAAAATGGGCCAGATCGCCATCCGCCGACCCGATCCGGTGATGTTCCTCGGCTACTGGAACGACGAAGCCGCAACGAAGGCCAAGTTCGTCGGAGACTGGCTGATGACCGGCGATCTCGGCCGGCAGGATGAATATGGCTACGTGGAATTCGTCGGCCGTGACGACGACGTCATTACTTCATCCGGTTACCGCATCGGTCCGAGCGAGATCGAGGACTGTCTGACGGGCCATCCGGCCGTGAGGCTGGCGGCCGCCGTCGGAAAGCCCGATCCGGTCCGCACCGAAATCATCAAGGCCTATATCGTTGTTTCCCCCGGCTACAGCCCAAGCGACGCGCTTGCCGCGGAAATCCGCGAATGGGTGAAGACGCGCCTCTCTATGCACGAATATCCGCGCGAGATCGCCTTCGTCGACGACATTCCGCTGACGACTACCGGCAAGGTCATCCGCCGACTGCTGCGCGAGAAGGCGGCCGCGGAATAGATTTCAGTCTCCGCGGCCGGCGATCGACAGGATCTTCTCTCTCAGGATACGGGCCATGTTGCGGGTGTTGCGATAGCGGTGAAGCTGGGCGGCCACCTGACGCACGTCGCGGTCGCCGTTCTGGTTGAGCCCGATGACCAGAGTGCCCATTTCCTCGCGCTCTTCCCAGAACCGGCTCATGATCGGATGGTCCGGTACGGCGCAGCTATCGGTACGCATGATGTTGGCATCTTCCAGATGCCATTCGGTGAGCTTGATCATCAGGAGCTTGCCTGGCGAGTAGGAGGCAAAATCCTCGTCATAGGCCGTCTTCCAGGTATAGGCCTCGCCGGCCATGACGAAGACGATGAGCGAGGCAATGGCGCGGCCGTCGAAATCGACGGTATGGATACGCACCGCGTCGACCTCGGCAAGGTTGGTGATCGCCTCGCGGGCGAAGGCCGAACGGTATCGGTCGTTGATGAGCGCCGAGCGGCGCCGACCCTTCCAGCCCTTGGCTTCGAGCAGAAGGAACTCTTCCATGCGCAACCGGACCTCTTCCGGCTGGCGCGCGACGGAATAGGCGAGCTTCCCCTTGGTTTCCAGTTTGCGCCAGAGGCGGCGCATCTCACGCACGTGATGCGGGGAGATCGCGTGCTTCAGGTAGGTCTCGCCGTCAGCCAAGCTCTCCAGCATCGGTCTCTGGAACGGATCGGTCACGGTGACCGGCAGGTTCCGGCTGATGGCGACCGCCTTGGCAAGCTGCGCGAAGCGGCCGTTGAGCCGCACGTCCGGCAGCACGAGCACGGAAGGAAGCCGCGCCTCCCGCAGGGCCAGAGCTTCCAGGAGGTTGTCGATCGTCTCGGCCGCATCTTCGGCATCGACGAGCGGGGTGCCGAGCGGGCCGAACGGGTTTGCCCAGGTGCGGATGATCGACGCGCCGATCGAGAATCCGGGTCTTTCGATCGTAAAGGGCATCAGCAGCCGGAGCCGGCTGCGGTTGTTGCTCTCGTCGCGGATCAGCGCCAGGTGCACCTGCTTGTCATCGACGCGCGGCATCGCGGGGGCCAGCAGCCGGGCCGAGAAGAAGATGTTCGGTTCCATGGCGCGGTTCGACAGGAATTCGAGCTCTTCCTGCAGATCGTAGCCGAGCGCTGCGGGATAGAGGCAGAGCTCGCGCCCCGGGCGGCCGACACGCAGGCGGGTATCGGCATCGGGACGTTCGGTACGGAAAGTCCGGATTGCGGAAAGCCCACCGCTGCCATTGCCTTCGAATTCGCCGCTGATCGGAGGTTGGGCCATGATCATGATGCCTTTGAAGGAACGGAGGTCATGGGGCCGGCGAAGGCGAAGAGCACGATGCCGAGCGTCCGGCGGACGGCAACATGCAGCAGGATGGCCTCGACCATCATCGCGGCGGCTGTCGCCATGGCGGCCCCGGTGAGGCCGAGCAGCGGGATCAGCACTATGTTGAGGCCGATGCTCACCGCAAGGGTTGCGGCGTAGAGCAACACGCAGAGGTTCTGGCGACCGGCCATGCTGAGCAGCACTTCGCCGGGACCGACCATCGATTTGGCGAGAATACCGGCGAACAGGATCGCCATCAGCGGGTATCCGGCCGTGAAGCCGGGGCCGAAGAGCGAGAGCAGCATTTCGCCGGCTGCAAGGGCGCAAAGGCCGATCGCAAGCGACGGCCAGAAGCTCCAGCGGGTGGTCTGGCCGGCAAAGGCGGCGAGTGCGGTCATGTCCTCCTCAGCCATGATCGCGGAAAAGCGGGGGCCGGCGGCGGCCTTGATCGAGAAATAGACGAACTGGACCAGCACGATGGTCTTGGCGGCGGCATAATAGATGCCGACCTGATCCGGCGGCAGGTAAAGGCCGACAACCACGACATCGGCATTGGTCAGCAGGAAGCCGATGCCGTCGACCAGGAAAAGCGGCAGCGAATAGCGGAACCAGGCAGCCGTCTCGAACTTCCCCGGGCCGGTGCCGTATTCCCGGCGCAGCCGCAATGTCAGGCGCAGGAGCTGCGAAAGCGTCGTGACATAGGTTGCGGCAAGTGCCGCCTGCATGGCAGTGACAGCCGTGTGCGGCGCGCCGAGCCAGAGAGCGAGAAGCATGAAGGCAAGAATCAGCGTGGGCCGGATCAGATAGGTGGGGCTCAGCGCCGTCGCTGTCCAACCGTTCGAGCGCGCGGTTCCGTCCAGCACGTCTCCCAGCGCAATCATCGGTATGGTGAAAAATGAGAGCGCGACCGGAATGAGGTAATAGGGTTCGATCCTCTCGCCGAATATATACAGGAAAAGAAAGCCGAGGCCCGCGACCGTGCTCGCCGAGGCAAGCGCCACGAGGCGGACAGCGAGGTTGAGGCCGCGCACCGTCGCCATCTCGCCCCGCGCTTTGTGCTGGTGCAGGAAGCGGATGACGGAGGTGTGGAAGCCGAGGCAGGACAGGTTGCCGGCGAGCACGACCAGAACCCAGACGAAAGCGAAGATGCCGTATTCGAATTCGCCCATCAGGCGGGCAAGAACGATCTGCGAGACGAAGGCGATGGCGGCACTGGCGACACGGATGACGAAGGCGGTGAGTGCCTGCCGCTGGGCGCGGCTCGTTTCGTTGTCATCCGTGATGATCGCGTCGAGCTTGCGTGTCAGCGGGGCGAGCCGGGCACGCAAGCCAGGCGGAAGCAATCTCTCCGCTGTTTCGATAACCGCCATGATGGGCACGCAATACTCGTAACGACGACGGGAACAATGGCGGAAAGTGTTGCCACAGCAGGGTTAAGAAAGGGTTCGCCGGGCCGTCAAAGTATTCACGATCTTCCGCTCGGGTCGCGGCTTTCGACCCGGCCGGCCGCAGGGCTGTAGCCGATCAATGCAAGCGCCAGCGCGGCGACAACGAGCCCGGTGGCGATGGCAAAGGCCGATCGCATGCCCGTGGCTACGGCCCCGGGAGAGGCGGTGCCAATATCTGCGCCGGTGGTGGCGGCAAATACCGCCCCCATGACCGAAGCGCCGGTCGTGAGGCCGAGATTGCGGGACAGGTTGAGCATGCCCGAAATCACGCCCCTCTCCCCGGAGTGGATATCGGCCATAACGGCCGTGTTGTTGGCCGCCTGGAAGAGTGCATAGCCCATCGTCGTGACGATGACCGGGAGAAGATAGCCTGGGATGCGGTACGTTGCCGGCAGGGTTGCGAGCAGGCAGACCCCGGCAGCCATGCCGGTCAGCCCGATGATGGTCGCCGAGCGTGCGCCGAAACGATCGGTGATGCGGCCGGCCGGGATGCCCGTCAGCGCCGAAACGACCGGCCCGGCCGAAAGTACGAGCCCCACCCCGGCCGCATCGAGGCCAAGTGCGTGCGACAGATAGAAAGGACCGACCACCAGCGTCGTCATGATGACCGCCGAAATAATCGCGCTCATCGCCAGGCCAGAGCTCAGAGCGGCATTGCGCAGCATCGACAAGCGCAGCAGCGGTGACCGGGTTTTCGCTTCGGCGAGAACGAAGAGGCCAAGCCCGGCGAACGCTGCCACGAGCAGCCCGACATTGAGGGGGCCGAAGCGACCTTTGCCCATGGTCATCGCCAGGGCGTAGGCCGCGAGTGTTGCGGCAAGCAGAAGTGTTCCCGTGCCGTCGAAGCCCGGGTGCGGTTCGGATCTTTCCTTGTGGTCATCGGGCAGATGCCGACGAATGAGAAGAATGGCTGTGACGCCGACCGGCACATTGACAAGGAAGATCGCCGGCCAGCCTGCCGTCGCGATGAGGATGCCGCCGAGAGAAGGCCCGAGAGCCGTTCCGACGGCCGACATGGTTCCGAGCAATCCCATCGCGCTGCCGGTTTTCGCTTTCGGCACGATATCCGCGACAGACGCCATGGCAAGCGCCATCATGATGGCGGCGCCAGCGCCCTGCGCCGCACGGGCGGCGATCAGAATGACGAGTGTGGGAGCGGTGCCGCAGAGGATCGAGGCGATGGTGAACAGCGCGATTCCGGAGAGAAGAAGCCGGCGTCTGCCAATCATGTCGCCTAGCCTGCCGGCGCCGACGATGAGCGTCGTGATGGAGAGGAGATAGGCCAGCAGCACCCATTGCACGTCCTGGAAGGAGGCAGAGAACGCCTGCGCGAGCGTCGGCAGGGCGACATTCGCGCTGCTCGTGCCGAGCGACGACAACAAGATCGAGAGCGACAGAGCGGCAAGCGCCTTCCGGCTCGTAGGAATATTTTCTGCCGTGCCCGTCGCGGGGTTCGGTGTTGCGGCGTTCGGTGTGGTGGTCGGTGACATCTCCAAGGCTCCGTTCTGCCGCCTGCATGGTCGGCGCGGCAAATCTAGCCTCAGGCATATCGTGGCGGAACGCGCATCATTTGCATTTTATTCGTGCATCTGACGCCATATCATTCGGCGAGGTCCGTGCTATTGTCCGGCGTATGTCGCATCCGGACCTCAACCTGCTTGTCACCCTTGATGCGCTGCTTGCGGAAGGCAGCGTGGCCCATGCCGCCAGGCGGCTCGGACTCAGCCCTTCGGCCATGAGCCGGGCGCTGGCGCGATTGCGGGAGGCGACGGGCGATCCGCTGCTGGTGAGGGCAGGACGCGGTCTCGTTCCGACGCCAAGGGCGCTCGAACTCAGCGAGCGCGTCGGCCTGCTTCTCGAAGAGGTCGAGGCGGTGCTGCGGCCGGCTGAGGCACTCGATCTTTCAAAGCTGACCCGGACGTTCACGCTTCGCGCAAGCGACGGTTTCGTAGAGAATTTCGGTCCGGATCTCATTGCCCGCGTGAACCGGGAAGCGCCCGGCGTGCGGCTCCGCTTCGTGCCGAAGCAGGACAAGGACAGCGGTCCCTTGCGCGACGGCAGCATCGACATGGAGACCGGCGTAATCGGCAAGGCTACCGGTCCCGAGGTTCGGGTGCAGGCATTGTTCAGCGACCGCTTCGTCGGCGTCGTTCGTGCAGACCATCCGCTGAGCGCCGGTCAAATAACGCCGTCCCGCTATGCCGCGGCCAGACACGTGCTCGTCTCTCGGCGCGGTTCCGAGAAAGGCTATCTGGACGATATCCTTGAAATTCAGGGGATCAGGCGAGAGATCGGGACGATGGTCGGCGGTTTTGCCGCGGCGCTGGCCCTTGCTCGGGCATCGGATATGGTCGCCACGGTTCCCGAACGCCATACGCGTGATCTGCGGGCGGATATGTTCAGCTTTGCCCTTCCGGTACCGGTGCCGGAGATCACGATATCGCTCTTCTGGCATCCGAGGATGGATGCCGATCCGGCGCATCGCTGGCTGCGTGGCTGTGTGAGGGACGTCTGCGCCGCTTCGGCGGGGCAAGGCCGCGCCGAAGCTTAAGCCCAGCCGGGCCTCACACCTGCTCGAACGCGCCGTGGCAGTGCTTGTATTTCTTGCCTGATCCGCAGGGGCAGGGCTCGTTGCGGCCGATCTTGCCCCAGGTGGAGGGGTCTTCCGGCCGGCGGTCCTGCGGCGCCGCAAGGAAGTTCTCGCCGTCGAGGCCGCTCACCTCATCCATGCCGGTCGTGGCATCGAGATGATGCGCTTCGAAAACCGGCGGCGGTTCCGGCGGCTGCGGGTTCTGCACCAGTTCGACGCGCATCATCTGTGCCGTCACCGCCTCGCGGAGGTTGGCAAGCAGCGCCTGGAAAAGCTCGAAGGCTTCCGCCTTGTATTCCTGCAGCGGGTCGCGCTGGGCATAGCCGCGGAAACCGATCACCGAGCGCAAGTGGTCGAGGTTGACGATGTGCTCGCGCCAGAGATGGTCCAGCGTCTGCAGCAGCACGGAGCGCTCGACATAGTTCATGATATCCGCACCGAAGCGTTCGCGGCGATCAGCGGCGGCCTGGTCGGCCGCTTGCGTGATGCGTTCGCGGATATCGTCCTCGCCGATGCCCTCTTCCTTGACCCAGTCTTCGATCGGCAGGTCGAGGTTCAGGAGGCGTCCGGCATCCTCGCGCAGGCCTGCCGCATTCCACTGTTCGGCATAGGCCCTTTCGGGGATGTGCTTGGCAACGATGACCTCGATCACCTCGTTGCGCATATCCTCGACGATCTCGGACACGTCTTCCGAATCCATCATTTCGATGCGCTGTTCGAAGATCACCTTGCGCTGGTCATTGGTGACGTCGTCGTATTTCAGAAGGTTCTTACGGATGTCGAAGTTGCGGGCTTCGACCTTCTTCTGGGCGCGCTCGAGCGCCTTGTTGATCCAGGGATGGACGATCGCTTCGCCTTCCTTCAGACCGAGCTTCTGCAGCATGCCGTCCATACGGTCGGAGCCGAAGATGCGCATCAGGTCGTCCTGGAGGGACAGGTAGAATTTCGAGCGGCCCGGGTCACCCTGGCGGCCGGAACGGCCGCGCAACTGATTGTCGATACGGCGGCTTTCATGGCGCTCGGTGGCGATGACGTAGAGACCGCCGGCGGCCAATGCTTTTTCCTTGAGGCTCTTCACTTCCTCGCGGATCGCCGCTTCCTTCGCCCGGCGCTCGGCCTCATCCTCAATGCCTTCGAGCTCGCGTTCGAGGCGCATCTCGACATTGCCGCCGAGCTGGATGTCGGTGCCGCGGCCGGCCATGTTGGTGGCGATCGTGACCGCGCCCGGCACGCCGGCCTGCGACACGATATAGGCTTCCTGCTCGTGATAGCGGGCGTTCAGCACCTGGAACTTATCGAAGCCCGACTGGCGCAGCAGGTTGGCGAGCAGTTCGGACTTCTCGATCGAGGTCGTGCCAACGAGCACCGGCTGGCCGCGCTCGTGGGCGGCCTTGATTTCTTCGATGATCGCCTTGAACTTCTCCTCGAAGGTCCGGTAGACCTCGTCGTCCTCGTCGATGCGGGCGATCGGAAGATTGGTCGGGACTTCGACCACTTCGAGCTTATAGATGTTGCCGAACTCTTCCGCTTCCGTCGAAGCCGTACCGGTCATCCCGGCGAGCTTTGAATACATGCGGAAATAGTTCTGGAAGGTGATCGAGGAGAGCGTCTGGTTCTCCGGCTGGATCTGCACCTTTTCCTTGGCTTCGAGCGCCTGATGCTGGCCTTCCGAATAGCGGCGGCCCGGCATCATGCGGCCCGTGAACTCGTCGATGATGACGATCTCGCCGTTGCGGACGATGTAATCCTTGTCGCGGGTGAAGAGCTTGTGGGCCTTCAGAGCGTTGTTGATGTGATGGACGATCGCGACATTTTCGACGTCGTAGAGGGCTTCGCCCTTCAAGAGCCCGGCCTGGCGCAGCAGGTTTTCCAGCTTTTCCGTGCCGACTTCCGAGAAGTTGGCGGAACGCTGCTTCTCGTCGATCTCATAGTCTTCCGGCGTGAGTTGCGGAATGAAGGCGTCGATGGTGTTGTAGAGGTCGGAACGGTCGTCGAGCGGGCCGGAGATGATCAGCGGCGTGCGGGCCTCATCGACCAGGATTGAGTCCACTTCGTCGACGATCGCATAGTTGTGGCCGCGCTGGACCATCTGCGCGCGCTCGTATTTCATGTTGTCGCGCAGATAATCGAAGCCGAGCTCGTTGTTGGTGGCGTAAGTGATGTCGCAGGCATAGGCCGCGCGGCGTTCCTCGTCGTCGAGACCGTGGACGATGACGCCGGTCGTCAGGCCGAGGAAGCCGTAAAGCCGGCCCATCGTCGTTGCGTCGCGGCGGGCGAGGTAATCGTTGACGGTCACGACGTGGACGCCCTTGCCGGCGAGCGCGTTCAGATAGACGGGCAGCGTCGCCACCAGCGTCTTGCCTTCGCCGGTCTTCATCTCGGCGATCGCGCCATCATGAAGGATCATGCCGCCCATCAACTGCACATCGAAGGGCCGCATGCCGAGCACCCGGCGCGAGGCTTCACGCACCACGGCAAAGGCGGGGATCAGGATGTCGTCCAGCGTCTTGCCTTCGGCCAGCAGCTTCCTGAATTCCGCCGTCTGGGCGGCAAGCTGCTCATCGGAGAGAGCCTTGGTCTTCTCCTCGATTGCGTTAATCGCGTCGATCCTCGGCGTGTAGCCGCGCAGGCGGCGATCGTTTGCCGAACCGAACAATTTGCGGGCGATGCCGCCAAGGCTGACCATACGAATGGTCCTTTCTGAATCAGTTCTCTCGGGATCGCGGGCCGGGCGGCCCATCATCATCCGATGACGACAAAATGACCCGCCACGCCCGGAAACTCTTCTGGACGCAAAGTTGCGTGACAGATAAGAGGGGGGTCGAATGATGTCAACGGTGGCGGCCGATACAGAATGGCCACATTCCGGTGTTTGTGAAGGTTTTCCGGCCGGAATCAGGCATTCTGAAACCGGTGCCCTATTGAAAGGTGAATTGATGTTGCGCCACAAATTTCTCGTAACGGCCGCGCTCGCTGCTGCAATCTTCTCCCAGGCTCCGGTGTTTGCGGCGGAAGATCCGGTCGTGGCGAAGGTCGGCAGCCTGGAAATCCGCCAGTCGGAACTCGACCTGGCCGTCCAGAACCTCGACCCGCAGCTTGCCCAGCTTCCGGACGAGCAGAAGAAAGTCGCCGCCCTTTCCGGCGCCATCGACGTCAAGCTTCTCGCATCGGGTGCGATCGCCGAAGGCATCAAGGATACGGACGATTTCAAGAAGCGGATGGCCTATATCGGCGACCGTGAACTTCATAACGCCTATTTCCGCAAGCATGTCATCGATGCCGTCACCCCGGAAGAGGTGAAGGCCCGTTACGACAAGGAAATCGCCTCTATCCCGAAGCAGGAAGAGGTGCATGCCCGTCACATCCTGGTGAAGACGGAAGACGAGGCGAAGGCGGTCATCGCCGATCTCGACGCCGGCAAGGATTTTGCCGAGATCGCCAAGGAAAAGTCGCAGGATTCCAACAAGGACGAAGGCGGTGATCTTGGCTGGTTCGGCCCCGGCCGCATGGTTCCGGAATTCGAGGAAGCCGCTTTCGCCCTCGAAAAGGGCGCCTACACGAAGACCCCCGTCAAGACGCAGTTCGGCTTCCATGTCATCAAGGTCGAAGACAAGCGTGACGCTCCCCCGCCGGCCCTCGAACAGGTCGAGGACCAGGTCAAGCAGCTCGTGATGCGTGACAAGTATGTGGCGCTGATCGAGAAGGCCAAGAGCGAGCAGAAGGTCGAGATCGTCGATGAGGCCCTCAAGAAGGGCTATGATGAAGTCAACAAGATGCAGGGTGCAAGCGACGCCCCGGCTCCGAAGCCGTAAGGATTAAGGATAAGGAGTCCATCTTCCCCTCGAGGTGGAGACCTCCGCATTTATCCGTCATCCTCGGGCTTGTCCCGAGGATCTATCCACTATCATGAAGGGCAGCAGATCCTCGGGACAAGCCCGAGGATGACGTCGAGCAGGTAGTCCAGCTTCGACTTTCAATTGAACCAAGGTCTAGCCATGTCCGCTTCCGTTTCGCCGCTCGCCCCTAAATCCTATCCCGACATGCCGCCATTGCGCGGTGTGCGCATGGCGACCGCCGCCGCCGGGATCAAGTACAAGAACCGCACCGATGTGCTGCTGATGGTTTTCGACCGGCCGGCCGCGGTGGCGGGCGTCTTCACGCGGTCCAAGTGCCCTTCCGCGCCGGTGGATTTCTGTCGCGCCAACCTGCCGCACGGGATCGCTCGCGCGGTCGTCGTCAATTCCGGCAATGCCAATGCATTCACCGGCATCAAGGGCAAGGCCGCGACGGCACTGACCGCGAAATCCGCGTCGCAAGCCGTCGGCTGCGGCGAGAACGAGGTCTACCTCGCTTCGACCGGCGTTATCGGCGAACCGCTGGATGCGACGAAATTCGCAGGCGTGCTCGGCGACATGAACAGGACCGCCGCCGGCGACTTCTGGCAGGAAGCGGCCAAGGCGATCATGACCACCGACACCTACCCGAAGGTCGCGACCCGCACCGCGGAGATCGGCGGCGTGAAGGTGACGATCAACGGCATCGCCAAGGGGGCCGGGATGATCGCGCCGGACATGGCGACGATGCTCTCCTTCGTGGTGACCGATGCGGACATCGCCTCGCCGGCCTTGCAGACCCTGCTTGCCGCGGGCGTCGGCCCGAGCTTCAACTCCGTCACGGTGGACAGCGATACTTCGACTTCCGATACTCTGATGCTGTTTGCGACGGGTGCTGCCGCCGATGACGGTCAGGTCCGCGTCGAGAGCGCGGACGATCCGCGTCTTCAAAGCTTCCGCGCCGCGCTCGACGATCTGCTCAAGGATCTGGCGCTGCAGGTCGTGCGGGATGGCGAAGGCGCCCGCAAGATGGTCGAGATCACCGTGACCGGCGCCGAGAGCGATGCGGCCGCGAAAGTGATCGCGCTGTCGATCGCCAACTCGCCGCTGGTCAAGACGGCGATCGCCGGCGAGGACGCCAACTGGGGCCGCGTCGTGATGGCCGTCGGCAAATCCGGTGAGATGGCCGACCGCGACCGGCTGGCGATCTGGTTCGGCGACGTGCGGGTCGCCGTCGAGGGCGAGCGCGATCCCAGCTATTCCGAAGCTGCCGCCACCGCCGTCATGAGGCAACAGGACATTCCTGTGAAAGTCGATCTCGGCCTCGGCAACGGCACGGCGACCGTCTGGACTTGCGACCTCACCAAGGAATATGTCGCTATCAACGGCGACTACCGGAGCTGATCATTTGATGCAGGCATCATCTCCGCAGAGCAATCTGCCCCTGGTTCGCCGGCTGGAGGCCGTGGGCTTCCGGGCCTGGCCGGCGGCTTCCGTCGTCTATGACGGGAGCTGGCAGGTACGGCTCACCGGCGGCCATCCATCCAAACGGCTGAATTGCATCGTCCCGCTCGATCCTTCCGATCATCGCGATATGGAGCAGCGGCTCGAAAGGGCACGCAAGCGGTTCGAGAGCTATGGCCGGCCGCTCATCGTCCGCGAGACGCCGCTCGCTCCTCCCGTCCTCATCGACCACATCAAGGCGGACGGATGGCGGATGTTCGAGACGGTCGACGTGCTGACCGTCGACCTGACGGCCTTGGCACTGCCCGATACGCTCGACTACCTGCCGAGTCACGACATCGGCCGGTTCATCGACGCCAGCCTTGCTGTTGAAGGCGAAAGCATCGCGCTGAAGCCGGCGCTTGCCGAAATCCTCTCGGCGATCAAGCCGCCGTCAGGCTTCTTCATGAAAGAAGATCCGGCGAATGGCGCGGTCGCCGTGGCGCTCTGCGTGCAAGATAACGATCTGGCCGGCATCATGTCTTTTGCCGTGGCGGAAGCCCACCGGCGGGAAGGCATCGGCACGCAGATCCTGTCTTCGGCATTGCGCTGGGCCCGCATCAGCGGTGCGCGGCAGGCCTGGCTACAGGTCGTCTCCACCAACGCGACGGCGCTGGCGCTCTACCGGAAATTCGGCTTTCGCAAGGCCTACGAATACCGTTACTGGTGGCGGGAAGGACGAGGATGAGCAGCGAAACACCCCGCAAGCTGGTGCTGGTCGCGGCCTGCGCGCTGATCGATGCCGACGGGCGCATCCTGCTGGCGCAGCGCCCGGAGGGCAAGACGCTCGCCGGCCTCTGGGAATTTCCCGGCGGCAAGGTCGAGCCGGGCGAAACGCCGGAGGAAACGCTGGTGCGCGAGCTCGAGGAAGAGCTCGGCATCACCACCAAAATCCCCTGCCTTGCGCCGCTCACCTTCGCCAGCCACACCTATGAGACCTTCCATCTTCTGATGCCGCTTTATATCTGCCGGCGTTTCGAGGGCATCCCGACCGGTCGGGAAGGCCAGGCGATCAAATGGGTCAGGCCGAACGCGCTACGCGACTACCCCATGCCGCCGGCCGACGAGCCGCTGATCCCCATTCTTCAGGACCTGCTATAGAGCGCCGTGCGTCCATTCGGACGCACAAAGGACGCTTTAAATTGTTGAATCTACGCATCGTGCTTTCCGAAAATCGATTCCGACCTTCGGGCCGATGCTGTAGGTCGCTGCCGCGGCTCAATCGTTCAAATTAGAATGACCGAATTCACTCGTTGTTAAGGGATCGTTTAGCCGCGTGTGATATTTTCAGGCCTCATCATCTGGTAACCGCGTTGACGAGGCTATGAAGGCATGGACGAGGAATTCTGGAAAACCGTGCGAGGCCGGCAACAGGCGCGGCACAGTTTCGGCAGGACCGGCGCGCTCAACATCGCACTCCTGTTCGGCACGGCTGCCATCGCTCTTTCCCTGATCATCACGCCGATGCTGGCGGGCCGCAATCACGAGCGTCAGCTGGGGCAGATTCAGGATGACTTCGACCTGATCACCACGGGCTCCATCAAACCGGCCGAAAAGAGCACGAAACATTATACAATTCGCCGTAGTGTCCTGCAGGAGACACCGGGCACGGTCTGCATCGTCGAGGGCTACGGAGCCGGTAGCGACTGCTGAAGCCGGAGCCGTTTTCAGGCGCCTGGATTCGTCCATTCCAGGCCCGAAGGATAATTGATGCGCCTTTTCAGCTCTCTCTTTAAGGATAACAGCGGCGCGACGGCCGTGGAATACGGCCTGCTCATTTCGATCCTGGCACTGACCCTGTTTGTCGCATTGGGCGATTACTACGAGTTGATGAACAATATGTTCGGCGGGATTGCCGATGCCTACGAGGACGCTACGCCTTAGAGCGAGCTACTCCGTCCCTCCGCGCAGGGCGTCTGCCAGCCGCATCCTGGCGGACCCCGGTTTCAGGGGCTGCTGCTGGCTTTCGTGCGGCGACCAGCCTGAGGCGTAGATGATCGAGAAAGTCGCGCGGATGCGGCCGTCCGGATCGGAATAGCGCTCGGCATAGATCTCCGCCGCCCTCACGAAGAAGCGCCTTGTCACCGGCACGCGGCTGCGGCCGGCGAGCGGGTTCGTCATGCCCATGGCACGCAGATCCCGCATCAGCGGAAAGAGCGAGTCGTAGCGCACCGTATAGGTCTCGATATCGACCACCGGCAGCGTGAAGCCGGCGCGCTGCAGAAGGCCCCCGACATCCCGGACATCGGCGAAGGGGATGACGCGCGGGCTTGCACCGCCCAGCAATTCCGCTTCGGCCGACAACAGGACGTCACGCAGTTCGGAAAGGGTCCCCACGCCGGGGATGGCGGCCAGAAAAAGCCCGTCCGGCTTCAGCGCACGGCGGAAGCGGATCAGCGTACCGGGCGTATCGTTGACAAGGTGCAGCGCCAGCGGCGACAGCACCAGGTTGACGGATTCCGGTTCCAGCGGCACGTCCTCCCAGGGAGCGGCCGTCACCGTCTCGCCATCTCCGGCGAAGGCCTCACTGGTTTCGATACGGCGCATGACACCGATCTTGCCGGTCGCCAGCGCATCACGGGCGGCGATGCCGGTGCCGCCATGCAGCTCGACGGCGGTTTCGAACCGGCGCTCGACGACGGCGAGGCGATCCGCGAGCTCGCGGCCGGCGATCTCCAGGAGGAAGGCGGCCTTGTGATCCCCACCGGCGAAGGCGCGTTCGCGCCTTGCCTCGATCAGCCGTTCATCGAAAAGAATTTCCATCGTATCAAACCCGTATCCTGCCGTCGCAAAGGCTCTCTTCATGCGCTAAAGTCAACCCATGTCCGCCGAGCCGAGCGCCAATGCCCTTCGATTTGTAGCATCGTTTGCCGCAGGGTGGACGAGATGGCTTACCGATCTCGTCTATCCGCCGGTCTGTCCCGGCTGCGGGGTCAGCACTGGGGCGCATGGCGGGTTCTGCCCCGCCTGCTGGCAGGAGATCCGCTTCATCGAACGGCCCTATTGCGAGGTGCTCGGCCTGCCGTTCTCCTACGATCCGGGAGAGGGCATGCTGTCGGCCGAGGCGATCGCAAACCCGCCCGTCTTCGACCGGCTGCGGTCCGCCGCGATCTTCGAGGGACCGGCGCGCGACCTCGTGCATTCGCTGAAATACCGGGACCGCACCGACCTTGCCCCGATGATGGCCGGCCTGATGCTGCGCGCCGCCGAAGACCATGTGGCAAAATCGGACGGTATCCTGCCGGTTCCGCTCCACCGCTCGCGCTTCGCATCCCGGAAGTTCAACCAGGCGGCCGAACTCGGGCGGCATCTTTCGCAAAAATCCGGCCGGCCGTTCCTGCCGTCGACGCTTGTCCGCGTCAAGCGCACCAGCCGGCAGGTGGGGCTTTCGGCCCGCGCCCGCGAGGACAATGTGCGGGCCGCCTTCCAGGTTGCGCCCGGCCATGAGGCGGATGTTTTCGGCAGGCGCCTGATCCTCATCGACGACGTCTACACGACCGGGGCGACCGTTTCCTCCGCCACCCGTGCGCTGAAGAAGGCAGGTGCCGCGGAGGTTACGGTTTTGACCTTTGCAATGGCCGTTTCCGGGCCTATATGACAGAAGATGACAGTTGACGCGCGGCCTTTTCCCAGCTCCTTCCCATCTGGCGGCGCCCGGAGACATTCATGGCAGATGTGACCATCTATACCCGCGAATATTGCGGCTACTGCGCCCGCGCGAAGGCTTTGCTCGAGTCCAAGGGCATCAAGTATACCGAGCATGATGCAACCTATTCCAGGGAACTGCGTGAGGAAATGATCCAGAAGGCCAACGGCCGTTCGACCTTCCCGCAGATCTTCATCAACGGGACGCATGTCGGCGGCTGCGACGACCTTCATGCGCTCGACCGGGCCGGCAAGCTGGACCCGATGCTGGCAGCGTGAGGACAGGGCGATGACGTTCAAGGCAGCAGCGATCCAGATGTGCTCCGGCGTTGATCCGCAGAAGAACGCCGCCGACATGGTCCGGCTGGTGCGCGAGGCGGCGGCGCATGGCGCGACCTATATCCAGACACCGGAAATGACCGGCGCTCTGCAGCGGGACCGCAAGGCGATGCGCGACATCCTGCGCGACGAGACGAATGACATCATCGTTTCGACCGCCCGCAACCTCGCCGGCGAACTCGGCATTCATCTGCATATCGGATCGACGGCGATCGCAAGGGACGACGGCAAGATCGCCAACCGCGCCTTGCTCTTCGCACCCGGAGGCCGGCTGGTTGCGACCTATGACAAGATCCACATGTTCGATGTCGATCTCGACAACGGCGAAAGCTGGCGCGAGAGCTCGGCCTACGAGCCGGGCGTCGCAGCACGGGTTGCCGACCTGCCGTTCGGCAGGCTCGGCTTCGCGATCTGCTACGACGTGCGTTTCCCGCAGCTTTTCCGCGCCGAGGCGCTCGTCGGCGCCGAGATCCTGACCGTGCCCGCCGCCTTCACCCGCCAGACGGGCGAGGCCCATTGGGAGATTCTGCTGCGCGCCCGCGCCATCGAAAACGGCGCCTTCGTGATCGCCGCCGCCCAGGCAGGGGTTCATGAAGACGGCCGCGAGACCTTCGGCCATTCGATGATCGTCGATCCCTGGGGTAAGGTGCTGGCATCCGCCGGCGGCACCGGCGAGGCGGTGGTGCTTGCGGAGATCGACATCGATGCGGTAAAGGCCGCACGCGTCAAAATCCCCAATCTCAGGAATGCCCGCGAATTCGCGCTGGACACTGTGTCCGATGTGGCGGGAGGTGTTGCCGCTTGATCAAGTATACGCTGACCTGTGAAAATGCTCATACGTTCGAGGGCTGGTTCTCCGAAAGTGCCGATTTCGATCGCCAGGTCGAAAGCGGCTTTCTCACCTGTCCGGTCTGCAATTCCCCCTCGATCTCCAAAACGCTGATGGCGCCCGCCGTTTCGACGGCGCGCAAAAAGGAAGAGAAACAGGCGATGGTCATGGACCTTGCCCGCCAGGAGGCGATGGCAAAGCTCAAGCAGGCGGTCGCCGAGATCAAGGCCAATGCGGAGGACGTGGGCGAGAAATTCCCCGAGGAGGCCCGCAAGATCCATTACGGCGAGGCGGATGCGCGCGGCATCATCGGCCAGGCGAGCCTTAGCGAGGTGCGCGATCTTCTCGAAGAGGGCATCGAGGTGGCGCCGATGCCGGTGCTCCCCGAGGACACGAACTGACCTCGTTTCCGCAAGACTTCATTTCAAAGAACCCGAAGGGCTGGATGGAGTGAAATCCGTCCGGTCTTTCGTGTATTCGTCGGGATGAAGTGTAGCAGGGGAATGAGGGGCGGGGATGATCCCTACGGCGAGAAAACGCTCTCAAATTTCCTCGTTGAGGATACGCAGATAATCCCTCGCACCGTGGACGACGCGGAGGATTCTCACGTCCGGGTTTTCTGCTCGATAGAAGATCACATAGGGAGCGAAGACACGCCGGCGAACTCCTGGATGATTTGACAGTTCCAGGATCTCGAAAGCATGGGGCATGCGCGCGAGCTCCAAGCATGCAGTGCGCAGGTCTTCCATATAAGGGATGGCGGGCCAGGATTCTGGTTCAGCAGGTATCGACCGATATCCCTGAGGTCTCCACGCGCTTGGCGAGAGAAGATGACTTTCATCGTGCCAGACGCTTCAGGCCGAGTTCCTCGTAGACACTATCGAAAGCCTCCTCGATCGACATGAACCGACCGGCCTCGATATCGTCGATGCCTTTCTGAAGTTCGGCATCCAGCTGCTCACGCGCGCGCTCAAAGCGTTCGCGAAGTACGGTTTCGATATAGTCGCTGGACGACGCAAAGGAGCCGCGTTCAGTCTGGTCGCGGACAAAATCCTCGATGTCCGGCTCCAGCGTTACTGTGACTTTCACGGCTTCAGCCATCGGTCTCTCCCAAAACGGAACGATGTGAAGATTACCACAGAACCGACGGGCCGTGGAAGCGGATCACGCTGCCCTTTTCGCCAGCAGCATGTAGTTGACGTCCATGTCCGCTGAGAGGTTCCAGCGGTCCTGCAGCGGGTTGAAGAAGACGCCGGTGCGGTGGATGATCTCCATGCCGGCGGCGTGGAGCGGCTTTTCGAGCTCTTCCGGACGCACCAGTTTTTCGTATTGGTGGGTGCCCCTCGGCAGCCAGCGCAGGACGTTTTCCGCCGCAAAGATCGCCAATGCCCCGGCCTTGAAGGTGCGGTTGATGGTGGCGACGAACATCAGCCCGCCGGGGCGGACCATTTTCGCGCAGGTGGTGATGAAGAAATCCACGTCCGCCACATGCTCCACCACTTCCATGTTCAAGACGACGTCGAAGGTTTCGCCCGCTTCGGCAAGCTGTTCGGCGGTGACGGCGCGATAATCAACCGACGTGCCGGTCTCGGCCGCATGGGTGGAGGCGATGCCGATGTTCTTTTCCGACGGGTCGGCGCCGACGACGGTGGCGCCCATGCGGGCGACCGGTTCCGACAGCAGGCCGCCACCGCAGCCGATATCCAGGATGCGGAGGCCGGAAAGCGGCAGGTGGCTTTTCGGGTCACGGCCGAAATTTTCGCAGATGCGGTCTCGCAGATAGGTGAGCCGGACGGGATTGAATTTGTGCAGCGGCCTGAATTTTCCCGTCGGGTCCCACCATTCGGCCGCCATGGCGGAGAACCGGTCGACTTCGCTCTGATCGATGGTGCTGCGGGCGGCTTCTGTCATGATCTTCATCCCTTCGTTTCACTGGTTGAAGTCGGATGATAGGGATTGGAAGTCAAGAGCGCTTCTTCGGCAAGCGCCGCATTGCCGCATTCTCGGCGCAAGCCAAGATCAAATCCATTTTCGGGCTGTCGAGCCTTACCTGCTGAAGGACGTTCATAAATTTCTTGTAGATATCGAATGCCCACGGCTCCTGGTTTGCAATGCAGAGGGGAAGCTCGGCACAAGCCTTGCCGCTAAGGCCGATTTCCCGCTGGGCGCGGACAGCCCATGCCTGGTGCGGCGAGGGCAGCATCGGCCCGACGCAGATGCGATAACGACGGCAAACCCGTAAATGGCAGATGCGATCCGAGATGCAAAACAATGTCGCAGCCGCGCGGCAGAGTTCCTCGTGCTGTTCGGCCCGGCGCTTTTCGTAGTTGCTGAAGTCCGGCTCATCCATGCTCTTCCTCCTTTGCGGCAAGACAGATTCACTCCTTGGCGATCTCGGTGGTTTTGTTTCGGCCGGGACACGTCGGGTGCCTCGAATTAGATTTTTATAGTGACACGCGACGTGTCCCGTTCAGTGTTCTTGTGCTGCGCAACTCCGGTTCCTCTACGGCGATATGGTCTTACGTCCTTGCGGATGCCATAGCGGGTTGGGTGCGACACACGCACGCCGCGCAACAAGGCACGGGGGGAACCATTTTCTGCGCAGCCCCTGACAACCCGCCTGCATCAACGGCAGGCCGAAAGGGCACCGGTCCCATCTCGCCGGCGATGCTTGAACCGGTGTAGCCGAAACGGAACGCGAAGATTGTAGGCACAAGGCGCGAGGGCGGGGATAAACGGAGGCAGTTTTTTCTGTCGATTTCTCGCAAGGTTTTGATTTGGCTCGCCATACCCCCCTCTGCCCTGCCGGGCATCTCCCCCACGGGTGGGGAGATCACAAGCGGCATGGCCTTCCCACAAAGCAATGACTCACCAAACTGCTCCGCAGTTGTTGGGGAAGCAGGTGCGTTCAGCCTATCTCCCCCGCAAGGAGGGAGATAGGGTTGTGCCATGCATAACGCCGTCCTCGGACGAAGCGGCTCACAGGGAGGGGAATATGGCGATCGCCGTGGCGCGGCTCAAGGAATTGCTGGCGTTCGAAGACGTGTCGCTGACGCTGATCGATAGCGCCGTCGAAATCCACGACGGATATGTTCTGGAGCGGCTGCGGTTCCAGCTCTCAGACGGAACGGAAGTCCGCGGCTTTCTGACCCGGCCGGGCGAAGCCTCCGCCAGTCCCGGACCGGCGATCCTTTATGCCCATGCGCATGGCGGCCGATACGATATCGGCGCTTTGGAGCTGACCGAGGGCCGCGCGGCGCTCCTCGATGCGCCGGGCCCCGTGCTGGCGCGGGAAGGGTATGTGACGCTGTGCATCGACATGCCGACCTTCGGCGAACGGGCGGGCGTCACCGAGGATGCGGCCGCAAAGGCGGCGCTCTGGCACGAGAAGACGCTGTTCGGGCAGATGGTCTCGGAACAGGTGGGGGCGCTTTCCTGGCTGGCGGCGCGGCCGGACGTCGATCCGGAGCGGATCGGGGTCACCGGACTTTCGATGGGGGCGACGCTCGCCTATTTTCTCGCGGCGGTCGATCACCGGGTGAAGGCGACCGCACATCTCTGTTGTTATGCGGATTTCGCCACCCTCGTGCAGACGGGCGCGCATGACCGCCATGGGCATTATCTGACGGTGCCGGGTCTTTTGAAGGAAACCTCGATCGGCGAGATCGCCGGGCTGGTGGCGCCGCGGGCGCAGCTCATCTGTGTCGGCTGGGATGATCCGCTGACGCCGCCGGAGGCGGTGGAGAAGGCCTTTGCCGAGACGGAAGCGGCCTATCTTGAAGCGGAGGCGCTTGGGGCGCTGGTGTTCCTGCCGGAAGCCGGCGTCGGGCATCAGGAAACGCCCGCCATGCGCCGGGCGGTGCTGGCGTTCTTCAAGGGGTATTTGTGAGGCTTGAGATCACGCTATTTGCCAAGGCCGGTGATGTGAACGCATTTGATGGATATCTGATCCCTCATTTTCGACCTGGCGTAACGCGCGATCTGTCCTGCAGGACATTTCTTGTTGTCGAAAAGAACGGCTCGTCCCGGCGGCAAGGTCTGAAGTGTCGGCTGGGTGGTCACTGTCCTGCTCTGGGCATAAGCCGAAGTGGCTGCGACCGGCTCCAGCAGAACCGCGACAGACAAGGCAATCATGGACATGCGATACATTCGGGCCTCCCTTCCGCTCGCTTCCGGCGAGTCTATAGACGGGCCGGCGGGGCGGCCAGCTGTCCATCCGGAGTAGGGGAGGCCAAAAGGGCAGGGGTGGGACTTACGCCCCTTTGACCCGCAATCCATTCTGATCGAACAGATGCAATGGCGCGCCGGCGACGGAGAAATGCACCTCGTCGCCCGGGGCGATATGCTTCTGGCCCTGGACGACCGCGAGCAGCTTTTCGCCGTTCAGATCCGCATGGATGACGGTTTCCGAGCCGAGGGCCTCCACCAACCGCACCTTGACCGGCAGGCTGCCCGGATTGTTCGCCAGCGTGATGTGCTGCGGGCGGATGCCGACCGTCAGTTTTTCGCCGGCCTTCAGCTTGTGGCCACGAAGCTTGTGGTCGGCAAGCGGCACGGTGAGGCGATGACCGCCACCGATGACAAGCGTGACCGAACCGGTTTCCACCTCCTGGACTTCGCCCGAGAGGAAGTTCATGTGCGGCGCGCCGATGAAGCCGGCGACGAAGCGGTTGGCGGGCGTGTTGTAGAGTTCGAGCGGCGTGCCGACCTGTTCGATCCTGCCGGCGCGCATGACGACGATGCGGTGGGCGAGCGTCATCGCCTCCACCTGGTCGTGGGTGACATAAATCATCGTCGAGCCGATGCGGGCATGGAGTGCGGCAAGCTCGGCGCGAGTCGAGACGCGCAATTCCGCATCGAGGTTCGACAATGGCTCGTCGAGCAGGAAGGCCGTCGGACGGCGGACGATGGCGCGGCCGATCGCGACGCGCTGGCGCTGGCCGCCGGAAAGCTGGCCGGGACGGCGCTCGAGATAGGGCTCGATCTCCAGCATGCGGGCGGCTTCCTGGATGCGCTCGGCGATCTCCGGCTTCGGCATGTTGGAGTTTTCCAGCCCGAAGGCGAGGTTCTGGCGCACGCTCATATGCGGATAGAGTGCATAGGACTGGAAGACCATGGCAAGCCCGCGGTCGGCGGCGGTCACCTCGTTCACCCGCTTGCCGTCGATCTCGATCTCTCCGCCGGTGACCTTCTCAAGGCCGGCGATGGTGCGGAGCAGCGTGGACTTGCCGCAGCCGGAGGGGCCGACGAAGACGACGAACTCGCCATCGTTGATATGCAGGTTGATGTCTTTCAGGACGTCGACGGCGCCGTAGGATTTCTTGACATCGGTGAGTTTGATCTCGCCCATCGGTGTTCCTTATTTAAGTCCGGTGCCGGCAATGCCGGTGGTGATGAAACGCTGCAGAAAGATGAAGACCAGCACGACCGGGATCATCGTCACGACGGTCATGGCCAGGATGAAGTGCCACTGGACGTTCAGTTCGCCGGAATAGATGCTGAGCCCCACCTGCAGGGTGTAGAGCTCGCGGCGGGACAAAACGATCAGCGGCCAGAGGAAGTCGTTCCAGCGCCAGACGACCGAGAAGATCGCGAGCACGGCGAGCGCCGGTGCCGTCAGCGGCAGCACGATGCGCCAGTAGATCTGCCATTCGGAGGCCTTGTCCATGCGCGCCGCGTCGATCAGTTCGTCGGGGATGGTCAGCATGTATTGGCGCAGGATGAAGACACCGGTCGGTGTGGCGACGGTCGGCAGGATGACGCCCCAGAGGCTGTTGAACAGGCCGAGCGACGAGATGATCGAATAGAGCGGCACCATGATGACCGAGAGCGGCACCATGAGCGTCGCAAGAATGATCAGCATGGCGGCGGAGCGGCCGCGGAATTCGTATTTCGACAGCGCGAAGGCGGCCATGGAGTTGACGACGAGGGTGATCAGCGTCGCCGTGACCGTCACGAAGACGGAGTTCCAGAGGTAGCGCAGGAAATCGAAATGGACGAAGGGTTCGGTATAGTTCGACGTCGCGAAGGAGAGGGTACGCACCGGCTGGCGGTCGTTGATGTTGACGCGGATGATCTCGCCCGGCGTCTTCGGATCGACCATCTGGGACATGATGCCGATGCGACGCACTTCCGCCAGCACGCGGGTCGAGCCGTCCGGCATCTTCGCATCAAAGAGCTGCAGCGGCTTGTCGTAGCCCTCGACCGTCGCCTGGCTGGTGACATAGGGCAGGATCGACGGCGGGAATTCGGCAAGTGCCGCCGGGGTCTTGAAAGAGGAAAAGGCAAGCCAGACGGCCGGGCCGAACATGATGATCAGCCCGCCGATCAGCCAGACCCAGGTGACGATGTCCGTCCAGTGCCAGCCCTTGCCGCCCTTGCGACGCAGAATGAAACGCGCAGCCGCACCCATCAGCGTTTCCCCTTGTTCTCGTTCTTCCGGCCGATGCCGAGCTGGATCAACGTGAGGACCACGAGTACGCCCCCCATCAGGATCGAGGCCGCGGCCGCGAGGCCAGGATTGCGGAGCGCCGAGGCAAAGCCCGTTTCATAGATATACTGCGTAAGGTAGAGCGTGCTGGTGCCCGGACCGCCGCCGGTCAGCACATAGACCTCATCGAAGATCTGGACCGCGCGGATCAGCGCCAGCACCACGACGACCAGGAGATTGGGAGCAAGCAGCGGCAGGGTAATGCGCCAGAAGACACGCGCGGGCTTCGTGCCATCCATCTCGGCCGCTTCATAGAGATCCTTGGGAATCGCCTGCAGGCCGGCGAGCAGGATCAGCGCATAGAAGCCCATATGCGCCCAGATCGACACGCCGATCGTGGCGGCGAAGGTCCAGGTGCGGTCGGTGAGCCAAGTATAGGGCTCGGTGTCGCCGAACTGGAAGAGGATGAAGTTCAACAGGCCCTGGCGCTGCAGGATCCATTTCCAGATCAGCCCGACGACGACGGGCGATAACAGGACGGGGAAGAAGAAGACGGCACGCCAGAAGGAGCGGGCAGCAAGATCGCGATTGAGGATCAGCGCCGTGATGAGCGCCGTCAGGATCATCAGAGCGACCTGCAGGATCACGAACCAGAACGTGTTGCCGACGGCCGTCCAGAAGGCATCCTCCTGACAGGACATCGGGTCGAGATAGTCGGCGCAGGTGAAGAGGCGCGCGTACTGATCGGCGCCGACGAAATTGCGCTCGGCGAGGAAGAAGGCAGTGCCGCCGGTCATCGAATAGACGAAGTTGATGACGAGCGGCAGCAGCACGAAGATGCCGAAGATCAGCATGTTCGGCGCCAGGAAGAAAGCCGCCATGCCGCCGATGCCGGTCGATTTCTGCAGACCGCGCAAAGGTACGTCGATGAGGCGCATGACGAAGTTGACGGGCGTCATGAGGAGAGCGGAGAGGCGGGAAGGTGAAGAAGCTGTGCTCATTGGATCGAACTCCTTCCCGGGGCTTGATTCCAGTTTCTACCTGACAGGATCGGTGTGTGTGGAAAAGGGACGGCGCGGCCGGCCGATCTCCCCCCTCGAGGGGGAGATGCCGGGCAGGGCAGAGGGAGGTATCGTTTCGACACTTCGCTTACCGTCGATTCTGCTGCGCGGGAGCCACCCCCCTCTGTCATCTTCGATGACATCTCCCCCTCAAGGGGGGAGATCAGAGGGAGCTTGCCGGGCCGCTTCGTACCTTCAACCACAACCGTCCTTCCCATGAAGAGAAGGCCGAGATGCCCCGCGGTGCGGGCGGAGCAATTTGGCCGGCCTGTCATCACTGACCAGCGTCCTTGACCTTCTGGGCGATATCGGCGTCGATGCGCGTGAAGGCGTCGTCGAGCTTCAGTTCGCCGGCGAGCGTCTGGCCGATGCGGGTGACGACGGCGGCATAGACCGTGTCGGACCAGCGCCAGCCGGGCAGTTTCAGAGCGGTTTCCGACGTCGTCTTGGTCGCTTCGACAAACTTGGTCAAAGCAGCCTTGGCTTGGGCATTGTCGGTCTTGAAGTCGAGACCGCCCTTGTCCACCACGCCCTTGTGGCCGGGCAGGAAGAGGGTGCGCTCGGAGAATTCCTTGACGATGTCTTCTCGGGCAAACCAGTCCATGACGGTCGCGACGTCTTTCGGGTTCTTGGTGTATTTGACCGCGACGAGGGCCGCGCCGCCGGGCATGCCGGTGCAGGCTGCCGAACCGCAGGGGCTGCCGACCGCGACCCAATCGAAGTTGTTGCCGATCTTGGTCGCGAGGTTCGCTACCTGCCAGGAACCGGAATAATAGAAGGCGAGCTGACCGTTGATGAAATCGTCGGCAGCAGCGCGATAGGTGGAGCCGGCGGCCGAGACCCAGACGTCCTTGGCGAACGTGCCTTCGCCTGTCCAGTTGACGAACTTGGTGAGGAAATCCCTGGCGCCCTGATCCAGCGGGGCGGGCTTGCCGTCCGTGCCGATGTAGTTCGCGCCGTAGGAGAGCATCGGGGCGGTGATGCGGTGGCCGGAGCGGTCGATCGCCATGGCGAACGGGATCTGCTGGCTCTCCTTGACTTTCTTGGCCGCAGCGGCCCAGTCATCCCAGGTGGCTTTCGGCCCCGGAATTTCGACGCCGGCCTGTTCGAACAGCGTCTTGTTGGCGAAGCCGCCGGTCAGCGTGATCTGCGTCATGAAGCCGGAGATCTGGTTGGAGCCGTCGGGACGCATCCAGTCCGCCTGGGCGCCGAAATTGTCGTCCCAATACTTGGCATCCTTGACCAGCGGGCGCAGGTCGAGCCAATGCCTGGAGAGGTCCTTGATCGCGGTGACGCGAGCGATATCCGGGCCGTTGCCGGCTTCGAGCTGGACGGGGAGCTGTTCCTTGATGACGCTGTAGGCGACGTTATCGAGGATGACGTTGATGCCCGGATTTTCCTTCATGAAGCGGCCGACGAGGTCCTTCATGACCTCGCCTTCGACGCCGTCCGAATACCACATAATGCGCACGTCGCCGGCGAAGGCCGCCGTCGTGCTCATGAGGGCAAGCGCTGCGCCTGCCAGGATGGATTTCATTTTCATGTTCATTTCCTCCTCTTTATGGACGGGGCCTCCTCCCGTCCTTGCTTTTTAAACCTGCATGCGCCGATGAGGCGGGACCAGCATTTTCGCCTCGCCCTTCACGGTATAATCGGCGCGCGTGATCACGCGGCCTTCCGCTTCTATCGCGCCGTCGGCCTTGAAGCGGACGGTACCATATTCGGGGTCTTCAACAAGGAATGCGCCGCCGGCTTCCTGCCTTGCGGCAAGGCCGCCGAAGCGGCTTTCGACGGAGGCCAGATCGCCGGCCTCGCAGACGCGGACGATCCAGCGGGTTTTCCGGCCGTATTGCCGCAGTTCCGCGCCGGCCGACGGGCCTTCGGTGACGGGGACGAGGTCGGAGCCGGCGCTGAGAAGAACGGCGCCATTGCCGGAGCGGGCGAGCGCCAGGCTGCCGGATACGCGGGTTTCGTCGAATTCCGCCTTCGGGAACCAGGCATGGGTGAAATCCGGCTGTTCCTCGTAGGTGGTGAATTCGAGGATCGCGAGGCCGCGATATTGCTGGACGCGCGGGATGGTGCCGCAGCCGCCCCAATAGGACGGGCGGCCGTATCCGAACTGGATGGTTTCCCCCGGATGGTTGATCCAGATCGCCGCTTCCGGCTTTTCGCCGAGGCGCAGATGCAGGACGGTTTCCTGGTAGCCCCATTCGTCCCAGCGGTAATGGACGGTGGAGCCCATGGCGAAGTGTTCGCTCTTATAATGATAAAGCGCGGCGAAGGAGTTCTCGCCCTGGGCGAAGCGCCATTCCTGATGTCTTGCGTCGCGATGATCGGCGATGGCCGCAAAGGCGGCGGGGATTTCGAGACCATGGTCGCGCAGGCACACCGCCATCTGCGGCAGGCAATGGACGCGGCGGCCGTAAAAACCCTTGCCCCAGAGCAGGCGGGCGACGGCGGAAAGCTCCAGCGAGCGGCCGGCGCAGAGCGTGTGTTCATAGGAGCGCCCTTGCGCCGCCGTGACCATGCCGTGATGGGCAGAGCGCGCGATGATTTCGCAGAGGCGGACGATGCCGGCCTTGGCGCGGTCGGCGATATCCCTGTCCGGCGAGAGAGCGGCAAGCGCCGTCAGGCCCTTGAGGTCGATCGGGAAATAGGGGGCGGAGTTGAACTCCGCCATTTCCCACTTTTCGAAATGGTCGAGCCAGGCGCGGACGCGCTCGGCGCCGACCTTCGCCTGCTCCGAGCCTCTACGGCCGGAACGGACGAAGGTGGCTTCCGGGAGGAGATTGCCGGCGAGATAAGCCGACGTATGGAAGAGAAGTGCGTGGTTTTCCGAAAAATACCACTGAACGTCGTTGCCCGGCTCGTCCATCCAGTAGCGGTAATTGAGGATGGCGCCGTCGATGCGGGCACGGGTCTTCTCGTTGATATCCTTGCCCCATACGGTGCGCGACCAGATAAGCGGCACGAGCGAGAAATCGGCGCAGTCGTGGCAATCCTCGATCGTTGGCAGGATTTCCTCGATCATCGCATCCGTGTCGGCGCCGGCGCGGCCGCTGGCGAGACGGGCGAAGGCGCGGACGGTATCGCGCTCGGAATATTCGGAGACTTCATCCAGCGTTTCGGCGATGCGATCAGACAGGGAGGCGGGGGCCTCACCCTGGCGGGCGGCATGGCAGATTTCGACGCCGACCGAGCGGGAAGCGATGAAGCCGCCGGCATTCAACGTCACACGCAGGTGGCGGAAATCGGCAGGCGCCTTCTCGGATGCGCCGATGTTGAGGCTTTTGGCACCGGCCGGCAGCGTGAAATCGAAATCGAAGCGCTCGCGCGACATGAAGTCGCCTTCGATCGCGACGTTGACTTCGACCTCGATCGGCAGCGGCTCGGCGAAGAGAACGGTGATATCGCCGCCGAAATAATGCTGGCGGTCGAGATGCATGCCGTCGAGCGCCGTTTCGAGGCTTTCGGCGACGTGGCCCGCGACCGGGACGGGGATGGCGACATTGACGGTCGGTCCGGAGAGATAGTCGAACTGGTAGAAATAGCGCGCATCGCGCTCGGCGAGATCGTCGAAGAAGAGGACGATTTCATTGAGGCCCGCGGTCAGCGGAAGGTCGAATTCCTGCTTGGCTTCGAGGTTACGGCTATAGGGCGCCATCCAGCCGATCTCGGTGCCATTCAGCCAGAGGACTGCGCCGCCGCAGGTGCCGAGGCGGATTTTTGCAGTGCCGGCGGCCTCGGCTTCGATATAGGTGCGGGTAAAGGTGGCGAGCCGCGTCGGGCGGAACCAGAAGCCGGAAAGATCGAGACGCGGCGAACCGAAGGGCAGCCACCAGCGGGCGGCCTCGAACTCGCCGCGCACGTCGGGCCTTTTTCCCCGATAGGTCTCGGCAAAGATGGTGCGGCAGGGATATTCGTGCGGGATGAAGTTCTTCACCTTGGTCAGGAAGAAGAACGGGTCCATTTCGCCTTTCATCGGCGCGTCCGGCACGTCGAACCGTTCCTGCGCCGTGCGGCCGAGCTGCCAGTACCGGACCGCTTCGCCCGGCTTCAAGGTCTTCCGCATCCAGTTTGCTTCAGGGTTCATGTCAGGTCCGCACTTATTTCAGTTCGCTGAGGGCCACGGGGGCCACGTCGTTATATTCCTGGTTTTCGCCGGTCATGCCCCAGACGAAGGCGTATTGCGCCGTGCCAGCGCCCATATGGATCGACCAGGCTGGCGAGAGCACGGCGTCGAGGTTCTTCACGACGAGATGGCGCGTCTCTTCCGGGCGGCCCATCAAGTGGATGACCCGCTCTTCGTCGGGCAGGTCGAAATAGCAATAGGCTTCCATGCGGCGCTCATGCAGGTGCGGCGGCATGGTGTTCCAGATGCTGCCTTCGGCGAGATCGGTGATGCCAAGCAGAAGCAGGCAGGATGGCGCCACTTCCGGATGGATGTACATCCGAAGATTCCGCAGGTTGGCACGCCTGGCCTCGCCGAACGTGAGCGGCTTCGATTCCGCCCGCTTGATGAGGCGATGCGGGATATCGGCGCCGGCCGGCACGGAATTCATGTAGAAGCGGGCGGGCTTTTCAGCAGATGCGCTGGCGGCCGAGATTTCCTGCGCGCCGCGGCCGACATAAAGCACGTCGCGGTTTTCCAGCGTAAAGCTCTTACCGTCGACGGTGATGGTTCCGGCGCCGCCGAGGTTGGCGATGCCCATCTCGCGGGCGGAAAGCAGGAAGGGGGTGCCGATCTCCTCGCCCGAGCCGAAAGTCAGCGTGGTGGAAACCGGGACGGCTCCGCCGAGGATCAGGCGATCGACATGGGTATAGGTGAAGCTCACCCTGTCGGCCTGGAACAGGTCTTCCATCAGGAACTCGGCGCGCAGCCTGGCCGTGTCATAGGTCTTGATGTCGTCGGGGCCTGCCCCGTAAAGCACTTTCATCGTCATGCCGTTTTTTCTCCCGCGTCCACGTGCCGAAGCGCTTCGGACAGGCAGAGAATGGAAAGCGCCTGTCCGTAGCCGGTCGGCTGGATCGGAATGTCCCGATAGAATTGCAGGTCGTGGCCCATGCGCGTGCCGTAGGAGACATTCAGCACGGTGCCGGTGTCATCGATATTGGCGAGCACTGCCTCGACGGCCTTGAGGCCGGCGGCGCGCCATTCGTGCGTGCCGAGGCCGAGGCGATAACCCTTCAGCAGGCCGTAACCGAAGCCGGCGGTGGCGGAGATCTCCTCGTAGGAGGAGGGATCGTCGATGAGGGTGCGCCAGGCGCCAGAGGCGGTCTGCAGCGGCAGCAGCGCGTTCACCTGTGCCACCAGCACGCCAAGGAGGTAGTCCTTCACCGGGTTCGGCATTTCCGCGAGGTCGAAGAGATCCAGCATGCCGGCGGTGATCCAGGCATTGCCGCGGGCCCAGCGGGCCTCGGCGAAATTGTGCCGGCCCCGGAACGTCCAGCCGTGGAACCAGAGCCCGGTCTTCTTGTCGGCGAGATAGCGGGTGTGGACGAGGAACTGCCTCGCGGCTTCGTCGACCAGTTCGGTGCGGCCGCTCGCCTGGCCGTAGGAGGCGAGGAAGAGGGCGACCATATAAAGCGTGTCGTCCCAGAGTTCGCCGTCGTTGACCTTGTCGGAAACGTGGTGCTCGAAGGCGCCTTCCTCGGTGCGGCCCATTCCGGCCATGACGTGGGTCGCCCAGGCATCGAGAACCGGCTGCCAGCGCGGATCACGCGTCTCCCGCCAGAGCACGGACAAGCCCAGCATAGGAGCGGTGGTGTTGACGTTGAGCGAGGGGAGGCCGGCTTCTATGCGGGCCGCATACCAATTTTCGATGAGGGCCTTCAAATCGTCGCGGCCGGTGAACAGCCAGAGGCGGATCAGGCCATAGAGGCCGACGCCCTGCGGCCATTCCCAGCTATCGAAGGAGATATAGTCGCCGGCGGTGCCGTCGAGATTGGGTTCGTGGAAGCGGCCATCGTGGCGAAGGCCGGTCATACCGGCCACCAGGCGGTCAAGCTTTTCACGGATATCCCGGGCTGAAAGGCCCATTATGCAACTCCTCCCTTCGCTGCAGCCATGTGGGCGCAGCATTGTCGATCCGTCTCTCCCGAACGGTAGCCTCATGAAAACATCTGAAAATTGATTGCGCAATATGAAAATTTTTTGCAGTCTGGTGTCCAATTTACGGGGAGGATGGCATGGCAACCTCAATCACTCCGGGCAAACGCGGCAAGAAGAGCCGTCGGGTTCGGCTGGAAGACATCGCGGAAAAGGTCGGTGTTTCGCTGAGCACCGTCTCGCGGGCGCTCGCCGGCGAGAAGGGGGTGCGCGCCGATATCCGCCAGCGCATCCTGGAGGCGGCGAAGGACATCAACTACACCGTGCCGACACCCGTTGCCGGCAAGAAGGTGGTGCTCGCCGCTTCGAGTGCCGCCATGATCGACTACGTGCGCAACCAGTTCACGCTCTACGTGCTCGAAGGCTTGAGGGACCGGGCGCAGGCGCTCGGGCTCGAAATCGTCACGCGCGCCGTCGCCGACGAGGCGGAAGAGAAGCTCGTGCTGGAAGAGGCGCGCGCCGACCCGGATGTGGCAGGGCTTTTGTTCCTGACCGTCGACGACGAAGGCATGCTGGCCGCCACCCGCGGTTTTGGCAAGCCGGTTGTCCTCATCAACGGCGACGATCCCTACATGCGGCTTTCGAGCGTGACGCCCTGCAATCGCTCGGCGGCGCGGCTTGCGGCGGATTATCTGATCCGGCTCGGCCATCAGCGCATCCTCTTCCTCATGCGTCCCGGGCGAAGCACCATCGACCGGCGGCGCGAAGGATGGCAGGACGCGTTTCTCCACCATGGCCTGCCGTGTCCGGCCGATCTGGTCCTGCCGGTGGACGACTGGCTGCCGGAGCTGGCGGCCCAGGCGATCGGCGAGAGGTTGCGCAGGAAGGGTCTCGATTTCACGGCGGTACTGGCAGCAGGTGACAGTCTAGCCGTCGGCGCGATGATGGGCGTGCAGCAGATGGGCCACACCGTTCCGGGAGATGTCTCCGTCATGGGCATGGACGACCTGCCGCAGGCGGCCTTCCTCAATCCGCCGCTGACGACGATGCATATCCCGATGCGCGAGCTCGGCGCGGTGGCGCTCGACCTGCTCCGCGACGCCATGTCCGGCTTCGCCACGCCGACGCGGCGGATAGAACTCGCCTGCCATATTGCCGAACGGCAATCTACAGGACCCGCGAGGAAGCCTTAACGCCAGCCAACGGGACATTCATGCGCCGTTCAGAGGTGTACTGGAACAATGGGCGCGTCTCGAACATTGATAAGCCGCAAAGCAATCGCACGGCAGATCGATAATGTCAGTTCGGACAACTACGGTTTCTCAGGAGGAAGCCCCCGTGAAGAAGATTCTGATGTCCGTTGCGGCCTTTTGCGCTCTGTTCGTGGCGCCGTCGCTGGCGGAAGCGGCCGTGCGTGGTTTCGCGACGGCCAATGTCAATATGCGGTCGGGGCCGAGCACCGGCTATCCCGCTGTTACCGTCATCCCGGTCGGCACGCCCGTCACCATCAACGGCTGCATGAACAGCGTCAACTGGTGCGACGTCTCGTTCTATGGCGGACGCGGCTGGGTGTCGGGCAATTATGTGCAGGCCAGCTACCGATCCGACCGGGTCTATGTCGGGCCGCAATATTATCGCCCGCTCGGCATTCCGATCATCACCTTCGACATCAACACCTATTGGGGCCGCTATTATCGCGACCGCGACTTCTACCGCGACCGCGACCGCTGGCGTCGCTATACGTGGGAGCCGAGCCGCAATCCGCCTCCGCCCCCGCCGCCGCGTTGGGAACGCGACCGCGACCGTTGGGATCCGCCTTCGCCGCCAAGGCCGCCCCGCTGGGAGCGGGAAAGGAGCGATATCCGTCCGCCCAGTTGGGATCGCGACAGAGCGCGCGAAGAGTGGCGCGATAGGGACCGCGATCGCGATAGAGAACGGGCCCGTATTGAACGCGAGCAGGAACGAAACCGCGAGCAGGTCGAGCGAGTGCGGGAAAGAGAGAGCGAGCGTGTTTCGCGTGATGGCGACAGACAACGCTTTGAGCGCGACTCCAGCCGCGATCGTGACAGACGAGAGCGTTCCAACAGCAAGTGCGACCAATCCGGTATCGGCTGCCAATTGAGGCCTTGACGATCCGTCATTCTATCAAAACCGCGTGACCGATGGCCGCGCGGTTTTCATTTGCGGGCGGCCGTTCCGACTGACGGCCATATATATCCTGCCCATTGCGCCTTTCCCCCCTTTTCGATAATAGACCGCCCAACTTGACAATCCTGTCATGGAAGGCGGGATTTAACGTGGTTCGAAAGCAGACGCCCTGGCGCTCGAAGGCCCGGGTGAGACAGTGGTTTTGGTCGTATGGCTCGCATCGTCATGAAGTTCGGCGGCACCTCCGTCGCCAATCTCGAACGCATTCACAACGTCGCGCGCCATGTGAAACGGGAGGTCGAGGCCGGCCACGAGGTGGCGGTCGTCGTCTCGGCCATGTCCGGCAAGACAAACGAGCTGGTCGGCTGGGTGCAGGACGCGCCGAAAGTGACCGGCGCCAACTCGCCCTTCTACGACGCCCGCGAATATGACGCGGTTGTCGCCTCCGGCGAGCAGGTGACGTCCGGACTGCTGGCGATCGCGCTGCAGTCCATGGGCATCAACGCCCGCTCCTGGCAGGGCTGGCAGATCCCGATCCGCACCGACAATGCCCATGGCGCGGCGCGCATCCTGGAGATCGACGGTTCCGAGATCATCAAGCGGATGGGCGAGGGGCAGGTCGCCGTCGTCGCCGGTTTCCAGGGACTCGGGCCTGACAACCGGATCGCCACGCTCGGCCGCGGCGGTTCCGACACGAGCGCGGTTGCGATCGCGGCCGCCGTCAAGGCCGACCGCTGCGACATCTATACGGATGTTGACGGCGTCTACACGACGGACCCGCGCATCGAGCCGAAGGCGCGCCGCATGAAGAAGGTCTCCTTCGAGGAAATGCTGGAAATGGCCTCCCTCGGCTCGAAGGTCCTGCAGGTGCGTTCGGTCGAGCTCGCCATGGTGTTCAAGGTCCGCACCTTCGTGCGCTCCAGTTTCGAGGATCCCGATGCGCCGGGCATGGGCGACCTTCTGAACCCGCCCGGCACTTTGATTTGCGACGAGGAAGAAATCGTGGAACAGGAAGTCGTCACCGGCATCGCCTATGCCAAGGATGAAGCGCAGATTTCGCTCCGGCGGCTCGCCGACCGGCCGGGTGTCTCGGCCGCGATCTTCGGTCCGCTCGCCGAAGCGCATATCAATGTCGACATGATCGTGCAGAACACGTCGGAAGACGGTTCCAAGACGGACATGACCTTCACGGTACCTTCCGGAGACGTGCAGAAGGCGCTGAAGGTGCTCGATGAAAACAAGGCAACGATCGGCTTCGACGTCGCCCAGAGCGAATCAGGTCTCGCCAAGGTGTCGGTCATCGGCATCGGCATGCGCAGTCATGCGGGCGTGGCCGCGCTCGCTTTCAAGGCACTTGCCGAAAAAGGCATCAACATCAAGGCCATTACGACCTCCGAAATCAAGATTTCCATCCTGATCGACGGTGCTTATTCCGAACTCGCAGTTCGGACTTTGCATTCCGCCTACGGTCTCGATAAGAGTTGATGGTGAGCCGGTTCGGCGCGCCGGCCAGAGTTCGGCGCGCCGTCTTCCGGATTTAATGACTGGGTTCGGGAGCACTGATGCCGATGAGAGACCTGTCGGCGGGTCCGCGCGTTCTTCTGAAGCGGCTGCGCGAATTGATGGCGGAGCCGCTCGATCCACAGGAGCGCCTTGACCGCATCGTCCGGCAGATCGCCAGCAACATGGTCGCCGAGGTCTGCTCGGTCTATGTGCTCCGCTCCGACGGCGTGCTCGAACTCTACGCGACCGAAGGCCTGAAGAAGGAGGCCGTCCACCTTTCGCAATTGAAGATGGGCCAGGGCCTGGTCGGCACCATCGCCGCCTCCGCCCAACCGCTCAACCTCTCCGATGCCCAGTCGCATCCCGCCTTCCGATATCTGCCGGAAACGGGCGAGGAGATCTACCATTCCTTCCTCGGCGTGCCGATCCTGCGCGCCGGTCGCACTTTGGGCGTTCTCGTCGTCCAGAACAAGGCAAGCCGAAACTATCGCGAAGACGAAGTCGAAGCGATGGAAACCACCGCCATGGTGATTGCCGAGATGATCGCGACGGGAGAACTGAAAAAGATCACCCGACCGGGGCTCGAACTCGACCTCACCCGCGCCGTGACGATCGAAGCCGACGGCTACAACGAAGGCATCGGGCTTGGCCACGTGGTGCTGCATGAGCCGCGCATCGTCGTGACCAACCTCTTGAACGAGGACGCGGACAAGGAAATCCAGCGCTTGGCCGAGGCGCTCGGTTCGCTGCGCATCTCGATCGACGACATGCTGTCGCGCCGTGAAGTGTCGCAGGAGGGCGAGCATCGCGAGGTGCTCGAAACCTATCGCATGTTCGCCCATGACCAGGGCTGGGTCCGCCGCATGGAAGAGGCGATCCACAACGGACTGACGGCGGAAGCGGCCGTCGAGAAGGTGCAGAGCGATACCAAGGCGCGGATGATGCGCCTCACCGATCCCTATCTGCGCGAGCGGATGCACGATTTCGACGATCTCGCCAACCGGTTGCTCAGGCAACTGACTGGCTTTTCCGGTCGTCTCACCGAAGAAGGCTTTCCGGTCGACGCGATCATCCTGGCGCGGGCCATGGGGGCGGCGGAGCTTCTGGACTACCCGCGCGAGCGGATGCGCGGCCTCGTGCTCGAAGACGGGGCGGTCACAAGCCATGTGGTGATCGTGGCGCGCGCCATGGGCATTCCGGTCGTGGGGCAGGCGGCGGGCGTCGTGGCGCTTGCCGAAAACGGTGATCCGATCATCATCGACGGTGACGACGGCCAGATTCATCTCAGGCCGATGTCGGACCTGCAGAAGGCGTACGAGGAAAAGGTACGGCTGAGAGCCCGCCGGCAGGAGCAGTTCCGGGCGCTGCGGTCGGTCGAACCGTTCACAAAGGACGGCAAGCGCATCAGTCTGCAGATGAATGCCGGCCTGATGGTCGATCTGCCGCAGCTGGCGGAATCGGGGGCGGACGGCATCGGCCTCTTCCGCACCGAGCTGCAGTTCATGATCGCTTCCACCATGCCGAAGCTGGAAGAGCAGGAAAACTTCTATCGCAACGTGATGCGGCAGGCTGGCGGGCGTCCCGTTACCTTCCGCACGCTCGATATCGGCGGCGACAAGGTCGTTTCCTATTTTCGCAGCCATGAAGAGGAAAACCCGGCGCTCGGCTGGCGGGCGATCCGCCTTGCCCTAGACCGGCCCGGGCTTTTGCGCACCCAGCTTCGTGCGCTCCTCAGGGCTTCCACCGGCGGCGAGCTCAGGATGATGGTGCCGATGGTGACCGAAGTCTCGGAGCTTCATGCGGTGCGCGACCTGCTGCAGAAGGAAGTGCAGCACCTTTCGAAATTCGGCTATAGCCTGCCGCGAAAGCTGCAGTTCGGCGCCATGCTCGAAGTGCCGGCGCTGATGTGGCAGCTCGACGAACTGATGGCGGAAGTGGATTTCGTTTCGGTCGGATCGAACGACCTCTTTCAGTTCGCGATGGCGGCCGACCGCGGCAATGCAAGGGTTTCCGATCGGTTCGATCTGCTTGGAAAGCCGTTCTTGCGCATCCTTCGCGATATTGCGCGGGCCGGTGAGCGCAACCAGACGTCTGTGACGCTGTGTGGCGAAATGGCGGGCAAGCCGCTTTCGGCCATGGCACTGGTCGGGCTCGGTTACCGTTCTGTCTCGATGGCGGCGACCTCGATCGGTCCTGTCAAGGCCATGCTTCTGGCACTCGACGCAGATCAGTTGGCGGCCGAGCTGAACGCTGCGCTCGATGACACCAGATCGTCGGAGCCTATCCGCGAACTGCTTGTCCGGTTCGCCGAGGCTCACAATATTCCGGTTTGAAATGGTTTCATGGGCGGCCTTCCCCGTCACCTGAAAAATCCAGCACTTAGCTTTCAGCTAAGATGCTGATTTTTCTACCTCTCCCACCAAGGGAGAGGTAGGGCGCCGAGTTTGCGGCATCGGTATCTCTCCCCTCATGGGAGAGAAAGCGATTTCAACATCTTAGCTTTAGCTAAGTGTTAGAAATCGCAAGTGAGGGGAAACGACATGGAAACCGGCTTTCACTTTTGGTGTTGATGCTCTAGCAAGCAGAATGAAAAAATGGAGTTCAAAGGGTGGCGAAGCTTCCTGTTGAAAAGATGCGCGAACTGGAGCGCCGTTTCGGCGAGATCGAGGCGCGCATGTCGGAAGGTCCGGCTGCCGATGTCTATGTGAAGCTGGCGTCGGAATATTCCGAACTGCAGCCGGTCGTGCGCAAGATCCGCGAATATGAAAAGACGGTCGCGGAAGTTGCCGATCTTCGAACCATGCTGGCCGACAAGGCGACGGACCGGGAGATGCGCGAGCTGGCGGAAGCGGAGCTGCCGGAGGCCGAAGAGCGGATCGAGGCGCTTGAAAAGGACATGCAGATCCTGCTCCTGCCAAAGGATGCGGCGGACGAGAAGAGCGCCATTCTGGAAATCCGTGCCGGCACCGGCGGCAACGAGGCGGCGCTTTTCGCCGGCGACCTCTTCCGCATGTACGAGCGCTATGCCAGTACGCATGGCTGGAAGGTGGAGGTGCTTTCGGCAAGTGAAGGCGAGGCCGGCGGCTACAAGGAAATCATCGCGACGATCACCGGCCGCGGCGTGTTTTCCAAGCTGAAGTTCGAATCCGGCGTGCACCGGGTGCAGCGTGTGCCCGACACCGAGGCAAGCGGCCGCATCCACACGTCCGCGGCGACGGTGGCGGTTCTGCCGGAGGCGGAGGATATCGATGTCGAAATCCGTCCGGAAGATATCCGTATCGACACGATGCGCTCTTCGGGCGCCGGCGGCCAGCACGTCAACACAACGGATTCGGCGGTGCGCATCACGCATCTGCCGACGGGCATCGTCGTCACCAGCTCGGAAAAATCGCAGCACCAGAACCGCGCCAAGGCGATGCAGGTACTGCGTTCCCGGCTTTATGACATGGAGCGGCAAAAGGCCGACAGCGAACGCTCCGCCGACCGCAAGAGCCAGGTGGGGTCCGGCGACCGTTCGGAGCGTATCCGCACCTATAATTTTCCGCAGGGCCGGGTGACGGACCACCGCATCAACCTGACGCTCTACAAGCTCGACCGGATGATGGAGGGCGAGATCGACGAGGTGGTCGATGCGCTGATCGCCGATTACCAGGCCGGCCAGCTCGCACAGATCGGGGAACAACAGGGATGACGACGCTGTCCGCGGCGGTCACGGAGGCGAGAAACCGGTTTTCGGAAGCCGGCCTGCCGGATGCGGCGATCGAGGCAAGGCTTCTCATCGGCGGCCTGCTCAAGCTCACGAGCACAGAAGTCTTCACCGGCGGCGACCGGGTGCTGACGGAGGATGAACTCGCCCGGATATCAAATGCTGTCGAACGGCGCTTGAAACGGGAGCCCGTGCATCGCATATTAGGTTCACGGGAATTCCACGGGGTGGATCTGCTGATTTCGAAAGAAACGCTGGAGCCACGCCCGGACACCGAAATCCTGGTGGATTCGGTGCTTCCCTATCTGAGGCAGATTGTCGCAGCCAAGGGCGCGGCACGCCTCCTGGATCTCGGCACCGGCACAGGCGCGATCATTCTGGCGTTGTTGAAGGAAAGTCCGGAGACGCAAGGAATCGGCAGCGATATTTCGGAAGATGCGTTGAAAACAGCGGCTGAAAACGCAGCGCGACTGGGATTGTCGGAGAGATTTGAGGCAATCCGAAGCGACTGGTTCGAGAACATTTCCGGGCGTTTCGACATAATCGTGTCAAATCCGCCCTATATACGGAGTGATGTTATCCCCGTACTGGAACCGGAAGTAAGGGATTTCGATCCTTCGGCGGCGTTGGACGGAGGGCCGGACGGGCTCGCTGCCTATCGCGCGATCGCCGCGGATGCTGGGAATTTTCTCGAAAAGGACGGCGTTATCGGCGTCGAAATCGGGTTCGATCAGAAGGAAACCGTGGCCGCGATTTTTCGCTCGGCCGGCTTCAAGCTGGCGCAGGCAAAATGTGACTACGGTGACAATGATCGTGTTCTCGTATTCACCGTGAAAGAGGCCTGATTTGCATAGTGAAGAAAAGGCTTGGATTTCCGAAGGAAGCGGGATAGCTTGCGAGCTACGCACTGGGACGGCTGGGAATGAACAGCGATTCGTTCGGGTTATAGGTCAACCCTTGATCCTGCTCTTTTCGAAGAGTTGCGAAGGTTGAGCAATTCCCGGTGCGTGATTCAGTTAATTTAACTTTCACAAGCGGCAGGACGCTTTGTTCGCCCTGTGCGCGGCACGCGAAGTCTTGTTCCGGCATGGTCCGGTATGGCCGCGTGGCCCCTTATCAGCGAAGACAGAGAATTGGTGAACGATAGATGAGGCCAGGACAGCAGAACAAACGCGGTCGAGGGCGCGGCAGTAACAATGGCGGCGGCAACTTCAACCGTAACAAGGGCGGCAATCCTCTCAGCAGGAGCTATGACAGTTCCGGCCCGGACGTGAAAATCCGCGGCACCGCCCAGCATATCGCTGAGAAATATTCAGCGCTTGCCCGCGATGCGCAGAGCGCCGGCGACCGGGTCATGGCCGAGAACTACCTGCAGCACGCAGAACATTATAACCGCATCATAGCCGCCGCTCAGGCGCAGATGCAGGATCGCTTTCATCGCGACGATCGCGGCGATCAGGACCGTGACGGCAGCATGCTGGATCAGGATGATCTGGAAGCCGGCGATACGGATGAACTCGGTTTCGGCCAGCAGCCGGTCGTCGACGAAGCTCCGGCACCGCAGCAACAGCAGCCGCGCCGCGAACAGCGCGACCAGGCCCAGGACCAGCAGCCGCGCGAGAACCGGCGCGACCGCGACCAGCGCCGCGATCGCCGGCAGGATCGGCAGGAACGCCGGGAGCAGCAGCCCGCCGTGGCCGAGCAGCAGCCGACCGTCGTTGACGGTTCCGGTCCGCAACCCGTCATCGAAGGCACTCCAGCGGAAGTCGTGGTCGAACAGGCCGAACAGGTAGATGCCGCAGCCCCGGCGGAACGGGCTCCGCGCCGCCGGGCAGCGAGCCGTCCGCGTCGCCAGCCGCGCAAGAGCGCCGAGGATGGTGAAACCGCCAACGACGACACCCAGCCGGCACTTGCAGAAGCTGCCGGCGAGTAAGCTTCGGCTGCAGAATTGCGCATTTTCGAAAAACTCCGGCCGCAAGCCGGAGTTTTTTGCGTTTTGGAGGGCTCAGTCAGGCGAGGGGACGGAGTGCTTGCCATGTTCAGCGGCCAGGTTCACCGCCGGCCGAAGTGGCTATCGTACGTCCTATGAAGCGCCCGGCCGCCACGAAACCACCGAGAGGGACGAGAGGCAGAGGGCTACGAACACGATCAACGCATTGACCGCATGGGAATACTCCCACTGCTGCCTCAGCACCTGCCAATTTTCCGGCGCTGTTGTCCAGTTCTCGGTCGCCTGATTGGCCGGCAATGTCCAAAGAAGGAAAATTGCCAGCATGGCCACGAAACAAAGTGCGGCAAGTAGCGCAAACCAGAATGGCCGCTGCTGCGAGCGGACCATGAAGGCCAGCACTCCATTTGCAATCATGGCAGCCGGCCAAAGCGTTCCGAGAAACGCCCACCCGTAGTAGATGCCCTGGATGGAAAAATATTCGGCTTGAGCCAGCGCGATCTTGTTCGGCAAGGCGGCCAAATGCGCGCCCGACGGAATAAGTGCCAGTGCGGAAATGATAATCGCGAGAAACTGGACGATCCTGATCGCCATCGATCTTCCCTCCTTCTGGCCAGAAGTCCACGCTATTCAGGGGCGGTCCGTTCCCACAGGGGTGAGACTGCGAAGGGAAACTTCCACCCGAGAAACGGGCTAAAGGTTGCGATGCCCTTGCCGTGTCTCAAGATAGTGCCAAACTCCGGCTGCAACAGCGCCGACCGCGATGCATATTGCGATTCCAATGCCGGTGTTTCCGCCGATTTGACCGAACGCCGCTCCGAGCACCGTACCGCCAAGTATTCCCCACACGAGCTTGCTCGCCATCAATGCCTCCTTCTGCTGCTCTGGATCAATGGCAGGAATGCCGGATCGTTCCGAGGTGGCTTTCCATTTCGGCCCGGACCTGCCGCCGGCCATTCCAGGCGTGCCTTCAGGCTGGATCAAAAGCTCCCGGCAGGTCCTTTAAATCCGCAAAATCGCTTACCATATCTCAATCCGAAGCCGGTTGCCGCCGGCCGGGCTCGCCTTTGAGGGAGCTCAATCTCAATCATCGGCTTGTGCCTTAAAGTAGGGCAGGTCGATCACTGGAGGTCAGAGAATGAACATCGAAAAATATTCCGAGCGAGTCCGCGGCTTCCTGCAGTCGGCGCAGACGCAGGCGCTTGCTGCCGGTAATCAGCAGTTCGCGCCCGAGCACGTGCTGAAGGTCCTGCTCGACGATGACCAGGGCATGGCGTCTTCGCTCATCGAGCGCGCCGGCGGCAGCGCCAAGGAAGCCCGCATCGCCAATGATGCCGCGCTTGCAAAGCTTCCGAAAGTTTCCGGCGGCGGCGGTGAAATCTATCTTTCCCAGCCCCTTGCCAAGGTTTTTGCAACGGCCGAAGACGCCGCCAAGAAAGCCGGCGACAGTTTCGTCACCGTCGAACGCCTGCTGCTCGCGCTTGCCATCGAGAGCTCGGCTTCGACGTCCGCGACCTTGAAGAAGGCAGGCGTTACCGCGCAGGGTCTCAACCAGGTCATCAATGATATCCGCAAGGGCCGCACAGCCGATAGCGCCAATGCGGAACAGGGCTTCGAGGCGCTGAAGAAATATGCGCGCGATCTCACCGCGGAGGCCCGCGACGGCAAGCTCGATCCGGTGATCGGCCGCGACGACGAGATCCGCCGCACGATCCAGGTCCTTTCCCGCCGCACCAAGAATAATCCTGTGCTGATCGGCGAGCCCGGCGTCGGCAAGACGGCGATCGCGGAAGGCCTTGCGCTCAGGATCGTCAACGGCGACGTTCCCGAGAGCCTCAAGGACAAGAAGCTGATGGCGCTCGACATGGGCGCGCTCATCGCCGGCGCGAAATATCGCGGCGAATTCGAGGAACGCCTGAAGAGCGTGCTGAACGAAGTCCAATCGGAAAACGGCGAGATCATCCTGTTCATCGACGAGATGCACACGCTGGTCGGCGCCGGCAAGTCCGAAGGCGCGATGGATGCCTCCAACCTTTTGAAGCCGGCACTTGCCCGCGGTGAGCTGCATTGCGTCGGGGCGACCACGCTCGACGAATACCGCAAGCATGTGGAAAAGGACGCCGCACTTGCCCGCCGCTTCCAGCCGGTCATGGTCGACGAGCCGACGGTCGAGGACACGATCTCGATCCTGCGTGGTCTCAAGGAGAAATACGAACAGCATCACAAGGTCCGCATCTCGGATTCGGCCCTGGTGGCGGCTGCGACGCTTTCCAACCGCTACATTACCGACAGATTCCTGCCGGACAAGGCGATCGACCTGATGGACGAAGCCGCTTCGCGACTTCGCATGCAGGTGGATTCGAAGCCCGAAGAGCTCGACGAACTCGATCGGCGCATCATGCAGCTGAAGATCGAGCGCGAGGCTCTGAAGAAGGAAACCGACAGCGCTTCGGCCGACCGGTTGTCGCGTCTCGAAAGCGAAGTCACCTCGCTCGAGGAGCAGGCGGATGCGCTGACGGCCCGCTGGCAGGCGGAAAAGCAGAAGCTCGGTCTTGCTGCCGACCTCAAGAAGCAGCTCGACGAGGCCCGCAACGAACTGGCGACTGCCCAGCGCAAGGGTGAATACCAGCGCGCGGGCGAGCTGACCTATGGCGTGATCCCCGATCTGGAAAAGCGTCTCGTGGACGCCGAAGCCAAGGACGGCTCGACCAATGCCATGGTGCAGGAAGTCGTCACCCCGGATGCAATCGCCCATGTGGTTTCCCGCTGGACGGGCATTCCGGTCGACAAGATGCTGGAAGGCGAGCGCGAGAAGCTGCTCAGGATGGAAGACGAACTGGCGAAGTCCGTCGTCGGCCAGGGCGATGCCGTGCAGGCGGTCTCGCGTGCGGTTCGCCGTTCGCGCGCCGGCCTGCAGGACCCGAACCGGCCGATCGGCTCGTTCATCTTCCTGGGCCCAACCGGTGTCGGTAAGACAGAGCTGACGAAGTCACTCGCCCGCTTCCTGTTCGACGACGAGACGGCGATGATCCGCATGGACATGTCGGAATACATGGAGAAGCACTCGGTCGCCCGGCTGATCGGTGCGCCTCCCGGTTATGTCGGCTATGACGAAGGGGGCGCGCTGACGGAGGCTGTCCGCCGCAAACCCTATCAGGTGGTGCTGTTCGACGAGATCGAGAAGGCGCATCCGGACGTGTTCAACGTCCTCCTGCAGGTGCTTGACGACGGGCGTCTGACGGACGGGCAGGGCCGCACGGTCGACTTCAAGAACACGATCATCATCATGACCTCGAACCTCGGCGCGGAATACCTTACCAATCTGCGCGAGGGCGAGGATGTGGACAGCGTCCGCGACCAGGTGATGGATGTGGTCAAGGCCTCGTTCCGTCCGGAATTCCTGAACCGCGTCGACGAGATCATCCTGTTCCATCGCCTGGCCCGCAGCGAGATGGGGGCGATCGTCGACATCCAGATGAAGCGGCTTGTCGCGCTTCTGGCGGAACGCAAGATCACGATCGAGCTCGGCGAGGATGCCCGCGAATGGCTGGCCGACAAGGGTTATGATCCTGTGTATGGCGCCCGGCCGCTGAAGCGGGTGATCCAGAAATACGTGCAGGATCCGCTCGCCGAGCAGATCCTGGGCGGCTCAGTCCCGGACGGCTCGACCGTCGCGGTCAGCTCCGGATCCGACCGGCTGCTCTTCCGCGTCAAGCGGGAAGTCAGCGAGGCGGCGTAACCGCTTTCCCAAGGCCGCTCTTCGGGGCGGCCTTTTTCATTTGGGGATAGGGGGATGCGACATGTCCGAGCCGCTTTTTCCATCGAAAATCAAACCGGGCGACAAGATCAGGTTCGTATCGCCGGCAAGTACGCCGGATCGCGACCTCATCCTGAAGCGGGCAGAGCGCCTGAGGGGCATGGGCTTCGATGTCGATTTCGGCACCTATGCCTTTGCCGAGCACGGTCTTTATGCCGGCACGCATGAGCAGCGTCTATCCGACCTCAATCAGGCCCTGTCCGATCCGCAGGTAAGGGCGGTTTTTGCGACACGTGGCGGCCGTGGCTCATACAGAATAGCAGGCAGTCTCGATTTCGATGCGGTCCGGCGCGACCCGAAACCCCTTCTGGGGTTCAGCGATATCACGGCCATCCACATGATGCTGATGCGGCGCTGCGGTCTCATCGGTCTGCATGGCACGCTTTATGGCGATGACGGCGGGCAGGGTCCCTCCAATACCGATATCCTGATGCGCTTCCTGATGGAGGCAGGCACGATCGTTTTCACGGCCCGCGACGATGAAGTCAGCGCGAAGACGACGACGTCAGGCCGGGCGCAGGGTCGGTTGATCGGTGGCAATCTCGAGACATTGGCGACGATGATCGGCTGGGGACTTCCTTCGTTCGACGGCGCGATCCTGCTGATCGAAGCCGTGGATTGCATGCCCGGGCTTACGGATCGTATGTTGACCCTGCTGATGAAATCGGGAGCCCTGGACGGAATCGCGGGCATAGCCGCCGGGCAATTCACGCTGTCGAACCGCGAGAAGGGCGAGGCGATCATCGCCATCATCGACGAACATATCCGCGCGCTCGGCATTCCCGTATTAGGGGGGCTTCCGTTCGGTCACGGTAAAGGAGCGCTGACCACTCCTATCGGCGGCATGGCGGTCCTGGACGCTGATGCCCGCACGCTTACTGTCGATTATTGAGCGAACTCACCGGCTGGCGAGTTCATCGGATGGCTGGATGTCGAGCAATGCGTCGATGCGCTTGCGCTCTTCCTCGAAACGGGCGAGTGCCTTGTCCTTAAGCGAACTGCCGCCCGGTAGCCGCACCTTCATCGGGTCGACCTTCGTGCCGTTGACGATCAGCTCATAGTGAAGGTGGGAACCGGTGGACTGGCCGGTCGAGCCGACATAACCGATCACCTGGCCCTGCGTTATCTTTGCGCCTTCGCGAACTCCCGAAGCGATCGCGCTCTGGTGATTGTAGGAGGATTCGTAACCGTTGGCATGGCGGATGATCGTCTGGTTGCCGTATCCGCCGGAATCCCAGCCGGCCTTTTCGACGACGCCGTTGCCGGTCGCGATGATCGGGGTGCCGCGCGGCGCGGCCCAGTCGGTGCCGGTATGCATAAGGGCTCGCCCAAGGATCGGGTGGCCGCGCATGCCGAAGCCCGACGTCATGCGGCCGTTCGGGACCGGGTTGCGCAGCAGGAACTGCCGGATGCTCTTGCCGTTTTCGTCAAAATAGTCGATCGAGCCGTCGTCGGCATTCTGAAAACGATAGAAGCGGGTCGTCGTGTCGCCGAAGTGAGCGCTCACATAGAGCAATTCGGAATTCTTGTCCGCCTGGCCCTTTTCATCTGTGACGGAGAAGAACGCTTCGATGTTGTCCGACGGCTTCAACTGGGCCTGGAGGTCGGCATTGCTTGCGAGCAGTTTCACAAGCAGCCCCGTCATTTCCTTGCTCATGCCGTAAGAGAGAGCGGCACGATAGATACCGTCATAGACGCGCGGCAGTTCGCGGCTGGTGGCGATCTGTGGCGGCTGTTCGCTGAAGGCGGAGGCGACGGCATCCAGCATCGGCGGCTCCTCGCCGGCGACGAAACGGCCATGATCGTCGATGGCAACCGTAACCTGATGCTTACTGCGACGGTAAACGCTCGCGCGGACGACCAGAACCATGTCGCCTTCCTGGATCACGCCGATGCGCAGCACATCGCCAGGGCCAAGATCTGCTTCTCCGGTCTGTGACTGAAGGTAACCGGAAATCTCCCGCG